>CALMLO010000069.1 GCA_937868095.1 uncultured Phycisphaerales bacterium | reverse complement strand
TCTGGCTGAAAGGCAAATATGTACCCTTGCCGGGTGCCTGGACCGAAACGGTAACTGAACTGAAAGAATGAAATAGGGAAACCCTATGCTGGCAGCCCTGAAACATCAGTATCAAAATCTGCTCGAACGGCTGGAAGTGAACCCCATCGAATGGGCCGGGCTGGATATTGGTTCTTCGTTTATCAAACTGGTCAAAGGCAGCTGGCGCAACCGGAAGTTTACGGCCACCGGCGCCTGCCAGTTTGAACAGCCCTGCCAGCAGAACAGCGGCCAGACGGAGGAAACCGTAACCGTGCAAGCCATTTCGCGGTGTCTGAACAGCGCCGGTTTAAAAATCCCCTATGTCGTCTGCGCCCAGAGCGGGCCGGAAGTAGTTACGCGGCCTTTCCGTTTTCCTCTGATTCCGCAGGAATCCATCCGCAATGCCGTTGAACTGGAAGCCCAGCAGATGAGCCCTTTTGAGGCAGACCAGAGCATCGTGGCCTTCCAAACAGTCCGTTCCACCGCCGAAGGTCATCAGGGATTTCTGACAGCGGCGATGCAGGACGCCGTCGAACGTACCGTTCGGCTTGTTCACAGAGCTGGCGGCAAGGTAATGCTGATGGATGTGGAAGGGCTGGCCGCCATGAATTGTCTTTGCCACTGCATCCCGCAGGAGGAGCAGACCTGCCGGACGCTGGTACATCTGGGGAATCGTTTTATCACTGTGACTATTCTGGGAGAAAACGGCATCCCGTTCATTCGCGATTTGACCTATGCCGGCTCAAACATAGCCGCTTCGATTCAGCAGCAGACCGGTCTGAATGAAGGGATTATTCGCCAGTCGCTTTTCGGGCAGGAGGAGTCCGTTCTGCCGGCGGTGGCGACGGCCATGAAGACGGCTTGCGCCCGCTGTCTGGCTGATATTACGGATACGCTGCGGTACTATCTGGCGCAGAATTCGGGCAGTGAAGTGAAAAAAGTGTATCTCTCCGGCGGATGGGCGCTGAGCCGTCCGTTTACGGATCTTCTGGCCGATGGGCTGGGACTGGAAGTCGAGGTGTTCAATCCTTTTCACTTTCTGAATATTCAGGCCCCGCCGCCCCAGGAGGCCTTGATGAAACTTGCCGGCCCGGCGCTGACGGTCGCCGCCGGATTGGCCATGAGGACTTGCTGATGCGATTTCAAATCGACTTATTGCATGGACAGGGACTGCCGAAGCGGAGCCGGCCGGGCGTTACGGTGCTGGCCGCCGTTCCTTTCCTGATTCCGCTTCTGGCTTCCGGGCTGCTGGCCGCCCGCTGGCTGCATACCGCTGCTCTTCTTAAAACCGAGCAGATGGTACACCAGCAGAATCTCCAGCATATCGCCGAACATTCCAAGGATTTTCAATACTATGAAACGGTGCAGCAGGAGATACTGAATGCCCGTCATTCCATCAAAAATATTACCGATTCGCTGCGGCTGGAAATGCCGCTTTCGCCGATGCTGCTCGAACTGGTGGAAGCCCTGCCGCCGGCGGTATTCTTCACAGAACTGAATTTTGCCTATCAGCCCCTCCGCCGCAAAATGACCGACCCAAAAACCAATCAGGTCAATTATGTCCAGACCATTCAGCGAACCTTGCGGCTGACTCTGGCGGCTCCGAACCGGCCGGAAAGCGATCAGGCCGTCAACAGTTATATTCAAAAACTGCGTTCAGCGCCATTTCTTTCTGCTGCCGTTCAGGCAATTCAGATTCAATCGCGGCAGGAAACCAATCTCGATTTTCAAAATCTGATTCTGTATGAAATTCATTGTCCGCTAATCGAACAAAGGTAGGGTTTCGGATGCCTGCAATTTTCAAAAATCAAAAATACTGGATTGCGGCTGGGTGTGTGTGGGGCCCCTGGCTGATGCTGGTTTTGGGTTTTTACTGGCTGGTTTTGGTGCCGCAGGAACAGCGATACAAAGCCGTTCATCAGGAACTGGCAGCCAGCAACGACCAGGTGAGCATGGCTCGGATGGCCTCTCAGCCCGAGAGCCGGCAGCGTCAGGAGGAACTGCTGGCCAACCTGCGGGACCGGATCGAAGAATTTCTTGTGCCGGCGGGACAGCAGGACAAAATCCTTTTTGAAATCAGCCGGCTGGCTAACACGTACAGTTTGAGCGAATATGCCGGAAAAATCCGTGAGAATGACTGGTCCGACGAACCATCTCAGCAGCCCAAAATCAAGCGAATCTGCATGAACATTTCTTTTCGCGGCTCATTCCAGCAGTTTGCTTCGTTTATCAATGCGCTGGAGCGCAGCAGGCCGGCTGTCTTTGTGGAAAGTGCCGCCATCCAGCAGGCCCGCCAGCAGTCCAAACAGCATTCGGCCAATCTGCTGGTGACTTTTTTCATCCAGCCGGATTCATCCGCTAAAGCAGTATCACTTGGACCTAAGGAGGACTCCTCTCTATGAAAACAACAGCCATTACCAACCAAAAAGGAGGGTGCGGAAAAACGACGACTGCGGTCAATCTGGCCGCGGGTTTGGCCGGACGCGGCTATCGGACGCTTCTGGTTGATCTGGACCCGCAGGGACACGCAACCCTGGCTTTGGGCTTTCAGCCCGATGCACTTGAGCAGACTATTTATGAGGCGCTGGTGAATCCGCCGGCTCTGCTCGGGCCAATCCTGCTGCCGTCAAGCCGGCTTCCGACGCTTCAGCTGGCACCGGCCAATGTGCTGCTGTCGGGGGCAGAATCGCAACTAATGCGAATGGATGGACGGGAATATGTGCTCCGTCGGCTGCTGGGAGAGATTGCCGGCAATTTTGATTACTGCGTCATCGACTGTTCGCCTTCGCTGAATCTGCTGACTCTGAATGCGATGGTTGCCGCTGACGAACTGATCGTTCCCGTTCAGACCCAGTATTATGCTATTGAAGGTCTCCGTCAAGTGATGGAAACGGTAGAAGTCATCCGTGAACGATTCCACCCGAACCTGTACATCCGCGGGATTCTGCTGACCCTCGTGGAGCGTCAGACCCTGCTGAGCCGGCAGGTTGAAGAGCAGATGCGTGCGTATTTCGGTTCGCTGGTGTTTCGAACCGTCATTCATCGCAATGTCCGTCTGGCCGAAGCCCCCAGTGCCGGTCAGACCGTCATGACCTATGCACCGCAAAGTTTCGGAGCGCTGGAATATCAATCTTTAATCGATGAGTTAACCTATGAAAGCCCGAACTGCCCTGCACAAGAAAATTGCGTTCATATTTGAGGAAGCTCCGAGCCCGCCGGCTGCGCCCAAAGAAGCAGCCGCAGAATCGGCTCCGGCTCCTGCATCCGGTGCGTATCCTTACGGGCCGCAGCCTATTCCTGCGCCGTCAGGGGCTTCGGAATCTGGAACCGTTCCCGCCGCCCGTTCTGCTCCCAAAGAAAAACGTCCTCCATCCGCCAGGCACAGCCGCAAGAAAAGTAAAAAAGAGGACCGGCAGATGAAGATGCTGATTCTGGCAGGCATCCTGTCTGTGATTTTTGCTGCCGTTCTGTTTTTTGTACTCAGCACGCCGGCATCCTCCCCTAAAAAAAAGGTACCTGCCGCTGCGGAAGCATCGCCTGCGGCGTCGGTGTCTTCGCAGATTTCATGGAGCCGACCGGAACCATGGCCCGAGGAAGTACGGGACCCGATGGCTCCTCAGGCAGCGGGCCAAACAGCCGATGGCGCGCCGCTTGAGTGCATTGTACGGGGCATTGTGTTCAGCCAGACCCGACCCTCCGCCATTATCGGAGACCAAATTGTCGTTGTCGGCGACACTTACAACGGAATTAAGATTGTGGGCATAACGAAGGACGCCGTGGAGTTTGAGAAAGAAGGACGGCGATGGACCCAGACGGTTCAGCGATAGTACTCCTTAGGGAATCATTTACGAAAGGATGACCAGGATGGAAAAGACAGAAAAGAGGGCCCTTTGGCCAATCGGCCTGTTTGTGCTGCTCCTGATTTTGCCGGTCTCTGCCGCAGACAGTCAAGAAGATTTGGAAAACGAAGAACCTCCCACCCGGGCCGAACGGCTCAGCCCTGTTCAGAAGCGGATGCTGCAGACGGTCAGTGTGGATTTTCGGAATACTCCCATTGAGGATGTGCTTCGCATTATGGCCCAGCAGGCCGGCGTGGACATCATCAAAAGCCCCAAAGTGGAAGGCATGGTTACGGCTACGCTGAACGATGTTCCGCTGGGCGAGGCGCTCACCAACATCCTTGAGGCCCACGGCTACAGTTATGTCACCACGGAAAATATGATTCGGGTCATGCCGACCAGCGAGCTTGTGGATGTCCGTGAGAAAATCATCAGCCGGGTTTACCGTATCACGTATGCCGATGTCAAAGAAGTTGAAGCCACCCTTCGCAAATTCATCACGGAACAGGGTTCGATTTCCGCCAACCCCAGCACCAGCAATATTATTGTGACGGATGTGGAAAGCAAAATCAAAGCCATCGATTCCTTTATTGAGGAAATCGACCGCATCACGCAGCAGATTCTGGTGGAAGCCAAAATCTACGACATTTCCTCCAAGGCGAACATGGATTTGGGAGTTGAATGGCAGATGGGCACCAACACCCTGTATGATCTTGAAGGGACCCAGTACACCAACGGCTCAGCACTGAACAGCACTATCGGCAATGTCGTCGAAGGCACTCAAACCACTCCGTCCATGGCAGGTGTGTTCTCCGGCGATGTCGGCAAGGCCGCCAGCACCGACGGTCTCTTCCGATTCGGCATCCTTAATGACCATGTCCGGCTTGACGCCGCCCTGCGGGCTAAACAGGAGGATATCCGGGCTAAACTGCTGGCCAATCCGCGAATCCTTGTGCTGGACAACGTGGAGGCCGAAATCAAAATTGTAGAAGAATTTCCGTATCAGGAACTGACGGAAAGCAGCGGCGGCGGCCAGATCGGCACAACGGCGTTTCGGGAGGTCGGCATTGAACTTCGTGTGACACCGCACCTGACGCGCGACGGACTGATTCGTCTCTTTCTCAATCCTAAATTCAGCGTCCGCACGGGCGAAGTGGTAATCACCGGTATAAGCAATCCCATCCCGCAGCCCATCATTGCCAGCCGGGAAACAGCAACCACTGCTTTGATTCAGGACGGCCAGACCGTTGTTATCGGCGGACTCAAAAAGCAGGATGTTTCCCAGCAAATCAACAAAATCCCGCTGCTGGGGGACTTGCCGCTGCTGGGCTTTCTCTTCCGTTCGGAAGGAGAAAGCACAATCAACAGCGAACTGGTTATCTTTATTACCCCCTCTCTGGTCAGAAGAGCCGTTCTAACCGAAGAGGAGCAGAAGCATCTGGCCAATACTGTTTTTACGTCGCCTCTGCCGCCTCAGCCGCGGCTGAAGGCCGAAACCAAGTAAATCCAGTCTGTCTTACTTTTTCAAGCCGCCTGCATCAAAACGCAGGCGGCTTTTTTCAAGAACTGAGATGGAAAACTTCTCATGTCCCGGCAGAAAAAGGGGGCTGCTGCGGTCCTGGCTTGTTCCTGCGGCGCAGCTGCTGTCTGGTCTGCACCCGAATGCGGGCCTCCTCAAACTGCTTTCTTTCTTCCGGGGTCTGCGGCTGGAGGATCGGCACCGGCCGCGGCTTTTGGGTCTGAACATCCACCGCCACAAAGGTCAGATAGGCCGTCGTTGTCCGCTCTCGGCGTCTTTGGGCAGGATTTTCACAATAGACTTCAACGGCCACTTCCATCGAAGTACGGCCGGCGTAGGTCACCGTGGCCTCCAGCAGGACCTGATCGCCAATCTGGATCGGGCGTTCAAAGCAGATGGTATCAATGGCGGCGGTGACCACCGTCCCGCCGGCATGCCGCTGAGCCGCCATTGAAGCTGCCATATCGATCTGGGCTACAATGGCCCCGCCGAAGGCCGTGCCATACGGATTGGCCTGGTTGGGCATCAGCAAGAACCAGGTTTGTACTCTGCTTTCGGCAGGTGTTTTGACAGGCCGGCTGGTTTGTTCGGGCGTTTCCATAGTTCCTCGCTTCTTCCTTGGATTTCCTGTGTCTTATAATCATTCAGTATAAATCCAATTTTAAAAAAGGGAAATAATCTTCCAAAAGATTGCCGCCAACCAAGCCGATAAAGAGCATTCTTTTCTGTTATATGCCGGCCGGAATAGGTCGATAGAATTACCAAAGGTTCCTTGAACAAGTCAGGAGATAGAAAAATGCAGCCGCAAACAGCGGTCCATATACCCCCTTGTTTTATGCAGCCGGATGCCAAGCGGGCCATTGACGTTATTAAATACGGTGTGATTACCGTCACGCCGCAGACCCGTCTTTATCAGGCCCTGTCCTGCATTGTTGATTTGAATATCAGCGGGCTTCCGGTGGTGGACAAATCCATGCGTCTGGAAGGCATTATCACGGAAAAAGACCTTTTGACGCTGCTTTACGAAAAGCAAACCACCAGCGGCCTGGTGGAGCGTTATATGCAGCGCAATGTTATTTCCTACCCTGCGGAAACCCTTCTGGAGGAAATCTGCCGCTGTCTGCTGACCCATCCCTTCCGCCGGGTCCCCATCACCCACCGCGGCAGGGTAATCAGCGTCATCAGCCGCACAGACCTTGTTCGTGTGAACGTTCATAAGTTCCTGCCGCTTCCGACAGAGGAAGGTTCTTTGGGCTGTCCGAGGGATTTTACAGCCCGGCAATTGATGACGCGGGGGCTGATTACTATCCGTCCCGAAAACTCGATTGGAGAGGCACTTTCCCTGATGGCGGACTATTCTCTCACCGGTCTGCCTGTCGTTAATGAAGGCATGGTTCTGGTGGGTATTATTACGGAAAAAGACCTGATGCCCTATTTCTATGGCGACAATCTGCCCCCCAGCCAGGTGGGAGAAATTATGACAACAGACATCACAACCTTTTCGCCGGAAGACAGTGTATTCGAAATCTGCGAATGCCTGCTTCATAACAACTTCCGGCGTGTTCCCATCGTTAAGGACGGAGTTCTGGTTGGTTTGGTCAGCCGGGCAGATGTCATCCGTTATATTCTGAGGAATCTGACCCGCCTCAGACACTACCGCGCCCTGCAAAAAGTTAATGAGCTGATTCCGTAGAAGGGGTTTTTACGGCTGAGCTGCGCTGAGGTTTTCGAGGAGGTCCGGACGATTGGTTGTAATGCCCTTTACACGCCATTGAATCAGACGATTCGCCGTGCGGCCGTCATCCACCGTCCAAACATAGAGGTCCTGGCCGGCTTTGCGAGCGGCTTTCACAAAATCCTCACAGAGACCTTCATAATGGACGTCTAAGCCGTCGAGACTTTTTTCCCGGACCGCGGACAGCAGCTGTGCTGAATGCGGAACGGGCTTCCCTGTGTTCTTGTCTTTTTCCGTCCCCACCAGCCAATAGGCCGGAATATCCGGCATCTGCTGTTTGCACTGGACAAGCACATCCGGATCGAAACAAATCAGCACAACCTGGGCGCGCTTGCCGCTTTCGGAAACGGCTTTTTCGAGGAAAGGCAGGATTTCACCCTTGCATTTTATCTCGATAAACAAACGCTTTCCCGGCGGAACCAAATCGAGCACTTCTTCGAGCGTGGGAATCCGTTCGCCGGCAAATCGCTCCGCTTTCCATCGGCCGACATCCAGCGACTGCAATTCGCGGAGGGTTTTTTGACTGACTTGCCAGTCCACCCCTGCCGTGCGGTGGGTATCTTTGTCGTGAATGACCGCCAGCCGATTGTCAGCGGTCAGATGCACATCCACCTCCACCGCATCCGCCCCCACCTCCCAGGCCCGCCGAACCGCCGAGAGGGTATTCTCCGGCGCCTCATAGGAAGCGCCCCGATGAGCAATGTATTCGACTTGTCGGCCGGCACAGCCCGCTGTCATAAGAATCCCCGCCAAAAAAAATTGCGCCTTTTGACCAAATTTCATCCTCACTTTTGCTCTCCTTTCAGAGCTCTTCCGGTCGGTTCAAGGCCTACAATCGCCGATTTTCGGCTTGCTCAGAATAATTCATTCAACCTGCTGCTGTCAAGAAACACTTGAAATAAGAGGAAGTTCTGATAGAATAGAAACTGGTTGCTGAAACCGTAATCTGTTTTTTCCGGCAAAATTGCTGGAGGGTTTATGAAAAAAAGATGGGCGGCTGCTGCAATTATCCTCTTGTGCTGGCAAGCGGCCTATGCCGATGTTCCTGCTCCGACAATCATGGCCCACTATATGCCGTGGTATCAGTCTAAACCTGTCAGCGGATCCTGGGGCTGGCACTGGCACATGAATCATTTCAACCCGCCAACGAGTATCGCCTCCCATTACCGCCCTTTGTTTGGTCCCTATGATTCGAGCGACCCGCATTTGTCAGCATCACAGGCCTTGCTGATGAAGTTTGGCGGAATCGACGGCATCATTGCCGACTGGTACGGCATTGAGTCGTTCTGGGATTACGGGCGGATCCGCGATGCCCTCAATGCTCTGCTGCCGTATCTCAAAAGGGCAAATCTGACCTTCGCCATCTGTTATGAAGACCAGACGGTGAAGCATATGCTGGAGAACGGCCGCTTTGCAAACAGAAACGAGGCCGTCGCCCATGGGGTGGAAGTGATGGAATGGCTGGAAGAACGCTATTTTTCCGACTCCTCTTATCTGAAAATCGACGGCCGGCCGGTGCTTCTTTGTTTCGGGCCGCAATTCTTTACCTCCGCCGAATGGAGCAGTCTGTTTGCAGGGCTGAATCCAAAGCCGCATTTTTTCCCCTTGCAGTATCACGCTCTGCCGGCGACGCTGCGCACCGGTGAATTCGGCTGGCCGGAACCTTCGTATGGCACTGCGGGCGTAAGCACTCGCCTTGACGCTTTTTACGGGCGGGCAGTTTCTTTGGGGTGGGACTATTTTATCGGCGCGGCTTTTCCGAGGTTTCACGACATTTACGAAGAAGCCGGCACAGGTTCATCGTATGGGTATATTGATAAGGAGGGTTCGTACGGCTCTTATGGAACTTCCACTTATGCCTATACCTTCAAACGAGCGCTGCAAAGCCAGGCGGCCATTGTGCAGATTGTGACGTGGAATGATTACGGCGAAGGGACTATCATTGAGCCCACCGAGGAAGACGGCTATTTGTATCTCGAAATGACGCAGGCCCTTCGGAAAGAATATATCAAACCCGATTTTCGCTACACAGCCGCCGATCTGAGACTGCCGGTAAGGTTGTACACCCTGCGAAAGGTTTATCAGGCCAATCCAGCGAAACTGGCCCGGCTGGATTCCGTTGAAACCTGTTTATTTGCCGACCAGTTGGCCCAGGCCGAACTTTTGATGGACCAGATTGAGTGCACCGCGGCCATCGCTGGGGATTTCAACGGCGACTGCCGGGTCAATCTTCTCGATTTCGAGCTGTGTTCCGCTTCGTGGCTCAGCAGCGCCGGCGATGCGAATTGGGCTGCGGATTATGATATCAGCAATCCCAAAGACGGCAGCATTGACATACTGGATTTGCTTGAATTTGCTGAACATTGGCTGACGGCAAGTTTTTAATCCGGTACTTAGCCAAGGCAAGGCCCTGAAAAACCGCCTTCGAAGGGTCGAACAAGGAGTGGACGGCCTCTAAAAACGCAATACAGGACAATATAGATGCCGAAAGACGCTGACGGGCGAGGGATTCCCGAATAATTTTGATTTTTTCCCTCTAATTTCGGCAAGAGCGGGCTCTACTTATATGGAGCGGTATTTGCATTAAAAATCCTTTTGACCGGAGCAGGATGGGTTCAGGCGTCTATGAGTTTTCAGGAACAAACACATTTCATCGAGCTTTATTCCCGAGAGCAGAAAAAGATTTTTTTGTATATCCTCAGCATGGTTCACCGCCGGTCTGATGCGGAGGATATTATGCAGCAGACAGCGGCGGAGATGTGGCGTCTGTTTGACCGCTTTGAAAAGGGGAGCAACTTTGCCGCGTGGGGAATCGGCATCGCCAGGTACAGGATCCTTAGTTATCGGAAAAAACAAGGCCGAAACCGCCTGTTCCTGAGCCAGGAGGTTTACGAGCAGATCAGCGAAGAACTGGGGCGGGCGGAAACCCGCTCCAGCAAAAGAATTCAGGCGCTGGAGGGGTGTTTAAAAAAACTCAAAGAATCCGACCGTCAGATGCTGTCGATGCACTATGAAAACAATTTAAGCTACAGCAAAATCGCGGAACGGCTGAACCTGTCGAAAATGGGGATTTATAAGGTTATGGCAAGGATTCACACTTCTCTTCGCCGGTGCATTAACCAGACCCTTTTGCTTTGGGAAACCAATGGATAACCGCCGCGAGCCATTCGAGTTTACAGAGTTGGTGCTGCTGGCCCTGCAGGGAGACATTCTGCCCGAACAGATGGAACGGCTGGACGGCATATTGAAAGGACAGGTGGGCAAAATACGCGAGTATGTTGATTTGATGGAGTTATGCACGGAGCTGTCGCCGCTGGGAAGCGTAGAAATTCCTTCGACTCTGAACGATACGGCCGGCCGGCAGGATATGCTGCTGCATCTTCTGGCTGAAGAGGAAAAAACCGCCCCGGCCGTCGAAATCCCCCGCGAAGAGGTGCTGGATGAGCCGGCACAAAAGGAAGTTCTGCCTGAAAAGAAAAAAACGAAAACCAGCAAGTTCCCTCTTTTCTGGCTGGCCGCCAATGCGGCGGCGATTGTTCTGCTGATTCTATTTGCGAAGGTGCTCCCTCACCGCCCTGCCGCCGCTGATGTGGCGACACTGGTCGATCAGTTGAATGCCCAATGGAGCCGCCCTGCCCATCCGCCGGAAAACGGCAGCCGTTTATGGACGGATGAAGAGCCGCTGGCCCTGAAAGAGGGAATCGTCAAAATCCGATATGATACCGGCGTTGAGGTGGTGATTGAGGGGCCGGCCTGTTTTGCTGTCCATTCATCAGGGATGTTTGTTGAGTATGGGCGATTGTACAGCCGCGTCTCTAAAACGGGGCTGGGGTTCAAAGTCGAAACACCCTATTCGCAGTTTCTCGATCATGGGACTGAATTCGGTGTGCTGGCCCGCAAGGACGGCTTTTCGGAGCTGCATGTGCTGGAGGGCACCGTCGAATTATTTACCGGCTCCCGAGGTCAATTCAAAAGCCGTCAAATTGTACCTGAAAAAAAGGCGATTCAGTATCAGGCCGGCACCGGCCAAGTGGTCAGCATCCCCATTCAAGACGAATCCTTTGTCCGGTCCATTCATTCTGAAAGCCGGATGGTCTGGCGCGGCAGGATGTCGCTGAGTCTGGCGGACATCGTCGGAGGCGGCAGCGGTTTTGAAGGCGGTCTGCTCAACGGCGGAATTGAAACGACCACCGGCAAACCGCAAAATCAGCTGCTGAACTGTTATCCTTTCGAGGGGTCCGCCGGCTATCAAAAGGTTGACCATCCGTTTATTGACGGAGTATTTATCCCGGGTGCCGGCGGGGGCAAGACCCCCATTACCTCGGAAGGACAGGCCGTCGTTTTCCCGCACGCAAGCGGACGATTGTGGGGCTATATCTTCAACGGCGCTTTTCATCAGGGCACTCCCAACGACCGCACGCCTTTGCAGTTGGGGGCTGTTGTGTACGGAACGGCTGAGCAGCCGGCAATCACAATTCATTCCAACCAGGGCATTACGTTCGACCTTTCAGAAATACGAAAGAGTCTGCCGGGTCTTTCGATTGCCGCCTTTCACTCGCTTGCGGGCATCTCCCAGACTGTCCAGGATGCCTTGAAGAACAGGCCGGCTCTGCCGGGTGCCGCCGGCGGATTTCAGGCAGACCGCTCCAAGGTTGAATTCTGGGTGTTTTTAGACGGAAAGCAAGCGTTCCATAAGGAATTGTCCAGCCGGGACGAACCGGTCGAGCTGACTATTCCCATAGCAGAGTCGGTTCGATTTCTTACGCTGGCGGTAACGGAATCGGATGATGATATTTCGTATGACTGGGCTTTATTCGGCCGGCCGGAGTTGATTTTAACAAGAGTTCGCCGGTAGGACAACCGGACAAAACAGCATCGATAGGTTCCGACAAAAATAAACAGTGGTTGAGAAAGGGCAGAGAACAGAGCCGTCTGCCTTCAGCAACCGTCGAACCCAATGGTTGGGTTTGAGAACGGCATTCGTTCGGCTCAGAACAGGAGAAGAGGATGAAAACAAAAACTGTTAGAAAAGTTTCAGTCTGTACGGCCCTGATTGCTTTAGGGCTGGTTTTTGCCGTCCCGCTGCAGGCAACTACCATTTTGATTGATCTTGGAAATGCGATTTCGTGGCGCGGGGTGGATACGCCCAGCCCTGACCTTAACGGGCATTACTGGAACAGTGTGTGGAGCGGCGCTTACTATCCCGGCTTAATCGACATCGACGGCAATCGCACGAGTATTAACTTCGGTTTCTCATCGGCCGGGGGAACCGACAGCTACAACGGCCCGGCGGGTGTAACGTCCAATCCGCCTACTCCGGCGGAGATTGCCGCTACCGACATTGATGCAGCAGCACTGGGCAACCTCGGCATCAAAGAAGCAGCGATGGACTACTATGTCAATTCGACGTTTGAGATTCAGGGTCTGGACCCGGCGAAGACCTACAACCTCACGTTTTTCGGCTCGCACAAATACAGCCCGGATACGACGACCGTTTATTCCATTTACACAGACGGCACGTTTTCAACGCTGGTCGCTTCCGTCAGTCTGGATGTGCAGGATGCCCAGTCTCCGTGGCTGCATAATCGGGATAAGGTGGCCGTCCTCACCGGCCTGGCGCCGCAGACCTACAACATTCTGTACGTCAAGTTTGCCGGCGCCACGGGTTCAGAAGGGTATCTGAACGCGCTGCAGATCGATGAAGTGCCGGAACCGGCGTGTCTGGCTTTGCTTGCCGTCGGCGGGCTGCTGGCCTGGAAACGCCGATAAAGTTCAAAAGAAATGGAGAACGCTATGAAAACAAAGAACATCAGAAAAGGACTGTATTGGATGGCCTTGTTTGCCGTCGGGCTGGGGACGGCCGGTTCGGCCGCGGGGCAAATCATCCTTATTGATTTCGGCAATTCTTCCTCCTGGCGGGGCATCACCACGCCCAGCCCCGACTCGAAGGGCCATTACTGGACCAGCGTCTGGAGCGGCGCCTACTATCCCGATTTGCTCGACATTGACGGCAATCCCACCGCCGTTGACTTCGGCTTTTCCATCCCAGGCGGAACTGACAGTTACAACGGCCCGGCAGGCGTAACATCCAATCCGCCCACTCCGGCGGAGATTGCCGCTACAGATATTGATGCGGCGGCGCTGGGCAACCTTGGGATTATTGAGGCGGTGATTGATTTTTACGACTCTTCGAGTTTTGAAATTCAGGGTCTGGACCCGACGAAGACCTACAATCTCATCTTTTTCGGCTCACACAAGTACAGTGATGACGATACGACGGTGTATGCGGTTTACACGGACGGGACCTATACCTCCATGGCGGATTCGGTGACTCTCAAGATTGCAGATGCGCCAAACAGTCCGCAGCACAATCGGGACAGGGTGGCGGTGATGGCTGACGTTGAGCCGCAGGCGGGCAATATCCTGTATGTCCGCTTTTTCGGCGCTAACGGCCATCTCGGCTATCTTAACTGCATGCAGATTGAAGAGGCCCCGCCGGTCAAGGCCCGCCATCCGATTCCGGGCGATGGGGCAAGGGGTGTTCCTGTAACCACTCATTTGACCTGGACGGCACCGCCCAGCTATACACCAGTCAAGTATGTGCTTCGTTTTCATACGAGCGGTTCTTCGGATCCTAACTGGCTGGTTGTCGATCCGGCAGTTGACCTTGCGTTAGACAGCGACCCTGCCACGACGGAGGCGGCTGTGCCGATTGCCCTGGATTACAATACAACTTATGAATGGAAAGTCAGTTCCTTTAAGGCCGACGACCCCAACGAGTTTGAAGGGCCGGTATGGTCGTTTACCACGGCTCCGGCACTCCAGGTAAACGCCGGACCGAATATTATCACCTGGCTGGAAGACGGGCAGGCGGCTGTCACGCTGAACGGCTCTATTACATACCACGCTGTCCCCAGTCACGTGTTGTGGTCTGTTGTGTCTGCACCTGCCGGCGCGGAGGTGGTCCTGGAGGAAGAGTCCTCGGAAATCACTGAGGCGTCGTTCAATGCACCCGGCACCTATGTCCTGAAATTGTGGGCGAAGGATGACAGCATCCCTCTTGAAAATGAAGACACCGTCGAAATCCGTGTGTTTGCCGACGCCTGCCTGGCGGCCCAAGCCAATCCGGCCGGCTATACGCCCCTGCCGCATGATACGAACAATGACTGCCGCGAAGACCTGCAGGACTTTGCTCAGTTTGCCGCTGACTGGCTCGAGGACCTTTCGCTGACGGAAAGCATCGAGTATTAAGCCGATAATTAAGGAGAATGGGGATGCTGGATTGTTCATCCGGCATCCCTTTTGTTATTGGGGCAGCGTCAGACATTTTTTGCGCTTCAAAAAACCGCTGCCTTTGACAGGTGTACCGGTTTCTTTTCTTTTTCTCCCCAGAGGCCGCCTGTAAAGGCGGATGGGTTGCGCTGCCGATGGGCATCAAGAGCGCAACAAGAGAGTATATGGGCCGTATGGAAAGATAAAACTTCATTTTTGTGATTGAAAATGAGGTTTTTGGAGTGGGCGGTACAGGACTTGAACCTGTGGCCTCCTGCTTGTAAGGGCTTCTGGATGATTTTTGTCGCTTATAAGTGCTTGAAATTAAACAACTTATAGACACTGAATTTTATCTATTTTAACAATTAGACAAAAACTAAACAGGGTGAGTAGTGGCTCAGCACTGGGTAAGCACTGAGAAATGGAACCTCAAAGACGCTGTGGTGACGCTGGGAGAGATAGGAAATAGACAGGAAGTAGAAAGCTGGACATACTCTAACCCTGTCACACCTGTGACACCTGCATTCCAGAAAAAGTCTATCCATTAGTAATTGAATACTACTTCGTTGATGCATATATAGGAGTTTTCAGGTAGGGGATATGAACGGAAAGAGGGAGAATTCAAATAGGTTGTATTGTATTGATTAAAGCAAACCTTAAACCGTCTTTCTTTTTTGTGAATATCAAGCATCGGATTAAATTTTCTAGACTATGGAAGATTCTTTGCTAGAATTATCTATATGTTAAAAAATCAAATTTGTTTTAACGACGCAAACGATAAACGTTTGTAAATATTATTTATTTTTGAATATGCCACGAATATCTAGAACATTATATGGTAATGCCGCTTACAAACTTTTGGAGCAAGTCTCTTCTGAGTGCAAGCAAATTGCATCATGCAAATTTCTAATTTTAAAAAATGATAGGAGGATTTTTATTGATGTTGCTGGCAAAAATCTTCCTTATTTAGGCTCTCGCGGTGAATTGGTATTTGAATGGGAAACACACATAAAGCCGGATAGAATTGATAAAATCATTCACGATTCATCTCTTCATAAGGCTGAATCCTGTTTAGGTTTTTGTTACTTGATTCTTGAGAGCTCATATATATCAAAATTTTCAAACATTCATAGGCTAGATGATAAAGTGTTTGGACTAAAGTTGATTAAAGTAGACAACTTTAAAGAAAACATGCAACCACGTTCTAATTCTTGGGATGAGGTGGAGCTTCCTAGAAATCACGTATTAGATTTGCTCTCAGATCCGAAAGACATATAAGTACATTATTGACTTCCTCATTGTGCCGAAACGCTCATTATCTGGATTGTCATCATAACTTTCACCATAGAAGCTTTTTGAAAAAAATATATTATGGCAATGCCCGAATCGGACTGGGAAGGAATATTGACAAGGGAAATATTTATTATTTACCCGCAGAAAAATATGTGGTTCGCCTTTCACCATTTTTGAGCCTCTCGTCCGTGGATTGGGAACCCAATGTGAAACCTGATCCTGTACGGGGTGGGGGGATGGGAAAAAGGTAAACTTTAATCAGGCAAAGTATTTATTTGTATTACAATGCCTGTTAGGACAGAATAACCATTATTGCAAACTTTCCGAGGGTGTCCCTTTCATAGTTGAAGGTTGAAAAAGATGGCGGTTCCGAGGCAA
>CALMLO010000068.1 GCA_937868095.1 uncultured Phycisphaerales bacterium | reverse complement strand
TAGGCTAAAACAATGGAGCCGCTATGAACCTTCAACTACGGCTGGGACATAATCAACAAAATTTCGATCTTCAACGGTTGAGAATTTCACCAAAGAAGGAGACGAAGACCGGATCGCCGGAAAACGGTACCTGACCATGAATGCGGAAAAGGAGAACGTGGATCCTACCGTCAATTCAAACAAAAAGAGAATTTACAGAAAAACTGTTGCTTAATCCATTTTCTTCCGGCGTATACGGCGTTATAAATTCCTGCTGCAGGCCGCAGTCTTTCGCTGTACCGCGATACAGCTTCGAGCCGAACACCAGGCCGTTATTGTGGCGAAGCATCAACCCGGCCGTTGCAGAATCCGTCCAAATCTGATAGACTCCTCGCATAATGGAAAATCGGCCGGCAAAGATAAACGGCCGCAGCAAAAGGAAAACCAAAACAAAACCGGAAACTCTTGTACAAACCGACGGCAGACAGAACCCAAAGGCCTGCGATGTCCCGACAAAAAAGAAAATCCCCCTGGCCCGACCGCCGGAAAGCCGCCCAGCCCCCTTCCGCCGTACCGCAGCGGAAAGCCATTCTCCAGCCGGCTTCGGCCGCCCAGATAATACTGCTGCTGTTCGGGGTTTCCCTGTCGATCCTCTATTTCGGCCACCAGGCCGTTCCCAACTCCGACTTCCCCGCCTTCGTCAAAACAGCCCAAGACATTCTTCATTTTCGTCTGCCTGCCAGCTTCAAGCGTCTGCCCGGGCTGGGTCTGCTGCAGATTGCGCTGAGCTGTTTCGTGAAAGGCCCCTGCCCGATTCTGACGGCCGGTTTGCTGCTGAATGCCATTCTTTATCCGCTTTGCGGCTGGCTGCTGTTTCGCATCGCCCAGCGCATCCTCGGTCGAGGGGCTTTCTGGTTTGCCCTGGCGGCGCTGGTCAATCCTTTTGTTCTTGCGTGGCTGGTGCATCCTATCGCCGAGATTCCCCTGATTTTCTTCTTTCTTCTCACTTTTTATCTGCTGTTTGAAAAGGGCCGATGGGCCTATGCGGCCGCCTTTGCCGCCAGTATGATTCGCTACGAGGGAGCTGTGCTGATTGCCGTGGTCTTTGTTTGGGACCTGCTTGCCCATCGCACCCTTCGCCAACGGCTGCTGTCGGCGGGCCTTGCTTTCCTTGCCGGCCTGCCGGTGTCCCTTTGGATACTTGGACAAATCCTCTCTCACAAGGGCGGCGGCGGAGATTATCTGAGCAGCTACCGGGCCGCCGCTGAAGGTGAGGCCATGGTCTTCGGCCAATTCGCCCGGCTGCTTCAGCAGGTTACAATCGGCCCTTATTTCCAGCCGAATCCGGCTTCCTCAAGCCCGCTGGTCTGGCTTAGCAGTATCCTCTTGTGGGTCGGCCTACTTGCCGCCGGCTTCTTTGCCGTGTGGAAGAAACATCCTCAACTGATCGCCATTTTTTCTTTTACGGCCATTTACTTTCTGCTGCATGCGGCCCGCACAGGAACCCGCCCGCGCTATGCCGCCCCCATCGCGTGGCTGGTTTTTCTGCTTTGGCTTTATGGGTGCAGTCAGATTTGGCATCTGTTTCGGCAGAAAATCACTATTCCCAAACCAGCTCTTCTGATCCTGCAGGGGCTGATTTGTCTGGTCTGTCTTTGTGCCGCTTTCAGCCGGCTCGAACCACTTGCGCAAATGCAAAAATATAGTCCCCGTTCTGCGCCCATTCCGTGGATAGGTCTCGGCGCGGCTGTTCTTTTTGGAGCAATAGAACTTCTGTTCAGCCAAAAACGGGATGTCGGCTGGACAGCGGCTGTTCTTGGCGTAACATGTTGGGCGCTGTTTGCCAATCAGGCCTATCTTATCCAGAATCTCGGAAATGGCGCGGTTGACCAGGAATTCAAGGAGTTGGCGATATGGTATCTAAAGAACGCCTCCAAGGATGAGAAACTGGTCACGACGATGCCCCATCTTCTTGAGCTTTTTGCGCCAGGGGTGTCTGCAAATTTTGTACATACCCGAAATATTGCCGGCAGCACACCCGAGGAGTTTGTTGAAGACTGCCGGCGAAAAAAAATTACCTATCTTGCTTGGGACTCCCGTTTAGGGCTGGCTTTTCAGAACAGTTATTACAAACTCTATGGGCTGGACCGAATTGCATACCTCGGCCCCCGGCTCCAAAACGGAAACAAACTCGTGATGCCCCCCTCCAAAAACGGCCCCTTCGAACTGGTCGAGACCATCCGTAACCCCGTGTATCCACAACGGTTTATATTAATCTACCGGCTGAGTCCCTCCTCAAATTGACCGGCTGACTTTCTCAAAGGACGCTGCGAACTTCGTGCCAAAAAAGAAAACCGGAGCGGCACTTCATCGCTCCGGCTCAATTTCATAAGTCTTGTTTTATAAGCAACTTATAAGCCGTATAGTCCGATAAGAAGCCCAAAAAACCTCTTCTAATCGACCGCCACGACTTCCTTCACTTCCGGCACCCGCTGCTTGAGCAAACGCTCCACGCCCATTTTCAGCGTCGCCCGTGCCCCCGGACAACCGCGGCAGGCCCCCTGCAGCCGCACCCGAACTTTATGATCTGCATCAACTCCTACCAGTTCGATATCCCCGCCATCATTTTGAAGCATCGGACGAACCGATGCGATAACTTCGGCTACCTTTGATTCAAAACTCTTTTGGCCGCAACCACATGTATCACACATCTAAGTATTCTCCAAATGGTTTATTCTTGTTCCATAGTGGGTATTGTACCCATCTTCATAACCGGATACAACCTTTTTTGAAAAAACTGCAACCCCTTTATTTAGAACATGTTATGAATCATTAAACAAAAAAACCGGTTTGTCAAAACCAGTTTTATTTTATACGCCGCCCTCCCGGCTGAAGGTCTATTCAAAGACCCCTTCCGTTCCCATTGTTCATCCCGCAAATCCGCAAAGATTTAGACGCTCGGAGTGACATTCCCCACTGCGTTGCCGACACGCATCATCAGCTCTTCCCAGGAGATGCAATCGTCAGAAACCAGATACACCTCTGAATCATTGCCAATCAGAAAAATCTTAAACTGGCCTGGGTAAATATTGAATTTTTCGCGGAAACGGGCACATCTGTCGTCAGAAAGGTCAGACTTACCGATCCGTCCGGGCCCCTGCTCAAAGACCTCTGCCACCGTCAGACGGCAATCCTGCATTGCCAGGCGAATACTCTCGAGCTGCTCGACCTGCATCTGGTAGTAGCGATGGTCCGGCGAAGGAGAAAAAATAATGAGCAGGGGGGCCTGACCTTTCAAATCGCTGAGCCGTGGTCTTGGTATCATCATATCGACTCCTTTCTCTGAACGACACGGCATCACCCTCTACGACTACTCCGGATACTACGAAAGAAAACGCAAAAAGTCAAGGAAAAAAGGAATTTTATAGGACAAAAATCGTTTTTTGAAAACCGCCATCCTCTGGGAAGTTCGTGTTCCGCTTCCGCTTCCGCTTCAAACAAATGTTTCAAACACACGGGGGTCGGCTTGAAAACAAAAAAGCCGCCTTTTCAATCCTGAAAAGGCGGCTTTCAAATCCCGACAGCCAATATCTCTTTCAACTACATTACTTAGGCTCAAACTCCGCATCAATCACATCATCGGGTCCACCCTTGCGGCGAACTTCTCCCTCCGGAGGCGGCGGTGTATGTCCTGAGGCGGTTCCTGCTGAACCGGCCGCGGAGGTCTGTTTTTTGGCTGCTTCTTCATAGAGGACCTTGCCCAGTTCCTGGACCTCCCTGTTGAAGTTGTCCAGTGCCCGACGAATGACCTCTCCGTCGTCGCCCTTAATGGCCTCTTTGAGGTTGTTCATCGCCGACTCAATCTTTGCCCGTACATCGGTCGGCACTTTGTCTCCGAAGTCCTTGAGCTGCTTTTCGGTCTGATAAATCATCTGGTCGGCCTGGTTTTTCATTTCGATGACTTCACGGCGTTTTTTATCTTCCGCGGCGTGAAGTTCGGCTTCTTTGGCCATCCGTTCGACTTCTTCCTTGCTCAGACCGGAGCTGGACTGGATAACGATTGACTGCTCTTTTCCAGTGCCGAGGTCTTTGGCAGAGACATTCAGAATCCCATTGGCGTCAATGTCGAAGGTGACCTCAATTTGAGGCACTCCACGAGGCGCCGGGGGGATTCCCGTCAGCTGGAACCTGCCGAGGGTTCGGTTATCTCTGGCAAATTCACGCTCTCCCTGCAGAACATGGATATCCACACTGGTCTGGCTGTCCGTGGCTGTGGAGAATATCTCCTTTTTGCTGGTAGGAATTGTAGTATTCCTTTCGATCAGCTTCGTCATTACACCGCCGAGAGTTTCCACCCCCAAAGACAGCGGGGTAACATCGAGCAGGAGGATATCCTTGACCCCCGCATCGCCAGCCAGCACCGCTCCCTGAATGGCGGCACCAATTGCGACCACTTCGTCAGGGTTCAGACTCTTATTGGGCTCTTTCTTGAAGATTTCGCGGACAATCTGCTGGACCTTGGGGATTCGGGTTGAACCGCCGACCAGCAGGACTTCATTAATCCCTTCCGGTTTGAGTTTTGCGTCTTCCAATGCCCGATAGCACGGCGCTTTGAGCCGCTCAAAGAGATGGTCGCACAAGGCCTCAAACTTGCTGCGGGTGATGGCAATGTTGAGATGCTTAGGCCCATGCTGATCTGCCGTAATGAAGGGCAGATTGACGGTGGTTTCCATCTGGGTACTCAGTTCGCACTTGGCCTTTTCCGCGGCCTCTTTGAGCCGCTGGAGGGCCATTGGGTCCTGCCGCAGGTCAATGCCTTCTTTCTTTTTGAACTCGTCGGCCAGATAATTAATCAGGACTTCATCAAGGTCATCGCCTCCCAGGTGAGTATCGCCGTTGGTACTGAGAACCTCAAAAACATTATCTCCGATATCGAGAATTGAAATATCAAACGTACCGCCGCCAAAATCAAAGACAGCAACTTTTTCATTTTTCTTCTTTTCCAGGCCGTATGCCAAAGCCGCGGCCGTAGGTTCATTGATGATTCGCGCCACTTTCAGCCCTGCAATCTCTCCGGCGTCTTTAGTGGCCTGACGCTGGGAGTCGTTAAAATAGGCCGGCACAGTAATGACGGCCTGGGTAACTTTTTCCCCAAGATAGTCCTCCGCTGTTTTCTTGAGTTCTTGGAGAATCATTGCGGATATTTCCGGTGGAGTATATTCTTTATCCCGTACCCTTACCTTTACCAATTCTCCCGGCTTGCCGACAATCGTATAAGGCACCATCTTTTCTTCCGCAGCAACCTCTTCGTAGCGGCGCCCCATAAACCGTTTAATGGAGAAGATGGTATTTTTTGGGTTTGTTATCTGCTGGTGTTTTGCGGCCTGTCCCACCAGCCGTTCTCCTTTTTCTGTAAACGCAACTACAGAAGGGGTCAGGCGGCTTCCGCTGGAATTAATCAACACCTTTGGGGTGCTTCCTTCCATCACCGCCACGACTGAGTTGGTTGTCCCCAGGTCAATGCCGATAATTTTTGCCATATTTCAATCTCCTTTTGATTATAAGTTTCAAAAATTCCGTATAAGATGGGTGGTGCAAAGCATGTGCCAGGTAGGATTAGAAATCATATCCTCTTGTTATAGAATGACTTACGATTATTCACACCAAAAAGTCTTATGTCAATTTGGCAGAACCTTGATAGAAATATCTTGATTTGCGAGTCAAAAATGGCTTAACTATCTGTTTGAACCAATTTAAATAGGAGGAACTTATGAAAAACTGCGCCGCCGCTTCCCGTATTCTGTTTACTCTTTTTTTGCTGTTTGCCTCCAGAATTGTTTTTTCAGGATCTGCTGCTCCGCGGGCACAATCTCAGGACCCCACCGACGAAATCACCCAGTTGCTCCAGAAAGGGCAAGATGTCAACGCACAAGATGAACAGGGCCGTACCCCTCTTTTTTTGGCCGTACAGGCCAATAATGAAAAACTTGTTCAGACAATCCTCCGATTTGATCCTGATACGAATATTGCCTCCAAAGACGGACAGACGCCTCTGCATATAGCCGCTTCCAATGGAAATATTGAAATTGCCAGTCTGCTCGTCTCCAAAGGCGCCAATCTGCAATCCGTAAACTCAAAAGGACGAACCCCTCTGTACTTGGCTGCCGTCGAAAACCATCCGGATATGGTTAAGTTTCTTCTGAGTATGGGAGCCGACTCGAGGTTCGGCGATGCGAATCAATGGCTGCCGATTCATGGAGCAGCCGCAAAAAACCTGCCTGAAATCATCCGTCTGTTTCTCGAAGCGGGCCTTCACCCTGACACCCCCAATCCTCGGAATGGATGGACCCCGCTTCAGTGTGCGGCTTCCGAGGGGGCCCTCGAGGCCTGCCAGTTTCTGCTCGAGCAGGAAGCCGACCTCAATCGGGCCAACCGTTATCGGTGGACCGCCCTGCATATCGCGATTGATCACAACAAAGGCAATGTCGTCGCCTGGCTGCTTTCCAAGGGGGCCGACCCCAATCGATATAACAACAATGCACACACCTGCCTCCATCTTGCTATCCAGAAAAAAAATAAAGAATTTGTCGCCCTTCTGCTTGAGCACGGCGCCGATCTGACAGCGCTCGATGGAAAAGGGCGGCTACCCATCAATCTGGCCGTATCTGCGCAGGATGCCGAATTGATTCAACTGCTTACCGCCAAAGGGGCCTCGCTCAATGCAATTAACGGTAACGGGAAATCAGTTTTAGCAGATGCCCTTTATGAAGCATCCGATCGGATATTTGCTTTTCTTCTTCAGCAGGGGGCCGACCCTAATATTCCTCTTCTTCGAGATAGTTCTTATTCTCTGATCAAGTATGCCGGGATGGAACTGCCGGCCAAGAAAGAGATGATTTTACGATATAACCCGCGAGAGGTTCCCTATGTGCTCCAGCCGCCCGCCTGGATTCCGGAAAAGTTTAAGACGAAAGATGCCTGGGACAATCTGACCGTCAACACACAGCATCCGGAATGGCAGAGTTTTCTGGATTCCCTTTCGGAGCAAAAGGTAAACCCATTCGCTTTGGACCCAGACGGATACACCCTTCTGCACTGGGCAGCCGAACAGGAAATCGAAACCATGATTGAATGGCTCCTCACCCGCGGAGTGAATATCAATGTCCGCTCACCGCTCGGCGAAACCCCTCTGCATCGGGCGGCTTTCAAAGACGCAGAGGAAGAAATTCTCACCCTTCTGGTCAGCTGCGGAGCCGATGTGAATGCAAAAGACCGCTTTGGAAATACCCCCCTGCATCTGGCGGCGCAAGGCGGCAGAAGAACGGCCGTCAAATTTCTTCTGGGGCACGGTGCCGATGTCAATGTCCAAAACTCTTTCGGGAGAACTCCGCTGCATTATGCCTGTGAGGTTTCCTCCATCCAGCATCTGGAAAGCTGCGAGATTCTTCTTCAAGCCAATCCGGATATCACGCTGGCGGATTTGCGGGGGGATACCCCTTTGCATATTCTCTGCTCCAATACCATGGATACAGGGGCCTTAGGGATTCTGAAAAAGATGACAGCACGAGCGACTGACATCAATCAGCCGAATGGAGTCGGAGAATATCCTATCCATATCGCCGTCCAATCCGAGCAAATCATTCGCTGGCTGCTTGAAAAGGGAGCAGACCTGGAAGCCCGCGATCGTTACGGCCGGACGGTTTTGCATTGGGCGGCATCTCGGAACAACCCTTCTCTTTGTCAATTTCTGCTGGATGCCGGGGCTGATGTCAATGGAACGGATTACCTGGACCGGACTGCGCTTCATGAGGCCGCTCAGTGCGGAAATACAGAAATCCTGACAACCCTGCTGAAGGCCGGTGCGAATCCAGATTCTCGGGATATTCAAAACAAGACTCCGCTTCAAATCGCTCAAGAGGCCAAGCAAGCCAAAGCCGCTGCCGTGCTCGAATCTTTTTCCAAACAAACATCGAGCCGTCAGCAAACCGTTGAGCAAATCCAAAGAGAACAGGAAAAAGAACGGCAGGCCGAAAGGGACGCAGAACGAGCCGAATGGGTTCAAAAAGCGGACTCAGAAATTCATCGAGCTGTTCTGCTCAATGACCCAAAACGATTGGAAAATCTTGTTCAAAACGGTGCCGATCTGAATGCCGTCTGCAAACTCTTTTTGGGGCAGATGTTCACTCCGCTGCAAACGGCAGTGTATCTAAACGACCTGCCGATGGCTCGCCGGCTTATCCAACTGAAGGCCGATGTCAATTATCGCCGTCCTCCGGACCAATGGACCGCTCTGCATTTGGCAACGCAGCTGGGATTGCTGGATATGGTCAAACTGTTGGCGGACGCGGGGGCCGACCTGCGGGCTGAAGATGCCAGCCAAAACACGCCATTTTTCACCGCCGCCATCTTCGGAAAGAAAGAACTCATCCTCTTTTATCTCCAAAACGGATTTCGCGTCGATGAGCTCCACCCGAAAACCGGCGAAACGGTGCTTCATAAAGCCGCCTACAATCACGGCCCCATCCAATTTTTTCTGGACTTAGGAGTCCCTGTCAATGCTCGCGACAATGGGGGTTTTACTCCGCTTCATGAAGCCGTTGTCCTGTACGACAACCCATCGAAGCTCCGTGTGCTGGTGGATTATGGGGCCGATGTCAATGCCGCCTCCAATTCCGGCATCACGCCTCTTCATCAGGCCGCCCGTTTCGAAAATATTCATTCCATCGAATTTCTCCTTCAGCATGGCGCCAATATTCACGCACAGGAACACAAAGGTAATACGCCGCTTTTCTGGGCTCCGGCTCAAAAAGACCTGTTTGAACTGTTTCTAAAATATGGGGCAAACCCGAATCAGCAAAATCAAGAGGGCTTTACCCTTCTCCATGCTCTCCTGGACAGAGACAGTTTTTCGTCTCAGAAAGCAGACATTCTGACCCTGCTGCTCGATGCCGGCGCTGATGTGAACAAAACGGATAACGAGGGGCAGACCCCCCTCTTTTATGCCGTTCGCCGTGGTCAGGAAGAGTGCCTGCGAATCCTTCTGGAGGCCGGAGCCAACCCGAATCATTTTGACAAATATGGACGAACGCCGCTTTGGAGTGCTTGCTCGAAAGCCAATCCGCAGGCGGTGAAGATCCTTTTGGAATATGGGGCCGACCCTGCCCTAAAAAACGAATCCGGAAAGACCCCATTCGAAACCGCTTTAATCCCGGAAGAGGACAAAGAGATCATCAACAAAGAAATTCCGCCGGAAATCTTTCAATTGAAGTAAGACCGGCAGCACGGAGGCAAACGATGCTGTCAGGAAAATAAACTTTTCAGGAGAAATGACAATGAAGCCAATCTCTTTCTTCTTCAGTTTTTTGGTGCTGATGTTCGTTTGGGGTGTTGGGGGTTTCGCCCAGACAGCCAGCCAATCAGAACCACCCGCCTCCGCCACGGAAAATCAGGAAAAAACCTTCGAAACGGATGTTTTTCAGACAGACCTCGGAGCTCTGACCATTACCTTCATCGGGCACGGGACGCTGATGATGGCCTGCGGCGGCAAGGTGATTCATATTGACCCCTGGACGAAGCTGGCCGATTACTCCAAACTGCCCAAGGCCGATCTGATTCTGATTACCCACGAGCACCCCGACCACTTTGATGAGCAGGCCATCCGCATTCTGCGAAAAGACAGCACGGCTGTTGTTTTGCCCGAAATCTGCAAGGAGACTATTGCCGACGGTCTGGTGATGAAGAATGGGGAAAAGAAGAAGATTCTTGGATTGGAAATTGAAGCGTTGCCGGCCTACAATTTTGTCCATAAGCGGCCGGACGGGCAGCCGTACCATCCGAAAGGACGCGGCAACGGCTATCTTATCACTTTCGGGAAAACACGTGTTTATGTCGCCGGCGATACGGAAAATATCCCTGAGATGCAGCATCTTAAGGATATTGCCGTTGCCTTTCTTCCGATGAATCTGCCCTATACGATGACGCCGGAAATGGCTGCGGCGGCCGCGCGGATGTTTTATCCGAAGGTGCTTTATCCCTATCATTATGGGCAGACCGACCCGCAGGAGCTGGTACGTCTGCTGGCCGGGGAAAAAGCCATCGAGGTCCGCATCCGGAAAATGTCGTAAGGGACGACTGCCGACTATCTTCTTGCCAGCAGGTCGCGAATTTCTTCGAGGAGGATTTCCTGTCGGCTGGGGCCCGGCGCGGGAGCGGCTTCTTCCTTCCTCTTGGCCATATTGATGACCTTAATCAGGGCAAAAATGGCAATGGCAACGATGAAGAAATTAATCAGTGTGTTGAGGAACATTCCGTAGTTGATTTTGACTGCTTCGCTGATGACCTGGCCCGTCTCGGAAACCACCCTGTCTTTGAGGGTAATGGAAAACTGGGAAAAATCCATCTGCCCGAGCAGCATTCCGAGCGGCGGCATCATCACATCATTTACGAGTGAGTTGACAATTTTGCCGAAGGCCCCGCCGATGATGATGCCGACGGCCATGTCAATCACATTGCCCCGCATGGCAAACGCCTTGAATTCGCTCCACAGACTCATTGAACCGCCCTTTCGAAAAAGATGTCTTTGCCTCCGTTTAAAAGCTGACGCTTACTTTATACAAAACCTATCCGGCTTAGGAAAATCAAATCTTTTCGGCTCGGGCTGATCGCTCGCTACCGACAAAACCAGTTGGAGTTCGCTTCTGTTTTTCGTAAGGCCGCAGCCCTCAGGGGCTATTCAAGGCAATAAAAAAGGCGGTCTGAAGACCGCCTTAACTGTCTGTGTGTTCAACGTGGAAAAGCAGGGTCATTTGCTTCCGGACCAGCCGCCCAGCAGACCGAATTTGCGAAACAAAGATTTGGTTTTTTCGTCCGGTTCCGCCGGCTGTGCCGGTGCCGGCTGGGCCGATGCCGGCTGAGCCGGCTTGGCAGGTCTGGCCGGAATCGGCGGCACCGCGACGGGCGCTGGTTTGGGGGTGGGGATCTGCTTTTGATAGCCCTTTACTTCCTGCTCTTCAAGGAATTGCCAGACCGCCGCGCGGGTCTGCCGTTCGGCGGCAGGCTTGCTGGTCCAGGAAATTTCCGGTGAAGCAGAATCGTCGGCCGCCGGTACGGTTGTCATGCTCGGTGCAGGTGAATCATTCGTTTGTTTCTGTTCGCGAAGCAGACGAATTGTTTCGTGCGCTCTGCGCAGGTTTTCTGTTTGTTCCATCAGTTGATTGCGAAGTGCCGCAATTTTTGCCTCGGCCGATTCTTCTGCCGATGACGGCGTTCGAAGCGGATGCTCCAGCGAGGGAGTCTGCTTTGAGGCACTCTCTGAGGGCGGGGTCGGCTGCGCTGAAGCGGACTCGGCGGGCTTGGGCGGCTCGGAGGGGTGAATCAGCGGCAGGTCCCAAATGCCTTCGGACTGCCGGCTGAGAATTTGCAGCTGACGAGCAAACTCGACATGTTTGCTGAGCTGCTTGTGCACGGCTTCGAGTTCCGCCGTCTGTCGGGCCAGCATTTGTTCCATGGATTCGATATAGCGTCGGGCTTTCTGGAGCTGGCTTTGCGTTTCGGCCAGCTGGTTTACGGATTCCTGCAGCTGCTCCACCTGGCGTCGAAGGGTCTGGTTGTCTTCTTCGCAGCGGCTCAGCCGGGCCTGCAGGTCTGCCGCCTGTTCCTGAGTGTGCTGGAGGGATTCACGGAGCTGATTATTTTCCTGATGCCGCTGGGCACTGAGCTGTTCAAACTCCTGCGCCCGGCTAGAGACTTCGGCCAATTTTCGGGTGAGCTGCTCGATCTGCTCATCGCGCTGGCGGCACTGCTTGTCGAATTCCTGCTGGCGAAGTTCCATTTCTTCGAGCAGCTGCTCATAGGACTGACGGGCCTGCTCAATGGTGCGGTTGTGGGAGTCAATCTGCCGGAGGAGGTGCTCTTCCTGCTGCTGCATCTGCGTCATCTGGAGGGTTTTCTGCTCCAGTTTTTCCTGCAACTGCTCCAGGTTGCGGCGGGTCTCCTGTTCGGCGGCGGCGGCCCGTTCGATGAGGCGGTTCTTTTCCTCCAGCCGGAGCTGCAAATCTTCCCAATCCCGCTGGAGCTGCCGGCGGGCCTGCTCGGCGGCCAGATATTTGGTTTCAAATTCCTCCAGCGATGCGAGCTGCTTGCGAAGGGCAACTTTCTCCTCGAGTACCTGCTGGAGACAGGTTCGCAGGTCTGCCGCTTCGGCTTCAAGCCGGCTTATCTGCTCTTGAGCGAGGGTGCGAGTGCTTTCGTGCATCTGAAGTTTCTGCTGGGCCTCCTGAAGGGCCTTGCGAAGCTGGTCGGCTTCCTGCTGACGGCGCAGCGATTCTTCGCGCAGGCCGGCCAGATAAGAGCGGTTCTCTTCGAGCTGCCGAGCGGCATTTTGGGAAGCATCGGCCTGCTGCTGGAGGCGTTCCTGAAGCTGCTGTTTTTCCTGTTCGAGCAGCCGGCGGGCCTGTTCGGACTGGTGAAGCTGGGCCGTGAGATTGCTGCAGAGCGTCCGCTGTTCCTGAAGGTCGGTCTGGAGGGCGGCCTGCTGAAGAGCGGCCTGCTCCTGAACATTGCGGAGCGTCTCTTCGAGCTGATGAATTCGGCCGCGGGCCTCTTCCAGTTCCCTGCTGAGGTGCTCGATTGTCTGCTGACGTTCCTGGGCCTGGGTCTGGTGTTGGCGGAGGGAAGCGATGGTTTCCCGGGCCTCGAGCAGCTGCTGACGAACGGCAGCCAGTTCGGCGGCTTGCTGCTGCTGGGTAGTTGTGAGCAGTTCCTGCTGGTGCTGAATGGTCTGGCGGGCCTGCTGAAGTTCCTCTTCCTTTTGCTGAAGCTGCCGGCGGAGCTGAACGGTCTGGTGCTGCTGTTCGCGCAGCTGGTAAAGTTCCTGCTCGTCGCGTCCGCTTTGAGCGATCCTTTCCTCCAACTGTCGGGTCGCCTCTTCCAGCCGAAGTTTCATTGCGGCATATTCTTCCTTCAGGCGGCTGTTGGTTTCCTGCAAATCATCCACTTCAATTATCAGCTGGTCGCGCTCCTCGGCGATTCTCTGGAAGAGTTTCTCCTGCTCGATGAGTTTCTGCTGGAGACGGCCTGTCTGCTCTTCTGCGGTCTGACGCTGCCGGCAGAGCGCCTCTTCGAGGGTGCGGGCGGCCTGTCGAACATGGGCCAGTTCTTCCTCGAGCTGATGAATCCGCGATTGCTGCTGGGCCGAATGATTCTGGAGCACCTGCATTTGTTCGACCTGCTGGTCGGTCATTTCCTTCTGCAGACGAGTTACATCGAGCCGGCTGGTCAGTTCGGCCAGATGTTCGCGGAGGGTTTGATTTTCCTCCTCGAGCTGCCGGCAAGTCTGCTGGAAGTGTTCGAGTTGGCCGGTCTGGTCCTGATGGCGACCGAGCAGTTCTTCAAGGCGGGCTTCGAGACGAGCCATCGCCGCCTGCTTTTCTTCAAGAACGGCCTGCTTTTCGCGCAGGGCTGCATCCATAGCATCCTGCTTGCGGTCGGCCTCGAGCTGGTGAATCTGGGCGGCTTCTTTGAGATGAAAGAGCTGAGCCCGGGCCTCCTCGAGCTGCCGGCTAAGCTGCTCAACGGTTTGATGCGTCTGCATGGAGTCGGCCTGACGAGCCCGCAGGTTTTCAATCTCCTCGGCCTGGCGGGACTTGTCGGCCTGAAGCATTTCAAACTCGCGGGCCAACTGGGCAATATAGGCATCCTGGGAGGCACAGGTCTGCGACAAGTTTTCTTTTTGAAGTTCGAGTCTGGCCGCCCTCTGCTGCGCCTGCTGGAGCTGCTCTTCGAGCAGAGCGATGCGATCGGATGCTTCGACAGTTTGTTCCGCCGAGGAGTGGGCAGGTTCGCTCATCCAATCCATTGCCTGACTGAGGCGGCTTTTTCGGCTCATAATTTCTTTGGTATCCATCCGCATGCCCTCACACAAAATCCATTTTGGCGCTCGTCCGATAACTCAAACGGCGATGTTTGATACAGTCTTGATATTACTGTATCTTTCGCCGTTCGGCGGTCAGGAACATTAATTCCCTGGGCAGTTTTTTTGCAGTGTCCGATAACTATCGCAACTGCGTCCGATAACCCCTGCGGGGCACAACGGCTACAGGGCGGGAATCAGTTTTCGGATGCGTGTTTGGTCAGGAGTGGGGAAATCCTCGGGCACGCCGGTGTTGGCGACAGAGCCGCAGGCGGCCCATTCGGCACCGCGCTGGAATGTGACGATAAAGCCGACACAGCTCATCGAAGCAACATCATGGCCGAGGGTGGTATGAAAGATTCGTCCTTTGCCGTAGGTGATGGTAAACAGACAAAGTTCATCGCGTCCGGTGCCGTGCTGCTGGGGGCTTTGCCAGCCGGTGGCCAGCACGTTCAGGTTGACAGCGGGTCCGCGCAGTTTGCTGTAGAGTTCGTCGCAGCAATGAAGCCACTTTTCGGGAAGGCCTGCGGTAATAGGATGATTGGGGCTGCGGATGGTCACCAGCCAGTCGGCCTTTTCGCCGTGATAGCCCGCCGGGCCTGGGGAGTCATCGTAAACCAGTTTGCCGTTTTCCCACCACACCATCGGGCCGGCCTTTTCATCGCGTCCGCCCCAGCCGCCCAATCCGATCATTTCATTCCATTCAGGCCAGTCGGGAAAGGCGTTGTCGGCTGCATGCACCACCACCAGGCCGCCGCCCTGCTGGATGAAGTTGACGAAGTCGCGGCGGGTTTTTTCGGGCCAGGGGTCGCCTTCATAATTCATTATGATGACCTGATAATCAGCAAAGGCGGGGCAGAAATCATCGTTGGGCCGGCCTTTGGGGGGAAAGGTAAAAACATCGACGACAAATCGTCCGGAAGATTCGAGGATAGTTTTCATGGCGGGGGTGGTTTCCTGCCATTTGTGGCCGGCAAAAACCATCTGGCCGTCGAGAATGAGGGCTTTGAGTTTGGCCGGCGTCGGGGAAGGATTCATCGGCTCATCCTGCTGAGCCCAAACCGCCGTATCAAGACATAACAAGGCCAGAATTGCACTAAGAGTTCCTGCGAGCAAAAGTCTGCGTTTTGCCATCTGTCTGCCTCCCAAATTTGAAGGATAGGACTGTCTGCTTTGAGCATATAGGAGGTAATTCTAACATTCTGTCCGCCGGAGGGAAAGAAAAAACCCCATTTCCTAAGTTGGAAATGAGGTTTTTTCAAATGGGCGGTACAGGACTTGAACCTGTGACCCCCAGCGTGTCGAGCTGGTGCTCTAGCCAGCTGAGCTAACCGCCCTAAAATGCCTAACTCTTTATCCGGCAAACATATACCCCGTTCATTTGTATTTGTCAAGGGTAAAATCGGCACCAAAACTTCGCGGCGGATGAGCAGTCCCAAAGACAAAAAAGAATATAATCTTTTGACATCACCGGCTGAAATTTGCTACAATGAAGAACCGTATAGGAATGGGCGAGGGCTGTAAATGAAATACGACTATACCACAGGAAGCGACTTGTCTTTTGTTCCTTTCTTCTATCAGAGTTTTCTAACTTCTCCCGATTCACATTTTCAAAATGCAGCAGCCCATTATCGACCAATAGATTCCTTTTTTTCGCAATCGCTTGTGTTTTTCCCGTACGCGGCAGCATCGAGAGGGGGCGATACGCCGCTTGGTTAATCGATAACTTCGGCAGGCCTGGGCGATGAAATGAGGACGCGGCGAGGGATAGTTCCGAATGTGCGGAACCATCAGAGGAGGAGTTTGTTTTCTCCTCGGCCCCAAGAAGCATTTAAGGGATGGGCAGTTTATTCCAGCCGATTCCGCCTGCTGCTGAGAACCGTCGGGTGGAGAGCGGGTTTTTTCAGCATTTCTTGTTTTTGCACTTCCGATGAGCCCACTATGACCATTCCTGTTCCAGGAGACTATAAACGGATTCGAGCACTTACTTTACGGTACCAACCATGGTGCGATGCCAATTGTTTAGAAGAGGCATATCAGATAATCCCAAGAAAGGCGGAGATGAGAAGAAGCGACTGGATACAGCCGCCGGATGAAAACATCAGAAAGGAGGTCGGTCTATGATTGAGAGTCAGTTTAGATAGCGGCTGAAGCGGCAGTTTTATCACAGCATCCGAAACAAGGGAAAAAATGTTTTTATAGGAGTACCAATGATGAAAAAAAGACTATCTTTTATCGTGCTGAGTGTAATCTGTGCCGCACCGGCATGGGCTCTGATCGATGATTTTGACACGGCCCGCAATTTTCTGACGGAGGGGGTTGCCGGCACAGATTGGGACGCGGTTTATACCTCCGGCGGGTCCTCCCTTCAGATTGAAAGCTTTTCCGGCAAAGTGCGCATGCAGTCGGCCAACACAACAGCCGGCGAATGGGGAGGAAATTGGGACATGAACGGCGACGGCAGCGATGATGTATCTCCGATGCTTCTGTCCAGGCAGACCGGCGACTTTACGGCTATTACCCGTTTTGCCGGCATTAACGACTATGCTCTTGATCATCAGGCGGCGGGTCTGGTTGCCCGCGATCCGGATAATTCGGAAGGCGAGAATATGGTTCAGAGTGCCTTTTTCTCCAGGTGGACCGGACATATTACCTGGAATGTTGTTGACCACTACCGCGCCGGCGAGGATGGAGCAACGGGCCTGAATGTGGACCGCTACTGCTTTATGAAGATGGAACGGGTCGGGAATGTTTTTCATCCGTCAGTCAGCCAGGACGGTGTAAACTGGGTTCCGATGATGGCCGGCTGGACCCGCACCGACATGCCTGAAACCGTTCAGGTCGGGCTGTTTCATGCTATGTTTTCATCCAACGTCGGCTGGACCGATTTTGACTTTTTCTATGCCGGCAAAGTAGTCGCCCAGGTTTCCGGCAACGCGACTGTCTATGAAGAAGGTCAGACAAGCGCCACACTGACCGTTACGCTGACCGGCCCGACTCCCACAGAAGAGGTTCAGGTCAAGATTATTCCTTATGCCATTCCTTACCTTTATACAGCGGATGATAATGACCCCAACGACATTCTGCTGGCGGGTGCTGAAAAACAGGGCTTGCCGCTGACGCTGACATTTCCCGTCGGAACAACCCAGCAGACATTTACTGTTCAGGCCACAGAAGACCTTTTTTCGGAAGGGCTCGAATATATCGGCTTGAAAGTTCTGACCTACAGTGCGGACGCCAATTATAACCGGCAGTTGGGACAATGGGTGCTGGTAACGGTGATTGATAATGAAAAGGGGGCTGTGCTGATAGACGAGGGGGACGGGCTTGTGACGGATGAAGACGGCACGCTGACCGACAGTTTCAGCGTAACACTCAGTCAGCCGCCGGCAGCGGATGTAACGCTGTTTATCGAGACCGACGGCCAAATCACGGTGTATCCAACCTCGCTGACATTTACAACAGATAACTATGCAGTGCCGCAGACCGTCACGGTGAAAGCCGTTGATGATGCGGTTCTGGAAACAGATCCCCATACCGGAACCATCACATTTGTCGTCAGTACGACGGCCCCGGCCTATGAGGATGTCAGTGTTCAGGCACTCTCTGCAACCATTCGGGAAAATGAATGCGGTGCGTGGGGCTATTCGGCGTTTGATTCCAATCAGGATTGCAGTGTAGATTTGAGCGATGTTGCGGAATTTGCCGCCGAGTGGAGTTTGTGCACGCTGCCGTATATGGAAGGGTGCGTTGACAGCCGGTAAACCGGCCGGGCTGCGAGAGGAATATGCAAGCGAAGTGATGAACCTCAATATGGGAGATTCAAATTATGAAAAAGACAGTGATTGTTACAAGTTTGCTGCTGGCGCTGTTCCTAATCGCTGGGGCTCCGGCAGCGCTTCTGATTCATCTGGACGCATCCGACCTGCCCGAAGGGCAGCTGACCCGCTGGGCCAACGCCGGAGCCGCCGGAGGCGTTTTTGCCATTGCCGACATGCCTGATGATGATGTGGTTGATCCCAACGCCGTTGTAGAAACTGTTGCAGGGCGCAAGGCGGTTACCTTTGCCAACGGAGCATGGATGGAGTCGGATATTCCTGCTCCGGCGAACCTGACGGGTGCCCATCCGTGGTCGATTCTGGTGTGGGCGTATGCGCCGTCCACGACGGGGGAGGACTGCCTGTTTCAATGGGCCGATCGCGGCGGCGGGACTGCTCACTTTAATTTCGGGACTCGTGCTCTGACGTTCTGGAATGATGTGTTCTATACCAATGCTCCGCCGACCGGCCAGTGGGTGCATCTGGCGGCAACCTATGACGGGGTCAATGTAAGACTGTATGTCAACGGCATCAGCGACACCGTGGCCGCCCGCTCGCTGAGCATCAATGCAGAGCAGCTGATGCGCATTGCCCGCGCTATGCCGAATGTATATGGAACGCACCCGTTTACCGGCTCGATTGCCTCTATACGAATGTATGACACGGCGCTGACCAAAGCGCAAATCCAGCAAATCGGGGGTGTTTTTGAGGCCGGCTCTTTAAGTTCGAGCAGTTCGTCGATTCCAGAGGGCGGCGAGCCGGCTCAGATTACTGTGCAGATTTATATGAATCCGATAACCGGCAAGGGTCCGACGGAGGACCTGGAGGTAGCGCTGAGTTTTGCCGGCACCTACGCGGATGCTCAATTGGGGACTTCTGAGGTCGGCCAGCCCTATGTGGTGAGGATTCCTGCGGCCGCCTACAGCACGCCTGTGCTGGTTCCGATTGTCGCCGAAGATGACAATGTTTTTGAAGGCAAGCATTCTGTTCTTATTAGAGCAGTGATAACCGCCGGCGACCCGGATTACCTTGACAGGGTCCTGACTCCGATAGCCGGACTGGCGATTGCGGTGATTGATAACGACTATCTTCCGTGCCCACCGCCGCCGCTGACTAATGGTGCTTTTGCGGACACCTTTGACTGTCCGTGGGACTATACCCAGGGTCCGAGTTCGATGTGGAGCGGGCTGATGGATACAGGCGGCAACACGACCGATGCTACCGCATCGATAACAACCAGCGGGGTGCTACGTCTGGCATCGGCCAATTCCTACTGGAGCGGCAACGATACCTCCGGGCCTTTCCTGTATATCAATGTTACCGGTGATTTTGAAGTGGAAACTTATATTTCCGAATATGCCAACAGCATTGCGGCGCAGGACGGCGTGGTTAACAATGCCGGCGGCATTATGGTGCGTCTGGCGGATACGGCTGCAGGCGGGGCCGGCGAGGATAATATCCAGGCCACGTACTTTCCGATCTGGAGCTGCGGAAATATCCTCTGGTACAATGACAACGGCGCTCGCACCGAAACCGATGTGATGGGAACGGGCTGGGAAGGCAGCCGCTACCTGAAGGTCGTCCGGCAAGGGGCAGCGTTCTACTGCTACCACAGTGTTAACGGCGTCAGGTGGGAGCCGTTCCCTTCGGCCAATCCGCTGATTCGCGAGGATATGAATGTGCCGACCCTTCAGGTGGGTCTGTATCAATGCACATTCAGTGAAGCGCTGGGGTTTGTCGAATACGACTATTTCTCCCTGAAAAAAACGCGCGGCTCTCTGAGCGGAACACTGCATTTGACAGAGTGTGAGGCCGACAGCGGTCTCGTGCAGTTCCAGCTTGATACGGAAGGTGTTTCTGCACCGACAGCTGATATTGACGCAACGTTCAGTGCTGTTGCGGCGGCAGGAGCGGACCCGAATTCCGAGCCCAACGATATTATGATCGGGACCGCTTCGGCGGGAGAACCCTATACCCTTTCCATTCCGGCAGCCGAGTATGCTCAGCCCCATCTGATTCAGATTACGGCGGCTGCAGATACGGTTCCTGAGTCGGACCAGTACCTGACGCTGACGGCAAAGGTCGCCAGTGCCGATCCGAACTGGAACGGCGTGCTGATCAGCTCCGGCGCCCTGATTCACATCATGGAAACACCCGGGCTGCTGGTGGACAGCGGTGATGGGGTTCAAGCAGCGGAAGGCGGCGCGGCCGGCACATTTACCGTACGGCTGAAGATTCCGCCGCTGGCTGCTCCGGTAATCGTAAACATTGCCGATGGCGAGGGCCAGGTAACTGTCGAGCCGGAACAGCTGATTTTTACTGCTGAAGACTGGAAGATACCGCAGACAGTAACCGTAACGGCCATAGATGATGCTGTTCTTGAAACAGATCCTCATACGGCAATCCTGACGCTGACGGCCTCCAACGGCGGGGAATATGATGCCTTAGGACCGCTGACAGTGGAGGTGAGCATTCTGGAAAATGAATGCGGTGCCTGGGAATATCTGTGGGCCGATTTTAACAGGGATTGTCTTGTTGACCTTCTGGATTTGAGTGAACTGGCATCCGCATGGCTTGACTGTACCCATCCGTATGATGCGGGGTGTGCGGATTTGCGTTAAGCCGTTAAAGTTAATCGATTTTGCCGGCCGGGAGCGGCCTGCTCCCGGCCTTTTTCTTTCAAACAGGGGGTCTGAATGAATCTTATCCGAGCAAGGCAACTGATTGGTATTTTTGCTGTATTCGGGCTGTGCCAAACGGCAAGTGCCGAGGTTTATACGGATCTGTTCGACACACCGCGGAACTATCTGACCGAGGGAGTCAGCGGTACTATCTGGGATGGCTTCATCGGTCTGGAGGCCGGACAGACGGTCAGCGATCTGAACGCCTCGAGCAGCCGGCCAGGGCAATTGTATATGGCCTCGGCAAATGCCTATTACGGGCCGCCGTGGAACCCCCTGGGGCCGTTTCTCTATAAAACGGTTACAGGTAATTTTATCGCCTCCGTTAAAGTGACTGCTTATCAGAATGTCTATCACAATACTTGCGGCATTATGGCTCGTGCGCCTCTGAATCCCGATTTGGCCGGAAGCGGTGAGGATTGGGTCAGCATAGATTATTTTCCAATCTGGAACTGCGGGAATTTTGTCCGCATGGCCAATGATGGGGCGAGGGAGGAATTGTGCCATAACGGGCTGGCGTGGAATGCGGGGCCATGGCTGCAGCTGGAAAAGAAAGGGGCGGTGTTCCATTTTCGCTGGAGTGCAGACGGTACAAATTGGACAGAGATGTCCTGCTCTCCCATCCGCCGTCCGGATTTGCGGGATGTTCCGCTTCAGGTCGGCCTTTTTCAATGCACCTTTTCGACTGACCTGGGATATGCGGCGTTTGACCAGTTTTCTCTGACGGTTACGGAACCGGAGGAGGAGGAACCATCGGCGTGGACCTATCCTGCTCTGACGCTGGAACCAGAGACAAGACTCGTTGATCATTCTTCCGGTTTCGGTGAGGGGCCGGCATTTATGCTGGGAGCATGGGATACAGACGGCTCCCTGGACGGCTGGACGGTATCGGGGCTGACTGATGTAAATATAGAGGAAGGAATTTTATGTGCAACCGCCTCCGCCGACAAACCTTATCTTGAGCGGACTGCTGTTGCCAATGGGCCGGATTTGGATTTCGGCTATTTTGATTACCTCCAATTTCGTCTGAAACTGCCGGAAGGCAGACGCGATGATATTATTCTTTATTACGGTCATACCAATGCCCCTCTCATCAATACCGGCTCTACGCGCAATCTTGTCATTCCGGCTGACGTCATTCCGACAGACGGACAGTGGCATACTTATCGGCTGGATTTGGGGCTGGCCGTGTGGTGGCGGGATCGGCTGACTGATTTGCGGATTTATCCGCTGGGCACAAGCGGCGGTGACGGCCAAAGCTTTCAGCTGGATTATATCGAGGTGGGGGATTTGGCCGGCGATGTTCTGCTGGTGAATACTGATTTGAATATCTACAGCGGCGAAAGTTTTTCAAACCTTCAGTCAATGGAATCCAAGCATGCCGTGTTCTGGTGGTCGCCGCAAAGCTACCAGCGGTATGCGTCCTTCAATCCTGAGCAGATGGGACGGCGGGCGCTGCGGATGATTGAAGAATCCTATCAGGTCTATTGCAAAAACCTTCACTATGACGAGCCCTTCGAAAGTTTTGAACTGCGGCGGCGGAACGGAAACCGGTACAAAATCAATCATATCACCTGGTATGATGGTTTCTGGTGCGGGGGATGGAACGGCTTTATGCATATCGGCATCAACGGTTCCGGGCTGCTGGATGAGGGCTGGGGTAATCCGGTGCCGCATGAGTTCGGCCATTATGTTCAGGGGCACCAACTGGGCAATCTGGACGGCGGCCACTGGGAATCCCACGCTAACTTTCTTCGACACAACCGCAATGTGCACTATGCTGAAATGCTCGTGTCGCTGGGAGATACTCTAAGCGACCGCATTTTTGATGTTACTAATTTTCGACAGGATCACGGCTCGCTGATTTATCAGGATTACCGGATTCATCATGTTCTTCGGGATTTCGGGGCCGAGGCGGGTTTGCCGGATGCCGCGGCCGACGTCTGGAAAAAAGGTTCCGCGGGTCAGACTATTTATAACAAACTGGCAGGCCTGCTTCCGGCCGGCAGTGATAGAGGGTCCTTTATAGCCGGCGGGCTGCGGCATTGGCCGTTTCTGGATTTCAGCGACGGCCAAATCATGCAGGGAATTTTCTGGAACGGCGAGCAAAAAGAAGCCCTGTTCAAGTACAAAATCGGCTCTCATCTGATACCCTGTCAGGATGCGCCGGGGTGGTATCGGGTTCCCTTTGAACGGGCGCCTGAGCGGTTTGCGTATATGCTGCACCTTCTGACGCCGCAATCCAGCGAGATTCACGCGGCTGTTCGCGGCTTGGATATAGCCGGTTCAACGGAAGACTGGCGCTGGTCGCTGGCGGCAGCAGACGAGAACTGGCGCAATGTCCGCTACAGCGACGTGTTCAGGCCCGGGTCGGAGGTTTTCCAACTGGAGCCCGGCGAGACCAAACTGTTTTTAATTGTGACGGCAACGCCGACAGACACCAAACTCAATCTGGAATGGACTGATAATGCCCTGCCGATTGATAAGCATCCCGACCGACTGCGGTATGGTTATGAAGTTTATCTGAAAGGGGCTGTACCAGCACTGGCGGAGCGGCGGTATTCTTCAGCCATTCCGGAAGGTGCTGCCCACAGCAACGGCGGCGGATTTGTCGCCAAGACAGCAGCCGTTTCCTCAACGGCTTATGTCGGACCTAATGCACGCGTGCTGGGAACAGCACGGGTTCTGAATACGGCACGGATAGAAAACTTTGCCGTCGTGACGGATTCGGCGACCGTCCAGAATTCGGCCATTGTTTCCGGTCATTCCCTGATTATGGGCGGGTCTGTCATCCGGGACAACGCCCGTATTCGGGACCGGGCGATTGTTTCCAATTCGACAGTAAGAGGCAAGGCACGTGTGGAGGGATATGCGGGCGTGTACGACGGCGCCATCGTTAGTGATTATGCGATTGTTCAGGGGTGCAGTACCATCTCCGGCGGCACTATTTCCGGCACGGGTATCGCCGCTTATGATTATTCAGGGGGGACGCTGTCGGATGGGGTTCATTTCAGTCATGTGCCCTGGGGCGACTGGTACCAGGATTACTGGTGGAATACATTGCGAAAACCGCGGGGTCTGACGGCCTCGTACCGAATCGAAGAATCGGAAGGCGAGGTCTGCTGGGACGAATTCGGCGCCCAGCCGGCCCTGCTGAGAGGACGTCCTCTGCGGGTCTATGATACGGCTTCCAACAGTGCCGTCCTGCGCCTTAACGGCGTAAATCAATATATCGTTCTTAACCGCAGCGTTTGTGATGCGGTTGAAGGCAGTTTCGGGCTGCGGATTTGTCCGGTCGACAACCGCAATCAGCCGCTGGTGTTTATGGGGGCTTCGGAAAGCAAGTTTCTGGAATTGCGGCTCAACAGCCAGGCCAAGGCGGAATTTACCATTACCACCGGCACAGCAACGGCGGTATTGACGTCCCTTTCTGAGATACCGGCAGGTTCGTGGACATCGCTGGCGGTAACCCTCAGCGGCAGCGAATGCATTCTCTACATAAACGGACAGGCAGAGGACCAAACTGTCAGCAATCTGGTGAGCGAACAGGTGTTAGGTCCGAACAACTACACTGCTGTTGAGGCCTTTTATGTCGGACGCAACTGGGCCGGCGCGCTGTATCGCGGTCTGGCAGATGACATCCGCTTTTACAATACAGCGCTGACGGCGGCGGAGATTGCCAATGAAATCCGGCGCAGCGGCCGATGGCTGGCAGCGATGTTTTTTGACAGTGAAATGGATTTCGACGGGGCTGCGACCAAAGTGGAATCGGGGGTGCGAAACGGCCTGAAACGCCGCCTGCTGGCGGAAATCTACCCCCGCAGTTCGGATAGCGTACCCTATTATGAAGGCATTTTTGACTCCAATGACGAACGCTCCAGCCGGCATGGCAGCGGGATAGGCCTTAACAACGGGCTATTCTATGTTTGCCTGGACGGGGCAGGACTCTGGAATACGCAAGTGCCGGTTTCGCTAAACCAATGGCAGACGGTTCGGCTGGATTTTGACGGTTCTCATGCGTGGTTTTACGTCAATGGAATATTGCGTGCAAGCCATGCGTATTCGGCTAATCCGGATGCGCTGGCGGCTAAAAATTACCGAATTGGATTTGCCATGAATGACAATGGCGAGTATTTCTACTTTGATGGAAAGATTCGCAATCTTCGAGTTGTGGATTTGGGTGATTCCGCACCGACGCTTACGCCTGGGCCGGATATCAACCGCGACCAATGCATCGACCTGCTTGATTTGGCTGAATTGACGGCGGGCTGGCTGGAAAAAGATTGCTCCAGCAGCAATCAGTGGTGCTGCCTGCTGGATTTGGACATGAGCGGAACCGTTGACCTGAATGATTTCAGCATTCTGGCGGAAAACTGGTAATCTATTACGAAACAGCAGATAAGGAGATCAGCCGTGGGTATGAATGCCGGGAAAAAGGGGATTTCAGCAGTAATCGCAGCCGCCGTATTTCTTCAAGGAATGGCCGGCGGCCAAGTCCAAGGCACTCTGAGATACGAAAAAGAACAACGTCTGCCGGCTCGACCCATCGAACTGTCTAAGGTTCGACTGGTTGGAGGGCCGCTGAAGCAAGCCCAGGACAAGGACGCCGAATATCTGCTGAAACTGGAACCTGAGCGGATGCTGGTTTCCTATCGCCGGCAGGCGGGACTGGAAAGCAAAGCCGCTCCCTATGGGGGATGGGACGGCGGCGGACGGAATCTGACAGGCCATATTGCAGGGCATTATCTTTCGGCTGTCAGTCTGATGTGGGCTGCTACCGGTGATCCGCGGTTCAAGGAGCGAGCCGACTTCATCGTCAAGGAACTGAAAGAAGTTCAGGACAAACATGGCGACGGGTATTTATCGGCGCTGGAAGGGGGCCGTGAGTGTTTTGAAGCCGTCCGTCGGGGCCAGATACGCTCAGGCGGTTTTGACCTTAACGGGCTGTGGGCGCCCTGGTATGTGCTACATAAGACCTATGCCGGCCTGCGCGATGCCTATCGTTATACAGGCAATAAGACGGCCCTGGAGATGGAAATCAAGTTTGCCGCCTGGGCGGAGGGGATTTTGGCTGATTTGACCGATGAACAGGTCCAAACGATGCTCAATACGGAGTTTGGCGGGATGGAAGAAGTGCTGGCAGACCTGTATGCCGACACGGGAGATGTCCGCTGGCTGAAACTTTCCCGCCGATTTGAGCATCGATCCTTCACAATACCGCTCCAGCGTCATCAGGATAATCTTTCCGGCAAGCATGGCAATACACAGATACCGAAGATGCTCGGCTCGCTCGCCCGCTTTGTGTATGACGGTCAGGCCGGCGATTTACTGGCGTCGGCCTTTTTCTGGGATTGCGTGGTGCAGCATCACAGCTACGCCACAGGCGGACACGGCAAGGATGAATATTTCGGCGACCCCGACCGGCTCAGCAGCCGCATTGACGGACGTACAGCGGAAACCTGCAATGTTTATAACATGCTGAAGTTGACGCGCCGACTTTTTGCGCTGCGTCCCGATGCCCACTATGTCGAGTTTCACGAGCGGGCCCTGTTTAATCATATTCTGGCTTCCATCGATCCGGAGGATGGGCGAACCTGCTATATGGTGCCGGTCGGACAGGGGGTCTGTCATGAGTATCAGGATATGTTCGACAGTTTTACCTGCTGCGTAGGTACAGGGATGGAAAGCCATGCTCTGCACGCCGACGGCATCTATTACGAATCCGAAAATCGTCTGTGGGTAAATTTATATGCCCCTTCGACAGTGGATTGGTCGGCGAAAGGGGTTCGTTTCAAGATGGAAACGGATTTTCCGGACGGCGAGTCGGCTGTGCTGACAATACAGACTGAAAAGCCGCAGGAATTTGTGGTGGCGCTGCGGCGTCCGGCGTGGGCGGGAGAAGGATTTGCTGCGGCTGTCAACGGCGAGCCGGCGGCCAATCTTCCGAAACCGTCTTCGTATGCAGAGTTTAAGCGAATGTGGAAAGACGGCGACCGGATTGAATTGACCCTGCCCAAACGGCTTTCTCTGGAACCTACGCCGGATAATCCGCGCCGTGCAGCGATTCTTTGGGGGCCGCTGGTGCTGGCCGGAGATCTTGGCCCGGAGCGTCATCGGGATTCGCAGGACGGCTTTGAAAGGATACCGGTCTTTGCGGCGGCTGAGCGGCCGGTCGAACAGTGGCTCAAGCCCGTGGAAGGCCAGCCGGGGCATTTTCGCACTGTCGGCGTCGGCAGGGATCGGGATGTTGATTTTGTGCCGTTTTACAAACTTCACCGTCGTACCTATGGGATTTACTGGGATTTGTTTACGGAATCAGAATGGCAGGCGAAGGCGGCTGAATACGCGGCTGCCCAGGAACGGCGGCGCAAACTCGAATTGGCGACGGTCGCCTATGCTCAGCCCGGTGAGATGCAGCCGGAGCGTGATTTCAATTATCAGGGTGCTGAAGACGTCCGGGTAGAGCGTCTGGGGGGCCGGCCGTGCCGAACGGGAGGAAAGTGGTTTTCATTGGATATGCCTGTCGAGCCGGAACATCCGATGACGCTGGTGGTAACATATTTTACGGGGCAATGGCTGCGCCAGCCGGCTGTATTTGACATTTTGGCCGATGGGCATAAAATTGGTACGGAAACGGTGGTTCGGCGCGACCCTTACGAATTTTACGATGTAGAATACCCGATACCGCCGGATATCGTAAAGGGCAAGAAGAAGCTAACCATACGATTCGAGGCAGCGAAGGGCAGCCGGATTGCCGGTGTTTTTGGAATCCGAATGATTCGTGCTGATGCAGTGCGATAAAGGACAGAAAAACAAAAATGACAAGGTAAGGAAACCAGCCATGAAAATGATGCATGTCGGGCTTTTATTTTCCATCGGTTTGCTGGGGGCTATCGCTATCCCCTGCGGGGCAGCGGAGGAAACCAGCCGCAAAGAAATCAATCTGGCTATAGCAGCCGTTCCCTCCAGTTCCTATGTCTCAGGGGATACAAGTCTGGATGCGCTCAATGATGGGGTCCAGCCCCTCAATTCGCGCGACCGCCGGCAAGGGGCTTACGGCAACTGGAATCGCACCGGCACTCAATGGGTGCAGTATGAATGGAGCCAGCCCATCTGGACCAACAAGATTGATGTGTACTGGTGGGATGACCGGCAGGGAGTTCGCCTGCCGAAGGCATGCCGCCTGCTATATTGGGATGGAGAGCAATTTGTGCCGGTGAAAAACGCTGTCGGATTGGGAACAGCCGGAAATCAGTTCAATACAACAACCTTTGATGAAGTTCAGACTGCCAAACTTCGGCTTGAAATTGACTCGGACGGAAACTATTCGACGGGAATACTCGAATGGAAGGTTTATGATTCCGGCCGGTCGCCGGCCTTTGCCCCGCGCGTCTATGCGGGGCCGGACCGCTCGGTGATTCTGGGCGGCAAAACCTATCTGTCCGGGACAGTCAGGACATTGGACGGCAGCGACGCTCCCGTGCGATGGAACAAGGCCGACGGCCCAGGGGATGTTGTTTTTGCAGACCCTTCGAAAGCGGATACGACGGCGGTATTTTCAAAAACCGGCGATTATATGCTATCGCTGACGGCAGGAACGGAACCGCTGACTGCTTCCGCCGTCCTGCGGGTCAAAGTGCTTCCGCCGCCGCCGAAAAAGGCGCTCCAGCCGGTTGATACCCAGCGCTATACCATTCATAATCCTCTGTGGAACAGCCGGGCCAAAGCTTTGCTGGTTAACTGGATTCCGCACTGCATTCGCAAAATCTCTGACCCTCAACTTAAGGAAGGCGGCATCAATAACTTTATTGAAGCGGCGAAAAAACTGGCCGGCCAGGAGCACGGACCGCACCGGGGATATGTGTTTTCCAATGCGTGGGTTTATAATACGATAGAATCCATCTGCGTCGGCCTGCAGATTGACCCGCAGGGAGATGCGGATATTCTCGCCGCCCAGAAAATGATGCAGGAGACCCTCGAAGACTGGATTCCCAAGATTCTGGCGGCCCAGGAGCCGGACGGCTATCTGCAAACCGCTTACACACTCAGCAACCGCCAGCGCTGGTCTCCGCAGCATCGGGGCGACCACGAAGGTTATGTAGCCGGATATTTTCTGGATTGTGCTATCGCTCATTATCAGATGACCGGCAGAAAAGACGCCCGTCTGTATGAGGCCGCCAAGAAACTGGCGGACTGCTGGGAGCGGGCTATCGGCCCGGCCCCCAAACAGGAATGGTATGACGGCCATCAGGCCATGGAAATGGCGCTGGTGCGGCTGGGACGGTTTGTCAATGAATGCGAAGGACAGGGCAAAGGAGACAAATATATCCGGCTTGCCAAGTTTCTGCTGGACTGCCGAGGCGGCGGCAGCGAGTATGACCAGAGCCATCTGCCGGTGATTCGGCAGTACGAGGCGGTCGGCCATGCGGTCCGGGCGGTGTACTGCTATACGGGCATGGCGGATGCGGCCCTGGAACTCGGTGATATTGATTACCAAAGCGCTGTATTTTCGCTGTGGGATAATATTGTGAATCGAAAATACTACGTAACCGGCGGTATCGGCAGCGGCGAAACATCAGAAGGATTCGGGCCGGATTATTCGCTGCCGCACAACGGCTACTGCGAATCCTGTTCGAGTTGCGGCTTAATCTATTTTCAGCATCGGATGAACCGGATGACCCGGAATGCCCTCTATGCCGATTTGTACGAAGAAACCCTCTATAACGCGCTGCTGGGGTCGATCGACCTGGAAGGGAAGAATTTCTATTACCAGAATCCGCTGGAGTCTCAGGGGCGCCGCTATGCCTGGCACGGCTGCCCGTGCTGTGTGGGCAATATCCCGCGCACTCTGCTGATGCTGCCGACCTGGATGTACGGGAAAGATTCGGACGCGGTGTATGTAAATCTGTTTATCGGAAGTACTGTAAAACTTGAAGGGATTGCGGGAACGGACGTTCAGCTCATTCAGAAGACGGAGTATCCGTGGAACGGAAATGTTCAGATTATCGTCAATCCGGCGCAGGAGGCGGCGTTCGGCATTTATATCCGTGTGCCGAACCGCAGTGTGAGCGAACTGTACACCAGCACGCCGGCGGCCGACGGGATTGCCCGGCTGACTGTCAACGGGCAGACGGTACAGCCGACTGTTGAAAATGGATATGCCGTTCTTCAGCGGAACTGGAAAGCCGGAGACCGGATCGAACTGACGCTGCCGATGCAGATTCAGCGGGTGAACGGCATCGATAAAATTGAAGCGACCCGCGGTCGGGCGGCGCTGCGGTACGGACCTCTGATTTACTGCTGCGAGCGTGTTGATCAGCCGCTGGATAAGGTGCTGGCGGCCGATGCGGCCCTGCAGACCGAATGGCGGGGCGACTTCCTGCAGGGAGTACTGGTAATCAAGGGGACGTGGAATGACGGCTCGGAGCTGCTGGCCATTCCCTATTATGCAAGGGACAACCGGTTTGCGGAAGAGCCGGGCCGGCGCGGCGGCCGCGGCCCCGCCTCGTGCGTCTGGCTGAAAGACCGCTAAGAGCCGCCGAGAAAGATTTCCAACTGGGCCGGCGCGGCGATTTCACTCAACCGGCACACAAAGGCCGAGCGGTCAAACTGCGGCCGTTTGCGGAATTGATATTGCAGCGAAACCTTTCCATCCATCACGGAGAGTGTTTTCAGATTTAAATGGTCCACCTGGTCCCGGAGGAACTGCTCGAGCGGCTGCTGGAGACGTTCGAAGGCGTCTTTTTCCATTGACAAAAGCAGATGGCTGAATCGCCGCAGCGAAAACCGCCGCTGAAAGACGGCCTGCACCGACAGCGACAAAAATGTGAGCACAAACAGCACAACCACAATCGCGTAGGTGCCGGTCGCAATCCCGATGGAGGAGGCAATCAGAAGAAGCAGAAAACCGATTTCCGCCGAGTCTTTTACGGGCGTGCGAAACCGCACAAATGACAAAGCCCCCAACAGGCCCAGCGACAGGGGAATGGAACTTTGAATGCCCAGGAACAAGGCGGTAATAGCCGGCCCTCCGAGAATAAAAGCCCGATTGACGCCGGCTCCGATGGTGCGTGAGCCGTAAAATAAATGATACATCCAATATACCGCCACCGAGGCCGCCAGCGAGGCAATCATCGAAATCCACAAATCTGACCAGGACAAATCCAGTGCCTGAAACGTAAGTTGAGCCGCCATCATTTTCCATTCTCCTGAATAATTTCTATAGGTATTCGTTCCACGATGCTCTGCCGGAAGGCATCAGCCGTCCGAATGAGCCCGCTTCTTCAAGCTGGGCCGACAAACAGCAGGCGTACTTTGAATAGCGTGTCCAGTCTGTTTCGAGCAGTTTGAGCGAGCGCAGGGCCGGCGACAATTCCAATGAACGGCCCTTGACTTCCACCACCGCCCCTTCCATGCGCAGGGGGCCTTCTCGCCGCGTCTGATGAGGAGCGGCCAGTGTTGAAACAATCCGCCAATCCAGAGAAACCCTGGCCCCCGTGGTCAGGTCGATAAACCGCCGGCGATGATAGGAAATCAGAATCGTCGGGAGCAGCCGCTGCGGCGGAAAATAATCAAACTGAGCCAGTACAGCCAGAACAGCGGAATAGGGCAGGATGCCTTTCTGCCACTGATTGCCCTGAACAGTGCGGGCGGGAACCTCGACGGCTTGTCTGTACTTGCGTCCGGTAAATCCTTCTTTGGTTTTGAGTTCCGCAAAAACCCGAATTGTTTTGCCGCCGGAAGCCGGCTGGTTATACCAGCGCAGCCGGATTTTTTTCCGCTGTCGGCTGCCCTGCTCGGAATCCTCGTAATCGTCCAGATTTTCGGTGTCGTAATACAAGGAATGAACCACGCCCTCCGGATACAAGGGGTCGGGCGGACAGCAATGCCGCAGCAAAGCAGCCGCCATGGAAATCTTCTCTTCAGGAATATAAAACTTTCGCTCCAAACGGCAGCCGTCGGAGCAGTCTGTTCGGCCTTTTGTCCGCAGCAGTCCAAAGATGTTTTTCATTGGTTTTCTTCCTCCCGCGCCGGCGGCATCCAGGGGAACCGGCCGGTGCTCTGCTGACGCTGCTGCTCGGTGGGTTTCGAGGGGATTTCCCCGCTGAGCTGACGCTGGACAGAGAGTCTGCGTTTGGCAATAAAAGACTTCAGGCCGGGTGCTCCCATTCCCCCGGGACCGCCCGGGCCGCCGGGGCCGCGGCGTCCGAAGCCAAACCGCCCGGGGCGACCTTGACGGGCTTCCCCCTGCCCCTGCTGAGGATTGTTCATCTGATTGCGGGTGTCGGGAGCGGGAGAACGCATCCAGCCGGCGTCGGAAGAGCCCTCATTGAGTCCCTTTTCAAAATCGTCAAGGGTAAAAAATTTCAGTTCATCCTTTTCGACATACGGCCGCACCAGTGCCGCCAGCTGGTCAATCCGCGATTCGAGCTGTCCTTCCGCAAAAGGCCCGTCCAGCAATTCCTGCAAATACTGATGATACCGCTGAAGGTAGGCAGGATGGGCCAGAAGACGGCGCACCAGCGGTCTGGATTCCAACGAATCCGTCACCGGTTCGTCAATGTAAAAGTCTGCGATATCCTGCTGAAAAAAGCCCATCCGAAAGGTTCCAAAGGCCATATTCAAATCCCAAGGCAGGATGGTAAAGCGTCCGTTCATTTCATAAAGATAATAATTGTGCCCCATTCCAATATAGTTATCCAGATGAACAAGCATCACGGATACCGCCAGAAACCGCAGGACCTGATCGACATCAAGCACCTTTTCAATTTCCTGCGGGAAGGTCTCATCAGGACATTTGTTCAAGACATCGAGCAGGCGAAACAGAGCGGTATGATCGGGGTTGTTTTCGTTGGTTTTCAGACCAGCCGCCTCGAGCAGATTGCCGCCTCGAAAACCGGGTCCGCCCGGTCCGGGCGGCCCGCCGAATCCTCCCGGCCTTCTTTGCCCGGGTCTGAAGGGCATTCTCAGTCCGTTGGGGTCCGGCATTCTCCCGTCGGGGCCGCCCGCTGCAAAGGGTGGAGGTCCAGGAAAGCCGCCACCATCAGGCAGCGGTCCAAAGCGGTTGGGGTCTGGCGGAAAGCCGCCATCCGGCGGAGGACCAAATCCGCCGGGACCATCGAAAGGACCTTCGGCCGCTGCTTGCTGACTGATTTGACCGGATTCCCGCTGAAGCAGTTCCAGCAGGTCGCTTAAACGCCGGCCGCCAAGCCGAATCGCCAGCGGCTCGGCAATGGGGTTTTCCTTCGCAGAGACGGCTGTCTCCTGCGTCTGTTTCTGAACATCCTCCTGAGTCCAGTTGAGCAGTGCGGCGCCAATCTCCGGCTTGTACAGATTGCCGCGGGAATTAGGAAAATGTCGGGCCAGAAATGTCCTATCGATGACCTCCACCTGCGTATAAAGCCCCAAATGCAGGTTGTTTACATAAACATCAACAAAGCAGGTCCGCGGGCTCGGCATGCCCATTTTCTGAAAGATTTCGTAGGCGAGCACCTCTCGAATAAATGTCGGGTCTGCAAACCCGTTGTTCAGACCGATTTTCTTTAATCCATAAAAGTTCTGGGCACTGTTAAAGAAGTTAAAATCGACCTTCAAACTCAAGCGTTTCGAGCCGCTGCCGGCTACAGACATCAGAGAAGAATTGCCTTTGGGACGAACCGCCACATTGGCAAATCTGCGGCCGTCAAACCAGAAATCCGCCCGAACGTACTTTTTAGCCCTTGCGTTGGCCAGAAGCCACTGCCAGTCTTTTTCGGCCATCACAATTTTTACTGGTACCACGCGGCCCGGAGGAAAGGGGTCGGCTGTATGAGAGGGCTTCAGAATACCATCCGCTCCAGAGAAGAGAAGGACGGTCAGAACCGCTGCCGCTGCAAAGAGTCCGATAAAGATGGTCTTTTCTAATTTATCCACAAGTTTTTTGGTACTTTACTCTGCAGCGGAAAAGCGGTCACTGTAAGATTTTTACCGCCGGAAGCCGCTTCAAAGAGTCCGGTTTCTCTTCCCGTTAAAAGATACTTTTTTGTTAAATACAAAAGAAAGAACGCCGAAATATAAGCAGATATTGCCGACTTGAAAGACAAATTTTTTTAACCGCCAATAAAACCGTTTTAAAGAACAGAAGATGGACAAAAAAGACACATATAATCCAGATACAGTATCTCGTCCGTTAAACTTGGAGAAAGAAGAGTCTGCGGACAAAAAAGGCTTCTCGAGCCGCCTGATCGACAATCTCGTCTATCAAATCAGAACGTTGTCCAATGCCATCATCGGCTTCAGCAATCTGCTGGCTGCCGAAGATTTAACGGATACCCAGCGGGAATATGCAGCAGAAATCCATCAGGCCGGCAAGGGTCTGTCCTCCATTGTCAATGATGTGGTGGATTTGGTCCGCCTGGAAGCAGGCAATCTGAAACCGGATTTTGCAGAGTGCGACCTGGCCGAGCTGCTGGAAGAGGTGGAGGACAATCTGAGCCGCCCGGCTGTCAGCAAAGGGCTGTCTTTTTCCATTGCTGTGGAAGAGGGCGTGCCGGCCCTGCTTTCCACCGACCGGGCCCGTCTGAAACGGTGCTTGCTGAACCTGGGCGGCAACGCTGTTCAATACACCCAAGAGGGGCGAATTGAACTGCGGCTGAGAATGGACTCAAACGGTGCTCAACCGATGATTCGATTTGATATTACCGATACAGGGGCGGGGATTTCCCCTGAGCGGCTGTCTCATCTATTCGAACCTTTTCAGAAAAGAGAACAGATTAACACAGGGATGCTGGCCAGCATCCATCTGGGAGTGCAGGGATACGGCTCACTTCCGCTGACGCGTCAGTTTGTTCATTTGCTTGGAGGACAAATTGAGGTTGTTTCCAAGGAAGGAGTCGGTTCGACGTTTTCGATTCTGCTGCCGGCCGAGCCGGTCTCGGACAAGAGCAAAATGCTCTCTTTCCCGCCTCGTTTTACCAGAGCGGATTGGGAGAGTGAAACACCCGGCAGCAAGCAATGTATCGGACACATTCTGCTGGTTGAAGATGAAGAATCGAACCGGACTGTTCTTTCGCTGATACTCGAAAACCTGGGGCTGGAGGTCACGGCCGCTGCCAATGGGCAGTCCGCGATGGAAGCGGCCGGCCGAAGCGGCTTTGACGCTGTCCTGATGGATATTCAACTGCCGGACATCAGCGGTCTGGAAGTCGCCCGACAGCTTCGGGCCAAGGGATTTCAGACGCCGATTATTGCCTTGTCGGCCGAGGTGCTCGAAGAAAGCCGAAACCAGCAGATTGAGGAACTATTCGATGCTTTTTTGGCCAAACCGGTGGACGGGCCCCAGCTTGCCGAGGTTCTTGAGTCCTTTCTGCCGACGATTCAGATGCGAACAGCGGAAGTGCGGGATTAAAGAATGATGAAGAAAAACCCTGATTGCTGAGAGTGTGATGAAGGAAGAAAATTCGGATATTTTGATGAGTACCCCGGAAGGGACCCAGCCGCCGTCGGTTTTGTTCGGCGAGTGGCTGCTTCAGCGAGGGCTGGTCTCCGCAGAGACTCTGCAAAAAGCCATTGAGATTCAGAAAACCACCAGTAAGCGGTTAGGACAGGTGCTGGTAGAGATGGGCGTGCTGTCGGATACTCAATCCGCTCAGGCCCTCGGCGAGTTTCTTCATGTTGAGTTTGTTCCGTTGGACGATTTGTCTGCGATTCAGATGGATGTGGCCCGAAGCATTCCTGAAAACCTGGCCAAACGGTTCTGCGCGGCCGCGATTCGGGAAAGCGCCGACGGCGTCGAACTGGCGATGGCCGATCCGCTGAATGTGATTGCGATTGACACGGTTTCGTTCAAACTGAAAAGGCCGGTTAAGCCCTTCATTGCTTCTGAAAAACAGATTCTGCACCTGATTGACCAAATCTATCACGGCAGCGACCTGGACCAGCAGCAGATGCGTGATCTGGTGGAGATGGAAATCAGCACGGAAGAAACGGCGGAGGAAGAAGAACAGGAAGCCGACGGCCGCAGTATATCGGAGGCCGAAGCCGAAGATGCTCCTGTTGTCCGCTTTGTGGATTTGATGCTCAGCCATGCGATTAAAAGCCGCGCCAGCGATATTCACGTGGAGCCGCAGGAAAACGGGATGATTATCCGGATGCGTGTGGATGGTATTCTGACGGAAATGGTTCCGCCTCCGCGGAAGATGCAGGCGGCTGTAGTGGCGCGTCTGAAGATTCTGGCGGAAATGGATATTGCGGAGCGTCGTCTGCCTCAGGACGGCCGATTCAAAATCAAACGGGGGAAAGGTCTGCCGGATATTGATGTGCGCGTCAGTGTCCTGCCGACTATTTACGGCGAAAAAGTGGTGCTGCGTATTCTGGACAAGTCCGCCGTCAGCCATAATCTGGACACCATCGGACTGGAGCCGAAGCTGCTCAAGCAGTTCAAGCAGATACTCAATCTGCCGCATGGGATTATCATTGTTACCGGCCCTACCGGCAGCGGCAAAAGCACGACCCTTTACTCGGCCCTGAATGCCCTCAAAGACCCGCGGAAAAATATCACCACGGTGGAGGACCCGGTGGAATATCGCCAGGCGGGCATCAATCAGACGCAGGTGAAGCCCGAAATCAATCTGGATTTTTCCCTTTGTCTGCGGGCGATTCTGCGGCAGGACCCCGACATCATCCTGATTGGTGAAATTCGTGACAAGGAAACGATGGAAATTGCCATCAAGGCCTCGCTTACCGGACATCTGGTGCTGAGCACCTTCCACACAAACGATGCCCCCAGTGCCATCAGCCGACTGGTTTATATGGGGCTGGAACCCTATCTGCTCGCCTCGTCGCTGAATTTGATTCTGGCACAGCGTCTGGTGCGGAAAGTCTGCGACAAATGCAGCAAGCCGGCCTCGCTCAGCCAGGAACTGATCAGCCGGCTCAAACTGACCCCTGAGCAGGTCGCCGGCGCTGCCCTCCGCCAGGGAGCCGGCTGCAGCCACTGCAATGGGACCGGCTATCGGGGGCGGCTGCCGATTTTCGAGTTTATGGTCGTCGATAACGAGATGCGTCAGCTGATTGCCGGCGGGGGCCGCGAAATGGAGATTCGCGCGCTGGCGCGTTCCCGCGGCTGCGGCGACCTGCTGGACAGCGGCATTCGGCGGATGCTCGACGGATTGACCACCCCCGAAGAAGTCCTGCGTGTGACCTTCTCAGAAGCAGTAGCGGAAGAGTAGCCCCCTGCTCAGCGGCCGCGCCACGGTCGGCAGTATCGCTCGAGTCGGCGTTTTCTGCTTTGGACCCGCTTGCGGAGCCGAACAGCAATCCAATCAACCGTCAACACGGCCGTCACAAATCCGGCCAGCGACAGAAACACAATCGAAAGTCCCCAGCTGGGCCAATAAGCAATAGAAATGGTCTTGGCGAAGTCCGGTCTGTAATGGGCCAACAGCCCCAGCGCACCGACAACCCCCAACAGCAGAAACGGGACGCGAAGTTCATTGAAAACAGCAGCCCATTCCTCTCGTCGATTGCTGCTGCCGATAGGGCAACTGCTGCGCAAAGGCACGCCTTGCAGTATTGAATAGTCCTTCAGAAGTTCACGGTCCGCAGCAGCCGGCGTTCGATTGAAACGAGTCAGAATGGTCTTTTTCATAAACACCCCCTCATTCTTCAGAAGTCGCCTTTATTATACTGATTTGAAGTTTTCAAATCAAGGAAAAACGCCCTTGCATTGCGGTTATCGGACGAACAGACAAAGATTCTCTTTTTTTGCAGGAGCCGGCGTCCGGCCGATTCATTGGAGAAGCGATCGTTCTCCTGGCTGAAGCAGCAGAAAACAGCACGGCTCTGATTTTTATCAGACTCAGGATTTTTCCGGAGGGTTTCGGGCGGAGTGCAGATGAATTTTCCACAAAATCCGCCGCCTTAAAATGCCGAACAGCAGAACAAACTGCATCTTTCTGCATCTTCATAACAAGGAACCTACATCAATGCAGACCTTTGAATATGTGGCATGGGATACAGAGGGACGCTGTCGGGAAGGAATCCGACAAGCCATGTCCCGGCAGGACCTGCTTGCTCAGCTGCGTCAGGAAAAACTGACGCCGGTGTCGATTTCTGAAGCCGTTAACGAAACGCAAGAGGAAATCCAGACTAACGTTGTGAGGTATCGCCGGGTACGGTCTGAACAGATGGCTACTTTCTGCTGGCAGCTGGCCACCATGCTCGAAGGAGGTCTGTCCATCACCGTTGCCATCGAGACCATTGCGGAAGATATTACCAATCCCTACCTTGAATATGTCTTGAAGGATATTGCTGCGCGGCTGGCAACCGGTGAGACTTTTACGGACAGCGTCCGGGCCCATCCCAAGGTCTTCGGCCGGCTGGCCTGCTCTATTATCATGGCCGGCGAGACGGGCGGCTCTTTGTCCAACTCCCTGCATCGGCTGGCGGAACATTATCAGCAGCGGGATAAACTGATCCGCAAAGTCCGCGGTGCGATGGCGTACCCGATCTTCGTGATATGTTTTATCATTGTGATTATCGTGGTTCTGATGACGCTGATTGTGCCTCGGTTTCAGGTGATGTTTGAGACGTTCAAAGGCGAACTGCCTGCCTTTACGCGCGGTTTTATGGCGGTCTATCACGGCATTGTCAATCATATCGTGCTCCTGCTGATGGTGCTGGCGACTCTGATTGCCGCTGCGGTGATTGCCTCCAAAACCAAAACCGGCAAAGCCGCTCTTTACCGGCTTGAATTAAATCTTCCGCTTATCGGACGTATTAAGCGAATGGCCTTTATCTGCACGTTCTGCCAGACGCTGGCTTCGCTGGTGTCCTCGGGTGTATCCATTCTGGATGCGTTTCTGATTCTGGCGGAGATGACACCCAATCAGCTGCTCCGCAACGGCGTTCTGCTGGCCCGCCAGAAAATGACGGAAGGAGTGTCGATGGCCAATAGTATGCAGGCGTGCGGTCTTTTCCCAGGTGTGGCCATCAAGATGGCCCAAATTGGAGAACAGTCCGGTTCGCTGGTGCCCGTTCTCGAAAAGACCGGCGAATTTTATGCTCGAAAGGTAGATGATTTGGTTTCGATGATGCTCAGTCTGCTGGAACCGATTCTTATTGTTGCGGTTGGAGCCATCGTACTGACGGTTCTGCTGGCCATGTACCTGCCGATTTTTTCCATGTCCGTCTGAAGTGGGCGGCAGAACCAGCCGAAAAAGGAAAGAAAAAAAATCTCAAAGAAGTTTCGTGACCGAACGGACCCATAAAAATGTGTATTTTTTAGGAGAAGAAACAATGACAGGCAGAAAAGGATTCACATTGATTGAACTGATGGTCGTGATTCTGATCGTCGGGATTCTGGCGGCGGCTACAATTCCGCTGATGCGAGGCCGAATTGAATCCGCCAAGTGGGCGGAAGCCAACGCTACGGCCGGCACCATCAAGTCTGCTGTACGGGTGTATTTTGTCGAACACGGCACAGCACCCACAGGCAGTCTGGGCAACGAGACAACTCGTACGGCATTGGGCTTCAAAGACGAAGACCTGACTGGAACGTATTTTGTGCCGGGCGATTATAACATCGACAGTGTTGATGAAAACGGCAACGCTCAAATCACCGTGACCGCCAGCCAGGAGAATGCACCACCAGCGGGGGAAAGCAAGACCCTTAAAGTGGACGGTACATGGAAATAAAACGCCGGACAGAAGAAAGAGCGGGAACGGAGGAGGAATGCCTCTTTCTCCGTTCCTTCTTTTCTCTTTCTTTCAGGCGGCAGACGGGGAGTGTTTTCCAATGACGGCCCAGTTGAAACCAGACAGGTTTGGCGGAGGCCGAGAGCGTCGGCAGCCGGCCGGCGTAACTCTGCTTGAACTGGTGATTGCCACCCTGATTCTGTCGATTGCTGCGGTTGGGGCGCTGACGTACCAGTACCACGCTGTCAAGCATGCCCACAGTGCGCAGGCCGAACTGACCGCTGCTCAGTTAGCCCAATTAGTTATTGACGACTGGAAAAGCACCGGCGGCGATGAATTTTATGACCCTGCCGACCTAGACCTCGGTTTGGAAGAGTTGTCTAACAGCCGCATTTACCGCATCAGACTAAATGATTTTCCAATGCGGGTCGGGCTCGAACACAACGATGTGGAGATTGATGAAGCCGCTGGGGTAACCTTGCGGGAGATTCGCGTGGTCGTTCGCTGGCGGCGGGACTACAAGGACCTGGAGCCGGCGGGCGATGATCCTGTTTTTATCTCGACTACCTATGTCCGGCGGGACCAATCAGGCGGATAGGAAACGAAAAAGGAAGACGGACGAATGCATTCGAAACGATATAATTCATTCAGGAGCGGCTTTACGCTGATGGAGATAGCTGTGACGGTGGCGATTATTGCCATTCCGATTCTGGCTGTCGGCGTTCTGGCGGCCAGCGGCTCCCGCAGCGTCCGGCAGAGCTACAACAGCATCCACAAGGAAATTCGACAAGATGCCCTGGCGGCGACGACGGCCTTCAGCACTATCGGCCGCAAATCGAACCGAAGCAATTATACTATTTATAAAGTCATCAACGGAATCTATCTTACTGCCCAGCCCCTTTTGAATCAGGAGATTGCCGAAGGGTCCGCCGTCGAGTTTCGCTATTGGGAAGAACCATTTAATCCGGCCAGTCCTCCTGCGGATGTTTTGGAAGTAACCAACACAGGCACTCATTATGCCCTTTTTTATCTGGAAGGCCACGAGTTGAAGGTAGATTACGGGCGAGTTGTTGATGGGGTGGGGGCTGTTTCCAAAGGAATCCGTCTGACCAGCGGGCGGATACGAAGCATTACTTTGAGCCGTTATGTGGATATTTCATCAGGCACGAACATTTTCAGTCATAATGTTGTCGGCGGCAGCGGCCGCGGTTCGGTTCGGATGAATCTGGTTCTAACCGACGACGAGGGAGAATCCGCAGAGGTCAAGACGTCTGTTCTGCTGCGGATGAATTGGCCTCGATAAACAGGAGTTGAAATGAAACGGCAGTCAGTCATCAGATGCGGGAAGCGGCGGCGCGGCTCGGCCTTAATTTTGGCAGTGATTCTGCTGCTGATTTTATCGATACTTTCGATTGCTGTGCTCAAAGGCGCCGAGGGGGCTCACATGCAGGCCGTCCGGCAGAAACGGCAGACGGCCGCTGTGGCCGCCGCCGACGCTGCTTATGAGCGGGCGATCTTTGCGATGAGCCAGCAAGCCGACCTGCTGTCAACATTAGCCAAGGGCTCGCTGGAAGAAACGGTTTCTTTTCTGGACAGCCAGGGCTCTTATTCAGTTTCGCTGGCGTCCTTTCTGCAGGCCAAGCCCGTTTTCAAAATCACCGCCGTCGGCCAGTCCGGCCTTTATGAGAAAACCATCCATACTTATGTGGTTCAGGCCGTCAACGGCTGGGCGATGGGCAAATGCAAGATTCCAACTGGCAGAGCTTCGTTTGACGATGTGGTCTTCTCCACCGGCGAAGTGCTGGATATACCCATTGAAATTAACAAAGAAAACGACAGCCCGGATGTCCGCGATATTAAGATTCAGGGTGCGCCGGTCTTCCTTCGTTCCGTGCATATGGGGGAATCCCGCTATACCTCCGGCGGCACGGACAAATATGCGGGGGTGATGAATTGCTTTAGAAACGGCATTTACTTTGACCAGCCCATGATTCGCATTACAGACAGCGGCGCAGTGGAGACGAAGATTCAGCGATTTCGCGACACGACGGCTGCCCAATTCCGGTTTGCCCCAACTGCGGATGCCCCGCAGCTCGACCTGCCTCAGCCGGCTGTGCAATTGGAGTTTTTCACTGAAAATGGCGTCGGCAAAGTCCGCATTACCAACAACTGTACCGTCCGCGGTTTTAGGCAAAGCCGAGATGACCGCACTTTTGACTTTCGCATCAAAGCCGGCAGCGGCGGCCAAGAATTTGAGCGATATCCGATTTACGGCTATCATGTCCGCCGCTCCAATGCCGACAGCAACGGTGACCGGTTTGTTGCGGACCTGACGCAAACCTATGTTACGCAGGATTTCGGCGGTGTCTCTTCTGATCCGGCCGGACAGATTTTTGTGGACGGCAACGTGATTGTCGGCGGCGACCGAAGCATTGGCCAGCAACCGAATACCGTTCAGGGCCAGATTACTATTGTAGCCACCGGCAATATCTGGATTGCCGACTCGATCACTGTCTCGGACCGCGACAACAGTGGAGGAAACTACACACGACAGGCCAACGGAATGCCGAACATGGAAAATCCCAATGTTCTCGGCCTTTTTGCCCAAGGTGTGATTAAAGTCGTCGATCCTGGGATGTCCCAATACAGTTATGTGGACGGTACGCCGAAACAACCAACAGGATATACCTATGTGCCGATTGGACTGCCGGATAAGCCCGCTAAACCGAATGAACCGGCACGGCACCTGCCCGACCCGATGGTGGTGGAGGCCTCAGTAACCGTCGGCGGCGGCGGATGGGGTGCGGAAAACGTAAAAAGATCCAGTTATGGCGGAAGAAAAGAAACCAGCGGAAGCACAGATGATTTGATTCTGCGAGGGAGCATCACTGAGGCCGTGCGAGGCGTGGTCGGCGTGGTTGGACAAGACGGATATACGAAAAAGTACTATTGGGATGAACGTTTGCTGACGGGTATTCTTCCCGGCAATATCTGGCTGAAAGGCAAATATGTACCCTTGCCGGGTGCCTGGACCGAAACGGTAAC
>CALMLO010000067.1 GCA_937868095.1 uncultured Phycisphaerales bacterium | reverse complement strand
ATCTTTGTCAAATCCGCCGCCATTGCCGCACAACTGAACAACCCAACCCACACTCCTACAGCCATCCGATGTGTCATCACTGCAACCTCCTCTTCCGATTCCTTCTTTAGCCCTCATGGCTTGCAAAGGTACGCTCCTTTATCCAATCATCAGGGCTTTTCCGTGCTGTACAGACAAATTACCTTTCAACTAAAAAAATCGAGGATTGTATTCACCACATATTCCTTCATCTCATCGGTCAATTCCGGATAAATCGGCAGAGCCAGAACCTCTTTGGCTGCTTTTTCCGCCTCGGGAAAATCACCGGGCTTGCCTCCCAGGTAGGTAAAACACTCCTGCAGGTGAAGCGGGATCGGGTAATAAATCTCACAGCCGATTTGATTTTTCTTCAGATAAGCCGCCAATTCATCCCGACGCGGCACCCGGATTACGTACTGATTAAAGATGGAAATACAATTTTCGGAGATAAGGGGCGTCTGCACCGGTGTTCCCTGAAACCGCCGCGTATAAAAAGCAGCATTTTTCCGGCGGGCCTGAGACCATTGCTCCAGGCAAGGCAGTTTCACCAGCAGGGCGGCTGCCTGAATGGGATCCAGGCGGAAATTGCCGCCGATGTATTTATGAAAATATTTGGGCTGACTTCCATGATTGCGCATAATCCTCATACGTTCGGAAAGGGCCTCATCGTTGGTTACTATCATCCCGCCGTCTCCGATGCCGCCGAGGTTCTTACTTGGGAAGAATGAAAAACAGCCGCAGGTGCCGATACTGCCGGCCCGCCGGCCTTTGTAAACAGCAGAGATGGCCTGCGCTGCATCCTCAATGACCGCCAGCGAGGCCTGTCCCGCCAGCCGCATAATCGGGTCCATATCCGCCATCTGTCCGAACAGATGAACCGGCATAATGGCCTTGGTGCGTCGCGTCACGGCCGGCTCTATCAGGGCCGGATCGATATTGAAGGTGGCCGGATCAATATCCACAAACACCGGCTTGGCGCCGACCCGCGCAATCCCCCCGGCCGTTGCAAAAAAAGTAAACGGCGTGGTAATCACCTCATCACCCGGCCCGATCTCCAGACTCATCAGACTGTTCAAAAGTGCGTCTGTACCGCTGGAGACCCCCACCGCATATCGGCAGCCGCACAGGTCGGCGATTTCCTTTTCGAGCTGCTCAACCTTCGGACCGCCGATGCACTGCTGCGAATCGAGCACTTCATTAATCTGGGCCAGCACTTTTTTGCGAATGGTCTGGTACTGCGCCTTCAAATCCAGCAATGGAACCTGCATAAAAAGACCTCAAAAGACGGTTTTATTTTTTGAAATCCCGGTAATGCTTTCGCCCAACCGACAATTCCGGCGGCAGCGGGGCATCTTCGTCCAAATCCAGACATCGCAGCAGCCCTGGGCGAACCTCCTGATAGCGATATCCGCTCTCCGGACATATCAGAATACCATCAGAATTGGGATTCCGCAAGAGATGCCCGTGTCGGCTTATCCACCCCTTCCGCCGTGCCGGCACACCAACAACAAAACCATAGTCCGGCACACTTTTGGTAACGACCGCCCCCGCCGCTGCAAAGGCATAGCGTCCGAGTGTACAGCCGCATATAATTGTAGCATTGGCGCCCACCGTTGCGCCGCGGCGTATCAGGGTCTTTTCGTAAAGTCCATGCCGAACAATCTGCGCCCGAGGATTGGACACATTGGTAAGGACACAACTGGGACCTAAAAACACTTCATCCTCAATTGTTATGCCGTCATAAACCGAAACATTATTCTGAATCTTAACCCGATTGCCGACAACTGCTGTAGAAGCCACAAAAACATTCTGCCCAAGGATGCAGTCGGCTCCGATGACAGCGCCCCGGCAGATATGCGAAAAATGCCAAATCTTTGTCCCCGCGCCGATGGTGCAGGGTAAGTCCACAACCGCTGACGGGTGAACAAAATAAGCAGCTGCTGAATCAGACATCTTCTTTTTCCTTCAATCGAATCAGCAACGGATGATAGTCTCCCTTGCAGCCGGTGGGCCGGCTGTGGCGAATAGCATAAACCATCTCCAGCGAGGGCATCACTTCCTGCCAGCCGAATCCTTCTCCGGCCAGGATTTTCCGATAACTTTCCGTATGCAGATCCGTAAATCCGCCGGAAAACTCCACCTCGTCTCCATCCACCACCACCGAACGATAAGTCGCCGGTTTGCCGGGCTGCCAGGCAAAAGGCAGGTCTTGCCGATCTACAGACAAAAACCACCGCACCCTCGCCCGCTCCTGTTCAAGATAGCCGGCGGCACGCTGCGGTCCATACAGATGCACTGTACTGGTCTTGACCGCTCCGAAAATCCAGGAGAGCATATCAAAAAAGTGAATGCCGATATTGGCCGCAATCCCGCCTGATTTACTTTCATCTCCTTTCCAGGAGACCGCATACCATCGGCCGCGGGCGGTAATATAGGTTACATCCACATCATAGACCTTGTCGGGCGGGCCGGCTTCCACTTTCTCTTTCAGCCGCCGCAGCGCCGGATGAAGACGCAGCTGCATAATCGTATTGATCCGCCGGCCGGATTCTTTTTCAATCTCGCCCAGTGCAACGGCATTCCACGGATTGATAACCAGCGGCTTTTCGCAGATGGCGTTGGCCCCCAGCCGCAGTGCAAAACGTACGTGGGCATCGTGCAGATAATTGGGTGAACAGATGGAGACATACTCCACCCCCTCCCCTTTGCGGCGGAGTTTTTCCAGATGACGGTCAAATCGCTCAAACTCCGTAAAAAAACGGGTATCCGGAAAATAAGAATCCAAAATCCCCGCCGAATCGCTTCGATCCAGGGCCGCCGCCAGCACATTGCCCGTATCCCGAATGGCCTGCAAATGCCGGGGGGCAATGTAGCCGCACACCCCAATCAGTGCAAAAGACTTTTCTGCTGTCATTGTCTTACTCTCCTGCAAACATCAACCGCTCCCGGTGGGAACGGTACCATTCTATGGCAGCCCTCAGACCTGAGTGAAGGTCGGTCTGGGCTTCAAAACCGAATTCTTCTTTGGCTCGACGGGTATCCAAACATCGCCGGGGCTGGCCATCAGGCATGGAGGGATTCCAGCGGATTTGGCCGTCAAAGCCCGTCAGCGAAGCAATCAATTCAGCCAGCGCACGAATTGTAATTTCTTTTCCGGTTCCAAGATTGACCGGCTCGGGCTTGTCATAAAACTCCGTCGCCAGCAGAATCCCCTCCGCTGCATCCGCCGCATACAGAAACTCTCGCGAGACATTGCCGGTGCCCCAGCATTCAATAAAATCACGCCCCTGCTCCACCGCATCGACGCACTTTTTAATCAGAGCCGGAATCACATGACTGGACTGGGGGTCAAAATTATCCCCGGGCCCATACAAGTTGACCGGCAGCAGATAAATGGAAGGAAAGCCATACTCCTGCCGATAGGCCTGAGACTGGACCAAAAGCATTTTTTTAGCCAGCCCGTAGGGGGCGTTGGTCTCCTCCGGATAGCCATTCCACAGGTCCTCCTCGCGGAAAGGCACCGGGGTAAACTTCGGATAAGCGCAAATGGTCCCGATAGCCGTGAATTTTTCGATAGAGCGAAGCCGCGCCTGCTCCATCAGCTGCACGCCCATCATCAGATTTTCATAGAAAAACCGACCCGGGTGCTTCCGATTAGCGCCGATTCCGCCGACCACCGCCGCCAGATGAATCACAATATCCGGCCGCATCTGCTCATACATCTCAATCACATCGTCCATTCGTACCAGATTGTATTGGGCACTTCGGGGAACCAGAATCTGTCGGCAGCCCCGCTGCCGCAGCCCTTCGACGACATATCGCCCCAGAAAGCCCGCGCCGCCGGTTACTACCACCCGTTTGTTTTCAAAAAAGCCGCTCATCGCCGGTTTTTCTTATGCTCCCGCAGCACTTTTTCTTCTTCAGCCAGCCGCAAATCCGCCTCCGTCATCATCCTCGCCAGCTGCTGAAAACTAACCGTCGGCTCCCAGCCCAGTTTTTGTCTGGCCTTGCCTGCATCCCCCTGCAGGACGTCCACCTCCGTCGGACGGTAATAGCGAGGGTCAATCTCCACATACTGTCGCCAGTCCAAATCGAGATATCCGAACACCTCATCCAGAAAATCCCGCACGGAGTGGGATTGGCCTGTGGCAATCACATAATCATCCGGCTGGTCCTGCTGAAGCATCCGCCACATCGCCTCTACATAATCCCCCGCAAAGCCCCAGTCCCGCCGGGCATCCAGGTTGCCCAGATACAGTTTTTCCTGCAGACCCATCTTGATGCGGCCGGCGGCCCGAGTGATTTTGCGTGTCACAAACGTCTCGCCCCGGCGGGGTGATTCGTGATTGAACAAAATGCCGTTGCAGGCAAACAGACCGTAGGCCTCCCGATAATTAACCGTCTGCCAGAAGGCATAAACCTTCGCGCAGCCGTACGGACTGCGGGGATAAAACGGGGTTTTTTCATTCTGCGGAATCTCGACGACTTTGCCGAACATCTCGCTGCTGGAGGCCTGATAAAATCTCGGCGGTTTTTTTACCATCCTCAGCGCCTCGAGCAGGCGAAGCGTTCCCAAGGCATCTACGTCGGCTGTATAAATCGGCTGGTCAAAACTGACCCGTACATGGCTTTGCGCTCCAAGATTATAAACCTCATCCGGCTGAATATCATTCAGGATGCAAGACAGATTCCCGCCGTCGGTCAGATCGCCGTAAATCAGCTTCAGCGGCGGCTGATGATGCGGGTCCTGATACAAATGGTCGATGCGTTCCGTTCCAAAGACGGAACTTCGCCGCACAATTCCGTACACATCGTAGCCCTTCTCGAGCAGCAGCTCTGTCAGATAGGAACCATCCTGCCCCGTAATACCGGTAATCAGCGCTTTTTTCTTTTTCATTCCCTTCTCTCCGCACGCATCCATTCGACAAAGCGAGCCAATCCTTCCCTCAGCGGCGTTTTCGGCCTGAAGCCCAGCTCCGCCGCCGCCCTGCGGATATCCGCGCAGGTACGCTGTACCTCGCCGGGTTGCGGGGGAAAAGATTGTCGGACCGCCTTTTTCCCCAGTGCCTCTTCCAGACAGCCAATCAGATCATCCAGCCGGACCGGACAGGATTCGCCGAGATTGTAAATCCGGTACCCTCGACACCTCTCCAGCGCAGCCAGGACTCCATCGATAATATCGTCAATATACGTAAAATCCCGTTCTGCTGAACCGTCTCCGTAAACAGGAATAGGCCGGCCGGCTTCGATAAGCCGGGCAAACTTGCAGATTGCCAGATCCGGACGCTGCCGAGGGCCATACACCGTAAAAAACCGAAGACAGCTCACATCCATCCCGTATAAATGATGATAAGTATAGCACAAAAGCTCGCCGGCTCTTTTTGTAGCCGCATACGGTGAAATCGGCGCATCCGCCGGCTCCTCTTCAGAAAAAGGAATGCGGCTGCGGTTTCCATAGACACTCGAACTGGAGGCGAAAAGAAACTTTTGGATTCCGGCTTTCCGCGCCGCCTCCAGCACCACCGTTGTGCCTCGGACATTGACATCCGCGTATCCTGCAGGGTCTTCCACGGAAGGGCGAACACCCGCCTTGGCCGCCAGATGAATCACCGCCTCCGCTCCTGCTGCTGCCGACTCCATCAAGGCCGCATCTCGAATATCCCCCTCTGCCAACTGAAATCGCCCGGAACTCATCAGGTCTGCAAGATTGCGACGCTTGACGGCCGGATCATAAAACGGATCAAAATTATCCACGCCAATCACAGAATAGCCCGCTTTCACCAGCCGCTCACACAGATGAGAGCCGATAAACCCGGCAGCCCCTGTTACCACTATTTTCATTTGCAGTCCCGCATCGGCTGTTCTCACTATCGACCGATGCTGTAATACTCAATTCCATGTTTCTGGACAAAGGAAGGGCTGTACAGATTGCGTCCGTCAAAAATCACCGGCCTTTTCAAACGGCTTGCAATCTGTTCAAAATCAGGTGTGCGAAACTCCTGCCAGTCGGTAAAAATCACCAGCCCTTCGGCGTCATCGAGCACATCATAGGCATTTTCCGTCATTCGGATTCGTCCCTGCAGCTCCGGACAAACCGCCTCCGGGTCATACGCCGCCACCTGAAAGCCGGCTTCGAGAAACCGCTGGATGCAGAAAACCGCCGGCGATTCCCGCGTATCATCTGTGCGGGCCTTAAAAGCCAATCCCCACACCCCCAGACACGTTCCCTTCCTGCCGCCGTAATAAGCCAGCACCTTGTCAGCAAACCGCTGATGCTGGTTGAGGTTCACCTGCTGAACGGCCTCGGCAATCGTCATCGGCATCCCTTTCTGCCGGCCCATATAAATCAGCGCCCGCACATCCTTGGGAAAACAGCTGCCGCCGAAACCGACCCCGGGAAACAGAAAAGCCGGCCCGATTCGGCTGTCGCTGCCCACTCCCGCCCGGACTTGCTCAATATCCGCTCCATAGCGTTCACAGAGGGCACTGAGTTCATTCATAAAGGAAATCCGTGTCGCCAGCATCACATTGGATGCATACTTCGTCATCTCCGCACTGGCCGGGTCCATAAACAGAATCCGGCTGCTCTTTCGCATAAACGGCGCATAGAGCTGCTTCATCAGTTCCATCACCGCCGGATTTGTTGTTCCGATAATCACACGGTCCGGCTTGAGAAAATCCTCCACCGCCGAACCTTCTTTGAGAAATTCCGGATTGCTCACATAATCAAAAGGAACTTCTGTTTTTGATGCGATCAGGTCACTGACCACCTTGTAAGTCCCGACCGGAACAGTACTTTTAACCACCAGAATCCGGTACTCTTTCATCAATTGGGCAATCTCTTCGGCCACAGAAAGAACCGCCGAAATATCCGCCGAGCCGTCTGGAGCGCTGGGTGTACCAACCCCAAGAATAATAATCAGGGAATGCTCCACACCTTCCTTCAGTTCCGTTGTAAACACGAGCCGACCGGCCTTTTCATTCCGGCGGACTATCTCCTCCAGTCCCGGTTCATAAATAGGAACCAGCCCTTTTTGGAGATTTTCTATCTTTTTTTTGTCATTGTCTACGCAAATAACGTGGTTTCCGCCATCCGCCAGGCAAGCCGCTGCCACCAATCCTACGTAGCCAACGCCTACCACAGAAACCTTCATACACTAACCCCTTTTTACAAAACAAGATAGGTTCAAAGAAGTTTCTGAAATCTCTCCCTCTTTTTACACTCCGTCCCCGTCGGCTGCATCCCAAAAGCCGATGGTATTTACCCTTTTTTAGTACAGATTTAAAACTTCTAAAAGGTCCGCGCCCTCATTCGCCCCCCGCGAATAAACAACGGCTCCCTAAAAATCGAAAAGATAATATAAATATCGGTATATCCGACACATCGGATTAAACTCATCCTTAAAATTCGACTTATTCCCTCTGCCAAAACATCAACAATTCTGCCCAAATTAGCATCTTTTATTCTTCATAGGAGCAGCTGGTCCGTTCATTTTCCCAGACAGTAATCTTTTTCAGCTTCACTTGCCCAAATTTCCCAACCAAGCACTGCCACGCATAAGAAGCGATGTTTTCGACCGTGGGGTTCACTTTAGAAAACCAAGCCACATCAAGATTAAGATTTTTATGGTCCACAATTGAAAGGAAGTGTTCTTCCACAACTTTCTGAAAACGGCCAATCCAGCCGGATTCTTCCATCGACTCCGGAAGAAGAACAGACACCTCCAGAATATAATTATGGCCGTGTCCGGACGGATTGGCACACTTGCCGAACCTTTGAAAATTTTCCGCCCCGCTGAACTTGTCATTCCACAACCGATGCGAGGCGGCAAACTCGAATTGTTCTTTATAAGTTCGCATCCGGCCATTCTCCCACAACAAAGAAATATTTCGGAAGGGATTTAATGCAAGAATCAAACGGTTTACCGAGACTGTTTCAAAAATACGCTGCAGGGTTTTGACGCTGTCCTCAAGCAGGTCAAATAAATCTTCCATCGCAATCGCCCTGGCCTGCTGAAAATCGGTTCGAATCTTCCGCTCAAAAAGAGGAACAATATCGCCTCTTACCACTCGGTCGATCTCCGAAACATTGACAACAAACCCTGTTTGTTCATCCAGCCGACCCCGCAGGGCGACCGTCAGCCCCAGATAGACCGCCAGCCCGTCCCCGCAGGGCTTGGAAGCATAGGAATTAAACCCCGCCTCCGAAACCGGACCCAATGGATTCACCGAAAACCGGACCTGACGACACAGTGTATGCATAAAGATTATGTATGGTTCGAATGCATCAGGGTCAAAACTTCCGATCGGCTGCGAGGGTCCCGTTTGAAGATTCCGCGAAGGGAACTGGTTACCATCACGGCGCCGGGCTTTTGAATTCCGCGAATGGTCATGCAGCTGTGGCTGGCCTCCAGTACCACGGCCACACCGATCGGCTCCAGATTCTTCATCAGAAAATCGGCGATTTGATCCGTCAGCCGCTCCTGCAGCTGAAGGCGCCGCGCAAAGGCATCCACAACCCGCGCCAGTTTACTAACACCCAGTACGCGCCCAGCCGGCAGATAAGCCACATGGGCCTTGCCGATAAACGGCATCAGATGATGCTCACAAATGCTGTAAAATGGAATATTCCGCAGCAGCACGATCTCATCGTATTTTTCGTGAAAAATACTCTTTAAATGGTCATTCGCATCCTGATGGATCCCCGCCAGCAGTTCCGAATACATCCGGGCCACCCGCTGGGGTGTTGCTTTCAATCCCTCTCGATTCGGATCTTCGCCGACCGCCAGCAAAATCTCCCGCACGGCCTTTTCAATCCGCTGGATATCCACCACTTCGGTTTGTGCTGACTCTGTCCGCTGATTAGAAGATTCGCCCATATTCTGTTTGTGCCTCCACAGTTACCCACGTTCGAACCGAACCATCCATTGCTGTTTCTTCAGCTGCTGCAGACGGGCTTTGCTGTTTTTGATTCATACATCCGCACTGACATCCTGATGCTGTCAGCACAAACAAAGCCGCTGCACACAAATACATAATGAATTTCATAAACAACCTCTTTCTTTATCCGTTCCAGTTCATCACAAACCAGCTGAGCAATCGCACGCCAAAACCAATCGAGCCCGGCCCTTCTTTTTCGCCCGCCCCCCAGACCCCTGTGCCTGCGATATCCAGATGAGCCCAGCGGGCCTTGCCGACAAACTCGCTCAAAAAAGCAGCGGCAGTGCAGGCCCCGCCCCATTTGCCTCCGACATTCTTCAAATCTGCAATCCGGCTTCTTACTGCTTCAACATATTCCTCATCGCAGGGCATCGGCCAGACTTGCTCTCCCGTCTGCTCAGAGGCCTTCCGCAGGGCTTCGATCACTTTCTCATCATTACCCATCAGCCCCGCCCGCTGGGTGCCCAGCGCCACCACACAGGCCCCGGTGAGTGTCGCCACATCCACCACGGGGCTGCACCCCAGCCGCACCGCATAAGCCAGCGCATCGCACAAAATCATCCTCCCTTCGGCATCCGTACTGTGAATCTCCACTGTTTTTCCGCTGTAGGTCGTCACAATATCTCCCGGCCGATAACTGGTGCCGCTGGGCATATTTTCTGCGGCCGGAATAATGCCGTAAATAACCCGACGAGGTTTCAAGGCAGCCGCCGCGGACATCACCCCCAGCACGGCGGCCCCGCCGGACTTGTCAAACTTCATATCCTGGAGTCCCTCGCTGGGTTTCAAACTCACCCCGCCGCTGTCAAACGTAATCGCCTTGCCGATCAGCGCCAACGGCGGCTTCGAAGAAGAAACACGACCTGGCGGATTGTACCGCAGCACAATCAGCCGCGGCGGATTGGCAGAGCCCTTGCCGACCGCAAGAATCCCTCCCATCTTCTGGGCAGCCAGTTTCTTTTCGTCCCATACCGTACAGCGCAGAGATCGGCTGCTTCGGGCCAGTTTCTGGGCCTCTGTCGCCAGGGCAGACGGTGTCAAAACATTTCCAGGCCGGTTGGCAATCGTGCGGGTATAGGTTTGGGCCTTGCCCAGAATACTGCCGACCCGCACTCCGCGTTCCAGTTGACGCAAACGTCTCTCGTCCGTATCCGCCAAAATCACCCGCAATTGTGTCGGCTGCGGCTCGGCAGGGTCTTCACTTCGATATTCGCTATATCGATACGCCCCAAAATAAACCCCTTCCGCAAGCGCCCGGCCCAGTTCTTCAACAGAAGCAGCAGTTCCAAACTCATCCGGTTCAACAGCCAGCGCCAGGGAAGAAACCTTCAAATCCACGGAGACAGAAGCCGCCGCAGCCGCCGTCTTGCGAAACGTATCCAGATTGGCTTTTTTCTTTTTCCCCATTCCTACCAGCAGCAGCCGCGCAGCGCCGATTCGTCCGCCGGTATACAAAAGAGCTGTGGTCTGCGCTTTTCCTTTGAAATCTTTCAGATTTTGAACCTCACTCACGGCTCCCTTCAAGAGTCCGTCCAGGCGGCGCGGCAGACTGCCGAGCGGTTCTTTTTCAAACACCCCTACCGCCAGAACATCTGCTTTGACGGCCGCCGCATCAGTTTTGCGGCAGACAACAGCCGTCTGAATCACCTTTTTCATAGGTCGTCTTCCTTTCCGGCAGACTTTCTTTGGTTTTCATCCTTGGCTGCCGCTTTGCCGGCCTGCTGCTTCTGCTGCATCCGATAGCGAAGCATGCTGTCGATAAACTCCTCAATCTCGCCGTCCAAAACGGCCTGCACATTGCCGGTCTGATAATCGGTCCGGTGGTCTTTGACCAACTGATAGGGCTGAAGCACGTAGCTGCGAATCTGATTGCCCCAGGCGATTTGCCCTTTGCTGCTGTAAAGTTTGGCCAGTTCCGCATCGCGCTTCTGCTGCTCGAGCATATACAGACGGCTCTTGAGCATCCGCATCGCCTCGGCCCGATTTTTATGCTGGCTTCGGTCATTCTGGCACTGTACGACAATGCCAGTCGGCAGATGGGTAATCCTCACCGCGGAGCTGACTTTATTAACATGCTGTCCGCCGGCTCCGCCTGCCCGATAGGTATCGATCCGAATATCTTCGTCCCGAATTTCGATCTCAATATCTTCGTCTTGTTCGGGAATCACATCCACCGCTGCAAAACTCGTATGCCGCCGGCTGTTGGCGTCAAATGGGCTGATACGCACCAGCCGGTGCACGCCCGTCTCACACGAAAGTTTGCCGAAAGCAAATGGCCCGCTCACCAGCAGGGTCACGGAGCGAATTCCCGCCTCCTCGCCAGCCGTGATATCCATCTCCTTATACGAATACCCCGCCTGCTCAAAATATCGTGTGTACATCCGCAGCAGCATATGAGCCCAGTCGCAGCTTTCCGTACCGCCTGCCCCTGCGTGAATGCTGAAAAAACAATTGCGTGCGTCATCCGGCCCGCTGAGCATCCCTGCAATTTCAATTTTATCGCATTGCCGAGACAGTCCATCTATATCCTGTTCAATCGAAGCAAGCGTCCGGGCGTCATTTTCCATACAGGCCAGTTCGAACAATTCCCGCAAGTCTGCAGCAGATCGTTCAACCTCCTGAATGGGATCAATTACCGCCTTAAAGGCGCTTAATTGAGAGACAACCTGACGGGCCGTATCCGGACGGTCCCAAAAGCCCACGTGGGCCATCTGTCCCTCCAGCTCTTTTTGCAAGGCAATTTTCCCCGGTATGTCAAAGACAGTCCCGAATCTGCTGTATCCGGGTCTCCAGGCCCTCCAGGGCCGATTTAATTTCTGATTTTTCCATAAAACCCTTTCGAGGCTAAACCCATCCGAATTGCTCTAAATTAAGAAAAATTAGACTCTTTTTATATCCGATCCGACGCATTCTCGCAAGGTATCTTTTTGCCTCGCTTATCTGGAGGCCGTGAATTGTCTTATCTCTTTTGTCTTGTTATACTCTTTGCTATGGAACTTGCCGAAGCAATTAAAACAGAGGCCTTCCGACTTGGTTTTGATGCCGTCGGGATTACAACAGCCGAGCCCCTCGAGCCGGCCCATACCCAGGCCTTCTCCCGATGGCTCCAAGAGGGCTGCGCTGAGGGCTTGCCCTATATGAAAAGACATTTGGATAAACGTTTTTCGCCCTCCTGTCTGCTTGAGGGTGCCTGTTCGGTCATTTGTGTTGCCCTCCATTACAAACCGCCTGCTTTTTCCCAATCGTCTTCCATCGCCCAAATCGCTCATTTTGCCTTATACGACGATTACCATCCGATTATCAAAGAACGGCTCCATCGTCTGGCTACCTTTATTCAGACGCGGCTGACGAGAAACTTTGCCTGGCGATATAAGGTCTGTGTGGACAGTGCCCCTTTAGCTGAACGCGCGCTGGCCGCCCGGGCCGGCTTGGGGTTTCTTGGAAAAAATCATATGCTCATTCATCCTGTCCTCGGCAGTCAAATCCTGCTGGGAGAATTGCTCACCACTCTTCCGCTGCCGCCGGATGCTCCCCTCTCCCTGGACGGCTGCGGCCGCTGCAGCCGCTGTCTGGAGGCCTGCCCCACCGGCGCCCTCCATCCCAACGGCCTCTTTCAAACCAGCCGATGTATCAGCTTTCTGACTCAATACGCCGCCGATTTTGCCGGCTTTGAACAAAAACTCGGTAACCGTCTCTTTGGATGCGACAGCTGCCTGCTGGCCTGTCCCTACGAACAGAAAGCACTGCCCAGCCGGCAAACCCTGCTTCGCTTTCACCCGGAACGAACAGCCCTGCCGCTGCAGGAAATTCTCCAGTGGGAACAGAAACAGTTTGATTGTCTTTTTAAGAATTCCTGCATAGAAAAAATCGGCTTGAACAAGCTGAGACAAAATGCAGCCGCTTGCCTGAACCATCAGAACAAGCCGCAGTGAAACACACAAAAAGCCCTTTTAGGGAACCAGAAAGATATCCTGCTCATCGGCCGGCACTTCCCGGCCGGTATAGGTCTCCACGCCGCGAACCGTGAAAATGTCATCATTTTGATAAAGACGAGAGGCCAAAAACTCCACGCTGCTGTCGCAGAAAAGCACATTTTGCCCCTGCTGATCATGATTGGGGCTGAGCAGCTTTTTTAAATCTTCATTGAGCAGCACTTTTTCATATTCATCCCGCTGATTCGCACAGCTCACTCGCTTACGGAAGGAGATAAACACCGGATTCATATCGCTTAATACAATCCGGCGCTGTCCTGCTTCAGCCAGCTTTCCGGCCCTGCACAGAAGCATTACGCTGTAACTTATATTCTCAGGCGAGGGAAAATCCCGCAGTTGAGCTATCGCCTCTGTATTGTCCTGCACCGGCCGGCCTTCCAAATGACCGGGACAAATAAAGTTCTCACCGGCAACATATCCCAGCCGCACCAGCTGCCAGACATAACGGGTACTCGAACACGGCTGTTCACTTTGATCGCCAACCATCCACCAGGGCTGACCCGGCTGCAAACGTGCGGAGGCAAACTGGCCGTTGTTGTCATCTGCATAGGCCGCCAGCGCTCGCCCGATACACCCTAAATTCATCGAACAGGCCACCTGTCGGCTGTGGGCACGCATAGCTGAAAAAGCCGGCAGCAAAAGGCCTGAAATCAGCACAATCGCCGCCGCCAGTGCAGCCAGTTCAAAAGCAACTTTCAGGAAAGGGGTTTTAATTTTAGAAGGAAAGAAGGTTGGTTGGGAAGGTGAGGACGCGGGCAGAACAGATTTGCTGTTTTCCTGTTCGAGCAATTCAGCCAGACGCTCTTTCGAACCGCCTTGCTGAATACGAACTGCCAGTTTCAGACGGGCCATGGTCAGCGCGACCAGGTCATCAGGACATTCTTCATCCTCAAGATAATCTAATCTTCTTAAGAACCGTTCCAAAAAGGCATACAGCCGCGCTGCTTCAGGATTGGATGCAAGTAAATCCTGCGCTCTTTGGATGTCATCGTCGTCCCCGCACCGAAAAAAGAAATCCACAATCAGCTGCTGTTGTTGAGGACTTAATCGACTCATAAATGCCTTATGCTCCGTTCAGCGGATTTCCACTTTTTCATAAAATAGACTACAGCTGTATGAAGCCGGCTTTTCACCGTTCCTATGGGTATACTTAAAATCTCGGCCATATGTTTGTAGGAAAATTGTTCAAAATAGGCCAAAATGAGAATCCCTCTCAGATTTTCCGGCATTTCCGATATAATCTGACGTACCCGGCGGGCCGTTTCTTCCTTGGAAATCTCGGTCTCCGGCGTGGTCTCATAAGATGTGAGGATATTGACCATCTCATCCAAAGATACCTCTCCGGCGTCGGCCATTGTGCCCATGCTCATCGACGATTGCCGCTGGAGCTTCCGAAGAGCATCTTTGGCCTTATTGGCGGCGATCGTAAAAAGCCATGGCCGAAGGGGACGACGGGCATCAAAACTGTCCCGGCTTGAATACAGCTGCAAAAACGTCTCCTGAAAGACATCTTCAACAATATCCTGCCGGTTGACAAATCGCCGAAGAAATGCGTAAAGCGGGTTTTTATAACGATTTACGATTTCTTCAAATGCCTTCTCATCCCCCTGGCGATACCGTTGGAGAAGGTCCGCATCAGTGACAGTTTGTTCAGGATTTTCTTTGTTTACATTCTCCAAAATGATTTTATCTCCGACCTTTGAAGGAAATTATACACGATTGCAAGATAGAATAAATCCTATTTTAAAACTGTCTTAAAAAGAGGATTATAATCCTGAAAAGACACTTTTTTGCTAATATTTCCGAAGACTTCGACAAAAAGTGTTTTGACCAAACTAATGTTTAAAATGCCGTTTGCCTGTAAAGACCATAGCAATTCCGGCCTTGTCGGCCGCCGCAATCACTTCACCGTCCTTTTTCGAACCCCCCGGTTGAATAATGCAGGCAATTCCCGCGGCAGCCGCATTTTCCACATTGTCGGGAAATGGGAAAAACGCATCCGAACCCATCGCGGCCCCCTGCGTCTCCTGGCCTGCATGCTTAAACGCAATCAGTCCGGATTCCACCCGGTTCATCTGGCCGGCACCAACTCCCACCAGTTTGCGGTCTTTTACAACCGTGATGGCGTTGCTTTTGACATGTTTAGCACAGAGCCAGGCAATCCGCAAATCTTCCATTTGTTCTTTCGTCGGTTTGGCTTTCGTTGGAAAGGCAAGCTGCTCCGGTTCCCATCCTGCCAAATCCCGTTCCTGAAGCAGCAGTCCGCCAACCAGACAGCGGATGTCGTATTCCCGCGTATCCCGTCTGGTCCGGTCAATCGGACCGGTCTGGAGCAGCCGAACCCGCTGTCCCCACGCCTTGAGGGTTCGGATCACCTCTACCGCTTCCGGGGTATAGGAAGGTGCAACAATCACCTCTGCAAAAAAACCGCCCGCACCGCGTGCCTTGCCGAAACGGTCATACGACTCCATAATCACCGTCGCCAGCTCCTTATCGACCGGTCGATTGAGGGCTGCAATCCCCCCAAAGGCACTGACAACATCCCCCAGATAGGCCTTTTCGTAAGCCGTACAAATATTCTCATCCACCGCACAGCCGCAGGGATTCATATGCTTCACCATCACCGCTGCCGGCTCATCAAATTCCTTGACAAGTTCAAAAGCGGCATTGGCATCCATCAGATTATTAAAACTGATTGGCGTGCCGCCCTCCAGCAGCTGCGCTGAACCAATCCCCACCTCCTGACTGTCCGTAAGTCGATAAAATGCTCCTCGCTGATGGGGATTTTCCCCATAGCGCAATTCCTGACAGCGTGCCGCCGCAATCGAGACGCGCTCGGGAAACAGGTCCTGTGCCTGAATCGAAAGATATTTGGCTATAGCGGCATCATAAGAAGCCGTCAATGAAAAAACGGCTCGAGCCAGCTCCTCCCGTAAAGCCAGCGGCACTGCACCTTGATTTTGCCGCATTGCCTCCAGCAGACGGTCGTACTGCTGCGGCGAGGTCACAACAGTCACAAAACGATAATTCTTTGCCGCAGAGCGGATCATGCTCGGCCCTCCAATGTCGATGTTTTCAATCGCTTCCTCCAGCGTACAATCGGGCCGGGCTGTCGTTTTTTCAAAGGGATACAGATTCACACATACTAAATCGATCGGCTTTATGCCGTGCTGCTTCATCGCTGCGGCATGGTCGGCCTTGTCTCGAAGCCCCAGCAGCGCACCGTGAATCTTCGGATGCAGGGTCTTAACACGCCCATCCATCATTTCCGGAAAGCCCGTTACCACATCGATCGGCACCACCTGAATACCTGCTTCTTCCAGCGTACGGGCTGTTCCGCCGGTACTGACAATAATAACACCCATTGCCGACAGGGCACGGGCAAAATCGACCACACCTGTTTTATCCGAAACACTGATCAGGGCACGCTGTATCTTCACATCCATTCGAATAGTTTCCTCGCAAATAAACCAATTTACCGTACCGACAAACAGGCCGCACGTCCCTCTTCATCCGCCAAATAGATTTTGGCATCCACTTGATTGACTGCACAGTGGGTCACCCCTGCAGCATTCATCGAATATAACGGCCGCCCTCTCGTATTGTCCATTACTACAATGACAGCTGGGGCAGCAAATATGTACGCCTTTTGTCCCGATTCACAAAGCAGCGACTGCCCGGACGGTACATTCCAGACTTCCTGTCCGCTCTCTTTAGAAACACCGAACAAGCCACTGCGGCCGGCATTTAAATACACCAATGATCGGCCCACCACAGGTGCATGGAGAATCTTCTGGCCGGCAAAAAACGGCATCGCCCACAGCATCTTTCCTGTGGAGGCGTCCAATTTATACAGTTTTGTATCCTCGCCGGCAGCATAAAGCACCCCTCCATCTAAAACCAGCGACGCTGTAATCGGACCTGAACAGTTATACTGCCACAATTTTACCGGCTCATCGGTCTTCATGGCTACGACCGCCCCGCTGGTCGTTGCAAAAAACACCTGTTCACTGGTAGCCAAAATCGAAGTAATCGCTGAATCGTCATCCGCCGTAGCCGAAAACAATTCCACATGGTCTCCATCTTCCTGAATCTGATAGGCATGAAGCCGATGGTCGGCACCAGCAACATAAACAAATCGCTCATTCCTCGCCAAACACACCCCTCGACTGGCCGCTGCTTCACCTAAGTCCTCTTTCCGAATCACTGCCCCGACAGAGGGGTCCACGATAATCAGACGACTGCCAACCAAAAAAAAGAGACGACCTTCCAGACACAACGGTTCTGCCACCGGCAGACGCGATTCTGCAATCTGCATCTCAAAACGGCGGGAACCATCCAGCCGGTCTCGGCAAAACAAAAAATTCTGATTCGTTAAAACCACAAGATAGGGATCAAAGACATAGAGCCGCTCGAGCTTTTCCCCCACCGCTGTCTTCACCGGCAGGTGAATCTCCCAGTTCAGCTCAAAACCCGCCTCGGAGAGCAGTTCCGGCGAAAGCAGCGGAGACGGCTGAGCAGCTTCCAGCCCAAAGCCCATTATCAAAAACCAGACCGCAAACCATGCAAACAGGGTGCTGAATTGTTCGCGTTTACATACGCTCGCTCTATTCATCCATTACTCCTCTGGAGCCGTTTCATCCAAATGCACGTATTCGGCCAAGTCCACACCGTGTTCCTGTTCAAACCGACGCAGCTGTTTGATTCGCTCGATATCATCCTGAATCCGATTGACCAGTTTGAAAATATAAGGTTTTCCCTCCAGCCGATTCTGCAAATCATCAAGCATCAAGTCCCAGTTGCCGCCGTAGAGCTGAGACTTTAAAATTACCAATATCCGCTGTTCTTCGCTTAAATGCTGAACAAAGTCTTCTACGGGAGAAGATTTCGAGTCTGCCTCTTTTTTGCGCTGTTCTTCCGCCACAGGCACTCCCGCTCTTCCGAGAGCTATTTTACTGCTTTGGCCCTCCCAAATGCAACCGAAAACACCTGTTTCTAAAGGGAGGATTCCACCAGGACCGTTTCCAGTCCGGCCAGGCGAGCCATTCGAACAATCAAGCGGGACCGTTCCACATCTACTTTTCCACGCTGCGTTCGAATATATTCCTTACCGGCCAGCGCACCTTGAGCCTCCGAGACCATCCGCTGGGCCTGCTCCGGATTCATTCCCTCAAAGGTGAGGACATCATAAGCCAGAATTGTAACATGATTTTCCGTCACCCGGACAAATCCCCCTTCAAGAATATAAAACGCGTCCGGCCTCTCCATAATCTGTCGAACCTGAAGGATTCCCAGCGTAAGTTTGGCCAGCATTGGACAGTGATTGCGCAGGATGCCCCACTGTCCGTCAGAAGCCGGCACAATTACAGACCCGGCCCGGCAGTCCAGCAGTTTGGACGTGGGCGTCAGCAGTATCAGCCGAAACAATCCCCGTGTCAGTTCAACCATGGCCAAAAGCCCATCTCTAAATTTTCCTATGCTTTGGCGGCCTTTTCCTGGGCCTCTTCGACAACCCCAATGTACATAAAGGCCTGCTCCGGCAGATGATCCCACTTGCCCTCGCAGATTTCCCGGCAGCTGCGAACCGTATCCGCCACACTCACATATTTGCCCTCCATTCCCGTAAACTGCCGGGTAACAATAAAGGGCTGCGAGAAGAACCGCTCCAGCTTGCGGGCCCGACTGACAATCTGACGATCTTCCCGGCTGAGTTCTTCAATTCCCAATATCGCAATAATATCCTGCAAACTGTTATACCGCTGGAGATATTCGAGGACCCGCTGGGCAGTATCATAATGGTCTTGGCCCACTATATTCGGGTCCAGAATACGGCTGGTGCTTTCAAGGGGATCAACGGCCGGATAGATGCCTTTTTCTGTAATCCGACGGGAAAGCACAACCGATGAATCCAGGTGGCTGAAGGTGGTTGCCGGTGCCGGATCTGTCAGGTCATCCGCCGGCACATAGACCGCTTGGACTGATGTAATCGCCCCATAAGTCGTCGAAGCAATCCTTTCCTGAAGCTGGCCCATCTCGCTGGCTAGGGTCGGCTGATAACCCACCGCACTCGGAATGCGCCCCAACAGCGCCGACACCTCCGAACCGGCCTGCGAAAACCGGAAAATATTGTCAATAAACAGCAGCGTCTCTCCGCCCATCTGGCAAAGGGCCTCTGCCATAGTCAGACCTGTCAAGGCCACTCGAAGGCGTGCCCCCGGCGGCTCATTCATTTGGCCAAATACAAGACAGGTATTGTCCAAGACAGTGGAGCCCGTACTGCCGATTTTCGTCCGCTGCATCTCCAGCCACAGGTCATTGCCTTCACGGGTTCGCTCTCCCACTCCCGCAAACACTGAAAAACCGCCGTGCTGGGTGGCAATTCGGGCAATCATTTCCTGAATAATGACCGTTTTGCCGACCCCCGCCCCGCCGAACAACCCGGTTTTGCCGCCGCGTACAAACGGACAAAGCAAATCAATCACTTTGATGCCTGTTTCAAACAGTTCCGATTTGGCGCTTAAGTCGGTAAACTTCGGCGGCTTGCGATGAATCGGGCGTCTTTCCTTGACCTCAATCGGTCCTCGGTCATCAATCGGCTCTCCCAAGAGGTTAAAGACTCTCCCGAGTGTTTCCTTGCCAACCGGCACCTGAAGCGGCCCGCCTGTATCGTACACTTCCATCCCCCGACGAAGCCCCATCGTATGTCCCAGCGCCACCGCCCGAACCCGTCCGCCCCCCAAATGCTGCTGTACCTCTCCCACCAGACAGAGGGGCTTACCTTCAAAGGTTCCCCGAACCTCCAGGGCCGAATAGATTCCCGGTATCCGTTCCACCGGAAACTCAGCTTCAAAAGTGCTTCCAATAATTTGTGTAATGTGCCCAATATTTTCCATCGGTTTTGCTCTTAATTTTCAAGACTTCATCGCATTCATTCCGCTGACGATATCCAGCAGTTCCGTCGTAATTTGTCCCTGACGAGCTCGGTTGTATTCTTTGGTCAATTCGGCAATCATTTCCTCCGCATTGTCACTGGCGTTTCGCATAGTCACCACCCGTGCCAAATGCTCACTGGTCAATGCCTCGACAAAACAGCCCAGAATTGACATTCGTACAATCATCTGGGAAATCGTTTGAAAAATCTCTTCAGCGGAAGGCCTAAGAAGAAAATCCTCAAAATTCTGCTCCCAGGGCCAAATTACAGTCGAACGAGTAGTTAAATCATCAATCAAATCCGTCAGCGGCAGTACGGTAAGGGTCTGAACTTTCTGGCTGGCTGGTGAATAAAATCGATTATAAACAATCCCCAGCCGTCCAAGCCGCCCCTGAAGATACTCCTGCATAAAGAAATCACCGATTTGAGTGGCCTGAGCGGCTGTAGGAACTTCCGCAAATTCCGTATAGACACCGGCCGGCTGAATCTTCAGATGCTCCAGATAAGAAAGCACCTTGCGGCCTTTGACATAAATCTGAAGCGTTCGGCCGAATTTTTGGGCCATCTTCAGATGCGTATCCAGCATGCGAAACAAATCATTATTATATGCACCGCACAACCCCCGGTCCGACCCGATTACAATCAGCGCATTGGTTCGGCAAGCAGAGAGTTTCAAAAGCGGATGCTCAATCGGCTGTTCCGCCGAGGCCATCAGATAAGCCAGCTGAGCCAGTGCATCATAAAACGCCAGACCCTCGGACCACTTCTGATAGTACTGCCGATAGCGCACGGCACTGATGGTCTCCATCGTCCCGGTCACCTTCGATATATTCTCAGCGGCCCGACGCCGCCCTAAAATTTGCCTGGCATGTGCCATGCGACTCCCGTACTCGAATGGGTCCTTTATGCTCCGAAAGAAAATTTGTAAATCAGCTTGAAGGTCTGAATTGTTTCCTTGAGTTCTTCAATCTGAGCATCCGTTAACTGACCTGTGCGGTCGATATTCTCGAGATATTCGGGTGCTTCCAGTTTCATCCATGTGAGCAGTTCATCGATAAAATGGCCCACCCTCGAGACATCCAGATCGTCCAGAGCCCCGCTGCTGCCTGCCAAAATACTCACCACCTCTTCGCCGACGGTCAGGGGAGAAAACTGCTTCTGTTTGAGTATTTCCACCATTCGCTGACCTCGATTCAGCTGCCGCTGGGCTGCTTCATCCAGTTCCGTACCCAGCCGGGCAAAATCCTGCAATTCCCGAAACGCCGCCAAATCCAGACGCAGCTTCGGTGCAACCTTCTTCATCGCCTGCGGCTGAGCATCACCGCCTACTCGGCTGACACTGATGCCCACGTCGATCGCCGGACGCACGCCGGCCAAAAACAGCTCCCGCTGCAGGTAAATCTGTCCATCGGTAATCGAAATAATATTGGTTGGAATATACGCCGAAACCTGCCCTTCCTGCGTTTCAACAATCGGAAGAGCCGTCAGAGAGCCGCCGCCCAGCGACTGGGACAGTTTGACGCTTCGCTCCAGAAGCCGGCTGTGCAGATAGAAAATATCCCCGGGATACGCTTCACGCCCGGGAGGACGGCGTAAAAGAAGGCTGAGTTCTCGATAGGCCACCGCATGCTTGCTCAGGTCATCATATACACACAATGCATGACCATTTTTTTCATACATAAAGTATTCGGCAATTGCCGTCCCCGCATACGGCGCCGCATACTGCATGGCTGCACTCTCTGAAGCCGACGCCGTCACCACAATTGTATGCTCCATCGCCCCATGCTCTTTGAGAATCGCCACCACCTCCGCCACTGTCGATTCTTTCTGGCCGATAGCCACATACACACACACAACCCCCTTGCCCTTCTGATTAATAATCGTATCCAGAGCGATCGCCGTTTTGCCGGTCTTGCGGTCACCAATAATCAGCTCGCGCTGCCCCCGTCCGATGGGAATCATCGAGTCCACACTCTTCAACCCCGTCGCCAGCGGCTCTTTCACCGGCTGGCGCTGTGCAATTCCCGGCGCCGGAAATTCAATAAAACGCCGGCTTTGGGTTTCAATCGGCCCCAACCCGTCCAACGGCTCACAGAGAGCATTGACCACACGCCCAATCAGCCCCTCTCCAACCGGCACCGAAAGCACCCGGCCGGTTGAGCGAACAGACGATCCTTCCTGAACCCGCGTCGCGTCGCCGTAAATCACCGCCCCAACCGAGTCTTCCTCCAGATTAAATACCTCCCCAACCACCCCTCCCTCAAACTCAAGCATCTCATTAGCCATCGCGGAATCCAGACCATAAATCCGCGCAATTCCATCCCCCACCTCCAGCACCGTCCCAACCTGCGAAACCTCTATTTTGGTCCGGTACCGACGGATTTCTTCCTTAATCAGAGTGCTGATTTCCGTCATGTCAAGCTTCATAGCCATCACTCACTGTCTTCAATCTTGCTTCGTGTCCGGAGCCGACGGCCTCGGCCGATTCTTTCCATAGGCCAAAATCGTATTAACCGTACGTTCCAGAATATTCTTTACCGAATGGTCAATCACCCGATCCCCTTTCTGAATCACAATCCCCCCCAGAATCTCGGGGTTCACTTTCACCGTCAGTTTCACCTCAGACCGAACCGCCTCCCGGATTTCCTCTTTCAGTTTTTCCAGCTCCGCTTCTGTCGGCTCTTTAGCCAAAGTTACAACCACCCGCTTGCGGTTTCGGACACTGTCATAGCGATCCTCATAGCGGCCGCTAATGCCGTTCAGAGACCCTATCCTGTTTCGCCGGGCCAGCACACACAAAAAATCGAGTACTAACGGGCAAATCTTCCCGCCAAACACGCGCCGAATCATGGCCGCTTTTTCCGCCTCGTTCAGATTGGGCGAAACCAGCAGAGACAGAAACTCCGGCTCGGCCCGCAGCACCCTCGCCACTGCCTGCAAATCCGACATCACTTCGTCCAACTGGCCTGTCTCTTCCGCCAACTCAAACAAGACATCACTGTAAATTTCATGAACAATGTGTCGGGATGTTTCTGCCATAACGGCTCTCCGGTCGCCGCGGCCAGCGAACTTATGACTCCTCCTGCTCCACTTCCCGCAGCCGCTGAATCGCTTCCTCAATCAGTTTCTGATTATCCGCATCATCCAGAACCTTCCCGAATACCTCCCGGCCCAATTTCTTGACAATCTCTGCCGCCTGTTCCCACAGCTGACGTTCTGCCTCCGCCCGTTCCCGCTCCAGATCCGCTTCCATTCGAAGACGAATTCGCTCAATCTCTTTTTGGGCCTGGGCCTGAATTTCACGGGCCTTCTCTTCCGCTTCCTGAATCCGACGGGTGAGAATTTCGTGTCCCTGCCGTTCCGCGTCCGACAGCTGAGCGTGATATTTCTGAAGAAGCTGCTCGGCCTCCTGACGCCGCTTTTCTGCCTCGGCAATTTGCTTTTCAATATATTCTTCCCGGCTTTTCAGACCTGCCAGCAGGGGCTTCCATGCAAATTTCCACAACACCAGGAGTAGAACAACGAACCATACCAGGGTCCAGATAGACTCTCCCCAGTAGCCCGTAAAGACTCCCTGTTCTTCAGTCTTTTCCGGAGTTCCCTCTGCTGTACCGGCTAAAACTGCCGCACAGCAAGTCGCCAGCAGAAGAACCCACAGCAGCACCTTGGCCGGGTGAACCTTCATACGCTTTCCCCGCTCGTTAGAGCACAGATTACCGCATCACCGCCAGCAGACAAATAATCAGGGCAAACAAAGAAATGCCTTCGATCAGTGCTGCCGCAATAATCATGGTCGTAAAGATGCGATTGCCGGCTTCCGGCTGACGCGCAATGGCTTCCACCGCATTGCCGGCCAGCTGGCCGATGCCTCGGCCGGCACCGATTACAATCAGTCCGGCCCCCAGCAGACCGCCCAGCAGGCCAAAGGCCTTGTCATCCAACGTAATCTCACTCAGCAGCAGCGGGACCATCATCATCATTTCCGTCATGCTAAAGCACCTCCAAACATTCTTTCAAAAATTCTGCCTGATTCCAGACTATCGGCCCTTTTCAGCGGCCTTTTCCTGTTAATGCTCTTCTTCACTAATGGCAAACCCAATAAAAATCGCTGTTAAAAATGTAAAAATATAGGCCTGCAGAAAAGCCACAAACAGCTCCAGCAGACTCATCAGCGTCGTCACAATAATCGAAGCCGACGCCACCATAAAATTCTTGTAAATCAAAATAAACCCCAACAGCACCACCAGCAGAATATGCCCGGACAGAATGTTGGCAAACAATCGAATGGCCAGCGAAAACATCCGAACAAACGAACTAAGCAGTTCCATCAGAAACATAAACGGACGAATCGGCCAGGGCACTTTCGGAGCCAGTGTCGCAAAATACTTCCATACCCCTTTTTCCTTCATTCCGGCAGCATGAAAAAGCAAAAACGAAAACACTGCCAGGGCCCCTGTTATATACAAATTTGCCGTTGCCGCACCTCCCCAGTTCGGTTTGCCGGTAATCAGCCAGAAAATCCGATCCAGCGGAACAATGCCCAGCAAATTCAGCGTAAGAATAAAGAAAAACAGAGTCCATAAAATAGGAATGTAATAATCCGTCCTCTCTTTCAGAAAAGGACGAGCTACATCTTCCCGCAAAAACACACATATGGCCTCGATGGCATTCCTCAATCCTCGGGGAATCAGGGTCGGCCGGCGTACTACCGCAGGAAGTACAATCATCAGCACCAGTGATGAGAGCATAATCATAAACATATGATTCGTAAACGGAATTTCCAGCCCGCCGACATGAATGGTAAAAAGGGTCTTGCTGGCCACTTCTTCTATCGGCTGACCGGAGGCCAAACCATACCCAAACATCATTTCTTCAGGACTATTCATCTTCCATCCACTCAACGGCCTTCAGCATCCAAAGAACAACCGCCGTTTCCGCACACAAAAAAAGACCGTATGATAAACCCCAAAAAATAACCAGCCAAAACGGTTTGACAGAGGTGCACAAAAGCAAAACAACCACTCCTGCCAAAGTAATGACAAAACGGACCGCAGCACCCAAAAAAACGCCTCTCAAAAAGCAGAATCCTTCACCGGTCCAGCTTTTCATGGTCGGCAGCAGCCCAAACCCAACGGCTGCAATAGCAACCCACTGCGCTGCCCGACACGCACGGATTATTTCCTCACCGCCCAGCTCACTGCATCGCCACATCAGACCCAGACCAAAAAGAACAAACAGCCCCACCCCCGTCAGAAGCCCCCACGGCGGCTGAAGATAAAACACATCTGCTGGATGGGTTTTACGATTCATGCTCTTTATCCTCTGATTTCAATTCCTTCTCCCACTCCAGTTTTTTCTCGGCGTCTTCCTGCGCCGTTTCTCTTCGAGCACGCTGGATCATAATGTAAAGCATAACCCCAAACCCGACAAAAAAACCAAGGATCATCCACCCCGGCCGGGTGCCCTCCAGTTCATCCAGCCAGTATCCTCCCCCCACGAACAGGCCGACGACAATCAAAAACTCAAAACCAACACCCAGCCACCGCATAGCTCCGCGGTAAAACCGGCCGTCGGCGGCAAACCGTTTTTTCTTTTCAGACATGAATATGTCCTGTCTTTGAATCCGTTTTGCCGGTCAAAAAGCGAGTAAGACCTGTCTGTTTCAGGAACGGGCTTGCTCCAAAATCAAATCTTTCACTCGCTGACTGGGCAGATTCAAGGCCCCAAACGCTCCGGCCGCCGCCTGGCGAAGAACCGCATCCGCCTGACGAGACTGAACCAGCTGATAGAGCGATTCTATCTGCTCACTGAGCAGCAGATTGCCGTTCCGTTTGGCTGACTCGGCCAGCGAGGCAAACGCCGCGGTGCGCACTTCCATCGAATTGCTCTCTTCCATCGCCATTTCAACAATCGCCCGCTGCGCCTGCGGACTGGACAGATAAGCAAGCACTCTGCCTGCTGAAATCCGCATGGCTTCTGCTCCCGAACGAGTCATCTCAATCAATCCATCCAGAGCGACAGACAAATCCACCGCCTGATTGCCGCTGACCGCCAGCTGCTCAAGTGTCTGCATCGCCCGCATGGAATAACGTTCAGCCAGTGTCTCATCCATCCCCTCGGCCTTTTTCAGCAGGGCCTCTACAAGAATCGGAACAATCAGTTCATTGCCGGCAAAGCCCTCCACGGGCCCGGCCTGGCCTAAAGCGATTGCCGCACTGTAACGAACCCTCGGGTCTTCAAATTGCAGGGCATCGGCAAGCGGCATCTCCAACCCTATTCGAGTAAGCAGGGCCTGCGAACCTGCATTTACAGCCAGCGCTTCGACTACCTGCAATGCCACATATGCTTCGCGATTTTTTAAGGCCCTCGACAGCGCCTGCATCAGATATTCCGGCCCCGCCGTCACTGCATAGGTCATCGCTGAAGCATGCCCCTCCCCGAAATACGCCGGCATTGGAATCCCATACGACTCCGCGCGGAAATAGGCCGCCAGCCAAAGCCCAATGGCTTTCCCAAGTCCGGCGTCGGCCTTCAGAGCCCACTCACAGCAGCGCATCGCCATTAATTCATAGAAATACTCTCGAGAGACCTCCACCCGACTAAGCATCTGCTGCTCCGCATCCCAAAACCAAATATTAGCAAAGGAAAACTCCGACGACGGTGCAACAGAATCCTCTCGATTGTAATACTTTTCTGCCAGTTGAAAGAACAGCTCCGCTGCCGGAATCTGCTGAGCCGACGAATCAATCCGGGCTATAGCAGCCAAAGCCGCTTCTCGCAACGGCGAAGATTCCTCTTTTTCCGCCGTATATTTCAAATACGGCAGCGGTTCAAAATAGCCGATTGCTCCTAATGCCTCAATAATCTCCGCCTTTACCGCCGCATGCGGCGTCTGCAGCGCAGCCGTCAGCGGACGAATCGCAGAACGGCCGAGCATCGGAAGCGTCTGAACGATATTCGCAAACTCTTCACGCCGGCTGCTGTCCTCCAGCACCGACAGCAAAAAGGGAACCGCATATTCGCCGGCATTTTTCAGCCGCTCCTGAGCTGCAATTTTCCCTCGAATCGTCGTGTTCAGCCGTGCAATCTCAGCCAAAATAATTTTGGGGTCCGTTCGGCGAAGATACCGCCCTTCTTCAATCACCTTCAGAATCCCCTCGGCTATCTCACGCAGCTGGTCATTGTCGGCCTGAACCTTCAAAAGCAACTCGTAGCCGCGAGGATTTTCTTCGCTGAGCTCCAGCAGCAGCAGCGGATCGGGCTTGCTGTCCAGCAGACGCTGACCAAATCCCTGCGCCAAATCAAACCGGCCAATCAGAGTATAATGAAGAAAATCATTCCAATCGTTCTTGATTGCCTTAGCCGACGGTGCTTCCTGCGGTGCGGCTGCTGTTTCTTGAGCCCCAGCCCAAACTGCCATCAACCCAAAAATCGCCGCACACATCATCCCCTTGCTCAACCGCATTGGCTATCTCCTATTGAGACCAACTCTGTCTGCCTGCCGGTTTCCTTTGCGAACCTTGCTCTGTCTTTCTGAAACAAATCTGTCCATAAAAAAACAAGAGGCCCGCATGCCTTTATTAACCTCTTTCATAACATACACTTACAAGCCATCCTGGCTCTTCTGCTCCCCATTGCGGTTCTATTATATACCACATCCCCCTTCTGTCAAATCAAAAACCAGCCCTCCCGGCAGGTCCCAAAAGACCTCCGGCCGTTTTCCCCATGACAGTTTCCTGTTCAATCTCTCTATTCCATCCCTTCCTCTATACCTGCGCCCTGGCCAGTTCCATTTTGGCATCCAGCACGGCCTGTTCAATACACTTCTCCCAACGATCCCCATACTGCTCAGTATATTTGGGATTTTCGTAAGCATAGAGAATGGAACGAGACGCATTAATCAGCACTCCAAGGTGGTCCTTGCCGCAGAACCGCAGACACTCATTCGCTCCCGCTCCTTGCGAGCCGAAACCAGGCACTAAGAACCAGCACTTCGGATACCGCCGACGGAGAACCGTTGCTGCTTCGGGGCTTGTTCCACCCACCACCATCCCCACATTGCTGTAGCCGCTGGAGCCGATGCGTTTGTTTTGATTGGCAATCTCCCCCACTATTTCCGCCAGTTTTTCATACCATTTTACACCGTCGGCATTTTCAAAATCCTGAAGCAGCCCCGCTGTCAGATTGCTCGAGCGAACCCATACAAAAATGCCTTTGCCCTGTTCATCCGCCATCTCTGCAAACGGCAAAATCCCATCCGACCCCGCAAAGCCGTTGACGGTAATGGCGTCCGGTGCAATCACATCCTCCATCCCCACAAAATCCGGATTTTTCAAGTGTCCCTCTGCATAACTTTGCGCCGTATGGCCGATATCACCCCGCTTGACATCTCCAATCACCTCCAGCCCCAACGCATCGGCCTCACTGACAAGGGCATAATAGGTTTCCATCCCCTCCCAGAGATACTTTTCAAAATACGCCGAATTAATCTTCACCGCCGGTACAATCGGCGCTACAATTCTCAATACTCGGCAGCAGAAATCAAACAGCGCATCAACCGAGGCACCCAAATCCTGAGCGTCATTCATATCTTTATGCCGGCGAATCGACTCCGGCAGACGTCCATACACTGGATCCAAACCCACAATCAGCGGCGTGCTTTTTTTCCGCACCGCCTCACAAAGACGATCACCAAAATGACTGGCCACAAGATACTCCTTACTGAGCCGTTCTGTTTTCTTATCAAAAACTTCTTCCGATTACAAAGAGGGACTACTATAATCCCACGTCAATCGCTTCGCAAGAATGTTTTTTAGAAAGTCCCCTATATGAATACAGGCCAGCTAACGAAAAAAAGTTCCTTCCAAAAGCATCGCAAGCTGCTCATCTTTCTCAGCTTGTTCCTGCTGGCGTCAACTGTGCTGATTATTCTTATCGCCTACAGCCCCCGAACCTATCAGCCCGCCCAGCCGGCAAATCCAAATGAACTCAGCCCCTATTTAACCCATAAACTCGGCCCGGATTTCTACAATCAGGTCCAGCTCGACCAGCCATTCGAACTCATCATCGAACAAGAGGGAATTAACGACATCCTTGCTCGTTATTTATGGCCTATCCAAATAGAAGGGTTTACCGTCTATACCCCCATTCTTTACCTGAAGCCGGACGGTATAACCCTGATGGCCCAGGTCAATTTTAAGGGACTTTCCGCTATCCTTTCAGTTTCCGCCAAGCCCTATCTTGATTCAGATAAAAAAATGAACATAAACATCCAGTCCATTTATTTAGGCGCTCTGCCAATCACTCCGCTGGCCCAAAAACTGGCCCAGAAGTTTGTCCAAGAGCATTTTGACCCGCAGGACCCTATCGAATCGGTGAACTATGCTATCGTGTCCAATCAACCCTTTGACCCAATTTTATATATGTTTGGCAAATCTGCCCGCATCATAGAGCTGACTTTAGAAGTCGGCAGAACACGGCTTTTTTTAACCCCTATTCAATAAAATTTCTTTCCAATTCATAAAATCCTAAAACATTCTTGCTTTTTGTCCGATAGATTGTTTTAATGGGACATTTATGATGAAAATGAGCACAATTCTTGCTGCAAATCTTCAAGCCCTTTTGGGTCTGCTTTTGCTGCGCCCGTAGCGGCGCAAAAACTCCACACATACTTTCTATAGTTTCGTTTCAGCGTTTTTTCACTTTCCAGTTGGATTTTTTATGCCCTTTTGGCATAATAGTTCTTTTTGAAAATATCTCTTTCTGGAGAAACAAAGATGACAAACAAGCCAACCGAAAAAGTCTTGTTTTTTGACACCACCCTCAGGGATGGCGAACAATCCCCCGGTGCAGCTCTTTCTGTCAGCGAAAAATTGAAAATCGCTCATCAGCTGGCCAAACTGGGTGTGGATATTATCGAAGCGGGGTTTCCTATTTCCTCACCCGCACAGTTTGAAGCCACCCGTCTTTGTGCCGAGCAGATACAAGGGCCGGTTATTTGTGCATTTGCGCGGGCCAATGAAAAAGACATCACCGCTGCCGGGCAGGCGATTCAGCCGGCAGCAAAGCGAAGAATCCACGTCTTCATTGCCACCAGCCCCATCCATATGGAATACAAACTCCGCAAAAAACCGGAACAAGTCCTGAAAATGGCGGTAGAGGCGGTCAAAATGGCCCGTCAATTTACCGATGATGTGGAGTTTTCCCCGGAAGACGCCTGCCGAAGCGAGATGCAATTCCTTTACGAAATCCTCACCGCTGTCATTGAAGCCGGCGCCACCACTTTGAATATTCCGGATACGGTAGGATACGTATTACCCTGCGAATACGGCCAAATCATCACCAATATTAAGCAAAACGTCAAAGGCATCGAGGGTGTCATCATTAGTACCCATTGCCACGACGACCTCGGAATGGCCACAGCCAACACCCTGGCCGGTGTGAAAAGCGGCGCCCGACAGGTCGAGTGCACAATCAACGGTATCGGCGAGCGGGCCGGCAATGCTGCCCTCGAAGAAATCGTTATGGCCATTCACACCCGGCAGGATTTCTTTGAAAATCTGTCCACCGGCATCGACACTCGGCAAATTTATCGAACCAGCCAGCTCGTTTCGCAGCTGACCGGTTTTGTGATTCAGCCCAACAAGGCCATCGTCGGCAGAAATGCATTCGCGCACGAATCCGGCATTCACGTGGACGGCATCCTCAAAAAGCGGGAAACGTATGAAATTATGACGCCGCAGATGATCGGCCTGGAAAGCTCGCGCGTCGTCCTCGGCCGCCATTCCGGACGCCATGCCTTTCTGGACCGCTGCAAACAGCTCGGCTATGACCTCGCCGAAAACGAGATTGAAAACGCCTACCAGAAGTTCCTTGAACTGGCCGACCGGAAAAAAGAGATTTTCGATGAAGATATCGCCGCCATTATCAACAATGAGGTTCGTTCCGTCGAGAAGATGTTTGATCTCAATTATCTGCTGGTCGCCTGCGGTACAGGGACGCTCCCAACCGCCAGTGTACGGGTTCGTGTCCGCGATCAGATTCGCCAGGCCGCTGCCTATGGAGACGGCCCGGTCGATGCCGCCTACGAGGCCATCCGACAGGCCGTCGGCAAAGCCCCCAAACTGATTTCCTATTCTATTCGGGCCATCACCGAAGGCAAAGATGCCCTTGGCGAAACAACCGTGCGAATCGAGAATGAACAAGGCAGACGCTTCATCGGACGCGGGGTCTCCACCGACATCATCGAAGCCAGCGCCAAGGCCTATGTCGATGCCATCAACCGAATGGTGGCCGCAGAAACCAATGGTTCTGCTGAACAGCCAAAGGCAACAATATGAGTTCCCGGCAAAACCCTGGAGCTGTGTTGCAATTGTTTATGAAACTTTTTGCGGAGCAGAAGATATGGCAATGACAATCACAGAAAAGATTCTCGCCCGCGCCGCAGGAAAACCCGCGGTCAAAGCCGGCGATCTCATCAATGCCCGAATTGATATGATAATGTGCCACGACGTCACTACACCGCCGGCTATTTCCATGCTCAAAAAGCGGGGCATCGACCGCGTCTTTGACCCCGATAAGATTGTGGTTACACCCGACCATTTTCAGCCCGCCAAGGACATTCCCAGTGCGGAACTGCACAAGCGGCTGGACAGGTGGGCACGCGAAAAGAAAATCCGCTATTACTACCCCCTCGGCCGGGCCGGGGTCTGCCATGCCCTGCTGCCCGAACAGGGCCATATCCGCCCGGGCGAGGTTATCGTCGGGGGTGATTCGCATACCTGCACCTACGGTGCGTTTGCGGCCTTTTCCACGGGTATCGGCTCGACCGACCTGGCTGCCGCCATTGCTTCCGGTGTGCTTTGGTTCAAAGTGCCCGCCTCGATGAAATTCGTCCTCAACGGCACCCTGCCTGACGGCGTTTGCAGCAAGGATGTTATCCTTGAAATTATCCGCCGAATCGGCACGGACGGGGCACTCTATCGCGCGATGGAATTTGTCGGGCCGGCCCTGAAACAAATGAGCATGGAGGCCCGAATGACAATCACGAATATGGCGATCGAAGCCGGTGCCAAAAGCGGCGTTATCGGCTTTGACGAAACTGTCCGTGCCTATCTGGACGGCCGGCTGAAGGGCAAAACCGACTATATCGTTTTTGAATCGGACGCGGACGCCGAGTACATCTCGACAGAAGTGATTGACTGCTCGTCGCTGGAGCCAATGGCGGCCTTTCCGCATCTGCCCAGCAACGGCAAGCCCATCAGCGAGTGCGCGGGGCTGCCGATGGACCAGGCCTATATCGGCAGCTGCACCAACGGCCGAATGGAAGACCTGCGGCTGGCTGCCGGTGTGATGAAAGGACGCAAGGTGAAAATCCGCACGATTATCGTGCCGGCCACCCCCCAAATCTGGAAACAGATGCTGGACGAAGGGCTGGCGGAGATTTTCTACGAAGCCGGCTGCGTCATCAGCGCGCCGACCTGCGGGGCCTGCCTGGGCGGCTTTATGGGCATTCTGGCCGAGGGAGAACGCTGCATCAGCACAACTAACCGCAACTTCGTGGGCCGGATGGGACATCCCAAAAGCGAAGTATATCTGGCGGGGCCGGCGCTTGCGGCGGCCAGTGCTGTGGAAGGAAAATTAACCGACCCGAGAAGATTTCTGTAAGGCCGGCGATTCCACGCATTGCACAGGACGGGCCGCACAAAGAAAGAACAAAAGATGAATCGGTGCAAGCCGCAAACCGGCGGCTGCACTTTATTCAGGAGAGCAAAATGGCAAAAGCACATGTGTACAAACGGGATCATATCAATACCGATGAAATTATTCCGGCAAGGTATCTGAACACCGACGATGCGGCGGAACTGGGCAAGCACTGTCTGGAAGACCTGGACCCGGACTTTGTGAAAAAATGCCGGCCGGGCGATGTCATTGTGGCCGGCGATGATTTCGGCTGCGGCTCCTCCCGCGAGCATGCCGTCTGGGCTATTCAGGCAGCTCAAGTCGGTGCCGTCATTGCTCATTCTTTTGCCCGCATTTTTTACCGCAACTGCATTAACGGGGGCTTTTATCCCATTGAACTGCCCGGCGCCCTCGAAAAAATCCGTGATGGGGACGTGCTGGAAATCGACTACCAAAACGGCACGATTCATAACAAAACACAGGGTCAGATTATCCGGTTTACGCCGCTGCCGGATTTTGCACTGGACATTATTAAGGACGGCGGTCTTCTGGAACACATAAAAAAGACCATGAAACTCAACGCATAAAATCCAAAGGAAACCAGCAGAGGGGTTTACTGAAAATCGAATTTTGGGGGTTTTGTGGGTTTTTGGGCTGGAAATGGGGTTTTTGGGGAAATTTGCGCACCGCGGCGCGCAGGCGGCGCGCATTTT
>CALMLO010000066.1 GCA_937868095.1 uncultured Phycisphaerales bacterium | reverse complement strand
CCCTATTGTGGTTCTGAGGGTCGTGGGTTCGAATCCCATCTTCCACCCTTGTCAGGGGGCGGGGTTTTGTGTGTGAGGTTCTGCTGAATATTTCCCTTCGATGTGGTAGAATGGTTTTCTATGCCGCTGTCTGAAGACAAACTGGAGGCCCTTCGGGAAAAGATACGTACCTTTCCGATGGGGCCTGGTCTGTATTTTATGAAAGATGCCGAGGAGAAGGTTCTTTATATCGGCAAAGGCAAGCACCTTCGCAGTCGGGTGAGCAGTTATTTTCAGCCCGGGGCCAATCTGGCCGAAAGCCGCAGCCCGTGGATTGCGGAGATGATAAGCCGCGTTGCGGACGTGGACTATCTTGAAATGCCGAGCGAGGCGGATGCTATTCTGCAGGAAGCCCGTCTGATTAAGGATATTCATCCCCCTTATAATACGGATTTGAAGGATTCCAAGACTTTTCCTTATCTGGAGATTACGACGCGAGAGGATTTTCCGGGTGTTTATATTACTCGCAAGCCGCAAAGCGGAGGGAGCCGGCTGTTCGGGCCGTTTACGGGGGTGCGGGATTTGCGTCAGGTGTTGGGGATTCTGCAGAAGATTTTCCGTTTTCGGACGTGTACGCTTGAGATTAAGGCGGATGACGAGCGGCGGCGTTTTTTTCGTCCGTGCCTTTTGTATTCTATTCGCCAGTGCACAGCTCCGTGTGCGGGGAAGGTCAGCCGGCAGGATTACCGCCGGCAGATTAAGGATTTGCTCCGCTTTCTGAGTTCGCGGCGCGGTTCACTTTTGCAGACGCTGAAGAAGCGGATGCAGGAGGCATCGGCTCGGCAGGATTTTGAAGAGGCCGCTATTTTGCGGGACCGGATTCGACTGCTGGAGAATCTTGACAATCGGGGAATGGTGGAAGAACACGTGCAGCCGGAGGTGTTTTTTCAGGACCCGACAGAGGGACTGGTTAAACTGCAGCAGCTGCTGAAAAGTCCGCAGCCGATTCGGATTATTGAGGGGTTTGATATTGCTCATCTGGCCGGCAGCGAAACGGTAGGGGCGATGGTGCAGTTTATTGACGGGCGTCCCTTTAAGGACGGCTACCGGCGATTTCGTATTAAAACGGTCCGCGGCGGGGATGATTTTGCTGCTTTGAAGGAAGTTGTCGGGCGACGGTATAAACATGCGATGGGGGGAGAGGAACTGTGGCCTGATTTGGTGCTGATTGACGGGGGGCCTGGTCAGCTGCACGCGGCGGCGGAGGCGCTGAAGGAGATGGGCGCACCGATGCCGAATCTGGCGGCGATTGCCAAACGAGAGGAATTGATTTATCTGCCTGGGCGGGCGGAGCCGGTGCGGCTTTCGGCGGTTTCCCCTGTTCGCAAACTGCTTCAGTATGTGCGCGATGAGGCGCATCGGTTTGCGCAGCATTATCATCACATCCTGCGGAAAAAACGGATGTTTGATGAGTAAAGTGCCGGTGAGGCCGTTAGGAAGTTTTTCGAATATTCTTTCGCCAGATTCCAAACAACAGGAGGCCCAGCAGAGTGACGGCGCAAAGATTACCAAACAGGCCGGCGGAGGATTCGGCGTGGTGGTGCATCATCTCTACGGCTTTTTGAGGGGTCAGCAGGGCATCGACAATGAGGCCGGCGGCCAGTGCACAGAAGGCGGTGGTCAACAGATAAATCAAGGCGGAGCGAGAGCCCAGTGCACTCCAAATCGTAGATAAACTTGCTGCGTTGGTGGCCGGGCCGGTCATCAGAAAGACCATGGCGGCACCCGGGGAGAGGCCTTTGGCAATCAGGGCAACGGCAATGGGTACGGAGGCGGTTGCGCAAACATAAATCGGAATGCCGACAGCCATCATAACCAGCATTGCTATGAGGTTGCTGCCGGCTGCTAATTGAACGGCGAACAAGTCCTCGGGCACCCAGGCGGAAATCGCGGCGGCGATGAGCAGGCCAATGAGCATCGGAAGGCCGATGTCAGAGGGCAGGGTGATAAAGCCGTGGCGAATCATTTTTATCCATTTGGGAGGTTGATTTTTCCGGCAGGAGCAGTTTTCGGGGGAGGGTTTTTCTTCTGGGGGAGGCGGGCTGCTGCTGCCGTCAAAGATGCTGACGAGGGCACCGCCGACCAGGCCGGTCAGAAAGGCGGCAATGGGTCGCAGGACGGCAAAAAACGGCCCCATCAGGGAATAGGTAACGAAGATGCTGTCCACGCCGGTTTGGGGAGTTGAGAGAAGAAACGAAACAGCAGCGGCGCGGCTGGCGCCCTGTTTGTAGAGGGATACCGTAACCGGAATGACTCCGCATGAGCACAAGGGCAGGGGCACGCCGAAGAGAGAGGCCTTCAGCACAGGCCCATATCCTTTGCCGCCCAGATGGCGTTCGATGACCGAGGGGGAAATCCATATACTCAAAAGGCCGGCGACAAGAAAACCAAACAGCAGATAGGGAGACATTTGCGCCAGCATAGACCAAAGATTCTGTATAAAATCAGCCATTTCTGTTTTCCTTTCAGTTGTTTCTTCTTTTTACGAACGGCTGAAACAGAAGTTTCCAAGATTTTATTGGGGCGTCGGCTGGGGAATCGGGGTGTTTGGGTCGGCGGGCATTTCGAGGGAGATGCCCGCGGCGAGGATTTGGGCCTTCAGTATTGTCAGGCCGGCCGCCAGCGGCGGATCGCTGCGAAGAAGGGATTCGAGCAGGGGGAGGATGTCCTGCCGATGTTCTGCGGATTTGCTTTTTTTGTTTTCGGCGAAAAACTTTTCGAGCTGCTGTCGGGCCTGCTGGGCTTTTGCAAGTTGTGTTTCTTCGGCTTCAATCACTGCCTGGGGCAGCAGTCCCCAGTCGGTGCGGTTCTGTTTGAGCAGTTCGTATCGATTGGGGACAAGTCGGTCATAGGAGAGTTTGAAATAGCCGCGTGTGTATTTCAGCCGGCTGCCGTCCTGGCTGATGGTTTCTACTTCCTGAATGGTGCCTTTGCCGTAGGTTCGGGTTCCGACGAGAATGGCGCGCGGGGATTGAGGAGCAGTCAAAGCGCCGGCGAGGATTTCTGCTCCGCTGGCTGTTCCGCCGTCCACCAGAATTATGATTGGGATTGCGGCGGGGAGGGCATCGGGGGAGGCCGTTATTTCCTGTTCGACTCCCTGGCGGGTGCAGATTTTGACGATGGTTCCTTTTTCGAGAAACAAGTCGGCGGCTGCGGCGGCGGCGTCGAGAAGTCCGCCGCTGTTGGAGCGAAGGTCTAAAATCAAACCGAGAAGGCATTTCTGCTGAAACTGGTCGAGGATGCCGCGGAGGGTTTGGGGGGTGTCTTTTCGGAAACTGCTGATGCGGATATAGGCGATGCGCGGGTCAGGGTCGATTTGATAGGCGGACAGGTCGCCGTTGGACTGGATGGGCTGCTCCAGCGGTGAAGAATTGCCGTGGAGGGAGGGCAGAATGATTTTCCGGCGGGGGACGGTGACGGTTATTTCTTTTTCATCGCGGAGTATGGTCAGGACAACAGGAGTCCCTTGCGGACCTGAAATCAGGCGAACGGCACAATCGAGCGAGAGATTTTCTGTGGGCTTGCCGTCGATGGCGAGGATGGAATCGCCGGTCTGAAGGATGCCGCTTTCTTCGGCGGGAGAGCCCGGCACAATTTCGACGATGTTCAGTCGGTCGTCCTGGCGGGAGATTCGGATGCCGACGCCGACAAACTCGCCGCTCATTTGCTTGTCAAACTCTTCGCTGCGGGCCGGCCAGATAAGTTCGGTGTAAGGGTCCAGTTCTTCGAAGACTGCTTCGGTGAGTACCTGGACGAGAAAGCCGTCGGGCAGACGAAGGGAGCTGCGGTTTAAATCGAGAAGCAGGCGGATTTGTTCGAGAAATCGAGTGCAGTCCCAGTCAGATTCTGCAATGCCGTCCAGTGTTTCCTGAATCGGCTTGAGGTGTTCGTTCCAGAGCGTGAGGTTGTTCGGCTCGGTGCTGTAGAGAAAATCGTTTCGTCCGCAGGCAAGTACTTCGCCGAGATGGCGGGCACAGGTGAAAGCCCGGCGGGCGAGGAGAGGATAGGGAGGGGGCGTGACATATTTTTTATCGAGCCGCCGGAGGGCCTCATAGAATGTTTCCGCCTGCACGGCAGCGTAAGGGTCGGTTTGGCCGGGGCAAAGGACGGCGGTAAGTTTTTTTTCGATGGCGATTTTGGAGAGCAGTTCCTGTTTCTGCGGCAGGAGAGATGGATTGTCGGGGTCTGCCTGGAGCAGGACTCGCAAACCGCGCCGCCAGGCCTTTTCGTATTCTCCTTTTTCCTGCCATTGGAGGATATTGCGGCGAAGTTGTTCGGTCAATGCGGCGGCTAACGGGTCGGCAGGGGGCAGAGCGGCAGCGGAGCCGGTTTGCCGGTTTTGCACCAGCAGGGAGAGTGCTTCCTCGGGGCGCAGGGTCAAGGCCTGATTGGGGTCATTGCGAAGAAGGCGGATTTTTTCATTCCGTTTCTCCGCGGCCTGCTGATTTTCCTGCCGCCAGTTGTCCTCCAATGTTTTGTATGCAGAGAGGATATTGCGGAGCCGGCGGTGAAAGTCATCGGGGGCAGGGGCAGACTGCTCGAGCAGACGGAAGGCCGCATCGAAATCTCCTTTGCCGATATAGTCGAGCAGAAGAGTGCGTTCGGCCTGCTGGAGAGAAAAAGATTCTGCGGGAAAGCGGGGCAGACAATTGCAGTCGGAGGCTGCGGCCGGCGGTATAAACAGAAGCATCGTCAGACAGCCGGCGAGCAGGCGACTGCCGACGGCTGTGCAGCGGATCCATTTGTTTGGTTCTGGTTTTCTTTTCATTTTCCGCAGATTTTCTTCGGCGGCAGATTCAAAACGGGTTCCGATTCGCCGACTTTTGAGACGGTCTGTCCTGACCGCCGGGACCGCTTAAAAAGACGGCTCCGACGGCAGAGCAGGTTTTCCTTCGAGAAAACTTTCGAGTCGGCGGGAGCGGACGGGATGCTGAAGTTTTCGGATGGCCTTGGCCTCCACCTGGCGGACTCGCTCGCGGGTTACCTTGAAGATTCGGCCGACTTCTTCGAGGGTATAGGTATAGCCGTCGCCGATTCCGTAGCGGAGTTTGATAATCTCGCGCTCGCGGTAGGTGAGGGTTTTGAGTACTTCATCAATCCGCTCGCGGAGCATCTCCTGAGTGGCTGACTGGACAGGCGATTCTACGCTTTCATCTTCGATGAAGTCTCCGAAGTAGCTGTCTTCGCTTTCTCCGATGGGCCGGTCGAGACTGAATGGATGCTTGCTGATTTTCAGGACGCGCCGCGTCTCGGCAATGGACATATCGGCTTCTGCGGCGATTTCTTCGATGGTTGGCTCGCGTCCGAGTTTCTGCAGAAGATTTTTGCTGATCGTCCGCAGTTTGCTCATGGTTTCAATCATGTGGACCGGGATGCGAATGGTGCGGGCGTGGTCGGCGATGGCGCGGGTGATGGCCTGGCGAATCCACCAGGTGGCATAGGTGCTGAACTTGTATCCGCGGCGGTACTCATACTTATCGACAGCCCGCATCAGTCCGGTGTTGCCTTCCTGAATGATGTCGAGGAAACTGAGTCCTCGGTTTCTGTATTTTTTGGCGATGGAGACGACGAGGCGGAGGTTTCCGCCGGCCAGTTTTCGTTTGGCGTCTTCGTACTGTGAAAACACGGCCCGCATGGCGCGCAGGCGTTTGGAGAGCTGTCGCGGTGTTTCCAGCACCAGTTCCTGGAGGCCCTGAAGTTCGTGCTTCATGGCGTGAATGTCTTCTTCGCTGTGGTTTCGGTTGGGGCCGGCCTCGATGGCTTCCTGGAGCTGGAGCATTTTGGAATGAATGCCTTCGAGTTTTTTCATCATCGGCTGGATGCGGCTGGTGCGCAGGGACAGTTCCTCCAGGAGGGAGGCGATTTTGCGGCGGTTTCGGTGAATCTGCCGAATATACTTTTTGGTCTCCTCGAGAGAGGAGGATGCCAGTGAGGCAGCAAACAATTCCTGATTGCGGTTGAGCAGTTTGGTGATGGTTTCTAAATTCTGGGGCAGGCGATTTTTGACGAAGGCGCGCACCTCTGATTCGCCGCTGCCCATTTTCATGGTGCGGTCAAATGGGAGCGAACCGTCATCGACCTGCTGGAGGATTTCGACGGCGTGGCGTGCGCAATAGTCGCATTCGAGCACTTTCCGTCGGAACGCCAGGCGGGTGAACTCGATTTTGCGGGCCAGACTGATTTCCTCCTCGCGTGTGAGAAGGGGAATCTCGCCCATCTGGGTCAGGTACATGCGGACGGGGTCGTCAATCCGTCGGCCTTCGGTTTCTTCGATCTGATCTTCAAGAAGCAGGTCTTCTACGACTTCCGGTTCTTTGCTGAATTCCTCGTCGGATTCTTCGACCGGCTCTTTTCGGTATCGCGGCACATCGGCTTCGTCGATGAGCTGCACGCCTGCTTCATCGAGGGTCATCAGGAGATTATCCAGCCGTGCGGGGCTGATAATTTCGTCGGGCAGGTCATCGTTGATTTCTTCATAGGTCAGATAGCCCTTCTCTTTGCCCTTGCGTGTGATGGCGGCGATACGTTCTTCGATGAGCCGGATGCGCTCGGGCTCTTCGGATTCCTGGCCGTCTCCCTGGGGAATCGGAGGTACCGTCGAAAGCAGACCGGCCTCATCGTCGAAGGAGGGGTCGTTTTTAAATTCGTCGGTATCGTGCTCCTCCTCCGGATTGGAACCGGCGGAGGCGGGCTGTTGGGAGATACTCTCCTCCGGGTTATCCGGCAGGCCAAGGGCCTCATCCGGTTTGTTCTGCTGCTTTGATTTTTTCGACTGCATAACGTTCCTCAATTTTATTGCCTGCGATGTCGTACAAGTTCGGTTTTCACGGTCTCAGGATACCGGAGCGCGGGTTTCCTTTTTGAGTCCGCAATAATTCACTGATTTTCCGCAGGGCGTCCGGGCTGCTGAGCGCCGCGGCGGCTTTTATTTTTTCTTTTTCCTGGTTTTGGCGGTCCGCGTGGAGGACATCCACGGCCTGACGGATGCGCTGGCGGAAATTTCCTGCGCGCCGGCCTTCTTCGTACAACTGAACAATCGTCTGGGCCGCCTGGGGCGATTCAAACTGTCCGCAGAGCTGAGCTGCGGTCGGCTCTAATCCTTCGTTCAAATAATCGAACAGGACGCCGGCAATTTCATTGAGCATCGGCTCAGTGAACAGTTCCATCTGAATTTTTTCGCCTTCTTCGGCCAGCAGACTCGGTTCATTCAGGAGGGCTCGGAGAACCTCTCGCTGGGCCTCTATGATATAATTGCTTTCGGGCTGGGTTTTTTGCCTATCTGATTTTGAAATTTCTGATTTTTTCATTATTTTTTTCAGTTCGGCTTCGACTCGGCTGGCCGGCAGGGCGAGCAGTCCGCTCAGTCGGCTTATCAGCAAGGTCCGAGAAATACTGTCAATTTTGCCTGCTGAGATGCCGGCAGCCACATTTTGAAGGAATTTTCGGGTGGCCTGTGCCCGCTCGTCGAGCGTGCCGCTGGTTTCGATCTGTTCCTGAAAATGCTGCCAGGTGTAGTCGAGAATATCCTGGGCATTGTCGAGCACCTGGCGGAAGGCGTCTGCTCCTGCCTGGAGGAGATAATCGCAGGGGTCTTTTCCTTTCGGGACAAAGGCCATCCGGATATCGATTTTTTCCGCAAGGCAGATTTCGAGTGCCCGTTCGGCGGCTGTTCGGCCTGCTGTATCGCTGTCGAAGAGGAGGATGATTTGCTTGGCGAAGCGGCGGAGCAGATGGGCATGGCTTTCCGTAAAACTGGTTCCCAGCGAAGCAACGACATTGGGGAAGCCGTGCTGATGGGCCATCATGACATCGGTATAACCCTCGACTACTACGGCTGTTCCGGTTTCTACGATGGCGTGGCGGGCTTGATAAAGTCCATATAGACACCGGCTTTTGTCGAAAAGTACGGTTGCCGGCGAGTTCATATATTTGGCGGGGTCGTCGCCGAGGGTTCGTCCGCCAAACCCTATTACGCGACCGCTGATGTCGAGAATGGGGAACATCAGTCGATTGCGGAACTTATCGTAAAAGCCAGCGGAACTTTTGGGGACTGACAGTCCTGCGGAGGAGAGCAAGTCCGATTTGATTTTGGCGGAGGCAGCTCTTGCCGTCAGGTCATCCCAGCTGTCCAGCGCCAGACCGAGGTTCCATTCCTGGGCTGTGGATTCTGAGATTCCTCTTTTTTGGAGATAACGGCGAGCATCTGCTCCTTTTTGCGGATGCCAGAGGTTCTGTTTCCAGATTTGCATGGCCCATCGGTTTGTTTTGGCAATGGCGGCCGCATCCGGTTCTGATGCATTGGGGGCTTTCTTTTGGGCCCAGGATGGGTCCAGAGAGATACCCGCCCGCTGGGCCAGCCGTTCGACGGCCTGGGGAAAGGTGAGATTTTCGCGCATCTGGACGAATTTGAGGACGTCGCCGCCCGCGCCGCAGGCGAAACATTTGAAAATCTGTTTGGATGGGCTGACGTATAAACTGGGACGATGGTCAGTGTGAAAAGGACATAATCCCACCAGTTCTTTGCCTTTTTTGTCAAGGCGAAGGTGCTCGCTGACCACTTCGACGATGTCGTTGGCCTGCTGAATCCTATTTATCAAACTGTAATCAAAGGCGCCCGGCAAGTTCTTGCTTTCTACTGCTTTTCAGTTTTTAACCTTCATTCTTATATAGAGATAAACTATACGCTTCTTCCGTCAAAATGTTGGTTCCAGAAAGGCGGAAAGAAAAGAGACGTCGGAAAAACGGGACAATAAAGTATAGTTGGGACGTCGGAAAAGTCAAGTCAAGGGGCTTCAAACCATTATTTTTAATAGTGATAGGGCGGATTTATTTTATGCGGGACACCTGGCATAAAGATAAAAAGAAGAAGTCTTGCTGGATTGTGCTGTTTAGGGCAGGATATATCTTGTTTTGAGGGGCGGTATAAGAGGACGCAAGATTTCTTTCGCACTTTGCAAAGCAGGTAAAAAGAGGCCTTTCCTGGGTCGATGGCAAGGGAAACAATCCGAACCGGTGCGAAAGATTCCTGACAGTTCCGACTTACAGGGCTGTTTTGAGGATTTCAGGGTTTGTGCTGCCGGCGGCGGAGGAGGATTAAGAAAATCGAATGGCTTGCCGGAGGGGGTTGGGTGTGGGGTATAATGAGTGGCAGTACGGCTGCTTTGAAAAGACATCGAAAAATAGAAGGGAACGAATAAGGAGTCTGCCAACCTTTGGGTGTGCACCGAGTTTCTGGATCTGAGGATTTTATCTATCCAAAGCGAAAATGTTTATTTTTGGAGTGTCTAACAAAACTTCTACTGACAGAGGAGGCGGAGGTCATCGATGGACAGTTCGTCCAGTCGGGTGACGACTTTTTCCGCCTGGCTCTGAAGCTGCTCGGCGGGGTAGGTGTTTGTGACGGCGATGCGGTGCATTCCGGCGGCGGCGGCAGCGGCCAGCCCCCAATGCGAATCTTCAATGACGACACATTCTTCCGGACGAATGGGGGTGGTTTGCTTTTGATTGAGCCGCTGGAGGGCCAGGAGGTATCCTTCGGGGTCCGGCTTTCCTTTTTTTACATCTTCGGCGGTAACAAGCACCTCGAAGGCATCCAGCAGGTCGCTGCCTGCGAGCATTTGCTCGATATCTTCCCGCAGTGCGCCGGAGCAGACGGCGCGATGAATGCGGTGGGTTTTGAGCAGGTCAATGAACGCTTCCACGCCGTTGAGGATGGCAGTTTCCTTGCCGGCGAGCTGCCTGAAAAACTCTGTCTTTTGGCGGGCGAGCTGCCGGATTTGTTCGGGGGAAAGATTCAGTTTATAGTCTTTGGAAACGGCCTGGATGTTTTCGAGGTCGGTATAGCCGAGGTATTTATCCCAGTGGACTTTTTTGGGGACGTAAACGCCGTACTGCTCCAGCGCCTGGTTGAGGGCCTTGTAATGCAGAAACTCCGAGTCGGCAATGACTCCATCAAAGTCGAAAATCACGGCCTTGAGCATTTTTTGTTCTCTCCGCATTCAGGGGCCTGCTGATGCTGCGATTGCGGGCAGATGGAGCATGCCCCGCCTCGTGAATCAGCCGAGTTCCGGGACTGGGCCTGCGAGGACTTCAAATTCTTTGAAAGTGGATTTATCACCGGAGCCGATTTCGTCCGCCAGTGCCCGGATTTTGACGGCGTTGCGGGTGATATATCGCCGCGCCATCATTTCTTTTCGCTGGGTTATCGGGACAGTCTTCGGCGAGCCGTTGGGAGCGCTGTCGGCGGTGGGCACGTCCATGGCAACAGGGCTGGAGGCCTGTCCGCAAAGCAGATAGCCGTTGATGAGGGCGATGGCCATATCCACCAGTTGCCTGCCGAACAGGTCCATATAATCCACTCCTGCTTCTTTTACGAATGCGACGGCTTTCATCAGGTGCCGGGTGCCTTCGCTGAGGAGGTCCAGCAGGTCTTTGACGGAGTCGGCATAGGGCATCTGGGCCAGTTCGGCCAGATACTTCTCGCAGGCGCCGCCGCAGACCCCCCGTACGGCCGCGACAACCTGCAGCTGGCTGGTGCCTTCGTAGATGGTGGTGATGCGTGCATCGCGTGCCAGGCGCTCGCAGGCATAATCCCGCATGTATCCGCTGCCGCCGAGAACCTGAATTGCATCGTAGGTAACGCGGTTGCACATTTCTGAGCAGTAGTATTTGCTCATGGGGGTAAGCATGGCGGCTGTGCGCTTGATGGTGCGGAGTCGCTGCTTGGCTTCTTTCTGCGCGGCGGGGGACTCCTGCGGGTCTTCGGCGATTTTGGTCAGTCCGATTTCATGATCGACCACACGGCTGGTTTCGTAGAGGAGAGCGCGTCCGGCTTCAATCTGCATTTTCATTTCGATGAGCATATCTCGGACGGCGGGGAGTTTTTCAATAGGTCCGCCGAACTGTTTGCGGCTGCTGGCATAATCGCGGGCGATTCGATAGGCCGCTTCGGCAATGCCGAGGGACTGGGCGGCGATTCCAATGCGGGCGCCGTTCATCAAACTCATCACATAGGTGACCAGACCCCGCTGGCGTTCGCCGATGAGGCGGCAGGGGGTGTTGTCAAAAAACAATTCGCAGGTGGGCGAGCCGTGAATGCCGAGTTTGTCTTCGAGCCGGCGGACACGGACGGTCGGTCCTCGTTCGCAGAGGAACAGACTCAAGCCAAGGCCGCCGCTTCGGTCCGGCTCGGAGCGGGCCAGCACCAGCAGGACTTCTCCGCAGCCGTTGGTAATGAATCGCTTGACGCCGTGGAGATACCATCTGCCCTGGGCATCCTGAAAGGCCCGCAGTTTGCACGCCTGCAAATCTGAGCCGGCATCCGGTTCGGTGAGCACCATGGCTCCGGTTACGCGGCCGGCGGCAAACTGAGGCAGGTACTGTCGTTTGATTTCTTCGTCTGCGAAGAAGTTGATGGTTTCTGCAATGCCCTGCAGGCCGAAAAGGTTCATCAAGGACGCATCGGCGCGGGAGACCATTTCGATGGCGGCTGTGTAAATCAAACTGGGGAAATTCAGCCCGCCGTATTCGTGAGGAAGGGTAAAGCCCATCACGTCGGCCTTGGCGAGGGCCTGAAGGGATTCGGCGATTCCTGCGGCATAGCGTACGGTGCCGTCTTCACAGAGGGTGCTGCCTTCGCGGTCAATTCCTTCGCTTCGGGGAGCGATAAAGTCGGCGCTGAGCTGGCCGAGTGCATCGAGCACGAGGTCATAGTTGGTCAGGGCCTCCTCGGCGGTGGCGGGCGCGGTGTCGAATTGCCCGGCAAAGCGGAAGCCGCGTTCCGCGAGATCGGCCAGTTCGGCTACGTTGATATGTTTCAGCAAAAACCGGATATCATCATTGTCTTGATAAAAGTTGCCCATCTGTCAATCCTCAATACAGGCCTTTCGTACAGGGTTTATACTTTTTCCCGGATGGCTTTGATCATCATGGGTACGACCTGGTTCAGATCCCCAATGATTTTGTAGTGGGCAATCTGAAAGATCGGGGCTTCCGGGTCATTGTTGATGGCGATAATTTTCTGGCTGGCGGCCATTCCCGCCTGATGCTGAATAGCCCCGCTGATGCCGACAGCAATATAAAGTACCGGCCGGACGGTTGTTCCGGTCTGTCCGACCTGGTGGTCGCGGTCGATAAAGCCCAAATCGACGGCGGCGCGTGTGGCTGCGGGTGCACCGCCGAGACAATGGGCCAGTTCCCAAATCATTTTGAAGTTTTCCTTGCTGCCGAGTCCGGCGCCGCCGGCGACGATGATGCGGGAGGTCTTGAGGTTGACTTTTTTGGGCTGGCGGTGTTCGGAAAGGATTTCGAGCATCAAGTCGGCCGGCGTGAGGGAAACTTTTTCGCGAATGACCTGGGCCTTGCGGCGCGGGTCCGGCTCGGGCATCGGCATGACCCCTTCGCGGACGGTGGCCATCTGGGGCCATCGGTCATAGTTAATAATGGTGGCGATGATGTTGCCGCCGAAGGCCGGACGAATCTGCAGGAGGAGGTTGTCATAGACCTCGCCTGTTTTGGGGATTTCATGGCGTCCAATCTGCAAATCGGTGCAGTCGGCCGTCAGGCCGGCTTTGACGGCACTGGCGATGCGTGGCGCCAAATCCCGCCCGACGGGGGTAGCCCCGTAAAGCACAATCTGGGGTTTGTATTTGTGGATAAGGTCGTTGAAAATCCTGGCGTAGGAACTTGCCTGATAGGGATGAAGGAGGGGATGTTCGGCCAGATAGACCTTGTCGGCTCCATAATGGCCGAGCCGCACGGGCAAATCGGCTACGCTGTTTCCGAGAAGAATTGCGGCCAGCGGTACGTTCAGCCGGTCGGCCAACTGGCGTCCTTTGCTGAGCAGTTCCAGCGAGGTGTCTTCAAGAGCGCCGTCGTGCTGTTCGGCAAACACCCACACTTCACCCTGTTTGTTGACTTCTATCATTTCTGGTTATCCTTTGTTTACTGTATTGGGCTGTGAAGAGCCGGTTTATCCAATCGTATGGTCCTGAATCAGTTCGTGAATCATGGCCTCGATTCCCTGGGGGGTCGGGTCGATGGTTTTGGTTTCCTTGGCCGTGAGGACAACGCTCTGAATGCGGTTGACCTTGGTTGGGGAGCCGTCGCGTCCGCACCAGCGGAGATCGGCGCCGAGGATATCCAGATCCCATTGGCGGATAAGCAGGCCTTTCTGTTCGAGTCGGCGGCAGACGGCTTCGACGTCGATGGAGGGGTCGTCTTTGGCCATGGCTTCTATTTCCGCGCGGCATCGGGCTGATTTGTATTTCATCAGTCCTTTGGCGGCGGGCACCCGCGGTTCATTGGCGGAATCAATGACCGTCAGCAGAACCGGCAGGCGGCTGCGGACTTCCTGCCAGCCGTTTCCGATGCTTCGGCGGGCGGTGATTGTCTGGTTCTCCAGGCGGATAATTCGTTCAGTATAGGTAATTTGGGGAAGGCCGAGTTTTTCGGCGAGCTGGGGGCCGACCTGGGCGGTGTCTCCGTCGATGGCCTGCCTGCCGCAGAAGACAATGTCGGGGTTGAGTTTCCGGACGGCACAGCTGAGGATATAACTGGTGGCCAGGGTGTCGCTGGCGGCACAGCGTTTATCGGTGATCAGAATGACGTCGTCCGCCCCTCGATAGAGCGATTGGCGGAGAATCTCCGCCGCCGCTGGAAGGCCCATTGTAATGACGGTTACTTTGCCGCCGTATTGTTCTTTGATTTGCAGGGCCATTTCGAGGGCATTGAGGTCTTCCGGATTGAAAATCGCCGGAAGGGCCGCCCGATTGACGGTGCCGTCTTCATTCATGGCCTGGCCGGTGATACGTTTGGTATCCGGCACTTGTTTTGCAAGGACTACACAATTGTACCCCACGGAACATCTCCCTGAGATTGCAGTTGCACTTTTCACCTACCAAAAGACAGGTTAGTGTAGCCAGACAGTTTGTTAAGTCAATCAAAAAAATCAGGGGGAATAGCGGAGAAAACAGATATACAGAGGCGATTATGCTTTTGGTTTTGAATAGGTTTGAAGGGCGAATAATCCGTTCCTTCTCCTCCGGCAGACGGTGCAGATTAACAGATGCCGCTCAAGTTGGTCGTGAAAATATCCTCTTCCTCGGAACCGGCATGCATGGCCTGACGCCGTTTTAGTTCGAGGAGGGCGGCTTTGCGGCTCTGGTCATTGCCAAAAACACAGATGAGAAGAAGCATTTCCAATGATTCATTGGAAAAATTCGGCAGGTTGGTGTCGGCTGCGGTCCGCATTTGGTTCTTCCTTTCTTTTTCTTTTTTACGGGTTTTTCTACAGATTTATACGCTGGATTCGTTCAGGAGTTATTAGGGAAGTGTTTGAAATCAATGCGTTTCATAAAACTTTAAAAGAAGTTGTTTTTTTATTTGATTTGATGTTTGATAGGGGGAGTTCAAGGGGACTGATGAAGAGACAGGACAAGAAAAATCTGGTTAAGGGCTTGCCGTTCTATCTGCTGATGCTCTTGCTGATTGTCGGAATTGTGGTTTTATCTCGGCAGAGGGCTTTTCGGGAAGGCAGGGGCAATGCGGCGCCGGCGTATCATTCCATTGATGAGGTGATTAACAGCCGGCAGACGTGGGAGCCGGTGCTGGCGGATTGGCAGGGCAAGGAAGTGCCTGATTTGGTTTTTCTTTTGCCTGATGGGCAAACAAGACATCTGGCGGACTATCGCGGGCGGGAGTGCGTTGTGATTGTGGGGGCGACGTGGTTTCCTCCTTTTCGGCTGCAGCTGGCTCAGGCGGTGCGTGCGGCGGAGGAAATGAAGGAAGGGGCGCCGGCTGTGGCAGCGCTGACGGCGGAATCGGCTGAGAGAATCGAGGAGTTTCTGAAACGGGCGGATTTTGCCGGTAAAAGCAATTTTGAATTGGGGAGTGTGACTCTGCTGGCAGAGCCGTTTTCACTGCCGGATGGTTTTCCGTGCTTGTTTTTTATTGATGCACAGGGGCGGCTGAAACTGGCGGCGGTGGGGCTGATACCGTTTGCTCAGTTGAAGGCGCTGATTGAGCTGCCGCTGCCGGAGTAAAGGCGGACTTGAGGGCGGGTGCCGGCGGATATTCTTCAGTTGACGGAAAGGGCTGTGCGGATGATTTGGGCGCGGAGGGAATCCCGCTGATCGGGCGTAAGGGAGCGTCCGGCCTGCATCTGGAGATGGGCGGGCTGGATGTAGAGAAACAGTTCGTTGATTTTGGACAGAGGGATATCGGTAATGCGTCCGGTGTGTATGCCCAGGCGGACATGACTGAGGAGAATCAGGGCTTCCTGAGAGCTGACCAGGCGGGCACTTCGGAGAATGGCCAGCGAGCGCTGGATTTTGTCATCGATGGCCTCGGGCGTTTCCTCGAGGAGTTTCCGGCGGGCTACGCGTTCATAGTCCACAATTTTGGGAACGATGGTGGCTGAAAAGTTCTCGACAATCTCCATTTCGGAGACGCCGAGCGTGACCTGGTTGGATAATTGATAGAAGTCGCCGACGGCTTCGGAGCCCTCTCCGAAAAGGCCGCGGACGGCGAGGTTGCAGTCGCGTGCGGTGTTGAAGAATTTTTCAATCTGGCCGGTCATTTTCAAGGCCGGCAGATGGAGCATGACGGATACGCGGATGCCTGTGCCCAGATTGGTCGGGCAGGCGGTCAGGTAGCCGTATCGCGGATGGAAGGCGTACTGGACTTTGCTTTCGAGCAGGGTGTCGATGCGGTTGATTTGTTCAAAGCATTTTTCGAGCTGCTGGGCGGCGGCGAAGACCTGCATGCGGAGATGGTCTTCTTCGTTAATCATAGCAGAGAAATGTTCGCTTTGTGCGACGACTACGCCGCGGGGACCGTCGCTGCGGGCGTGGGGCAGACTGATTAGATAACGTTCGGCCAGGAGGTCGCGTTCGAGCGGGGCGGCTTCTTCCACGTCGATGAAGAACAGCGGCTGCTCAAGGGGCAGAGCCAGAAGGGCATTTTTGATGATTTCGAGGATTTCCTTCTTTCGTTCCGGTGTCAGGCAGGGTTTAAATTCATAGTCGGCCAGATTGCGGGCCAGACGAATGCGGGAAGAAATGACCACTTCTGAAAGAGGGCCGCTTTCCCGCAGCCAGGGGCTTGGCTGTTTGGAGAGTTCAGTAAGTTTCATTGGAGTTTCCGAATTTCATCGCGCAGGCGTGCGGCGGTTTCATACTGTTCGCGTCGAACGGCTTCGTCGAGTTTGCGGCGCAGATTTGTGAGCCGCATTTGTTTTTTGCGGTCCGGTCCGGCGGCGGCGGGCACTTTGCCGCAGTGCTCGGAATGGCCGTTTTGGGTGCGAAGAATCAGGGGCAGCAGATTCTTTTCAAATACTTCATAATCGTAGGGACAGCCGAGGAGCATTTCTTTGCTGAACCGCTGAAGGGTCATTCCGCATCGCGGACATGCTTTCTGTTCCTGCGGGGGCTGGGCCGGACCGGCGGGCTCCTGGGGTGCGCTCAACAGAGTGGACAGGAGTTCATTGAGCGGAATCTGGGTCTGAATGGTCAGTCCCTGGTTTTGGGCACAATCCTGGCATAGGTGGGTTTCTACGCGGTGGCCGTTGCTGATTTCGGTCAGATGAATCGTTGCGGTCTGCTTTTTACAGTTCTGACAAAGCACGTTTTTATAATCCTGTGCAAGTGGTTGTTTTTTCTTTTTTTCTGCTTTTCGGCAGCGGCCGAAAAGGGTCAATCCTGCCTATATCGAACAGCGTATCCCGGGGCTTCCGTGATTTCTATCCACGCCAGTTTTCCGGCAGGCGGCAGTTTTGGAACGAGCCGATCATAAAAAAACTTTGCGAGTCTCTCTGTCGTCGCGTTGCCTGGTGCAAAGGCCTCGTGCCTTTCGAGGGGACGTTCAGCCAGAGAGCCGGCAATTTCTTCCAAAAGCACTCTGATGTCGCGAAAGTCCATACCCATCTGGATTTGGTTCAGTTGGGGACAGCTGACCGCCGCCCGTACCTTCCAACAATGCTGATGGGTTTCTTCCCGGCAGCCATCCCCCAGCCGCAGGCCGTGAGAGGCGCGAAACTCTGTTTCTACCATTATTATATACACACAATCAGTGTACTCAAGAACAAGAAAAAAAACAAGAGAAAGGAAAAAGGCCGGCCAAAAGCCATGCGAATGGATAGAGTTTATCCGGAGTATTCAACGCCTCCTTCCGAAAAAGCCAGAATCGGGTAAAAGATAAAGGGCAAAAACACAAGTCCCAGGCCGAAAAGGGTTCCTTTGCCGAAGGCCTTCGCCACGCCGATGGATAAATAAATGAAGAGAATTAAATTGAGGAGCGAGCCGATAGCCGGTACCAAAGGGCTGAGGGCACAGACGAGGCCGAGCCATTCGGGATTTCTCCCAATTCTGGCCAGGACAACCGTATTGTAAAAGGGCACAAAGATTGCCCAGCCGGGTTCGCCTGCCTTGTCAAAAACAACCCACATGGAAATCAGGGTGACCAGAAATATCAGCAGCAGGACAGCGGCGATAGGGCGGTAGTATTTGTCCAGCAGGTCTTCTATTATTTGCCCGGATATTTTTTCGGTGTTTTGCCGGCTGCTGAGAGAGGGAGCGACGGAGTGTGCGTATTGGGTAACCATTTCATCGAGGACGGCTGTCAAGGCATTCAGGTCGGTTTCTCCTGCGGAAGCGGTGAGCATTTCATTTTCATCGAAAACAGCGAGGCCGAATATCCATCGATCGATGGAGGGGGAGCCGGTATCGGAGGGGTTTTCTATTTCGACAAATCCGAGCCGGATTGCCCTGGTTTTGCCGAGTTCGGAAGAGACGGTCGTTTTGGTGATAAAAAAGGAAGCGTCCGGCTCTACTCGGGCTTTTTCTATCTGAGTTTCGACGGAGAAAAACCGCCCGATATCTAAAGAATTGATTAGGGCCAGTATTGTCTGCTTAGAAACATCGACGGTGTCCGGGAAAAGATATATTATATCCATTACATCGTCGGATTGCCGATTCAGCCGGGTGATGATAGAACGGGAAAAATCGACTGCCTGAGGATAGTTTTGCGCAGGAGGGGCCTCCTGGATGGGGCTTTGGGAAGTTTTGGAAGGGGTCGGCTGGGACAGTTTTTGGGTTTGGTTTGTCCAGAAATACACAGAAATCCCGATGAGCAGTCCGATTATTATGATGACGCTGACGGCAAGGAGTTTTCGGCCGGCAGCAGGAGATTTTTCGGGGCTTTCCTGTTCGGGGACGGGGGCCTCCGATTGGAAGGACTGGAGGTCGTTGGGCTGTTCTTCGGGAATGGCTTTTTCTTCGAGGAGGACGAGTTCTTCATCGGGTTTGGATTGGCGCGGGATGGACAGCGGCTGTTTGCAGGTAAGGCAGGTGAGTTTGCCGCCGGCGTATTTGGAGGGGAGGCAATAATCTTGTCCGCATGATGGGCAGTTGAAGCGGAAGGAGTCTGTTTCGGAAGTGATGCCTTTTTCTGCGGGGATAGAGGCGGGCTGTTTGCAGGTTGGGCAGTGAACCTGCCGGCCGAGTTGGGCAGGCGGCACTTTATACAATCCGCTGCACCGGCTGCAGAGACAAATGATACTCTGGGCGGAATCCATGGGGCGAGGGACCTGAATCTGTCCATTGCAGTGCGGACAAAGGACTGTCTGGCCGACATATTCCCTGCTCATTTGAAGGGGTATTTTGCAATGAGGACATTGAAAATGAACCACTGCCTGCTTCTCCTTTTATTTGAGGGTCCCTTAATTCGATTTGTTTTCATGATACGCCGGTGCGGCTGATTTTTCCAGTTTTTTACTTTTTGCGGCTGGATTTGGGGAGATTTTGCCGATTCTCGATGGGGAATCGGAGGGTTGACCGATAGAAAAGGTTGACGGGTTTTACGAATTTTCTTACTATGGATGGCTGATGTGTGCAAAATGTTTCATTGATGGGGGATTTATGCAGGTTGGACGGGATTTTTTCCAAAGAGTTTTTCCATTTCTTGACGGGAGTATGGGTTCAGGGGCTGGGAAACGGGCTGATTGTCTGTCGGTGTGGCGGGTTTGGCTTGCGGTTTTTGGGGTGCTGGGGGCGGTGCAGTCGGAGGTTTCTTCTCATCCGATTTGGTTTCGTTCGTCGCTGAGTTATTCCTCGAGCCGGCCGACGGGCGGGCCGGACAGCATTTCGAATTGGGTGGGGGCGGCCTTTGATGCGGATAATGTCGGCGGTTCGGGTGTCAATGCGGACGGCGGCAATAACAATGGTCTTGCCAATGATGCTTATACTTATGTGGCGAATAATCAGCCGATTCAGGGGCAGACGTTTACGACCGGCAGTGCGCCGGAGGGTTATATTGTTCATTCCATTACGGTTCGCATGGCCGGCTATACCAACAACCTTGCTTCGGCGGCGAATGACGTGGGGTGGAATCTGAAGGTTCAGAACGGCCCGATTATCCTGACTATCGGGCGGGTAAGCGGGAGCAATCTTCTGATTGAATCCATGCAGCCGTTTCTGGCGGGAGGGCCGGGCAATCCCGGTGCCGGACACAGTGCCAATGGGCCTGGGACTTATCTTACTTTTCCTCTGCCGTTTCCTGTTCATCTGAAGCCGGATACGATTTATGCGTTTGACTTTACCATCGGCAACGGCGGGGCTAATTATTTTGAATGGCTTGGCACGCGTACGGACCCGTCTGCCGGCGGGACTGCTTATACGCGGAGCGGTCTGGTGATTACGCCGGCGGCGGGGGAGCGGGTTTTTCTGGTGAATATGACGGCGGGGCCGCTTCGGCCGTTTGCTCATCCCGGCACACTGCATACGGAGGAGGATTTGGCGCGAATGAGGGCTAAGATAGCGGCCGGACAGGAGCCGTGGCTGTCGGGCTATCAAATGCTTCTGAGCAGTCCTTATAACAACCTTGGCTGGCCGGCGTATGATGTGGAGTATATTGTCCGCGGCCCTTCCGGCAGCAACTATACCCGCTGCCAGCAGGACGCCCAGTTGATTTATACGCTGTCGCTGATATGGCATCTGACGGGTAATACGGCTTATGCGGAGCGTGCGGCGGCCATTGCGAATGTGTGGTCGGATTTGGCGGGGGTGTCGGGGGATACGAACCTTTCGCTGGGTGCGGGGATTTGCGGATACCTGTTTGCCGTTGCCGGTGATTTGCTCAGTCCGTATCCCGGCTGGGATGAGGCGAGCCGGCAGGCCTACAAGGATATGATGATGCGGGTGTTTTATCCGGCCAATTTTGATCTTCTGTGGCGGCATCATGATACTTTCTGGCGCAAGGGGGGCAACACCCATTACCGGCTGAATTGGGACACGTGCAATATGGCTTCTATGGCGGCGATTGGGGTGCTTTGTGATAACCGGGCTGTTTATGAGCAGGCGCTGGATTTCTTCAAATACGGACCGGGCAACGGGCGGATTGAGCGGGCTGCGTGGTATATTCATCCGGACGGGCTGGCTCAGACGGAAGAAGTGGGACGAGACCAGGGACACAATCTGGGCGGGTGGTATTCGATGGGGGTGCTTTGCCAGACGGCGTGGAATCAGGGTGATGATTTGTGGGGATACGACAGCAACCGCGTGCTGCGGGCGCTGGAGTATATCACCAAATGGAATCTGGGGTATGATGTGCCGTGGGTTTATCATCGGAATACGGATTTGAGTTATACGGAGACGGTGTCCGAGGCGGGGCGGGGGTCGCTGGGTGTTTTTCATGAGATGGCCTATAATCATTATGTGAATATCAAAGGGCTGGCGGCGCCTTATATGCAGGCTGCTGCGGAACGGGTGCGTCCGGAGCGGTGGCCTAATACGAGTTATCATCCTTCCGAGGTGGACTGGTTTGGTCATGGTACGCTCACATTTACGCGGGAGCCGATCGCCGGCGGGGCCGCCCCCAGCGGTTTGCAGGCCCACTGGAGCGGCAATCAGATTGTCCTGAGCTGGTGGGGTTCGGCTTATGCGAGCGGCTATCGTATCAAACGGTCTGCTGCTTTGGAGGGGCCTTACAGTCTTGCCGGTACGGTCGGCCCGATGGATACGACCTTTACAGATTCCGATGTTCTGGAGGGGAGGACCTATTATTATGTGGTGTCGGCTGAGACGGCGAAAGGGGAAGGTCCTGAGAGTGAGCCGCTGGCTGTCGGGCAGACGTTGATGAGTTATTATCCTTTTGAGGGAAATTGTGAGGATGCCGCCGGTGATAAGGATGGGGTTTTCAGGGACGATTCGAGCGGCGTGCCGACCTATGCCGCCGGCAAGGCGGGGCAGGCGATTGAACTGGACGGGGTCGATGATTATGTGCAATTGCCGGCGGGCATTGCCAATTATGGGGATATTACCCTTGCTGCGTGGGTGTACTGGAACGGCGGCGGCAACTGGCAGCGTGTTTTTGATTTCGGCACGGAGATTGAGAAGTCGATGTTTCTGACGCCCTCCAACGGCAGCCGGATGCGATTCTGCATCACCACCAGCCGCGTCAATGAGGGTACGGGTATTCTGGAAGGCCCTATTCTGCCGATTGGGCAATGGACGCATGTGGCGGTGACCCTGCGGGGAGATGTGGGGATGCTGTATATCAACGGCACGCCGGCGGATGTGAAGGTGATTGACAAGGTGGAGCCGCTTTTTGGGCAGGTGTACTGCTATCTGGGCAGGAGCATGTGGAATGCGGATCCGTTTTTCAAGGGGCGGATTGATGATTTTCGCATTTATAATTATGCGCTGCCTGCGTCGGCCATTGCGGAACTGGCTCAGAAGCGGTTTTCTCTGGCGGACCTTTGCGGGCTGGCCGTGTGGTGGCTGTCGGTGCCGCCGGATTGTGCGGCGGAGCCGGATTGTCTGGCTTATGACCGCACCGGCGATGGGCGGATAGACTTTTCTGATTTTGCGGAACTGGCCAGGGGCTGGCTTTAAGAACGCTGTTCGGCATCTCAACGGATTCTCCAAAACGGGCTGGGAGAAGTCTTGAAACAGGGGGCGGTTTTGCTATAATGCCGATTTTTACTGTCGGATTTTCATGTGAACTGTTGAGGACTATCTATGGCAAAATTAGCAAAACTGGATGATATTGTGTCGCTGTGCAAGCGGCGGGGGTTTATCTATCAATCAAGTGAAATCTACGGGGGGCTGGCGAGTTGTTATGATTATGGTCCGCTCGGCTCGGAACTGAAGCGCAACATCCGCAATGCGTGGTGGAAGCATGTTGTTCAGATGCGGGACGATGTGGTAGGGCTGGATTGTTCGATTCTGATGCATCCGATGGTCTGGAAGGCGTCGGGGCATGCCGATAAGTTTGCTGATTTGGTGACGGTGTGCCAAAAATGCGGCACGCGCTCGCGGGTGGATCACCTGGCGGATGCGCAGGGCAGGTCGGAAGAGCACACGGAGCATATCGACCTGGAGACCGCGGAGAGCAAGGCGCAGGATTTGTCCAGGAAGGTTTGTCCGGCGTGCGGGGCGGTCGGCCAGTTCAGCCAGCCGATGGCTTTTCGTCTGATGTTTGAAACCCGGATGGGGGCCAATATAGAGGATACGATGACGGTGTTTCTGCGTCCGGAAACGGCCCAGGGCATTTTTGTCAATTTCCGCAATGTGCTGGATTCGACGCGTGTGAAGATTCCTTTCGGGATTGCCCAGACGGGCAAAAGTTTCCGCAACGAGGTAACGACGAAGGCGTTTATCTTCCGGACACGGGAGTTTGAACAGGCGGAACTGGAGTTTTTCTGCAAGCCCGGTACGGATGAGGAATGGTTTGAACACTGGAAGCAGGAGCGGTTTCAGTGGTATCTGACGTACGGCATCCGCAAGGAAAATCTGCGGTTTCGTGAGCATGCGAAAGATGAACTGGCTCATTATGCCAAGGCGTGCGTGGATATTGAGTATAAGTTTCCTTTCGGCTCAGGCGACTGGCAGGAATTGGAGGGGATTGCCAATCGAACGGATTATGATTTGCGTCAGCATCAGCGCGGCATCCGGACGATGAACGATTGGTACGAGAAGAAAGGCGACCTGTCGAAGATTACGCTGAAGGAAGAAGCGGAAGATTATCAAAAAGGGCCGCTGGCATATTTTGATGAGGAGACGCGGGAGCGGTATGTTCCGTATGTGATAGAGCCGTCGGCGGGGATTGACCGCAGTCTGCTGGCGTTTCTGGTGGATGCGTATGATGAGGAGCAGGTGCGGGGCGAACAGCGGAATCTGCTGCGGTTTCATCCGGCGCTGGCGCCTGTGAAGGCCGGCATCTTTCCGCTGGTTAAGAAAGACGGTATGCCGGAGATTGCGATGAATCTTTATCGCGATTTGAAAAAGTATTTTGCCGTCTTTTATGATGAAAAAGGGGCGGTGGGCAGACGATACAGGAGGCAGGATGAGGCCGGCACTCCCTTCTGTGTAACAGTGGACGGCCAGACCAAGGAAGACAGCACGGTTACGATTCGGCATCGGGACAGTATGGAGCAGGTGCGGGTGCATCTGGACCAGGTCAAGAATTATCTGCTGGAGAAACTGGAACTGTAGAGCCGGCGGCAAGGGCGCGGCCTGAAGGGATGCCGATGGAACTGGTGGATACCCATGCGCATTTGACTTATGAGCCGCTGGCGGGGCAGCTGGAGCAGGTTCTCTCCCGCAGCCGTCTGGTTGGCGTGAGGCGCTGGATTACAGTGGGCACTTCGCCGGAGGACAATGAGCGGGCTGTGGAGCTGGCCTGCCGGATAGAGGGGCTGCGGGCGGCGGTGGGGTATCATCCGCATTATGCAGATGAGATCGGCGAGGCCGAACTGCAGATGCTTCGCCGGACGGCCGCTCATCCGCGTGCTGCCGCCGTGGGGGAAACGGGGCTGGATTATTACTATCATCATTCCCAGGCGGACAATCAGCGGCGCATCTTTCGTGCTCAGTTGGAGATTGCCGCCGAGCTGCAGAAGCCGGCGGTTATTCATATTCGAGAGGCCTTCGAGGAGGCGATGTCGATACTGGAGGAATACCGCGGCCGGCTGCCTAAGGTGGTTATTCATTGCTACAGCGGCAATCTGGAGCAAACGGCGGAAGTGGAGAGGCGGGGATACTTTGTTTCGTTTACGGGGATAATCACATTTAAAAAGGCGGAGGAGGCCCGCCGGGCGGCTGCGAGGTTTCCGCTGGAGCGGGTGATGATTGAAACGGATTGTCCGTATCTGTCGCCGGAGCCGGTGCGCAAGATTCAGCCCAATGAGCCGGCGCTGCTGATTCATACGGCGGCGAAACTGGCGGAGATTTACGGGCTGTCTTTGGACCAGTTTGCGCGGAGGGTGACGGCAACCAGTATGGAGTTTTTCGGTCTGGAGTGAGGGTCAGGGGGTTAGCGTCTGCCGATGGCGATTCGGTCTTTTTGGGCGAGGTCCTGAAGAATCTCGACGGTGGGGAAACGGCCTGTTTGTTCGAGCATTTGTTTGACGGCGGGTCCCTGTTCATAGCCGATTTCGAGCATGAGGGCGCCGTCGGGTTTGAGGTATCGGCCGGCCTGCTCGATGATGCGGTGGTGGACGGCCAGACCGTCTGTGCCGCCCCAGAGGGCTATTCTGGGTTCATAATTCTTGACGGCGGGGGCGAGTTTTTCATATTCTGCATCGCTGACATAGGGGGGATTGGAGACAATCAGGTCAAAAGCGGGCTGGTCGAGTTCATCGAGGAGGGCGTCAAAGAGGTCGCCGCGCAGGAGGGTGATTTGTTCGCTGAGATTGTGTCTGCGGATGTTTTCGGCGGCTACGGCCAGGGCGGCATCGGAGATGTCAACGGCCGTCAAATGGAGGTCTTTGCAGTTTTTGGCCAGGGCGATGGCGATGCAGCCGGAGCCGGTGCATAAGTCGAGGGCGCGGCGGGGGGCCGGCCGTTTGCGGAGAAACTCGATGGCTTTTTCCGCCAGCAGTTCTGTTTCGGGACGGGGAATCAGGCAGTCGGGGGTGATTTTGAGGGAAAGGGAGTAAAATTCACAGCGCTGAACGAGGTAGGCAATCGGTTCCTGTTCGGCGGCTCGCTTGACCAGTTGGCGAAGTTGGGTCAGTTGGGGCTCCTGGACGATGCGGTCGTGCTGGGTGTAGAGTTCAATCCGCTGAAAGCCGAGAATATGGCAGAGCAGCAGTTCGGCGCTGAGACGGGGGCTGTCCACCTGTTTTTGGGTGAAGTATGCCGTCATCCAGTTCAGCAGTTTTTGAATGGTCCAGATTTCCATTCTGATTCGCTGGGCCGCCCTTCGAAGACCGATTGCCGTTTCTTTGCCGGCTATTATATCTTCTGAAAGGGATTGATAAACTTCTTTCCGGCGGCGGAGCGGTTTTATTCGACGGTAACGCTTTTGGCCAGATTGCGAGGTTTATCGACGTCGTGTCCGCGAAGGATGGCAGCGCAGTACGCCAGCATTTGGAGGGGAACGACGGTGAGCATCGGCTGAAGGGGTTCGCAGGTTTCGGGTACGGCAATAAGCGAATCGGCATAGGGTTTGATTTGCTCGTCGCCTTCGGTGGCTATGACGATGGTTTTTCCGCCGCGTGCGCGGACTTCTTCGATATTGCCGCGGATTTTTTCGTATTGGGAACAGCGGGTGGCGATGAAGACGGTCGGCATTTGGTCTGTAATCAGGGCGATGGGACCGTGTTTCATTTCTGCGGCGGGCAGTCCTTCGGCGTGAATATAGCTGATCTCTTTGAGTTTGAGAGCGCCTTCGAGGGCGACCGGATAATTAAATCCGCGGCCGAGAAAGAGCCAGTTTTCGCGGTCTTTGTTTGCCTGAGCAATTTGACAGATGAGGTCGGATTGCTGTAGAATCCGGCTGATTTTCTGAGGGATGGAGGTCAGTTCGTTCAGGAGAGTCTGCACAGCATCGGCGCTGAGGTGTCGGCGGCGTCCCAGTTCGATGGCCAGCATAGCCAGGACGGCCACCTGAGCGGTGAAGGCCTTGGTGCTGGCGACGCCGATTTCCGGGCCGACTCGCAGATATACGCCGGCATCGGTGAGGCGTGCAATCGAGGAGCCGACAGCGTTGACAATGCCCAGGACCAGGGCGCCGCGTTCTTTGGCCTGTTCGACAGCCGCCAGCGTATCGGCGGTTTCGCCGGACTGGCTGATGGCAATGACGACAGTTCCTTCTTCGAGAATGGGATTGCGGTATCGGAATTCGCTGGCATATTCGACCTCGGCTGGGATGCGGGCGAGCTGTTCGAATAGAAACTCGCCGATGAGCGCGGCATGCCAGGCGGTTCCGCATCCGGTCAGAATAATGCGTTTGGCTCGTGTCAGTTCCCGCAGATAGGCAGAGACGCCGCCAAGGATGATGCGGCCGTTTTTGAGGTCCACCCGTCCCTTCAGACAGGTTTCGAGGGATGTGGGCTGCTCGGCAATTTCCTTCTGCATATAATGGTCGAACCCCTCCAGTTCGATTTGGTCGAGGGAGATTTCGATTTCTTTGAGTTCCTTTTGGACGTCTTTGTTGTCGAGTGTTTTGGTGTGAAAGCCGTGGCGTCCGGCGATGACGATTTCTCCGTCTGCCAGGTAGATGGCCTGGGTGGTATGCTTGACAATGGCCGCGGCATCGGATGCGATGAGGTATTCGTTTTTTCCGACGCCGAGAATTAAGGGGCTTCCTTTTTTTGCACCGATGAGGATATCGGGGCAGTCTGCGCAGAGAATCGCCAGTCCGTAGGTTCCGTAGATTTCGCTGAGTGCCTGCTGGACGGCCCATTCGAAGCGATTGCCGTGGGGTGCGGGCTGTCCATTTCGGTCGTGGTGTTTTTCGTAAAAATAGCCGATAAGGTTGGCGATGACTTCTGTATCGGTTTCACTGCGAAAGGTGCAGCCCTCTTTGAGAAGCCATTTCTTGAGGGTGGCATAGTTTTCAATGATGCCGTTGTGGACGACGGCGATTTTTCCGGTGTAATCGAGATGGGGGTGGGCGTTGACCTGGTTGGGGCGGCCATGAGTAGCCCAGCGGGTGTGCCCAATCCCAATCGTTGCAGGGGAAACCCGTCCGGAGAGCATTTCCTCGAGATTGCTGATTCTTCCGGTACTTTTGACAAGATGAAATTCACCGTTTTCGAGCAGGGCAATTCCCGCAGAGTCATAACCGCGGTATTCGAGACGTTTGAGACCTTCAATAAGAATCGGCTGGGCCGGTTTATTCCCAAAATATGCTACAATTCCACACATATTGCAATCCTCATCAAGGGGTCAAAAAGGTGAAATTATTATCGTCTAAAGACGGGGGTGTGTAAAGTAAAAAACGGTTCTTTTGGGGAGAAGAGCAGAGGGCTGAAGCAGCATAACTTGTTGATATAAAATAATTTAAAAAATATCTTGACAAGTTAGAGGCGGCTAACTATGTTAATCAACCCTAATTTTTGATTGAAAAATGGAACTTGAAAATCGAGAAAAATTGAGCGCGTCTCTGGAAGATTATCTGGAGGCGATTTTTAACCTGCTGGCCCGCAAATCAGCGGCTCGCAGCAAGGATATTGCTGAGCAGCTGAAGGTTACGCGGGCTTCGGTTACGGGTGCCCTTCGTACGCTGGCTCAGAAGGGGCTGATTCATTATGAGCCGTATGGTGTGATTACGCTGACGGAAGAGGGGGAACGGCTGGCCTGTCGGGTCGTGCGTCGGCATCAGGTCCTTCATTCGTTTTTTGCGGATGTTTTGGGTCTGGAGGAGTCCGTTTCTCAGGAGGCGGCCTGCCGGGCGGAGCATACGCTGGGGCCGGAAGTCATTGAGCGTCTGGTGGTGTTTATCGAGTTTCTCGGCCGCTGCGGGGGCAAGGGGAAAGACTGTGTATCGGAATTTGAGAACTTTCGACTCCGAAATCAGGAGTTGTCCAATCAAGGGAAAACCGAGGATTTATAAATGGAATCTTCACCTGTGAAGAAAACTTACTTTTTGTCGGAGGTGCCGGCCGGACAGTCAGTTCGTCTGGTTCGCATAGCGGCCGGCCACGGATTGACCGGCCGGCTGGCGGCGATGGGGCTGGTACCCGGGGAAACGATTGAAGTCCTGCGAAATGATTTTCACGGGCAGCTGGTTGTGCAGGTTAAGAATACAAAAATCGTTTTTGGACGGGGGATGTCGGAAAAACTCGAAGTTGCTCCTTTGTAAATATGGAAAAGGCAGAAACAAACGCTTCTTCAAATAAGGCGAAATTGCTGGCGGCCCTGGCGGGTCAGCCGAACAGCGGAAAGACAACGGTTTTTAATGCCCTGACGGGAACCCATCAGCACACGGGCAATTATCCCGGTGTGACGGTGGAGAAGAAGGAAGGCATCTTCAAGGTTGACGGGCGGACTGTGCGTGTTGTTGACCTGCCGGGTGTGTACAGTCTGACCGCTTATACGCTGGAGGAGCGGATTGCTCGTCAATTCCTGCTGGAGGAGCGGCCTGATGTTGTGGTGAATGTGGTCGATGCCTCCAATCTGGAACGGCAGCTGTATCTGACGGTTCAGCTGATAGAGATGAAGGTTCCGCTGGTGCTGGCCTTCAACATGAGCGACCTGGCTCGTCAGCGGGGGCTGGAGTTTGACCTGGAGCAGATGCGTGTGCTGCTGGGGGCGCCGATTGTGCCGCTGGTGGCCACCCAAAAAGAAGGCATTGAGCAGCTGAAAGAGGCCATTGTCCGATATGCGGATTCACCGCGGCCGAAGGCGGTGGAGATTCGTTACGGGCCGGAGCTGGACGAGGCCGTTGGAAAGATAGAACAGACCCTCGATGAAAGCCATCCTTTGATTCAGCAGTATGGGCGGCGGTGGGTGGCCCTGAAACTGCTCGAAGGGGATCCGGAGATTCGCCATCAGATTCGTTCCCCCCAAACGACGGATGTTCTTCATCAGGTTCAGCAGCATTTGCATAAGTTGTTTAAGGAGTCGCCGGAGGTGCTGATTGCCGAACGGCGGTACGGTTTTATTTCGGGGGCTTTGCGGGAGACGGTTCGGCAGACTGTTCCCAAGCGGCACGACATCAGCGACCGTCTGGATGCGGTGCTGATTCATCGGTATCTGGGGCTGCCGGTTTTTGCGGCTTTGATGTATGCAGTGTTCTATCTGACGTTTCAGGTGGGGGGCTGGCCGCAGGGCTGGCTGGAAGACGGGTTTACTTTTCTTTCCCATCTGGCGGAGCGGTTTTGGCCGGAGGGCTTTGCGGAAGAACTCAAATCGCTGCTGATTGACGGGGTGATTGCCGGGGTCGGCGGGGTGGTGGTGTTTCTGCCGAATATTCTGCTGCTGTTTTTGGGAATTGCCTTTCTTGAGGACAGCGGGTATATGGCGCGGGCGGCTTTTCTGATGGACCGTCTGATGCACCGCATCGGTCTGCACGGGAAGAGTTTTATTCCGATGCTGATTGGTTTCGGCTGTTCGGTGCCGGCGATTATGGCGACTCGCATTCTGGAAAACCGGCACAATCGGCTGGCGACGATGCTGGTGATTCCTCTGATGAGCTGCGGGGCGCGGATTACGATTTACGGGCTTTTGATTCCGGCGTTTTTTCCGGCGCCGCTTCGGGGGCCGATGATGTGGCTGATTTACCTGATTGGGATTGTGCTGGCGATTGTCTGTGTGCGTTTGCTTCGCCGTACGATTCTGAAAGGGGAGACGGTTCCGTTTGTGATGGAACTTCCGCCGTATCGGCTGCCGACGCTGCGGGGGTTGCTGATTCATATGTGGGAACGGGGCAGGATGTATCTGCGCAAGGCGGGCACTGTGATTCTGGCCCTTTCCATTGTGATGTGGGCGGCGACACGATATCCGCGTCCGCCGGCATCCGCAGAATTGATGAGCGTTCCGCAGCAGCAGAGCGCGGCGCTGCAGTATTCTCTGGCCGGACGGGTGGGACGGTGGATAGAGCCGGTTTTGCGGCCGATCGGATTTGATTGGAAAATCGGCACGGCGCTGATTGGGGCGACGATGGCTAAGGAGGTGTTTGTTTCGCAGCTGTCGATTGTCTATTCTTTGGGGGGCGAAGAAGACCTGGACCATCTGCGCAGTCATCTGCAGGCCGATTACAGCCGACTGCAAGGATTCTGCATCATGCTGTTTTGTCTGGTCAGCACTCCTTGTATTGCTACCGTGGCGGTGACGCGTCGGGAAAGCGGGGCCTGGCGGTGGGCTTTGCTGCAATTTGGGGGGCTGACGGTGCTGGCCTACGGGCTGACGCTGGCGGTCTATCAGGGCGGACTGCTGCTGAGCCGTCTTTTCGGACATTAACCTTCGCTGGAAGGCGGAAGGGCCGAACCTCAATTTCCGTTGCGCAGCCAGTAATCGGTTAAGATAGTCAGGTCGAAGGTATCTACAAACCAATCCTTGTTCAGATCGGCCTGCGTGCATGGGCAGTTGGGGTCGATGAGGTTGGGGTCATAGATATAGCCATCGGGAATCACGCCGCCGGCATAGTTGGGATAATTGGGGTCCGGCGTGAAATCGTTCGGGTCGAAGGCGTTTGGGTCCGGACACCAGCTCAGCCAGGCCTGTGAGAGAATCTGAAAGTCGAGAGCATCTACGACGCAATCCTGATTGATGTCGCCGGGCTGAGGGGTGCAGATGAACAGGCCGTCCACCGCCAGATAACTTTTGTAAATGGTGTCCTGGTTGTCTCTGACGGTGCAGAAGAGGTTGTATGTGCCGGCTGTTTGTTCTGTGAAGGTATATTGGAAGGGAATCCAGTCGTTGGTGCACTGGAAATCCTGCACCATAATTACATCCGCATAGGCCAGCACAATTTCTGAGGGCAGGCCGCTGTTGGGGTCCACCGGCTGGAGGTAAATCTGGCCGTAGTCGTTGTAGGGAAGATAATCACAGGTTCCGAAGAAGAAAGCGCCTGCGATTTTCTGTCCCGGCAGAAAGGTAACTGTTTGGGAAATTGTTGAGTGGGTAATAGCCGGATCGGACTCCTCACCAAGGTCTCCTGTGGAAAGGACGACAAAACGTTTTCCCTCGTAAGCGGCGGGAATCATCCACTTGACCTGCTGTTTGCTGCGGTCGTACTGAGGAGAGGGCACGAAGAAGCGGCGGATGGCTGCATAGCAGTCTCCGTAGGGGTTATCCGCAATCCTGTGCCAGTAAAGCGGAGGGATAAACCACTCCGTGAAATTGGGGTCTGGAATCTCGAAACCGCCGTTCAGGAGGCCCCCCCACAGAGCACAGCCGAGCGAACAAAAGCAAGCTATCCTTACAATCGGCTTCATGACCCTTACTTAAGAACCCAAGCTCTTCTTTTAAATACTTATTATTTTAACTATTGTATCTTATTTCGGTTTTAGAATCAATCTTTTATTTCAATTCTGGACATTTATGTTCTGGATTTATTTGGCCTTTTTAGTTATTGTCGATTGGCAGGGAGGATTTATTGCACTTTTCGGACAAAAAGGGGAGATTCTTTATTTTCTTTTTTGATTTCGCGAGAAGGGGGGGCTGCCAATGAATCTTATCGGGTTTGCAGGATAAAGGTTGTCTGGTTCGGGAATTGCCCGTATAATAAAAACGATGAAAATGGAGAGGGGCCGGAGCAGGGAGCTGTGTTTGGCCCTAAGGACAATAAGACAATGTTTTCTTTATCCAATGAAGAAAGGAATTAGGCAATGTTTGAGACACTTGATAAGTTGTTTTTGGCGGGGCTTGGAGCCGTAACGATGACCAAAGAACGTGCGGAGGCCATTTTCGAAGAATATGTGGCCAAAGGGAAGGCCAAACGGGAGGAAAAAAGCGGTTTCATCAAAGAGGTGCTGGATACAGCGGAAAAGAGCCGGGCTGAGCTGGAAAAAATTATTTCCGAGCAAATCCGCAAAGTTATCACCCAGCTTCCCCTTGCGACCAAAGAAGACATTAATCGTCTGGAAGAGAAGATTGATCAGCTTCTCAGCCGGTAAGGAATAGTCCCTTGCAGGGCTTGTTTTATCGAGTTCGACGGACGGCAACCCACTTGGCGCGGTACCGCCATATTATGTCCGTACTGATTAAGTACGGGTTTGAAGAGGTCGCCGGCCTTGTAGCGAGGCGTTTTCGTGTAGGGCTTGGTTCGAAGGGGATACCGACGAACCGCAGCGAGGAGATGCTGCAGGTATCGGCGGCCCGGCGGCTGCGGATGGCGATGGAGGAACTGGGGCCGACGTTTATCAAACTGGGGCAGCTGCTCAGCACGCGTCCGGACTTGATTCCGGCCGAGTTTGTGGAAGAGTTTGAGCGGCTGCAGGACCAGGTAACGCCGGAGCGGCCGGAGATTATTCGGGAAGAAATCCGCCAGCAGTTGGGGGCTTATCCGGAGGAACTGTTTGCGGTATTTGAGGTTGAGCCGATTGCGGCGGCCAGCATTGCCCAGGTTCATCGGGTGCGTCTGAAAGACGGGCGTATAGGGGCTATGAAAATCCGCCGTCCGGGGATTGTCAAGGTAATCCGGACGGAACTGGAGATTCTGGAAGACTTTGCGGCTTTGCTCAAAAGGCGTCTGCGCAACGGCGATGTCATTGATCCGCAGCGGATGGTGCGTGAGTTTGCCCAGGCGGTGCTGAAGGAGGTGGATTTATCCCGCGAGCGGAAAAATCTGCAGCGGTTCGGCCGAAACTTTGCCGATGACCCGACGGTGCATGTTCCGGCGGTTTTTGAGGAATACTGCACAGAGGCCATTCTGATGATGGAGTTTATTGAAGGCATCAAGCCCTCTCAGGTGGAGCAGCTGAGAGCGGAAGGGTACGATCCCAAGGAGATTGCCCGCCGGGGAGCCGATTTTGTTCTGAAGCAGGTTTTTGATTTTGGTTTTTTCCATACCGATCCTCATCCCGGCAATTTTCTTATCATGAAGGGCAATGTGCTGGCGCCGCTGGATTTCGGGCAGGTAGGGCGATTGAGCCGTCTGGACCGCGAGCTGATGCAGGCCATCGTCTTATCGATTGTCAGCGGTGATGTGACGCGTGTGCTGCAGGCGCTGGAGCGGGCGGAGATGATTGAAGAGAGAACGGATATTCTGGAGTTGCGGCGTGATTTGGAGGACCTGCTGGATAATTATTCGAATATGCCGCTGAAGGATATTCCGTTTGGGGAGGCCATCCGGCGCGGCTTTGAGATTATCCGTTCGCATCATATTCAGCCGCCGCGGGATTTTACGCTGATGCTCAAATGTCTGATGACAATAGAGTCTTTTGCTCGCGGGCTGGACCCTGATTTTCAGATTATCAACCATCTGAAGCCGTATGCGCGACGGTTTACGATGGAATCGTACAAGCCCAGCGGGGTTCTGCGTCAGCTGGGCAAGGCGGTGCAGGGGGCAGGGGAGCTGGCCGGGCGATTCCCGGAGGATGCGGCGGCGATTCTCAGCAAGGTCCGCCGGGGACAATTTCATATTCATATCCACCATGAACATCTTGGCGAATTGGAGCGGACGATGGACAACAGCTCCAATCGTCTTTCCTTTGCTATTATCATTGCGGCTCTTTTGATTGCCTCCAGTTTGCTGGTGGCCCAGGAGGGGACGGTGCTGGGGCTGCTGAGTCTGGAGGCGCTGGGGATAGCCGGCTATCTGACAGCGGCGGTTGTGGGCGTCTGGCTTTTGATTCTGATTCTTCAAGGCCGTCGTTTTTGAAAAACCCGCCGCCCGTTTGTTTCGTAGAAATTAGGCCGGCCCGTTAGGAAAAGGACACTCCAGATGAAGAAAAGGAGTCGCCAGAACGCATTTACTCTGATTGAACTGCTGGTTGTGCTGGCGGTTTTGTCTGTGCTGGTAAGTATTCTTTTGCCGGCTCTGCGGCAGGCCCGCCAGGCAGGACGTGCGATTGTCTGCCGGTCGCTGCTGAGGCAATACACCTTTGCGATGTACGGGTATTTTGTGGAAACCAATCAGCTGCTGCCGCTTTCCGTTAATGACCCGATTATGCGGCCGTGGTTTACGCTGGATGAGTTCCGCAGCCGGATTAGTCTTTCGCCGCTGACGGAAGAATACAAAATCCGCAGATATCCGGAGGATATTCAGGAGTATAAACCGTCGTACGGGAGGAAATGGATTTGTCCGGCTGCCGGCTATGCCCTGAAGCATCCGGAGGAGGAGTTCTATGCGATGGATCGCAGTTACGGGGTGAATTCTCATGTGTACTTTTTTCAGGATTATGTCCGCCAGCGGCTGCTGAGCCAGAGCGGGCGGATTATCTGCATGGCCGATGCGCTGGACTGGTGGTTTAACTATTGGGGCTGCGACAAATACCTGGAATATGGGGAGGAATGGGTGGGATTTGAAACGTATGGGGCGCCGGCGTATCGGCACAGTTTTCAGCGGGCCAATGTGAGTTTCTGGGATGGGCATTGCGACCAGATGACCGCCGAGCAGCTCAAGCAAAATCTGGATGAGTGGATGCGGCAGGCGGAAAAACATTGAATTGAAAAGCGGCGGGTTGAACCAAAGGGCTTTTCGGATATAATATAAGGGGAAAGGTGTCTTTGACAAGTGAATCGGGGGCGAAAGGAATCGACCGGACAGGTAGAAGGTTCGGCTGCATGTGCAGGATAGCGGTTGGCCTGCCTAATCATCCGCTGCAAAAGATAACTGGCAACTACCAGTATGCAATGGCTGCGTAACTAACGCAGCCCGCCCTGTCAGTCCTGCCCGCGGGACTGGCGTGGGTGTCGCTCAGCGGGCTGGCTTGATGGCTTTGTTCGCGGCCTGAGAGCGAGAACACAGCGAACTGGCAAGGGCCCCAGCCCGTCGTTTGGCGGGGGCCTGAGCGAGACCGAAACAGACGACTAAACATGTAGATGCCGGACTGGAAATGTCTCGGGACGGGGGTTCGAATCCCCCCGCCTCCAGTCCTCGTTCGACGCTGCGGGCACAGAGAAGACAATTGTGCGGCGGTGTTGAGGCCTTTTTGCGGGTTTTTCAGACTTTTTGAAAAGGCATCCGCGAAGATTCCCCCCGATTGAAGCAATCCACAGGAAACGGCGGTATGTGGAGATTTTTTGTCCACATACGACCTGTTTTTAAAATCCCCCCTTTCCCCGTTTTTTCTGCCGCCAGAGGGGAAAAACCCCATTGTGCCAAGCAGCCCATTCCTGGTCTTCTGTTCTAATTAAAGCCGAAGGACGGTGTCCCCTGATTGATAACAAAAAGCGCAAAAATAAAAAAATTGCGGCTTTTTCTCAGTTCCCCATCAATCGTTCCCCCTGGATAGACGACTAATTTAGAGAATCTGGAAAGGCCAGGGAGGTTTGCCTCGGTGATGCCGGCAGGGGGAAACGGCAATCCCATCTTTTTCTCAAATGGATTTTTGGGAACCAGTCTAACGTTTTGGGTACGATACGCAGGAGTTGTCAAGATGAGACGAAGCATTGTATATCTATTTTGTCTATTTTTTTCCAGTTGGGCGTTGGGAGGAGTCTATTTTCGCCTGGCAGAGCCAAACACACTCCTGCCTTTATCGACGAAAGAAATTCTGCTTGGCCAGCCGGTGTCGATTGTTGTTTCCTCGGATGCCAACGAGCCGTGGCAGGGTGGGCTTTTCATTCGCGGACAGGGTCGTCTGCTGAGCCGGATTACGGGGCGGGGGAAGGAACCGGTTTTGCGGCATTATCCGGCCAGTTGTCTGCCTGCCGCCGGTCCGAATGCGCGTGCGATGCTTTGGAAGGATTCCTGCCTTCAGGGATTTGATTTTTATACGGAGGTGTTGAATGCCAAGCCGGGCGACTGGTTTGTTGTGGATTATGAACCCCTCCGGGCGGGCCGGTGCACCATCGGATTTTATGATTACACGACCGGGGACCCAAACTGCTGGTCGGCGCCGGTGCAGGTTCTGGAGGTAGAGAACACTCCTTCGCGGGATTTCCGCGAAGATGGGGTGGTGAATCTGGCGGATTTTGCTCATTTTGCCTCGTTTTGGCTTGCGGACGGGTGTTCGGAGCCGGAATGGTGTGCCCAGACGGACCTGGATGCTGACGGGTTTGTGGGGCTGGGGGATTTGGTATTGTTTTCGGAACATTGGCTTTGGGGAACGCCGGGCTGGCAGCCGCCGGCGCCGCTGAGTGAGCCCAATGTGCTTTATCAAGTGGTTGACGGCGGCGGGGCGGAGGAAATTACGCTGGCTGTAGGGGAAAGTGTGCGGCTTTATATCGAAAAAACAACTTTTGAAAAGGATGTCTGTCTGCTTCATCTGGAGGCCGTAATTTCGGAGCCGGCACTGGGCTGGATTGACAACAGGGAATATGACCCCAACGAGCCGCAGTCTTCTACGGCGGAACTGCTGGCCGAACCCCGCGTCTGCTTCTTTGATTATTGGGGGCCGGGACTGACGGAGCCGGAAGGGATTGTGTTTTATGCTGTAAATTTCGGTCCGCCTATCCACGATGGGCCGGCGGCGAGTTTTGTCTATACGGCCGCAGGGGCGGGCGATGTGCGAATTGAACTGCTGGACTACAGCCAGATTCCGAGCAGACGCCGCGGCATTCTGATTCATCAGACGGAGCCGGTGCCAATGACCCTGAAGACGACCTCTTCTTCGAAGACCGCAGCAGTGAGCGCTTCGGCGGCGACGGCGACACTCGAAAAGTCCGCATCTGCAACTGAGACGAGCGTACTCAGCGAGGAGACGGTCGAGATTCTGGAGCGCATCTGGGAAGAAGACCCCCAGATTCGTCAGGTGATTAGTGAAGAACGATGGAATCAGTTTATCGAGCAAGTGAAGGACGAGAACTTATGAACCGACGGGTATATCAGATTGGGGCGGCAAAGGCCTTTTGGAAAGTCGCTGTTGGGGGTTTGTTGCTGGTTTGGGCAGGGGGGCCGGCTGTTTCGGCGGCAGGGCGGATTTGGTCGGCAGAGGAGACGGAACATCTGCTGCGGACGCTGACGGAGTCGCCGCGTCCATACTGGATTCAGGCCGGCCTCATTCGGGCACGTCATCTGGATTATCGGCAGGCAGATGACTGGCTGGCCCAGACGGAAGAGACGATTGTCTTTGACGGCCGGCAGTTTCGATGGGAGATTGTGCTTCAGAATGATGAAACACAGCCGGCGGCACCGCGGAGCGCCGGACAGAAGCCGCTTCAGATACCGGATAAGGGAGCCAATCGCAATCGGGTATTTGCCTGGGACGGCCGGCAATACACACGCTATTATCCGAATACGGAGTATGCGGTTGTGTCCGAGCAGCCGGATGCCTCTATGCTGGTTTTGCGAGGGCCGCTGACGGCGGGGATCGTCCCGTGGGGATGCGGCGATTATAATTTGCAGGCCCTTCTGTCGAAGCGTCCGACTGTACAGGAGGAGACATGGGACGGGCGAGCGGTGATTCGGCTGGGTTTTTCTCATCAGACCTTGACGATGCCCCTTCGGTGCGAGATTGTTCTGGAGCCGGGCCGGCAGTATGCGGTGCTCTCGCAGGTGCTCGAAAACGAAGCCGCCAGAATCGCCACGGACTATTCAGATTATTTTCAGGCCGGCGGACAGTGGATTCCGAAAATCATCCGGACGGAACGATATGCCAAATCTTCCGGTTCGGAAGAATTGATTTCCTATGAAGACTGGGTGTTTACTGACGTGCAGGCGTCGGCGCCGCCGGCGGAGTCGTTTGAGGTGCGCTTCAGCGAAGGAACGCTGGTTGAAGTCCAGCCGGGCGGCGGGGGGGAATCCCTTTTGTATTATTCTCGCGAGCGGGCGGATATTTCAGGGCTTCTTGCGGAGAAGATAGCTGTAGATGAGGATGAATCTTCGCAGAGCCGGCAGAATTGTGCTTCGCTGGCTGTTCATCTGCTCAAGCGGCGTTTTTCGCGGTCGGTGCTGCCCGATTCGGAGCCGGCCGCAGCGGCTGCGTCTGCGGAGAAACTCACCAGTTTGTATGAACTCAAGCAGAATCTTGAGCGGGCGGGGCTGTATTGTCTGGCGGTGCAGACGGATATTGATGCCCTGCGCGAGGTGTCGGGCTGCGGAATCATTGTTCATCTGCCCAAACTCCAGCATTATGTGATTGTGGACCGGGTTGATGAACGGTCGGTCTGGACGATTGATTTGAGCAGCCGCAAGTTTTACTGGAAATGGCGGATTGCCGATTTTGTCCGGGACTGGAAAGAGGGCACGGCCCTGCTGGTGGCGGATGCGCCGACGCGTCTGCCGAGCCGGATGCGAATGCTCGAGCCGATGCGGCTGTACGAGATATGGGGCGGCGACGGCAGTGAATATGAAGATTATTCCTGCACGGAGAAGATTCAGGCGGAGGATTGGATACCGTGTCCTCAGCCGATCGGGGGGTTTTTGTGCAATGGGCTGCTGTATCTTTTTTATACACGATACGGCTGCGCAGAGGATGAAACCGGGGGATTTTGTGAGGGGGTGCCAATGATTGGGACTACAGCAAGCCCTTGTGTGAATGACCCTTATTATCAGGGTTTCTGCAAGGTCTCGGTGTGGTACATCACGTACATTCGGGCGTGCAAATAGGCGGTTTTTCTTGCTTTTGGAAGAGCAGTGCGTTATTCTGTCCTGCTATGCAAGACAGGAGAGGCCTGACGTTGGTGGAAGTGCTGGTGACGGCGGCGGTGACGGCCGTTTTGCTGGCCCTGACTGTTCCGATGCTCAAATCCGGCCGCGACTCCGGCCGTGCGGTTGTCTGCATATCCAATCTGAAGCAGATTTCTTTGATTACCGAGTTATATGCTCAGGACCACGGCTCCTTCCCGCAGGGTTTTTGCTGTTTGACTCCCTGTTCGCTCAGTGCTCCGACCGGCGGTTTTGCGGGCAATCAACTTTATGACCTTCCCGGGTGGTGGTGGTTTGACTTTTTGGGGATTGAGGACCGCTCCAGCGGAGGGGTTCTGTGGTGTCCGTCTCGTCGTCCAATGAACTCGCCGCTGGGGGAGGATATTTTGTGGTGCAATTACGGAATCAATTATTCCATAGCCAAGTGGGCTTCGGATGCAGAAGATGGGGAGTTTTTGGGGCGACCGCTGAGCAAAGGGCAGATTCGGCGTCCGTCGGAAATGCTGGTGTATTCAGATTCCGGCTATGGGCTTATCAGTTGGAAGGCGGCGGCGGGAATGGAGCATCCCTTTGACAACAATCCGATGCGTGATGATTCGTTTTATCTGCCTGGGCTGACTGTTAATCATGCCCGCCCGATTCATCCGCAGCAGCAGGCGGATGCTCTGGCCGGCCGACATCGCGGCGGGACCGTTTCCGTCGCTTATGCGGATGGACAGGTCGCCTCGAGGAAGGCCGAGCGTTTCTGGGTCAGGGCCGATGAGAAGGGCGTCCTCTTTCCGCTTTACTTCTGGACAGCCGGCCGGTAGTCGAACCCTTCTGCGGCGATTCGCGCGAGCACTTCTTCATCCGCCGGATAGCGGATGGTGGTGGAAGTGATTCTCCTGAACGGCTCATTGCCGAGTTTTTCCCACCATTCGATGCGGATGGGATACTTGGTTTTGGCATCGAGGTATCCGCGCCAGCGGCGTTCAATCGGCTGTCCGGAAGATGAAAAATCCGTCCAGGTTAAATCATAGACCTTGATATGTGCCGGCAGGTCTTCCTCATCAGAAGGGCGAACCTGTTTCCATTTATACTTGGCGGGAAGTTCGGCAGGGGAGCGGAAGGGCAAAAGCCCCCAGGGGGGCTGGAGTTTTTTCACGGGTTGGGTGATCGGGATTGTTTCCAGGCCGGCTGCGGACTTAATGATTTTTCTCTGCCGGGTTAAATCCCATAAAACGGCCTGTTCCTTTTCGATAAAGAGTTGAACAGCCAGCGAATCGGAGCCCCAGATTTCCTGAAGAGGCCGCTGCTCCTCGAGGGCATAGGGGGCGATGAGCATGGCCGGGGCATTTGGGAGCGGATAGGAGGCGATGGCAACATTCACGGCCTTGCCGAGGGCCTGATATACCTCGCTTATGTCCAGGCCGCAAGCGGGCTTTACCTGCCAAAGAAACAGGGCCGCAATGAAAAGAACAGCGGCGGCCGCGGCCGGACGAAGCCATTTCCGGTGAGAAGCCGAAGGAGAGGGCCTTGACTGCGGTGCAGAGGCGGGCTGTTCAGCGACGGCGATTTGGAATGTGCCGTCGGTTTGATTGCGGCTCAGTTTGGTGAGCACGTCTGACGCCGGCCGCCGCAGAATGGTTTCAAGCAGGTCGGCACAGGTGCCGGAGAATTGCTCTTTGGGCTTGACATCACCGCAGAGCACACGGGCGGCGGCGATTGCCTGCTCAGCCGTCAGTGAGAGCCGTTCGAGGGCGGCCTTGTCCTGCCGGCAGTGAGAGCAATGGGCCAGATGGGCGGCTATCGGCGTCGGAACAGAGGGGGCGAACGCCGGAATGGTTAAAAGAGGCAAAAATGGTTTGGTCTGGGTGCAGTCCACCCATTTGTCAAAAAGCGGTATCTGGCAGCGCAGAACATCTTGCCGGACAGGCCGGGCCTCCGGGGGCGGGGACTGGAGAGCATCCTGAAGACGCTGGATTTCATCCCGGCAGCGGGGGCATTGTTCGATATGTTCCCGCACAGCCGGCGGGACTGTCTGCGGCTCGGCCAAAAAGTCGTAATAGAACTCGGCCGACTGCTGACAAATGGGCTTTATCTCCTTCTTCATAAGTGCATCCTTCTTTTCTGAAAAATTTCTCTGATTTTTTTAAGTCCTGTACAAGTGTATCGAACAACCGATTTGGGCTTGATGCCCATCTTTCGTGCTGTCTCTTCGAGGGTGTAGTCGTATTTATAGCGGTAGAGAATGGCACGGCCTTCGTTGGTTTTCAAGCAGGATTCAATCTTATCAAAGAGGGCCGCCATTTCTTCGGCATCGGCAAAAACGGCCTGGGGGCTTGGCTCGGTTTGGAGGTCTGTCTGAAGGAACAATTCCTTCATCTTTTTCTGTCTTCGGGCGTGCTTTCGATACCAGTCTTTGGCTCGTTCCCGAATGAGCCGGTAGAAAAAGCCCCTGGGTTTGCGGATTTCGTCCGCCGGGGGGTTTAGGACGAACGACAGGTAAAGGTCCTGGTAAAAGTCATCGGCATCGGCTGGATTTCGAATCGCAAAGCGAATCGCAGAGCGAATGAAATCCTCATGCTCCTGAAACAGGCGGGAGGCCCGCTTCCGAGCTTCCGTCTGCGTCTGCGACGGACTATTTTTTTCCGACCCCACAACCCTGACTCCGAATGTTTCCTGTTGTATCTCTAAGAAGCAGAACATTTTACGAAAAAACAGCCGGAAAAATCAAGTTTTTTAGCCGGTTTTCTCCAATCTGCCTATTTTCTTTTCAAAGAACCGCCTGCGAACTTTTTATCGTTATTGGCTTGCGAATTATTTCTGCTCTGGTGCGTTTGAACAGATTTTCCTGCTCGAACTCTTCCGGCCTAAAAGAAACTCCCTTGTACCCTTGGGGAGGATTTCTTAGAAGCTCCTTAGATACAGCCGTATGGGGAAGGCAAATGATTGATAGAAAAAATGGACTTTTCTTGAGTATGAGGTATTTTTCCGGTATCTCACGGTAGAATAAGGGGTTTGCTGGATTCATCGGCAGAAAGATGGGAATTGTTTCTTGTATGCGGATTTTTGAGCGGATAGGATGATGGCCGCTATGAGTGAGAAAAAGCCCCGCGAGTTTTGGAGAATTTTTCGAAGCGGCTGTCGGCTTCTGTTTGCGTTTGTCCGCTGGACAGCCATTGCTGTTTTTTCTGTTTTGTTTTCTGTGGGGCTGGCTCTTCATCTGCCGGCAAAGGTGCTGATTTTGCCGGCGTTGATACCGGCTGTGGCGATTCTGGTGCCCCGACCTTACCAAAAATGGTGCTGGGCGGCGATGGCGGCGGCCGCAGTGGCGGTTTGGGGGTGGATTCATCTGCCCCTGACGGGAGAAGAAGAATGGAAAACCTATGCGTTTCAGGTGGAGCCGATGGAAGAAATTCCGGATAATGCGGCCGGCCGATATGAGCAGCTGGTGGAGCAGACCAAAGAGAGCATCTTTACCTATCCTTATACGGAGCAGGAGGATCAGCTTTCGTATGGCGGAGCATGGACGCCGGAGCAGTTTCCGTCGCTGGACCAATGGATGGAGCGATGGGAGCCGCTGCTGCAGATGGTGATGGAGATTTCGCGGATGCCGGTTTGCCGGTTTGAGGTGCCTGGGGATCCGGTGCGCTATGAGCGGCAGCAGCTTCGGCTGAAGGTAATGAGGGCCTGGTGCAGTATGCTGATTCGCTCGGCGAATCGGGATTTGGGAATGGGCAGGAACGAGTCGGCTCTCGAAAAGCAGCTGACGATTGTTCGGATAGCCGGGCATTTGTACCAGCAGGGAACGCTGCTGGACCAGGCGGTCGGCTATTATCTGGAGGATGTGGCCGCACGGGTGCTCGCCCGGATGATTGTGGAGAAATGTACTGAGCCGATGCTGGAGCAGGTTGAGGAAACCCTCCGGCAGGTGCAGCCGAACTGGAACGAGAATTGGCCGCGGATTCTCGAACGGGAAAAACTGCTGGCCCGCAATATAGCCGCCATTTTTTATCAGGCCGATTCGAAGGGTCGTGCCCGGCTTTCGAGGGATGTGGGATTGGGTCTGCACGAGGTGCTCGGCTATCCGCATGTTCGGCTGTTTGACTCGGAGAAGATGATTCGGCTGGCGGTGCTGGTGATGTGGCTGACGATGCCGGCTTCGCCGGAGGCGGCGGCGGCGATGATTGATGAACGGTACGACCGATACGCCCGGCTGGCTGAACAGGGGCAGGATTTGGAGTTTGTGGATACGCTGCCGCTGTGGCGCCGCGGACTGCACTGCCGGTCGCTGGTGGATTGGTATGCCAAGCGTCAGGTGAGTTTCTATTATCCGCTCAAGCGGCGCGATGCCCAGCATAAGGCCCTGCGTCAGGCGACGGCTCTGCTGATTGAACTTCGGCGGTATTATTTGAAGGAAGGCCGCTGGCCGGAGCAATTGAATGAACTGGCGGAGAACGGTCTGCCGGCGGAGCAGCTGACAGACCTGCGCAGCGGAGAGCGTTTTGTTTATCGGCGGACCCAGAACGGGTTTGTTCTTTACAGCGTGGGGGCGAACGGCCGGGACGACGGGGGCGTACAGGACCCGCGGCAAGGCAAGGATGATCGGCTTTACTGGCCGACGCCGGACGCCGACTCGGCGTTTGGGTCCGGCCGGGTAGTTCAGGAACAGAGCGGCAAACCCCCTGCCGGCTGACGGCGGGCGGAAATGACGGTTCAAGATAGAACATCTGTATCAGAATACTTTCAGCAAAAGCGAGAAAAAGATGGCGGAGAAAGCAAGGATTTCGGATTTAAAGAATTATCTGGGCAGTCAGGTTCAGTTGGACGGCTGGCTTTATCAGAGCCGTTCGAGCGGCAAGGTGCAGTTTCTGATTGTGCGGGACGGAAGCGGCCTTTGCCAGTGTGTTGTCGAAAAGGGCCGGCTGAGCGAAGAATTGTATGAGGCGCTGGAGCATCTGGGGCAGGAGTCGTCTTTGTCTGTTATCGGGACGGTTCGGGCTGAGCCGCGAAGTCCGGGCGGCTGTGAACTTCTGGTGGAGGAGGCGCAGATTCATCAGGCGGCCCGAGACTATCCGATTACGCCGAAAGAACACGGCATTGACTTCCTTCTGCAGAACCGTCATCTTCACTTGCGCAGCCGCCGGCCGTGGTGCATCGGGCGAATCCGCCATACGGTGGTCGATGCGATTCGGCGGTTCTTTAATGACCAGGGGTTTACGCTGGTGGATACGCCGATTTTTACGACGATTGCCGGCGAAGGGGAACAGACGCTTTTTGAGGTGGACTACTTCGGCCAGCCGCTTCATTTGACCCAAACCGGCCAGTTGTATCTGGAGGCGGCGGCGATGAGTTTCGGTCGGGTGTATTGTTTTGGGCCGACCTTTCGGGCTGAAAAAAGCAAGACCCGACGCCATCTGACGGAGTTCTGGATGGTTGAGCCGGAGGCGGCTTATATTGACCTGGATGGGCTGCTCGAATTGGCGGAAGGGCTGGTGGTGTCGGTTGTGCAGCGTGTGCTCACGGACAATCGGGCTGAACTGGAGACGCTCGGAGCCGACATCGGCAGTCTGGAAAAGGTGCGGCCGCCCTTTGTCAGACTGACCTACAGTCAGGCCGCCGAAATCCTCACCAGCCAGGTAACCCAGGATTTTATGACGCGGCAATTGGCGTCTTTTGAGGAGGAGCGGCGCAGCCTGCGGGAGGAACTGGGGTCGCTGGAGCAGGAGGAAAAGCGGGGCGGCCAAAAGAAATGGCAGCAGGAAAAAAATGCCCGCCGGATTGCCGAACTGCGAAGCGAACTGGAAGAGTTGGAGGTAAAGATTCAGAATAATCCCAAACATGCGCAGCTGGCTGCGTCGTTCCGGTGGGGCAAGGATTTGGGCGGTTCGGATGAGACGATTTTGTCGCTGATGCACGATAAGCCGGTGTTTGTGACTCATTACCCGCGGGAGGCGAAGGCCTTTTATATGAAGACCGACCGTTCTGACGGGCGTGTGGTGGAGAACTTTGATTTGCTGGCGCCGGCCGGGTTTGGGGAAATTATCGGCGGCTCCATGCGCGAGGACGATTATGACCGGCTGCTCCAGCGGATTCAGGAAGAGGGATACAATCCGCAGAATTACTGGTGGTATCTGGACTTGCGCAAATACGGCTCGGTTCCGCACGGGGGCTTCGGCTTGGGGGTCGAACGCACGGTGGCCTGGATTACCGGCGAACGGCATATCCGCCAGTGCATCGCATTTCCCCGCCTGATGGATAAAGTGTACCTGTGAGGGGTGATTTTTGCGGCGGGCGGAATAGCCGCTGTTCTGGAGGCGGAACGTCGCTGTTCAGAAGCGGTTTTCCCGTTTGCTGTGCGAAAATCGTTGCCGGCGGATGAGTTTTGCCGGTCCGCCGGCCGGTTGTGTGCCGATTTTATATCCTTTCGGGGGGCTTTTTCTGAAATTTTTTAAAAAAGATTGACTTGCCTTTTCGAAATTGATAGGATTTACAGTTAGAAACCGGTTGCAGCCGCTTTTTGTGCAAAAGCATCGGTTTCTATGGAGCGAGGATGGAATGAAAAAAAACAGATTCCAATCCGTCAGGACAATCTCATCCAGCCAACCGGCGCCGGCCTCTGTAAGGGGCTTTGTCTGCCTTCTTCGAGCATTTTTTCACCGAGCCAATCTCCGGACAATCCCGCTGTTCAGCGGGTGCAGATAATAATCGGGTAAAAATGTGAACGAGGTTTATGTTTGGAGGAAACGCGATGAAAAAGGTATTTATAGTAGCAGCGGTACTTTGCCTGATTGGAATGGTTCAGGCCGATGTGGTGGTTGACGGTGTGGACCCAGCAGCGTCCTGGATGGGGTACATGAATGTATTTGACATGGGGATGAACTACCAGTGGGGCAGTTCTTGGGGGACGGCAGACTTGAGGGCTCATTTTGAGGGGGATGCCCTGCTCCTTCAGTCCAATACCAACTGCTGGAATCCGCAGGATGCCTATTGGGTAACGCCGGAGGGCGCCCCGAACAAGATGATGGAAGCCAACTTCTATCAGGAGTATTACGGTATCGGCGGCCAGACGATTACATTCAATTTTGTTGTGCGGTCGAATGATTTGGCTGCGGAGGGGTATTCCACCCGGGCGTTTGTCAAAGTGCTGGATCCGGACAGCGGCTGGGCAACGATTAACAGCGTCTTTGCCGATCTCACCCCTGGAGCCGGAAGTCTGTCTCTGGTTGTCAATCCGATTGCCAACCCGGTGGCGCAGGTTGGTTTTGCCGTTCTGGGCCCGGTCAGCGACCCTGCCGGCGAGATTGCTTCAAAGGCCGTCGTTATTGGGATTCCCGAACCGGCCACCCTGGCCCTGCTTGGGTTGGGCGGGCTTCTGCTTGGCAGAAAAAAATAACAGTCATTGGTCCTTCATTTCAAAAAAGGCCTCTTTCGAAGGGGCCTTTTTTGTTTTCCTGCCCGCCGGCCGCAGAAGAAAACGGGTAGGTTTTGCCTTTTTTGCGGGGCGGCAGGGGAAAAACTTTTTTATATCTTTCTTGACTTCAGCCGGTCCGGGGGGGTACTTTATTTAGTTTGTGAGAGATATGCCGGGCAGGTGAAAATATCTAACTTGAAGAAAGGAAAAGGTTTATGAAATCGGTCTTACGATTGACGCTGCTGATAAGTCTGGCGGTTATTTTGACGGGATGCAAAGATGAACAGACTCAGCCGCAGCCGTCCGCAGAGCCGACGGCTCAGAGCGAGCCGGCCCAGCAGTCGGCGGAAGCCGTCCAGCCGGCAGCCCCCGGGGAGGATGCGGTTGTCGTAACGGTCAACGGTCGGAAGATTCTTGAATCGGAGGTTTCCGCGGAAGTAGAAAAGCGGGTTCAGGCCCGACTGAAAATGATTCCGGCGGGGATGGAAGTGCCTCCGGAGCGGATTCAGATGCTGCGGGACCAGGTCCGTCGGCAGGTGACGGAAATGCTGGTGGATTTGGCGCTGATTGATGCGGCTCTTCAGGAAAAGAATATCACCGTAACGCCGGAGCAGGCCGACGCAAAGATGAAGGAATTTGCGGAGGAGAACGGCCTGACAGTGGAGAATATGCTCGAACAGTTTGCCCGTTCCGGAATGACGGAAGAGGATATCCGCGGTCAATTTTTGATTCAGGCCAAACTGGATGCCCTTTTAGCGGCGGAGATGGGCAATCTGCAGATTACCGAGACGGAAGCCAAGACCTATTATGATGAGCATCCGCAGGAATTTGAGCGGCCGGAAATGGTGACGGCCAGCCATATTCTGCTGCGGACGGAAGGCAAGACGGAGGAAGAAAAGGCCGAGATACGAAAGAAGATGGAAGGGATTCTTGAACGGGCACGGGCGGGAGAAGATTTTTCCGCTTTGGCCAAGGAATATTCCGAAGATCCGGGCTCCAAAGACCGCGGGGGCGAATATACCTTCCCGCGGGGCCAGATGGTCAAGTCCTTTGAGGATGCGGCCTTTTCTCTGGAGAACGGCCAAATCAGCGATATTATTGAGACGCCCTACGGCTATCACATTATCAAAAGGACGGATCATAAGGATGCAGGCACTCAGTCTTTTGATGAAGTCAAGACCGATTTGATAGAACGCTTGAGCAATCAAAAGCAAAGAGAGGCCTGGCAGACGCTCCGAGCCCGTCTGCGCGAGAAGGCCGTGATCGAATGGTCTCCGGCAGAGCAGGCCCGCCGGCAGGCATTCGAGCAGCAGATGCAGCGTATGTCCTCTCCTCAGCAGGCCCCGGCTGAAGCCGCTCCGGAAGGTCAGTAATTCCGCCCGAACAAAGGAAGCAATTTAAAGAAGAAACGGATTGTTGCTGAACGGGTCGAAGAAATAGGGGTCTAAATCCCGTTCCGTTTGAGCCGGATACGAAAACTTCAGAATGGTCGGCTGAACGAGGCGGAGGTAGTCTTCTATTTGCATGTGGATGGAAGCGTTGTGCGTGCCGGCCAAAAATGAGATTTCTTTGTTTTTGGCAAGCGATTTGTCCAGGAGGGTCGGCAGGTTGTAAAGGTTGCCGAAGGGGGGTTCCGCCCCGACCTCGGCGTCGAGAAACAGCAAAGCCATCTGATCTTCGTCAACCAGCCGCACCTGATTGGCTTTCAGGTGTTTTTGGAGAGCCAGAAAGTCGAGTTTTCGGTCGGCCGGCAGGACACAAAGGAAAAATCGCCCGTCGGCCTCGACTACCACTGTTTTGGCGATTTGGGGAGCAGGCAGATTTTCAACACGGGCCAACTGCTCGGCTGTGTAGGCCGGTTTGTGGGGGACCAGTTCATACAAAATCTGCTCCGTGTCCAGATACTCAGTTAGATTCATAAAAACCTCCTTTCCCGGGCCAGCTGATTCAGGCGGCGGATAATAATGGTGGGGAAAATAATGATGCCAAAGAGCATTTCAATGCGGTTTGGCAGAAACGATAGAAAAAGGCAGATGAAATAAGCCCAAACGGCACGAAAAACCAGGGGGTCGGGTCGCAGAGAAGAGGTGCGGCCTGAGAAAAAAAGAAAGAAGAGGGCTCGACTGCCGACTGAAAGACCTGTATCGCTGCCATTCTTGTCCCTCCTGAACAGACATTCTCCTTTGTTTTTACGAGCTGTCGGAACAGAAGTTTCCTTATTTTCGGAAAGAGAAAGGCGGTCTGTCGGGGGAGTCTCAAATCCCCGACTTATTTGTGATAAGGCGTCTTTTGGCGATTTATAGGGGGATTTTCAGCTGCTCTTCGGCCTGGAGCATCGCCTCGGTCTCGGTTTCGACCAGGTGCCGGATGAGCCCTTTGCGGACGCGGAAAATCTCCATTCGGAAGATTGTTTCCTCCACCTGGCCGGCAATCACCCGCGCCAGCGAGCGGCTCAGATGATACCGGCTGACCAGATGCTCGACGATGGCCGACTTGCTCCAGGGAACAGCGGCGGTATCGTCGTTCGGCGTATCTTCAACCACTTCAATGCGCCTTCGCTGGAGTTTCCGCTGATTGCGATGCTGATTGAGGGCCTCGGCGGCCAGGATATGGCCTGTGTCGCAGAGGACGGATTGAATCATCAGGTGGATTTCGTCGGTTGTCACGGTGCGGCTGTTCGGCTGGCTGTAAAGATAGTAGGTGACGGCCTGGGCCATTTGCTCGGCGGCATAGAGATTCGGCTCGCCGGACTCGCTGAGGGCATGGTGAAACGTCCCGAGCACTTTGGTGTGAAGGTAGGGCTCTGCTGTACCGTCGGTTTTCATTACCCGGATACGCATGACGGTTCCTTTCGTCAGAGTTTCTTGCCGGTTCGGCCTGGCAAAAGGCCGCTTTACTGTTCGAACAGCCCCGGCTGGTTGTCCGACAGGTCCGGTTCCTGGAGCACCTGGTTGACCTCGTTGAGCAGTTCGCCGGCATCCCGGAAATCACGGTAAACGCTGGCAAAGCGAATATAGGCCACTTTGTCCACCTTGCGCAGATGCCGCATGGCAGCTTCGCCGAGAAAGCGGGAGGTCACCTCCTTATCGAAATTGCGGAAGACCTCTTCTTCGATTTTGTCGGCGATATCCTGTATCTGTTCGGCGGAGACAGCCCGCTTGTAGCAGGCCTTTTGAAGACCGGCGATGACTTTTTCCCGCTCGTAGGGCACGCGGGAGCCGTCTTTCTTGACCACGCTGAGTTTGTAGCTTTCGCCTATCTTTTCGTAGGTGGTAAACCGCCGCTTGCAGGCCAGGCATTGACGCCGACGACGAATAATCCGCCCGCCTTCACTTGAACGCGAGTCAATCACTCGATCCCGGTCTTCTTTGCAAAATGGACATTTCACAGGGTATTTCCTATGAATCTGTTAAAAACCGCCATAGGGTACTATATATAGAATGAGTTTATTCTAACTTCTTATATATAGGGTCGTCAACAAGAAACTGTTAAAAATTGTTTCGAGAGAGGGAGTTTTTCTTTTTTTAGAATCACTAACAGGACAAACCGGAGGTACATACGCTGGTTTTCGGTCTGCGCAGAGAAATTCCCGCTCACATTTCGCGACTCAGTTCGATATGTTTGCAGAAATGAACGTTGTCCGTGTTCGGATAATCCTGGCGGTAGTGCACGCCGCGTGATTCCTTTCGTTCTTCGGCTGCCTTGGCCATCAGCAGGGCGGTGGTGAGCATGTTTTGACATTCCCAGCCAAAGGGTGTATCAAAGATTTTGTCCATCACATACCGCTGCCAGAACCGGATAATCTCCTGTGCCTCCACCAGCGGGGTCTCCTGACGTGTGATGCCGACATTTCGCCACATCAGCGAGCGCAGCGAATTGCGAACATCTTCGGTGTCCAGATAACTTCGTTTGGACTGGGCAATCTGAAACTCAATCCGCCGGGGGCGAAGGTGCGTTCGCGGACTTTTCAGTCCTTCGGCGGCCTTCTGTCCGGCCATTCGCCCATAGACCAGCCCCTCCAGGAGGGAATTGCTTCCGAGCCGATTGGCGCCGTGCAGCCCCGTCGAGGCGACTTCGCCGCAGGCGTACAGGCGGGGGATATTCGTTGCCGCATTCCGGTCCACCTTTACGCCGCCAATCATATAATGGGCACTGGGGCGGACGGGAATCATATCGCGGCTGATGTCGATGGCGAACGATTCGCACAGTTCGCTGATGGTCGGAAAACGCCGGCGGAAGTACTCCTTGTCAAAGTGGCGAAGGTCCAGATACACATGAGTGGAGCCGGTTTTCAGCATCCGGTCGAGGATTGCCCGGCTGACGACGTCGCGCGGTGCCAGTTCTCCGTCGGGATGATATTCCTTCATGAAGGCCTTTCCGTCGCGGTCTCGCAGGATGGCTCCTTCGCCGCGAACGGTTTCGGTGATGAGGGCCCGGGAGGCGCCGGCAATGTACAGCGTTGTAGGATGAAACTGGAGAAACTCCATATCCCGCAAAACGGCTCCTACCCGATAAGCCATGGCTAGTCCGTCGCCGGTGGCCCCTTCCGGGTTTGTGGTTTCCCGATAGAGCCGGCCGGCCCCGCCGGTCGCCAGAATTGTCTTTGCCGCCCAGACAATCTGAAGGGTTCCCTGGCAAGAGCCGAGAACCCCCAGGCATTCATTGTCGCTGTTGGTGAGCAGGTCGATGGCAAAGAACTGCTCAATCACGCGAATTTGGGGGAGGGTTTTCAGTTTTTGAATCAGCCCTTCGGCAATTCCCCGCCCGGTCGAATCGCCGTGAGAATGAATAATCCGCGGGTGAGAATGCCCGCCTTCGAGGGAGACATCCAGCGTTCCGTTGTCCTGGTCGAAAGGGGTTCCCCACTCCATCAGCTGCCGAACGAGGGCGGGGCCTTCTTTTACAACCTGGCGGACCACTTCCGGCTCGCAGAGGCCTGCCCCTGTGGCCAGCGTGTCGGCGATATGGCTTTCAAAGCTGTCGTCGTTTCGAATCACCGAGGCGATGCCCCCCTGGGCATGCCAGGTGTTGGAGTCTGTGAGAGTTCCTTTGCAAACCACGGTGACGGCGGCCCCCAACGAGGCCGCCTCGATTGCGGCCCGAAGGCCGGCAACTCCGGAGCCGATCACCAGACAATCCGTAAAAAACTGTTGGGTGGACAGACTGTCAATCGGCACCAGATACCGCCGGAATTCCGGCTGTTTTGAGGACATGGCCAATTCCTTTCTTTCTCTCTTGAAATAAGAGTTCTTTTGTCTGGTTAAAAGACTTTTATTATACCTTTTTGGCGGCCGGATGGGGAAAAAACCGGAAAAAAATATCCGGTCTGATAAAAACAGCGGCCGCTTCGGCAAATAAAAGCCTGCCTATCAATATTAAAAATGAATTTTCTAATGTTTTGGTGCGAATTTGCCGACAACAGAAACAGTGAGATAATGGCTCTTAATCAGTGACCCAAAAGGCCATCTTAGCTGCGGCGCGGCGGCCGAACAGGTACCGCACACAAGGCCGATGGAAATCGCCCGGCAGAGCCGACAGCCGGCTAAGTCCTGTACGAGAAGAGCCATTTAAATCTAAGGGAGAGCATCCACCGGCTCTCCCTTGTTTTTTGCGCAGGCCGTATCTGTATGATGGGTATCCTTATTTCCGCTGTTCTTTGGTCATTTCTGCTTTCATTTTTCAGGTTTCTGATTTTTAAGGGTTCGGGGCTATAATGGTGGATAAATTGACGTTTGCGGGTATAATAAACCCCGACGTTTCTAATAGACCCCGCTGTCATACCCGCCCCGGCGGATATCCGGTTGTTTGTGTGGTTTTATTAGATGTTTCAAGGGCCTGGAAGCGGCCCTGAAGGAAATAAACAGGAGATGTGCCATGAAACGGCGTGTGTTTATCTGTTTTATCTGTGCGGCTGCTGTTTCTCTTTTGTGCATAGGCAGTTATAAAGCGGTCAAGCGGTTCGCCAAGGTTTCTGAGCAGGGAGATGCGGATGCCCAGTTCCATCTTGGTCTCCGGTATCTCAAAGGCGAGGGTGTCCCGCAGGATTCTGAAAAAGCGGTTGCGTGGTTTGCCAAGGCCGCCGAACAGGGACTTGGGGAAACTCAGTTCATGCTTGGGGTCTGTTATTACGAAGGTAAGGGTGTTCCGCAGGATTCTAAGAAAGCGGCCGAGTGGTTCGCCAAGGCCGCCGAGCAGGGGCTTGGAGATGCTCAGTTCATGCTTGGGGTCTGTTATTATGAAGGTAAGGGTGTCCCGCAGGATTCTAAGAAAGCGGCTGAGTGGTTCGCTAAAGCCGCCAAGCAGGGAAAGCCGTCCCTCGAAAACGATTCTTTTGTTCAACGGCTTGCCCAGGCCGCTGAACAGGAAGATGCGGTTGCTCAGTTCGGTCTGGGTCTCTGTTATGCCTTAGGCCTTGGCGTCCCGCAGGATTCCAAGAAAGCGGCCGAGTGGTACACGAAGGCCGCCGAGCATGGGCTTGCAGACGCCCAGTTCAATCTCGGCCTCTATTATTATGAAGGCCGGGGTGTTCCGCAGGATGATAAAAAAGCAGCGGAGTGGTTTGCGAAGGCTGCTGAGCAGGGACTTGCAAAAGCCCAGTTCAATCTCGGCCTCTATTATTACGAAGGCCGGGGCGTTCCGCAGAATGATAAAAAAGCAGCGGAGTGGTTTGCCAAGGCCGCTGAGCAGGGACTTGCGAAAGCCCAGTTCCATCTCGGCCTTTGTTATGCCAAAGGCGAGGGTGTACCGCAGGATTCTAAAAAGGCAGCCGAGTGGTTTATCAAGGCCGCTGAGCAGGGGGATGCGGACGCCCAGTACCGGCTCGGTCTCTGTTATGCCGAAGGCAAGGGGGTCATTGAAGACTGTGTCGAGGCCTATAAATGGGCGCTTCTGGCGGGGATGAATGGAAAAGATGTTTCGGAGCTCAAAAGTTTGCTCAAGCATTGTATGAGCCCGGCCCAGATTGCTGAAGCCCAGCGGTTAGCCAAAGACTATGTCTCTGCTCAGCAGCGTCAGAGTAGCCAGACGGACAGGCGCCAATAGGATTCGCCCCTCGCATCGGCAATGGCTTTTCCATCGCTGCGGGGGATGTTTTATTCCGCATATCGCCGAAGGCGCCGCTTCTGCGGCCGGGGCGAGTCGTTTCAATTTCCGGCCGGCGGTGTCAGGGGACGGTAAGGAGGACGGCTTTCTGTCCTCACGAGATTTTTTCCATCAGCCGGTCGAGGAGTTCCTTGGCCGGCACCGAGCGGAAACCGGCCGGGCTGCGCCAGCGAAGCGGGGTATTCTGCTCAAGGGCCTTTTCAATTTTGCGGCAGGCCAGGATGACCGTGGCGTGGTTTTTGTTGCCCATGACCTTGCCGATTTCCGGAAAGGACATTTTGGTAAACCGGCGCGTCAGGTACATCGCCAGCGAGCGGGCCAGCGAAACGGTTCGTTCTTTTCGGGCGGAGTAAAGATCCGCCGGGCTCAGATGAAAGAACTCCGCGACCGCCCCCGTAATGTCGGAATGATGCACCACCGGGTCCGTGCGGGCGATGTGTTCCGAGAGCACCTCCTGGGCCTCCTCCAGCGAAATGGGCTTTTGGGTAAGGGCACTGTAGGCCATCACCTTAAAGAGGGCCCCTTCCAGCTCCCGCACGCTCGAACTGATGGAGCCGGCGATATATTCCACCACTTCCTTGCGAAGCGGCTGTTTCATTTTCTTTGCCCGACACGTCAGAATCCGACACCGCGTATCGAAATCCGGCGGGTCGATGCGAATCACCATTCCGGAAACGAAGCGATTGACCAGTTTCTCACATAAAGCGCTGATTTCCTTTGGATGGGCATCCGAGGCCAGCACAATCTGCTTTCCGGCCAGGTCAATGCTGTTGAAGGTATGCAGAAACTCCTCCTGCATGGCGGTTTTGTTCGAGAGAAAATGAATGTCATCAATAGCCAGAATATCCAGATTGCGGAACCGGTTTCGGAAGGCATCGAGTCTGCGTGTTTTCAGAGCCAGCACATACTGATTGGCAAAATCCTCGGCGGAGGTATAAAGCCATTTGGCGTTTGGTCTGTTTTTTGCGATTTCGTTGCAGATGCCCTGAAGGAGATGGGTTTTGCCGACTCCATACCCGCCGTGATAAAACAGGGGATTGAAGGGGCTTTTTTCCTGCTGGGCGACGGTTTTGGCGGCGTTATAGGCCAGTTCGTTTTTGGCCCCTACGATAAACGTGTCCAAACTCATCTTCAGCGGTTCGCTGGTTTTGCCGGCAGCGGAGCGGATGGGCTTACTGCGGCCGGCGGGGATTCTCTCGGCTGGGTTCGGATTTGTTTTGGAGCCGGCCGGACTTAGCGAGCGGTCCGTGCGGTAGTGGATGGGATGCCTCTGATGCAGAGCGGCCTCCATCGCTTTTTGCAGCGGCTTTTCAAAATGGCTCTGAATCCATTGTGAGATGAATGGATTGGCCACGGCTATTTCCAGACAATCTTTGCGGAGTGTCAGCTGCGTTGCATTTCGGAACCAGATTTGATATTGCTGAACGCCGATCTCTCGAGCCAGATGCTCTTGGATCGCGCTGATTTCATCCGTGAAAGTGGCCTCCATAGACTGCTCCCTTTCATCGTTATTATAAAAAACCAAAGGTGTTAAAAGGTTTCGAGTTTGGCCTTCTTACTTTGTTTCAACTGGCCCTATCATAGTGCCTCCTTGTTGGCTGATGCAAATGGATTTTTAACAGATTCTTATCCACACGCTGGAGCTTCAACAAATCAAAACAGTTAGCGATAAAAATTTTTTCTTATGCACGGTTTATCCACAGCGTAAATCAAGTTTGTGGAAAAGCGGTGGAAAGAATTTGACCGTTCGGCTGAAATCGCCCGGTTTTGGACTTGAAAAAAATCCTGAAATTGGTATAATATCTGCTTGAAAAAAAGGAGGAAAAAAGAAAACAGGGCCAAAAGGAGTTCCAAATCGTTTAACACGAGTGTTTTGCTTTCCCGCAAAAGGGCGATAGGCCCTCTGCTGCCTGAAAAAACAACTGCATTGATAAACAGCATTGATTCAAGGAGCACTGTGTATGAATCCCGCCTTTGCCGAATCCTCTCCAGACGAGCATGGACAGGAAACCGAGGTGTTTGCCGCGGAGAATCCGCCTCAGACGCGTCAGCAACTCAAGCAATTTCTTCAAGTTCATCTGAATCTGCATATTCCGGATGCACATTTGTGCCCGGGCCACAGCAGCCCGATGGATTATCTGTGGTACAGTTGGAGTACGGATTGGCCTTCGCTTCGTCCGGCAGGGCAAATCAGCGGCGACTGTGTAGTCTGGGCCAATCGCGGCGGCGGCAAAACCCAGATAGCCGCTGCTGCCGCACTGCTGGAGGGACTTTTTAAGGAGAACTGCCGCAGCCGCATCATCGCCGGCTCGCTGGACCAGGCCGGACGAATGTATGAATATCTGACCGAGTTTATCGAAACCAGCTTTGCCGACCAGATAGAAGGCCGGATTCTGAAAGACAAATGTGTCTTCAAAAACGGCACGCAGGTGCGGCTGCTGGCGCAGTCTCAGCGTGCCGTTCGCGGCCATCATGTTCAGAAACTCCGCTGCGATGAGGTCGAATTGTTTGTGCCGGAGATTTTTAATGCCGCCAAGTTCTGCATCAAAAGCCGTGGGACTCTCCGGGGCTCGATGGAATGTTTAAGCACGATGCACCGGCCGTGGGGCCTGATGCAGAAAGTTATTTCTGATGCCCAAACAGCCCAGATTCCCATCTTCAAATGGTGTCTTTGGGAGGTAATTCAGCGGTGCGGCTCCGATCGCAGCTGCAGCCGCTGCCCGCTGGACCGCGACTGTCAAGGCAAGGCCCGCCGGGCGGACGGGTTTCTTCAGATTGATGACTGCATCGCCCAGATGCGCCGCAGCAGCCGGGTGGGCTTTGAAACGGAGATGCTTTGTCTGAAACCCAATCTTGAAAATGCTGTTTTTGCTGATTTTGAGCCGGCTGTTCATGTTCGGCCTGTGCAGGATGACCCGACTCTGCCGCTGTATCGGGCTATTGATTTTGGCTATGTTCATCCGTTTGTCTGTCTTTGGATTCAGGTGGATGGCGAAGGGCTGATTCGGGTGATTGATGAATATGTTCAGTCCCGCCGGACGCTGGCAGCTCACGCCGAGGAAATTAAAAAGAAGACGTCCGGCGGCGAGTCGCGGGTGGCGGCAACGTATTGCGACCCGGCGGGCGGCCAGCGAAACGGAGAATCCGGCAGAAGTTCCATCGAACTGCTGCGGGAAGCCGGAATCAGGGCCTACTCCAGCCGAAGCGATATTTCGGGGGGATTGGAAAAAATCCGCCGTGCGTTGCGGGCGGGCGACGGCAGCAGCCGGCTGGTGATTTCGCCCCGCTGTGTTCATCTGATTGAGGCGCTGCAGTGTTATCATTATCCGGCGGCGGTTAGCGGCGAACGCGCTGAGCAGCCCGTCAAAGACGGCGTCTATGACCATCCCATCGATGCCTTGCGGTACTTTTTCCTCAATTACTATAAAAAGTCGGCTAAAGTCCGGCAGGTTCGCGGTTAACGGGATGGAAACCATTTGTCTCCAGCGGAGCAGATGCTACAATGGCAGCGATGCCTGGAGAAAAAAGATGAGACGGATGCTTTGGAAGCGGATCATCGGGCGGGCGGCGCTGGGTTGTTTGTGCTGTTTGGTTTCTGCTGTCTCCGCCGCAGAAGAGAGCCAAACAGCGGCACGTCGGGTGATGGCCTTTTATTACCCCTGGTACGGCACAGCCGACGGAGCGGGCGGAGCCGGCAGAACAATCCACTGGGGGCAGATTGATGCCTCCGGCAAAACCATTTCAGAGAGCACTCACTATCCGCTTGGCGGCGCGTATGATTCGCATGAAAGGCAGGTCGTTGAGCGGCACTGCCGGCAAGCCGCAGAAAACGGAATCGACACGCTGATTGTGAGCTGGTGGGGCGCCGGCTCCTATGAAGACCGCGCGATGCCTCTTGTGCTGGAACTGTGTGAACGGTTTGGACTGAAGGCAACCGTCTATTATGAAGCAGTGCCTGCTCCGCCGACACCGGAAACGGCGGCAAAGGATATCGCCGAGAATATTCTGGCGAGGTACGCCGACCATCCGGCGTGGCTGAAGCATGGCGGCAGGCCGGTGGTATTTGTGTATGGGCGGGCGGTTCAGCAGCTGGGCCTGTACGGGTGGTATCAGGCGAAAGAGCGGCTGAAAACCGCCTTCCCGCAGGAGGCCGCCTTGATTGGAGATGATTGGTCTTACGGGGCGGCGACGGTTTTTGACGGTCTGCATACCTATAACACAGCCGGCATGCTCCAGGGGAAAATCCCTGAACAGGTCCGAGCGTGGTGTGCCCGCACCTATCCTGAGTGGATTCAAACGGCCCGCCGGCAGGGCAAGATTGCGGCCGTTACCGTCATTCCTGGTTATGATGATACGAAAATCCGTACCCCGGGCTTGAAAGTGGAGCGATGGGAAGGGGCGCTGTATGCAGCCCAGTGGCAGCAGGCCGTCCAGGCAGCGCCGGACTGGATTGTAATCACCAGTTTCAATGAATGGCATGAAGGCAGCGAGATCGAGCCCTCTGTCGAATATGGAACGACATATTTGAAGATGACGCGGCAGTATGCCGAACAGTTTTTGAAGTTGGGCCCCAGTAAAAAAGAGCCGCCTCAGCCGGCTCTGCCGCCGACCGTGGAAAAACGCCTGAGGGAAAAGTTGGCGGGGCTGTCAATGGCAGTGCTGCCGGAACCGTCCTCTACTCCCTTTTGGTGGCTGCTGCATTATAAGCCGGATTTGAAAGTGTTATCCTGGAATGAGGCGGTCGGCGGTTTGCTGAAGCCGGAGACTTTTTCCATAGTGCTCTATTGCGGCGGCGAGACCTATCGGACAACCGTCCGCCAAACCGAAGATGTGCCCGCGGTGCTGGAGGCGTATGGGAAGGGAGGCGGCGTGCTGGCGGCGCTGCCGAGTGAGCCGTGGCCGTTTTATTACGATGCGGACGGGCGGACGGTCAATCACGCCGGCCGCTTCGGCATTACCCTGAAAATCGGCTGGGAGAAACCGCCGCCCGGCAAAGAACTCTTTTTTGTTCCTTCGGCTGACGGGCCTTTGATGCTTGCCGGTGAAATCCCCTTTGCTGCTGAACCCGACCCTCGCTGGCGTCCCTTCGTTCGGGATAGTCGGCATACGGAATATTGCCCTTTGCTGCGGCTGAAGGACCGCCAGGGAATTGACTATGGCGATGGGCTGGTGATTGCGCGGACTTCGGACGGCGGCACCGTCGTTTACGGATGGTTTGGGTTGTTTCGTCCTCCCCATGAGGAAGCGATTCTGGCAAATTTATTTCTCAAACTGGCAGAGAGGATAGAGCAGCCGGCCCAAACGATTGATTCCTCCTCTTTTTGAAAATCAATAAAAACGGCGGGCCAGTGAGATACCGGTCCGCCGAGGTATATCAAACTTTGTTTGCTTAATCAGGCGTTGAAGTCTTTGAAATCCTCGTCGAAGGGGATGACTTTCGCCGGGTCTTTGGCTGGTTCCTTCGCCGGTTTCCTGGCGGCAGCAGGTGCGGCCTTGGGCTTCGGCTGAGATTTGCCTTCGGCGATGTGGTGCAGGATGTGATCGCTGGTTTTCAGCGAGGCAGCCGGTGAAGACGAGGACGATTTTGTTTTTCCCATCAGGCCGCCAATCATCGTGAGCAGTTCCTGAACAACCGCCGTTTTCATTTGCTGGGCCTGAGCGGACAGTTCCTCGGCGGCACTGGCCGACTCTTCGGCGGCTGCCGCATTCTGCTGGGTCACCTTGTCCATCTGGGAGACAGCCGTGTTAATCTGCTCGATGCCCTGCGCCTGTTCGGTGCTGGCGGCGGCAATTTCGGCCACCAGGTCGGTGGTTTTGGCAATGTGGCTGACGATTTCTTCCAGTTTTTTGCTCACTTCGGTGGAGATTTCGACGCCGTTTTTGGCGTTTTTGACAGACCCTTCGATGAGCGAAGCGGTGTTCTTGGCGGCTTCGGCAGAACGCATCGCCAGATTCCGAACTTCTTCGGCGACGACGGCAAATCCCTTTCCGGCCTCACCGGCCCGGGCGGCCTCGACGGCGGCGTTGAGGGCCAGCAGGTTGGTCTGGAAGGCGATTTCGTCGATGACCTTGATAATTTTGGAGGTTTCGTCGGCGCTTTTCTGGATGTCGTCGATGGCGCCGGTCATCCGCTTCATAGAGTCAGCTCCGTCGTGAGCGGCGGATTTGGCCTGAGCGGCCAGGAGATTGGCCTGCTGGGCGTTGTCGGCGTTCTGCTTGGTCATGGAGGACATTTCCTCCAGACTGGAGGAGGTTTCTTCGAGGCCGGCGGCCTGTTCGGTGGCACCTTCGGCCAGCGACTGGGAGGCACTGGAAACCTGACCGGAAGCGTTTTCAATCTGTTCAGAGGCCTCGCTGAGCAGGTGGATGACCCGCTTGAGCGGTTTAAGAATGGAACGGCTGGTTCCGAAGGTGAGCACACTGACGGTCAGCGCCGCGGCAATACTCACAGCCAGAAAGACCGTAATGGTCTGTTCGATGGACTGCTGAACCTCTTCGGCCACCTTCATTGTTTCTTCTTTTTTGTCGCTGACAATCTGCCCCTTGGCGTTGGCAATCTGCTTCTTTTCTTCTACGGCCTGCAGGGTTGCCGCGATGTCCGCTTCGAGGGCCTGCTGGAGGGCATCGATTTTCCCCCGCATGGTGTCAAAACTCTGGGCAGCGCTGCCGCCGTTGCTGGATTTTCTGGCCCAAATCAATTTATCCGGAGAAGCCGCTTGTTCGAGGACCTTGCGGGTTTTGCCTTTCCAGGTTTCAAATTCCGTCAGAAATTCATTGTAAAGCCGCCGGGTCTGCTCCGAGCGAAAAGAAGCCGAGGCCTTTTCCATCCGGCTCTGCGCCTGCTCAATATTTTGAATGTTGGCGGTATCGGCGGCCTTCAGTTCTTCCGGTTCTGAAGCAGCTAGGGCCATTTTTTCCGCGATTAAGGCCTGATGCACATCGCGATCGGCCTCGAGCATCAGGGCGATGCTGTCCTGCATCTTCTGAAGATTCTGCACATCTTCGTTAATCAGCGGCAGGAGCGTCTGGTAAATCAGCGGGTTGATTTCTTCATCAATCAGCGTGCCGAAGGATTGATTGACGGTTTCGTCAAATCGCGCCGCATTCTGCCGCAGGGCATGCCAGGTAATCGCCGTCAGCACAATCAGGGCCGCCAGGGGAACCACCGCCAGGATTCCGATTTTTTTTTGAATGACCATTGTATTTCCTTTCTTCCTTGGAAGACTGCTGTGTGTTTGCGCCGTTTGCTTTCTGATAGAATCCTTGCCGATTTTTGTTTTGGCGAAGACAGACGTCTGCGTCCGCTGATGTTCGGTTTTATTTCAGTTTGTCCACTTGGATACCGCAGCAGACTGCGCCGATTACATTTCCTTCTTCGTCAATAATCGGCAGAGAGACTTTCTGATCTACACTGTCCGTGGACTTGTCATATTTCGGCTTTTCAATAATGACGCCGCCCTTGCCTTCGTTAAAGGATTTAATCCACTTGGGCTCGTCGCCCTGCCAATAGTCCGAGGTAATCGCATTCTGGCCGACGTTGGCTCCCTGATTGTCCATAACGAAGCACTCGCCGAGCACCTCCAGTTCTTTGGCCAGCCGCTTGATTTCCTTGGCGCAGTCATTGTTCAGTTTTTCCGTGTGGATGGGCAGTTCTTCTTCGGCCTTCTGCCACTGCTCATCGATTTTCTTGATTTCATCAAGCGAAACCCCCTTGGCGTTCTGGGCCTTTACTTCTTTGACGAAGACGGGATTCGTGCACAGCGGCAGCAGTTTTTCCGTGATGAATATTTGCAGTTTGGCGTGGGATTCCGTCAGGGCTTTCTTCTGCTCATCCGTGGCTGCCTCGGAAAGGTCCGGGGCGGCGGCTGCTGTCGCCTGTTTGAGCTGCTCCAGCAGGGCTGTCACTTTCGGATTGATTTTCTGTTCTTCTTCGGCACCGGTGAGGACTGCTGCGAAAACAGCCATTGCTGTGCACAAAAGCAGGACTCTTGTCTTCATGGGAGGTCTCCATTCACAAAAAAAGTTATCGGTTTTTATTTCGATGTCCAAATCAAAAACCATCTCTTGTCGGGATTTAACCCCTTAACTGAAAGCGCCGTCTTTTTCGTTCAGCGCATCGGTCGGACGCCTCAGATTTTTTGAAAGTGGCTGCAGACGCTGTTTTCCCGGCGGCGCCGGTGTTGTTCCTGCATCTGCCGCTGAAGTCTTATGGGTGTTTTCGTCGCCTTGAAAATCCGGCTTAACCGGATAGTCCCTTCTTTGCAATTCCTGGGAAAGGCCGATAAGAAACAGATGCAAACGATGCCTTTCTGGGTTTTTATCGCCGGTTTGTCAGGGCTGCGGCGGCGGGTTTGAATGGTTGGGGTCTTCAGGATTTTTATCGGCCTTTTTCAGGGTGTTTGGACTCGATGAAACAGCGGGCGGAAAATACAGAAGGGGACAGGCCGCCTGAGACGGCCCGTCCCTGTGTTATCGAATGCGTCAGATTGTTCAGCTGTTAAATTCTTTGAAATCCTCGTCGAGGGGGATGACTTTCGCCGGGTCCTTGGCTGGTTCGCCGGCCGGCTTCCTGGCGGCAGCGGCCTTGGACTTCGGCTGGGATTTTCCTTCGGCGATGTGGTGGTAGGTCTGGTCGGACAGCGACAATCGCTTCGTCTGATGAGCAGGTCTGGAAGTCAGGGCAGGGGAGGAAGCAGTCTGAAATTGCCCTCGGCTGCCGTCCACAATGGTTACGAGTTTCTCGACGACCGTGTGCATCTGCTGGGCCTGAGCGGACAGTTCCTCGGCGGCACTGGCCGACTCTTCGGCGGCAGCCGCATTCTGCTGGGTCACCTTGTCCATCTGGGAGACAGCCGTGTTAATCTGCTCGATGCCCTGCGCCTGTTCGGTGCTGGCGGCGGCAATTTCGGCCACCAGGTCGGTGGTTTTGGCAATGTGGCTGACGATTTCTTCCAGTTTTTTGCTCACTTCGGTGGAGATTTCGACGCCGTTTTTGGCGTTTTTGACAGACCCTTCGATGAGCGAAGCGGTGTTCTTGGCGGCTTCGGCAGAACGCATCGCCAGATTCCGAACTTCTTCGGCGACGACGGCAAATCCCTTTCCGGCCTCACCGGCCCGGGCGGCCTCGACGGCGGCGTTGAGGGCCAGCAGGTTGGTCTGGAAGGCGATTTCGTCGATGACCTTGATAATTTTGGAGGTTTCGTCGGCGCTTTTCTGGATGTCGTCGATGGCGCCGGTCATCCGCTTCATAGAGTCAGCTCCGTCGTGAGCGGCGGATTTGGCCTGAGCGGCCAGGAGATTGGCCTGCTGGGCGTTGTCGGCGTTCTGCTTGGTCATGGAGGACATTTCCTCCAGACTGGAGGAGGTTTCTTCGAGGCCGGCGGCCTGTTCGGTGGCACCTTCGGCCAGCGACTGGGAGGCACTGGAAACCTGACCGGAAGCGCTGGAGACCTGTTCAGCACCCGTGGTCAAATCGGAGATGATTTGATGAATCGGCTTGACAATGCTGCGGGTAATGACGAACGCCAGCACAACACCGATTACAATGCTGCCCACGGAGGCAAGAATAAGGGTAAGATTGACGCTATAAATGGTGGATTTCAGAGAGTTCTGCAGACGGCCGTCCAGTTCGCCCATCATCTGCACGATACTGTTGGCTGTGGCCACCATTTTCGAAAAGACATTGTGCTGCTCCAGAAGACTCTGATGGAATTGCTCGCCGGCCTGGGCATATTGATTGATATAATCCGTCAGTTTGGAGGCATACCCCTGCAGTTTCGGTTCGGATGCGGTCATTTGTGTCCATTTGGCCAGTCCGTTACGCAGGGTCTGCAATTGCTGCTGGAATCCTTCCCATTCCTTCTCGGTTTCATTGGCAATCAGATAGACGCCGCTGACCCGCAGCAGAAGAAAATTTTGGGCGATGTTTTCATTCACCATTTCATCAAATTGAGCCCAGTAAGCAGCCTGCGATGTATTGTTTGCCTCGATGGCCTTTTGGAATTCGGGGTCGATTGTCTTTTCCATGGCTTCATCGAGATTGTTTGTAATCTCCACACCGAGGCTTCGCCAAATCCCGACGGCCTCCTCTTTTTTCTTCTGGGCGGTCGTCCCCTGGTCAAAACAGTTTCGATAGTCGGTGCTTAAGTCAAGCATTTTGGATACAATCTGCTTCTCCTCGCTGCCCAGGTTGGAATCGCCGTTGAGTTCTTTTAATATCGTTGTCATTTTGTCGTGCGATTCGTGCCATTTTTCAGCGGCGTTTTTGTTGTCATTGCCGATGACGGCAAATCCGTTAATCATAAAATCCCGCCGCAGCGTGGCGCAGTCGTTCAGATGGCTGACGGCCTGCTGTCCCCTCAGTGCCAGCTCGGAGAGGGCTTTTACGGAGGTCATTCCTCGCCAGCTGATCAGCCCCAAAAGGGCGGTGATAACAACCAGACAGCCGAATCCCAAAAACAATTTGACCGAAAGTTTCATATTCTTCAGCATGTTCAGGCTCCTTTTTTGAAAGGGTTAACAGGTGATTTCTTCTTCGGTTTCCTGGTGAACAACCGCGTCAATTTCCAGCAGGATTTTCACTTGATTGCCGGCTTTGGCCATTCCAAGAATAAAAGAGGTGTCAACGGAGGTTCCCAGTGACGGGGCCGGTTCAATCTGTTCGGCGTCGATGTTGAGAACTTCGGAGACGCGATCCACAATCAGCCCCGTCAGCACGGTCTGGGTCTGCGTGCGGGTCTCGATAATCACAATGCACGTCTGGTCGGTAATTTCTTTTTCCGCCAGGCCGAATTTGAGCCGAAGGTCGATTACCGGAATCACCTGCCCGCGCAGATTGATTACCCCTTTCAGATAGGCCGGGGATTTCGGCACAGGCGTCACAGGGACATACCCGATAATCTCCCGAACCTTAAGGATTTCGACCCCAAACTCCTCATTTCCGATGGCAAAGGTCAGATATTTCCCTTCGCAGGAAGAGCGGCGCGTTTTCGTCTCTTCGCCTGCCGGACAGATTGAAGAGGTCATCTCTCTATCTCCTAAACAAAGTTTGTCGTTATCGTCAAAAACCTGACGTCAAAAACCTGATGAGATATCCGGTTAACTGCTTGCGAGAGTATCGGTAGATTTCCTTGTTCTTTTTGAGTGAGATTGAGGAATGAAGTAAGAAATTTCTGGGTTTGCTGTAGGGTTTACGTCCTGAAGATTTCGAGAATTATGCGGGGGGCTTTTCGTATCAATCGAAGAAACCGGCTCATTTCCGGACGCTGGCGGAAAAGATTTGGTGCGGAGATGAAGTGATGATTTTGTTTAATCCCGGCGGCAGCACGTCCGATAAGCCCCTGTGAGCTGCCCCCTGATGTTTTGACAAAAAAACAGGGAGAAGAGGTCTTCTCCCTGTTTGGAATGGCTGATAAGGAAGCGGTTCTGCTTACCTTGTGCGTTTCCGCAGCAGAATCCCGCCCAGACCCAGCAGACCCATCGTCGCCGGCTCGGGGATGGTAAATACGACATAACTCGGTGTGCCAAATATTGTTCCTTCATTATAGGTTTCTGCGGAACCCTGCTCCGGGATGCCGCTAAAACCCATTTCGAAGGTTACCGGAACCGGGGACATATCTTCATACTGCTCATACTGCCCGTCATACCACGGCATCAAGTGTTTTTTATCAAGAACAGCAGTACCGGTCAGCACAAGGTCGAGAAATTCTCCTGTGTAGGTTTCGCTCAATGTCCATTCTGTAATTTGGCCTTCATAGCCCCCGACTTCTTCGGGGTTGTCTCCAAACCATGGACCGTTCCAGTTGAGTTGGATATAGCCGGCCCACCCGGCCCAATCGGGGTTCCAAGCTTGGATATACCACTGGCTGACTCCGTCCTTAGAGCCCCAGCCATCGAACAATCCAATCACAGCAGTGCAATCTTCCCAAAAGGAACAAACCAGGGCGCCTTCCGCCCACGGAATACCTGCGATAATTGTCGAATCTGTTCGTGAATCGAAGATACCCGCAATCGGGCCGGCTTGCAGAACCCCGGCCATCAGCACAATCGCCGCACATACGGCTGCACATCTCTTTAGACTAACTTTTTTCATCGCACTTTCCTCCGAAACAGATTTTTGTTTATTCTTTTTAGTTCACTGGTCAATTCGTGTTTTGAAATTCGGGTTTTGGGTTCCGAATTTGTTTTACAGAGGGCCGGCCCAAAATCGGCCAGTGATCTTCGGCCGGCCCCGGATGATTATTGACTATCTGCGTTTCCGCAGAAACAGCCCGCCCAGACCCAGCAGAACCATCGTCGCCGGCTCAGGAACAACCGCAAAATAACTGGCAGGCGTAATTTCTCCGCAAGATCCGCCGTCTGTGGTAAACCATTCCTTCGAGAAGTTGATGTTGAAGCCGTAGGTGTCGCCGTCTGTAATGGGATTCTTCTCGATGTCATATGTGACCACAAATTCTCCGGTAAATGTGCCGATGATGGTATCGGGCAATACAGTGTTTGCAAGCCAGCCGTACTCATCAATAGCTGCGGCCTGAGAGAAAGTGGCCTCGAAGGAGTAGCTATACTCGGTGAACGTTACCCCCCAAGCCACTCCGTTATCTGGCTGCCACATCCGGCTCCATGGGTAGGGAGCGTTGGCACCGCTTACTCTCACGGTAAAGATTGTTTTTGTTTCATCCCAGATTGCCGATGCGCTGATTACGCTAGGGGTGGTCACCTCCTCTGCCAATTGCAGAAAGGAATCATTTTGGTTGCTGGGACTGTGTTCCCACCAGCTGCTTAGCAATTCGTTATAATTGCCTTCATAGCCAGGATCCATGTAGGGTGTGTTCATCGCCGTAAACAGGTTGGCATTTCGAGGTGTCGAGGTTGTCCATGGCCCTGTGTTGTCCGTTATATTCCATATAGTGCCTTGATAGCCGAGTTCGTTGGTGCTTGCAAAAAAATCGGTAGCAGCTATACTATTGGCAGCAAATATAACTACTAAACAAATTGTCATTAAGCGTTTCATAATTCTTTCCTCCGAAACCACAAGTTTTGCTTTTATGTTTTTGTACAGCACATTTTGATCACTGGCTAATCCATTTTGTTTTGTACGTACTCCGTTTGTTTCACTGGTTGGCCGATTTTGTGTACGATTTCTGACGCCTTTCCCTTTCTCCGGCGGCTGAAGGTTGTCGGTTCTGTTCCTGTTCCCGAGTTTCATTTTTGGATGTTGGATTTTTATAAGCGGGGCCGGCCCAAAATCGGCCGGTGATCTTCGGCCGGCCCCAGATAATTATTGACTATCTGCATTTCCGCAGAAACAGCCCGCCCAGACCCAGCAGAACCATCGTCGCCGGCTCGGGAACCTGAGAGAAGGTCTGTGTGAACGCAGTCAACTGATTTGGACCGCCGGAAGCTTTGTTCAGCGAGATTGACGTGGACACATAAACAACTGAAGCAGGGGTTGTATAGGTCTGGTGGTCAAAAAGCTTTGAATAATACATCCCCTGCAGTAAGGTGTATTTATAAGCCAACTGAGAATCGGTCTCGGGATTCGTGGCGGATTCGTTGACGCCAACGTTCCCAGCGCTGATCGTGCCTTCCATGGTGAGAGTATTGTCGCTGATCAAATAGTTCGGGAGAGTCGATCTTACAAGGTAATCGAAACTCAGGGCTAATGCTGAGGGAGACTCAGTAATGACGATTTTGCTTGATTGGAACTTTAGCCCATACTCCCCATTCGTTGGATTTTGGTAGGCGGAAACGATAATATCCGCCGGATCAACGCCCGCAACGGATTCTCCTTTTGCCGATGCCGACGAATCGTAGTTAACAAAACCGTAAAACAGTTTGTCTCCGCTGGTGATAGTGGCACCTTCGACTAACAGCTCGGATAGCAGCATAGATTGGGCAGGAATAGTAACCAACAGCAGTATTACCGCAAAACAAATTGTCATTAAGCGGTTCATAATTCTTTCCTCCGAAACCAAAAGTTTTACTTTTATGTTTTTGTACAGCACATTTTGATCACTGGTTAATCCAATTTGTTTTGTACGTACTCCGTTTGTTTCACTGGTTGGCCGATTTTGTGTACGATTTCTGACGCCTTTCCCTTTCTCCGGCGGCTGAAGGTTGTCGGTTCTGTTCCTGTTCCCGAGTTTCATTTTTGGATGTCGGATTTTCATAAGCGGGGCCGGCCCAAAATCGGCCAGTGATCTTCGGCCGGCCCCGGATGATTATTGACTATCTGCGTTTCCGCAGAAACAGCCCGCCCAGACCCAGCAGAACCATCGTCGCCGGCTCAGGAACTAACTGATACAGTACGCCGTTCATAGAGAAGTCGTCGACATAGGTAGTTATCGTCTGATTGGTGCCGATTACGCCCTTATCTAATGCAACTCGTATGACTACCCCGTCTCCATAGCTGCTCTGGACGGTGCTCCAGGAGAATTTCCATGTCGGCGAACTTGCCCCATAGGCCCAGACAACATACGACCCGTTGTAGTTGGCAATGGTGGCCTGATCGACGGTCAGCCATTGGTCCCCGTAATTATCATTATCCGGCCATGCCGAGAGTGTCATGTCATAATCCCTGCCGGGATAGTTCTCGACACCTTCCCGGTCAACGTAGAATGTGAGGTTTGTGGCATAGTCCACCGGTGCCTTAGTATAATACTTCCAACTCTCTATGTCTTTGATAGCCACGTCTGGAATATCGATGCGGACTCCCGCATTTGGGACGATATACTCATTGTTTTCGTTTCGGTATGGGGCTGGCCAATACAGCTTCGCCACCACCCCGTCACTGCTCGGCGCGGTTGAATCCTCTACCCACGACGCCTCACCTCCGCCGGTCCAGAATAGTTCCACTGAACCCAGTGCGGTAGAGCTCGCCGCTACCGCAAAAAGGCACAACCCTATAAGCATTAAGCGTTTCATAATTCTTTCCTCCGAAACCACAAGTTTTGCTTTTATGTTTTTGTACAGCACATTTTGATCACTGGCTAATCCATTTTGTTTTGTACGTACTCCGTTTGTTTCACTGGTTGGCCGATTTTGTGTACGATTTCTGACGCCTTTCCCTTTCTCCGGCGGCTGAAGGTTGTCGGTTCTGTTCCTGTTCCCGAGTTTCATTTTTGGATGTCGGATTTTCATAAGCGGGGCCGGCCCAAAATCGGCCAGTGATCTTCGGCCGGCCCCTTGAGCTCATAAAGAATGTTTTTCTCTGAAGTTCGGGTTTATCCTTGTCATTTACAATTTATTTTGCTTCATAGGCATATCCTCCTGTCCAATAAGTCATTTTTTTATCTCCGGCATCGCGCACAGCGCGATGGTTTTCTTCGTCTGGGTATGATTGCCCGATCACCGGCCGTCATACCCAGCTCTGCGGGTAAGGAGATGATGAAGAAGTTTTTCAGCTTCTTTGCTTTTACTGTAAAAGAGCATTTCTATCATTTCGCGGCGTTTGCCGCGGTTTTCTTCGTCTGGGTATGGCTGTCCGATCACCGGCCGTCATACCCAGCTCTGCGGGTAAGGAGATGATGAAGAAGTTTTTCAGCTTCTTTGCTTTTACTGTAAAAGAGCATTTCTATCGTTTCGCGGCGTTTGCCGCGGTTTTCTTCATCTGGGTATGGCTGTCCGATCACCGGCCGTCATACCCAGGGTGGAGGAGAAAGATGGGAAGTAGTTTGCAGCCCATCATGGGTTTTACGATATTCACTTTTTAATCCGCACCTGTCATAGCGGGCATCGTCATCGCTGCAAAATCTTCAATGTGGAGAAGCTCGCAAATCAGACGGCGAAAAAACGAACTGTCAATATCTTCACTGACGATGGCGGTCACGCCCAGCGAACGGGCCAGAATCTCCTGCCGCTGGTTGCCGGCCTGAATCAAGGCGATGGTCGGCATCTTCGGACGAGCCGCCAGAATGCGTTTCAGCAGCAGTCCATCGGGCATATCCACCAGGTCCCACCGGCTGATGACTGTATCCACGTTCTCCTGGCGAAGGCATTGCACCGCCTGGCGGCCTGTGTTCATTCGAAGCAGACGCACCGGCAGCTCCTGCAGGCCGCGGGCCTTATCTTCCGTTTCGACCATCAAGATTGTTGAATACACTCGGCACATGTTTGCTTTCTGACTGTCTAAGTTTCTGTTTTGGTTTTTATTCTGCATACTGGCTAAGGAATATAACAACAGCCGTGCCGCGCGGATAAAAACTCGGCGGAAAATCTGTTAGTCGTTTGTTGGCAGGAAGTTATAAATTTATTTTTTGGGGACGGGTCGGCAGACGGCAGAAGGCGGCAAGTGGGGATTTCGGAATGCTTTTGCGGTTTGCTCTGTGTAAGTTCAGATCCAGCAGCCGGTTAGATGCCAGTTGCGGAATTGGAATAGACTTACCAAACGGCAGCATAACCCAGGGAGAGCGAAGACAAGAAGCACAGGATAGCAAAAAGAAGTCGGCCTTTCAGCCGAAAAAGAAGAGCCGAAACAGACGACGGCCGGCATTATTTCCAGGTGACTTCCAGACCAAATTCTTCAACCAGCCGGGCAAGTTTGCGGTGATCGATGCCCAGCAGACGAGCGGCGGCCATCTTTCGGCCGCGGCTTTTCTTGAGGGCCAGCGCAATCATGCGTTTCTGGATTTGCCGGAACGGATAAAACTCGTCTTCCTCCTCGGCCTCGGTCAGAAGGTCGCCTTCGAGAATGTCCATAGGCAGGTCCGCCGGCTCGATAATCAGGTTGCGGCTGGCGATATGGGCGTGTTCCATCGCATTCGCCAGTTCACGCACATTGCCCGGCCAGTGATAGGCCTCGAGAATGGCCGCTGCTTCCTCACTCAGACGGCGGAGCGGTTCCTGATAAAGTTCGGCTTGCTTGCGGAGAAAATATTCGGCAAGGTTTCGAATGTCGCCTTTTCGTTCGCGCAGAGGCGGCAGTTCGATTTTATACACGTTGAGGCGGAAATACAGGTCAGCCCGAAAGGTTCCTTTTTGAACCATCTGTTTGAGGTCGCGATGGGTGGCGCACAGGACCCGCACATCCACGGGATGACTGACGGTCGAGCCGACAGGCGTTACCCGTCCGTCCTGAAGAACCCGCAGCAGTTTGGCCTGCAGGTCCATCTCCATTTCGCCGATTTCGTCAAGGAAGATTGTGCCGCCGTCGGCCGCGCGGAAAAAGCCGAGCGTATCGCAGACCGCACCTGTAAAGGCCCCTTTGACGTGTCCGAATAGTTGGCTTTCGAAGAGCGTACCGCTCAGGGCTGTACAGTCAACAGGAATAAACACCTTATCCGCCCGCTCGCTGAGCGCGTGGATTTGGCGCGCCGCCATTTCTTTGCCGGTGCCGGTTTGACCCTGGATAATCACGCAGCAGGTGCGCCCGGCCACAATACGAATAGTTTCCAGAACGGATTGAAATGCCGGAGACCCGCCGATCATCTCCTACCTCGGGAGATAAGCCGCCTCCGTCCCTGAAAAACCCATCACTTCCTTCCTCCGTATTCTTATATTACTCAATGCGGACGGAAAGAGATGTCTTCTTCAAAGATGAATACTCACGGGATTCTTTCCCCGCACCTAATTTTTACATATTTTAACGGCCTAAACATAAATTGTCAAGAGAAAATACTGCAAAAAACAAGGTTTTATCGGTCGTTTATCTATAGAACCTATCTATAGAAACAAGGAATGCTTTCCAAGGCGGGCTTTGCCGTCAATCTTCGGCCGGTCGCGGCGGCAATCTGATTGGCGGCGGTTGGCGAAAGAGCGTCCGACAAAGCCGCACAAACATAACTAAATCTCCGTCAGCGTTGACATAGCCCCGGCGTTCTTGTCCGGTTCCTTGCAGCCCAAAACGGATTCCCTTTGTCGGAATCGAACCATTTGTGCAGCAGCCCCAATGCAGCGATGCCGATTTTGGGAAAATTTTTTTACTTCCTGCCGGCTCAGAGGTTACGGATTTTCCGGCGGCTCACTCCTTCCGAATTTTCGAACCATTTGTGCACATTCGCCCCAAGGGCAGAGAGCAAGAAAAAAGACAGCAAACCCAATAGAACGGAGAAGAGCAATGGCTTTTGACCTGCGGATTTTTCAGGACCCCCTGCTGAAGGAATCGTTTGTTCAGTGGCTTATTCAGTCCCACTGGCCCGTCTGGTCCTCTCGTCTCCAGCGCCTGTGGGAGTATTACCAGAATCGGCTGATCGGTCCGATTTCCTTTCAGGATCCGGACGGCCGCTGTTCCGAAGCCGCCCGTCCTTATCTTCAGGCCCAGGAAATGGGTCTGCCGCCGCGAATCACCGGCCGGCTTTATGATTCTCTCGACGGCGTTGCGGCCGGCAGAAACGTCCGCGATATTCGACGCAAGGAAATTGTTATCGAAAACGACATCGCCTGGCGCATCCATGCGATGGTGGATTTTCTTTTCGGCAAAGGAGTTTCTTTCATCAGCAAAGCCCCTCAGCCGTCTCGACGCAGAGACATTCAAACCATCTTAAATGCTGTGTTCGAGGCCGGCGGGGGCGCTGTATTCTTCCAGGATTTGGCAGTGCTCGGGGCGGTGTACGGTTTTGCCGACTGCATCATCCGCCTGAGCGATCGGCTGAACGCACTCCTGCAAGCGGGCGCATCCGCCCCTTTCGTTCCGCATTCTGATGCACCCACCCAGTCCCTCTCGCGCACCCTCACTGCGGCATCGGAGATCGCTTTGGAACTTATCGAAGCCCCTCGGGCTCTGCCGATCCTGGAAGAAGATGATTACCGCAGCATCCGCTGCTATATCCAGCATTTTATCCAGGAGCGCAACGACACCGTCGAAGAGCGGCCGCTGCTGGAGCGCATGCTTCGCGGACGCTCCGGCCCGCGCCGCCGGCAGACGGCTGTTACCGAAATCCTCGGCCCTCACTGCTGGCAGCGGTATGAAGAGGGCCGTCTGCTGGCCGAAGGCCCCAACTCGCTCGGCTATATTCCTGTTGTGCACATTCAGAATATTCCCCAGCCGTACACCTATGAAGGCATCAGCGATGTCGAGCAGCTCATCGGCCTGCAGGACGAACTGAATACGCGGCTGTCCGACCGGGCCAATCGAATCACGATGCAGGCCTTTCGGATGTATCTGGCCAAGGGAATCGAAGGCGTGCCGGACAAGCCCGTTTCGCCCGGGCGGATGTGGTGCACTGACAATGAGCAGGCCTCTATTCAGGAATTCGGCGGCGACGGCGACTGTCCCAGCGAAAATCTGCACATCCTCGACATTCGCGATGCGATGGACAAAATCAGCGGCGTTACGCCCGTGGTGGCCGGCGTGCTCAAGAACAAGATTGGAAATCTCACCTCCGGCGTCGCTCTGAAGATGACCTTTATGGGAATGCTCACCCGCAACAGCCGCAAGCAGTATACCTATGGACGCGGTCTTCGGCAGCTGGCCGCGATGATTCTCGACATCGTTCACCGCACCGGATTGTATCCGACCGACCCCGAAGAACGCGACCTCGAGATTCGATTCCCCAATCCGCTGCCGGAGGAGCCCCTCGAGCGGCTTCAGGAAGCCCAGATGAAAAAAGAACTCGGCGTTTCGACCGAGCGGATTCTGGAGGAACTCGGCTGCGATGTGCCCGGCTCCCTGGCTGCGGATGGATAAGTTTTTCTGGCCCTGTATCTGTTGTCTCCATAAGAAACAATTTTCAATTTTTTGGAAAGGAGTTTTTCGATGAATCCGCCTGATTGCAAACCGGAAGACGTTCTCGAAAAGACCGCTGCTGCTCCAGATTCGCTGGTGCCGGAGTCTGTTCTGCTTGGCCGGCGTGCCCGGCAGGCCGAAAAGGAACTGGCCCAGTTGAAAGCCGAGCGGGACCTTCTCGAAGGGCAAAAACAAACACTTGCCGAGCAGATTAGCCGGCTCCAACTCGACCAGCAGCTCCGCCAGGCCGCTGAGGCCGCCGGTGCCGTTGACGGCGAAACCGTCTGCCTGCTGCTTCGCCACCGCCTGGCCGATGCAAAATCCTCGGACATTCCGGGCCTGCTCGCTCAGCTTCAGCAAGAAAAAAGCTGGCTGTTTGCCGCTGCTCCGGCAGCCCGACCTGCCCGCACCGCCGGTGTACGTTCCGCCGCCGACGGCTGCGGCGCCCTTCGACAGGCCGCCGGCAAGGCCGAACAAACCGGACGGCTCAATGATGTTCAGGAGTACCTGCGCCTGCGCAGACAGTTCAAGTAAAAAGGATGCACAGGCGGCAATTTGAAAGATTGTGATTTTGAAAGATTGTGATTGAAAAATTTTCCCACAGAAAGGAGCTCAACGATGGCATTTACCGGAAAAGCAACCTACATCGCCGGCCCTGCTCTGCCGGAACTGGCGGAAGATGTTTCGGATTTGGTCGGCATCATTTCACCGTTTGAAACGCCGCTGCTGGATGCACTGGGCGATCCGTCCCGCAGTGCAGCCAGCACCCGACACGAATGGCTTGAGGACACCCTTTTGCCGAATAAGGACTCTCTGGCGGCTCAGTCGCTGCTGGATCCGCTGGGCGATACGGAACTGGTTGTAAACGACGGCGGCCGCTTCCGCGTCGGCGACCAGATTCAGATGGAAGGCAAAAAAGAACTGATGCTCGTTACGCAGATTGCCGGCAATACGATTTCCGTGATTCGCGGCTATGCCGGCACCAATCCGGAAGCCGCGGCCGCCGGCCAAATCGTCAACATTCTCGGCAATGCGGCACTGGAAGGCGCCGAACGCCCGCAGGCCCGATTTACCTGCCGGCAGCGCCGAAGCAACTGGACGCAGATTTTCACGCATTCCGTTGAGGTCAGCGGTACAGACCTGGCCGCCAGCCCCATCGGTCTGGCCGATGAGATGGATTATCAGAAGCAGATGCGTCTTCGGGAACTGCTGCGCGACCTGGAGAACACCGTCATCAACGGCGGCCGGCCCGCTTCCACCCCGCAGGGCAGCGAAACCGTTCGGCGGACTCTTCGCGGAATCATCCAGCATCTGCAAACCCATCTCTTCCATGTCGGTCAGCCGGACTTTCCGACGGGTGATACCCTGGACGAGACAAAGCTGAATTACGTCCTTCGCAAAATCTGGGAAACCAGTTCCTCAACCATTGATTTGATCGCAGTCAACGGTTTTCAGAAGCGCAAAATCAACGGCTTTCTGACGGGGCTGCGTTCGTTTGGCCCGGCGGATACGACCTATCGCGATCAGGTGAGTTTTTATGAAAGCGATTTCGGCCTCTGCCGCATTGTGACCACACGATGGATGCCGCAGGATGCCGTACTGCTGCTCGATTCCAGCCGCATCAGCGTGCTGCCCCTGGCCGGAAGAAGTTTTCATTACAAACCGCTGGCCAGCGGCGGCGATTATGAATGCGGCCAGCTCATCGGCGAGTACACGCTTGAACTCAAGAACGAAGCGGCTCACGGCATGATTAGCGGGCTGGCGTCGGTCTGAGGATCTCGGCGGGCTCTGCGGCAGCGCATCATGACGGCCAGCCGGAGGACCGCAGGGCCCGCCTTTGTAAAAATGAAAAAAGAATGCAAGCATACCCGGCAGAATCGGAACCTAAATCCGCTGTCTTTCCTGCCCCCGCGGCAGGGACAGCCCAGCCAGGAGTTTGTCTATGACTGTTTTTTCCAGCGATGCAGATTTGTTTTGCTATGAGCCGCTGATTTTCAAAAGCACTTCGTTTGCCGGCCAGACCCTCGCCTGCGGTCAGAACGGCCAGGTTTCCGACACAACCTTTCTGGCTGCCGGCGAAAACTTTCCCGCCAAACAGGTCCGCAGCGGTCATCTGATTTATCTGTCGGACGGCGTCGGCAAAATCGACGGGCTTTATGAAATCGTCCGCCTGGATGCTGCCGCTCAGCTGACCCTCTCTGTATTTCGGGCAGACCCCCAGGCGGAGCCGATTCCTGCGGGCACGGGCACCGGCCTGTTTTACCGCATCGGCACCTATGAGGCGCAGGCCGCCGAGGCAGCCCGTCTTTTGATGGCGGCTCTTTCGATCACCCCGGGCTGTTCGGACGGCTGCTTTTGCCTTGACAATTTGCTCAGCACCGAGCCGCTGCGCATTCTGTCGGTGCGGATGGTGCTGGCGATGGTCTTCGCTTCGATGTACCAGAACAAAGATACCGATGCCCTCTTCCTGGCCAAACAGGAGCATTATGAGCGTCTGGCCGAGCAGGTCCGCCGTCAAACGGTCGTCCGCTTTGAAGCCGAGGACGGCACCATCTGCGAAAAATCGCCTGCTTGTACACACTCAAGAATGGTAAGAAAATAGCCCTTTCAGAAGGAGCACACCCATGACGAGCCCGCACTGGCAGTTTGAACGAAAAGTCAACCTCTCTGTCCTTGTCCAGCTGTTTACGCTGGCCGGACTGATTGTCGGCGGCTGGGTCAACCTGCAGCGCCAGCTGGACCTGGTGGCCTATGATGTCAAAGTACTGCTGGACAATCAGGAGCAGATAACGGCCCGACTGGAAAACCTCCATGAAAAAACCCTCTCGCAGGAATACCGCCTGCGTGCCGTCGAAACAGACAAGCGCCCTTCGTCTTCATTTTGACGCAGGGCCTTTGTCCTGTGTCGGCGGGAAAGAGGGGCTGGCGGAAGGGCTTGGAAATCTGTCTCGTTGACGGGCTGCCTTGCGCTGCTTGCCGGCGTCCCAAACCAGATAGGCAATCCCGCCGCCGATCAGGACAAGACCTCCCAGCGCAAAGAGCACCGTCAGCAGAAGGAGAGTTCCCGTTTTCATACGCAAATCCTCCAGAGCAAGCATAGAAAAAAAGACACAAAAAGTCAAGAAAAAAGGAGCCGAAGATGAACAGGTTTTATTTGATTTTCATGGTTTTGCTGATGGCGGCGGGCTGCGAGGGATTTCGCCGGCCTGCGACCCAATCTCAGAAAGAAAATGCCTGGCTTCACATGCGGACGACCCAACTGTCCGCCGAGCAGGCGGCAGCGGAAGAGACCTCTTCTGTCCTGCAGGACTTGACGGCTTTGGCGTATGAGCAGAGCCGGGCCTTTGCGGCGGATTACGGTTTGCCGGAACAGATTCCTTCCGCCCGGACAGCCGAGGAGATTCTGGCCGCAGCGCCTTCGGCGGCCGCTCAGGCCCAAACCGACAGCGCCCAGCGGCTGAAACCCTGGTCGGTTGTGGACGGCTTGCTCGAACTGGGTCTGGCCGTCGCCGGCCTGCTCGGCGGGGCCTGGGGAATCAAAGCCGCTGACTTTTTCAGGCAAGCCCGGGAAAAATCCCAGGCCCTGCGGGAAATTGTCCGCAACAATGAATTGTTCAAGCAAATTTGCCCTGATGCCGCGGAAACTTTCAAGCAGGCCCAGTCCGCCCAAAGTTCTTCGACCCGACGGCTCGTTTCCGAATTGAAGAATACCCCGTAAAGCCGCCTTCAGCAGGGTCAGTATTCATAGGTTTTGCCGTCAACAATCAGACGAATCAGCGCCGCATGGCCGAATCGGTCCACCCGGATTTGTGCCAATGCGGTTTGCTGATTTCTGCGCAGGGCTGCTTCGAATGTGTCGCGGCCCTCTTCCGGAATGAAGAAATGCTCAATGCCGTATTCAATGGTGTTGCGGGAAATCCGCCCCTTCAAAGCAATTTGGTCCTCAGGGAGTTCCTTCGGCCGTTTGTCTGTAAGCGTCCGGAGAGTCCAGATGTCGTCTGCACCTTTTTGGAGAATAGCATAAACGGTCATCCCATCCTTCCGTTCGGAAGGAAAAGACGACCAGTGCTCATCGGAAGGTCGCGAAATCTCGTACCGCAGAATGACGTGATAGCCGCTCAGAAAATCATACGGATCAACGGGCGCCGTTTTGATGGTGATCAGCGTTCCCGTCCAGCGGGCCTGAATTTGTTTGGCGGGTATGGCGGCCAGAATAACCAGTTGAAAGGCAACCGCCAGGGCAAACAGCCATGATTGTTTAGTCATGTGTGCGTCTCCTTATCCGCAAATAGCGTTCAAACAAAATGCCGGCGAGAATCAGCCCGATACCGCAGGTTGTGAAAATAGCCGATTTCACCAGCAGGCCGATTTCGTATTCGAGTGTTCTGGCCAGCACCACCACCGCCGCCAGCAGAACCGACGCCCAGAAAATCCGCCGGTCCTCCAGTTTCAGACTGGCATAAAACAGAACCCCAATCGCCAAAAGCAGTATCAGATGGGCGCCAAGCACCACGATGTCAGCCGTACTTACCTGCGGCAGAATGCCTGCCGCGACAAAACAGCCGACCGAGATACCCAGCAGGGCGGCCTGAATTGTATTTTTGAGAAGCGGCCCGGCCCAGATGGCCAGCCCAACTGCCGCCGCCGCCAGCCCGCCTGCCGTAATCAGGTAACCAGGATAACGGAGCAGTTCGTTCCGTCCGATTGCCCAGCCGATCATTTCTGTGCTGTAATCAAGGAACGATGCCAGAAACACCGCCAGAATACCCCAAAAAAGCCCCACAATCTGGCATGGCACGCAGAGAAAACGGCTCGAAGGAACTTTCCAGCCGGCCAGACCCCAGCAGAAAAAGATCATTCCCAGCAGCGAGGTCCCGGCTGCAAAAGGATAGGCAGGGTCTCGAAACAGTTCGTATTCAGTTAAAGAAACCGCCCAGCAAACACTCATCACAAGCAGCGTTCCCCACACGACCCATTGCGAACGCAGATAATAAACCAGCGGCACAAAAACCACCGCAGCAGCCGGCAGAAACCAGCCGACCTGCCTGCTCCCATCCGCCGCCGCCGTGCTGCCGAGGGCGAAGATGGCGGCGGCAATCAGAGCCGTAACGGCATTCGGCGTGCTTTTGACTGCCCAGGCAATAGCCGCCGCCCCCAGAGCCCAGGCCGCAAAACCGTCGTACGGGTTGGCCCGGACATGAAAGATTTGGGCCACCAGCCCGATATTGGCCCCGAAAATCAAGGTGCCCAGCAGCACCAGCGTATGGCCGAGTTTGGGGTAGTTTCCTTTGACCTTCCAGAGAATAAAGCCGCTGATGTGAGCGGCCAGCATCGCTCCAATAATCAGCACCAGTTTGATTTCCCGGCTTATCTGTGTCCAGTGGGCCGCAACAAAACTGATAATCCCGATGCCGACCAGGGCTGCTCCGATAAAGTAAATGGTGGCCAGCAGCATACGAGTGGATTCTGAAGCCAGCGCATCCAGCCGATACCGCCGGCTGATGGCGGCTGCCTGTTCCGCAGACAGCAGCCCCTCTTTCTCGAGGATGCCCAGCTCCGTTTTCAGACGCTTGCGAAACCACCCCGAGGGCAATTGGCTGTGCATAGACACCTCCTTTCTTTGGAAAACTTTTTATACGGGACATTATAAGCCGCCCGTTTGCTCTTTGGATAGACAATTTTGGCGGGGATTTGCTTATTGACATCTTTCTTTCGGACGCCTAACATACGGCAAGACTGGAAAAGCCGAAGGACAGCGGCACGAACAAATCCTAACCCTATAGGGAGAGCCGGAATGGACCCAGCCATTTTTAAGGCGTATGATATTCGCGGCATTTATCCGGATCAGTTGGATGAAGAAGCCGCCTGGAAAATCGGGCATGCGACCGCACAATTTCTCCGTTCGATGCTGCGGGGTTATGAGCGGGGGCTGGCCAACGCCCAGAGCATCTGCGTGGGCTATGACATGCGCACCCACAGCCCTTCCCTGGCCAAAGCCCTCATCGAAGGGATGAATGCAGCCCGCACCAATGTAATTAATATCGGGATGATTGATACGCCGCAGATGTATTTTGCCATCAATTATCTGGGCACCTGCGGCGGGGTGCAGGTGACCGCCTCGCACAATCCCGCCCAGTACAACGGCTTTAAAATCTCCGGTCAGCAGGCCAAGCCCATCGGTGCCGATACCGGCCTGAAGGACATCAAGCACATTGCCCTGGCGCTGCTGCATACGCTCGGCCGTCCCGATGGTTCTGTAGAATGCCGCGACCTGACCAAAGAGTACAAACAGCACGTGCTGAAGTTTCTCGAGCCCAGCCGGCGGAAACTTCGCGTAGCCGTAGATGCCTCCAACGGGATGGCCGGCAAGATGGTGCCTGCCATTTTCGATGATGTGGACAATCTCGAAATCATCGGCATCAATTTTCGCTGTGACGGCACATTTGCCCATGACCCCAACCCCCTCGTGGAAGCCAATCTCGCTCAACTTCGCCAGACCGTCTGTGAACAGCAGACCGACTTCGGCGTCTGCTTCGACGGAGACGCCGACCGGCTGGTTGTGGTCGATGAGCAGGGCACTCCCATCGGCTGCGATTTGCTGATGGCCCTGATGGTGCCGTATTTTCTGGCCAAAAACCCGGGCTCGGTGATTGTCTATGACCTGCGCAGCAGCCATGTGGTTCCGGAAGAAATTATCAAGCATGGGGGGACGCCGCGCCGCGAACGAGTCGGCCATGCTTTTATCAAGAAGAGTCTTCGCGACAGCCACGCCTGCTTCGGCGGCGAACTGAGCGGACATTTTTACTATCGCGACAATTTTTATGCCGACTCCGGCCTGATTACCCTCGTGCATCTGCTCAACATCCTCGGCACCTCCACCCGCCCCATGAGCGAATTGATTGCCCCCCTGCGGCGATATGCCTCCAGCGGCGAACTTAATTTTCAGGTGGAAAACAAAGAAGCCGTCATGAAAGAACTGGCCCGAAAATACAGCCAGGGCCAGGTGGACGACCTCGACGGCCTTACGGTTCAGTTCAAGGATTGGTGGTTTAACGTCCGCCCCAGCAACACCGAGCCGCTGCTTCGGCTCAATGTCGAAGCCAAAACCCCCGAACTGCTCCAGGAAAAACTGGCGGAATTGAAAGAGTTTCTTGGAGAACCGGTCTCGCACTGATTGGGCAGACAGAGGCGGATTCCGTTTTTTCAGGATGAGGGAGCGCCATGGCACAATACGAAGACTTGAAAGGCAAACGAGTTTTGGTGACCGGTTCCAGCAGCGGCATCGGGCAGGCCGCCGCGATTGCTTTTGCCCGCCAGGGCTGTTTTGTCGGCGTGCATTATTTTCAAACCCTCCAGGGCGGCCAAGAGACCCTTCGCCAGGTAAAGGCCCTCTCCGACGGCTGCCTGCTGTGTGCGGATATGCGGCAGGAAAGCCAGGTTTCCAAACTCATCGAAGATTTTACCGCGGCGGCGGGGGGGTTGGATGTTTTGATCAACAATGCCGGCACGATGATTGCCCGCCAGTCCATCGAGACAATGACGCTGGCGTTTTATGAGGATGTTTTTGCGACCAACTGCCGAAGCGTTTTTCTTGCAACCCGCCAGGGGCTGCCGCATCTGAAGCAGTCGAAGGGCTGCATTGTCAATGTCGGCTCCGTGGCCGCCCATCACGGCGGCGGCGGGGGCTCCGGCATTTACGCGGCTGCCAAAGCCGCCGTCCATGCAATGACCATTGCCATGGCCCGCGAGTTTGCCCCCTACAGGATTCGCGTCAATACCGTCATTCCCGGCTTGATTGAAACCCGTTTCCACGAGCGGTTTTCCACCCCCGAACGCAGACGAAAGAGCGCACAGGAAACCCCCCTCGGACGCAACGGGACCGCCGAAGACGTGGCTAACGTCATGCTCTTTTTAGCCAGCCGCGAAGCCGATTTCATTACCGGCGAGTATGTCGCCGTCAACGGCGGCGCCTACATGCGCGCTTAAGCAGACTGCCGAAAAATTTTCTCATCTGTTTCCGATAAAATCGCTACTCAACCCCCCAAAACCAGCAAAAACAGCCCATTTTCACAAAGATAAATTGAAAAGAGATTCTCTATTTTATAAATTGGTTCATACCCTAAATGGGGTCTTGAAGACCCCCGTTTACACACAGGCCGCGAGGGCGACCCCCTTCGCGGCCATTTTTATAGATACAATAAAGATAGCCGGTGTCTCCTATTTTCCCTTTCGGAACGGCCGCAGCGTCCGCAGCCATTCCACATTCCAGCGCGTTTTCTCAACAGGAAAGATGCCTCTTTCCACATCACCAATCTCATCAATAGAATAAAAGGCCTTTGGATTGAACTGATGAATCATCTGCTCGACTTCTTCGATGTGGCTGTGTTTGACCACCGTAAAAATCACCTGCACTTTCCCCTGCGCCCCTCGTCCGTCCACCACGGTCACCCCAAACTGCCGGCTTCGCATTTTTTCAACCAGCGGAGAAGCATCTTTCTCCGTGATAATCCGGATGACTACCATTCCCAGTGACATTTTCTCGGTCAGAAGAATGCCGATATAGTTGCCGGCAGCAAAGCCGCCTGCATAGGCAATATAGCACAGAGGGTTGGCCAGATGCTGAAGGATTTGACCAATGGCTATCAGCCAGATTAAAACCTCAAAAAAACCGACCACCGGAGCCAGAACCTTCATCCTGCGCGACACAAAAATCAGGCGAATCGTTCCAAGCGTCACATCGGACAGGCGGGCGATAAAAATCAGAAAGGGCAGCACAAGCCAGGAAAACCACCAGTTGGATGTCATTAATGTTTCATTCATTGCTGTCTCAAGTTGCGGCTACAGCCACTTGTTTTTCTTAAAATAGATAAGCATGCTGACAAAAATGACTCCCATTATGCACAACACAGCCGGATAGCCCCATCGCCATTGGAGTTCCGGCATGTACTTAAAGTTCATTCCATACACTCCTGCAATAAAGGAGAGAGGAATAAAAATGGTCGTAATAACGGTCAGCACTTTCATGATGGTATTGATTTGATTGCTGATGCTGTTGAGATAAATCTCCAGCAGTCCCGAAACCGTATCGCGAAAGGTTTCCACAGAATCCATCACCTGAATCGTGTGGTCATACACATCGCGAAAGTAAGGCCCGGTTGCATCGGTGATCAGCGGACTGTCTGTCTTTTCAAGCTGGCTGATGACTTCCCGCAGCGGCCAGACGGACTTGCGCAGGTATATCAACTGTTGTTTGAGGGCATAAACCCGGTTGAGGGTTTCCTCTTCCGGCTCGCTGATAACCTCCTGTTCGAGGGCCTCGACCCGTTCGCCGAGTTTTTCAAGAATCAGGAAATACCCGTCCACAATGGCATCCATCAGCCGGTACATCAGATAGTCAGGCCCCATTGACCGGATGCGGCCCCGGCCCGTCCGAATCTGCTCGCGAATCGGATCAAACACATCGCCTACGCTTTCCTGAAACGAGACGACATAATTGGGCCCCAGCAGGATGCTTACTTGTTCAGACTGGATCGTCTGATGGGCGTCATCATACTGGAGCATGCGCAGCACGACAAACAGCTGTTCGGTGCTGTCATCGCATTTGGGACGCTGGCCGGTGCTCAGGATATCCTCAAGGATCAACGGGTGCACGCCGAATTGCCGTCCGATGCCTTCAATGACGCTCACATCCGCCAGCCCGTCAATATTAATCCAGCGAACAGTCTGCATCGGCTGGGGCTTAAAACAGTCTTCCAGACGCTCCGGTTTTTGCTCCTCATAAAAGCCGGGTCCGAAAACAAAGACCGTCAGCACGGTCTTTTCGGGTTTTCTGTCGCCGGCATGAATCAGAGTACCCGGCGGAAGCCCCGCCTTTCGGGACCGTCTGAGAGATTTGTTTCCAGCCATACCCCGCATCCTTTCTTGAGAATTCAAGACCCAGATTACCGCGGAAATACTTTTTCTGCAAGTTTTTTGAAAATAGCGTTATCGGCCCCGCTTGGAAGCCGGCGGCTGGAGAAAACGGTACAGCGGCTTATCCGCCTCGGCGCTGCTGAGCCGCTGTCGAATGACGGAGGCAATTATTGAATCAGCGTATCAAAAACCCGCACCTGCGCCCAGTTGTGTTCGTTTCGCCCAATGAACTCCAGATGCTTTTTGGAGGTTTGAAAGGCGTCATAGGAAGCGATGCTGTCAAAGACAATATGGATACCCACATCAAAAGAACCGTCATTGATCGTCCGCTGCATGGATTCAGCCCGTTCGCCCGCCGAAAAATAGAGAATGCCTTCGTGATTCCGCAGAGAGGCGTAGGCATCGCGAATCAATTGCTGTTTGGCATAGAGGGAGTTGTCCTTCAGCGTGAAAAATACTATATGGGCGACCTGCGGCCCGGAGGTCAGTTTTTTGGGCGTGCCGAGCATCTCGCAGCCGGCCGCCAGCACCAGCACCGCCGCGGCCGACGCCATCCAGCATCTCCTGTCCATCCCGTTATCCTTTCCAATGCAGAATCATTCCTCATTCACATGCTTCATAATGAAGCAAAAAAGGAGGACCTTGAAAAGAAAATTCCCCCTCAAAGACAGGAAGGAGATCCGGAATAAAAAAATAAGGATTCCCCTTTATCCGGGAAATCCTCCGCCGGAATTGCTTTCTTTTTACGCCGTAAGGGTCGCCTGCTCAATCAGCCCTTACCAGGTCTGATTTTGCAGCTCCAGATCGCTCTCAAGAATGAGACGGGCATATTGAGAGGGGTTGTCCTCTTTCCCGTCTTCCTCCGCACTGGTCAGCATAGGTGCGCTGCCCAGCGGAAGAGCTGCTTCTGGAAGATAGTGAGAAAGTACCTCTTGGGCCTGGTCGGTTTGTCCGTTGGCCAGAAGATCATGAACGGCTTCCAGACGCGCCTGGGCCAAAACCTCGTTGCAGCGGCTCTGTGCCCACTGGGCACGATAATCCGTCATTCCGCATCCGCTGCACAGCCACGCGATCCCTGCGACAGCCAAACTTGCCATAGATATGGTTCTCATACTTCTTCTCCCCATTTCTTTCTCGGCTGGACGCAGTTTTCTTCTCATAAGTTTAACCTTAGACTTCATTAAAAACTATACAAAATAATCGAAGCCCAGGTGAATTTTTCATTTTTCTATTTTTTTGTCTATCTTTCCCTGTTTTTGCTTTTTGCGCACTTTCCCCTCCTTTTCTTTTTCGGCTTGTTTCGGCCAAAACATAAGCAAAAATGCGGTTTTTCCGCCTATAAAAAATCGATTCTGCTGATTGATTTTTGAATATATTATCCATCTTACCACGGCCCTGCCCTTGCTCTTGATTAGGCAGCAATTGGATAAGTCCCTTGGTGAGATGACCGGCAGAGGTGAGGACTTTTTTTATTCAAAAACCCAACGAAAACAGGATAAGGCCTGATTTGCTTACTTATCGGACACTGGGCAGCGCGACAAAAAAAGTAGAGCCGCGGCCCAACTCCGATTCAACCCAAATTCTGCCCTCCAACCTGTCCAGAATCCGACGGACAATCGTTAATCCCAGCCCTTCTCCTTTTTGCGGGCCGTCCGGATTGAGCCGGTGAAAGATTTCAAAAATCTTGTCATAATGCTCCGGCGCAATCCCTATCCCGTTGTCCTGGACCGAATAAATCACTTCATTTTTGTCAATGTGTCCCGAAATCCGTATTCGAAGGGGCTCCTCCGCCCGCTGATACTTGAGGGCATTGTCAATCAGATTGCTGAACACCTGATTGATTTGAATCGCATCTCCCATGCAGTCCGGCAGGTCCTCCACCGCAACCTCAGCATGGAGACGGCGAATCTCATACCGCATCGCCCCAAGCACCATCTGCAGAAGCAGGTTCATCCGAATCGGTTCAAACCGGAGGGGCGCCGTCCCCAAACGCGACAGTTGAAGCAGCCCCGACAGCAGGGAATCCATTTTGGCCGTGCCCGCAGAGATAAAATGCAGCGACTCCCGAATATCGTTTTCAAGGATTTGCCGCAGGATTTCCATGCTTTCTGCCGAAGGTTCGCTGTGCTCCAGCAGGGCTTTGATTTCTTCTATCGCCCGCTGAAGCTCCCCTGCAAAACCCTCAATATTCACCAGCGGCCCGCGCAAATCATGGGACGCCACAAATACAATGCTTTCCAGTTCCTCGTTTTTTGTCCGAAGTTCCCGCAGCAGTTTCTCGCGGGCGCTTTCATAGGCCTTTCGCTCCGAAATATCGTGTGCAAAGACACAGTGATAATCCTGTTCTTTGTACCGAAGCGGACTGACGGTTATTTCCACCGGAAAAATCCGGCCGTCTTTGGCTTTATAGCGGGTCTCAAACGGACGCTGCCCAACCCGCTGGTTTTGGGCTGCCTCTTGAGCCGCCCAGCCGCAGTCAATATCCGATACATTCATCCGCAGCAGTTCCTCGGCCGTATAGCCCAGCAGCCGGCAGGCGGCCTCGTTGACCTTGATGAACTGCTTTGCAGAGTTCAGCCAGAACATCGGGGTCGTCAGATGGTCCACGGCAAACTGCGTAAACTGCAGCTCCTGCTCGACCCGCTTGCGGTCGGTAATATCCGTCAGGGCAAACAGTTCGCCTTTGTCCCGTTCCAGCGGATTCAGATACGCTCCCCGCAGCAGCACGTTAATCGGACGGCCGTCCTTGTGCCGAAAGGTCAGTTCCTCAGTAACCTCCCCCTGCGATTGAAGGCGGGAATACAGTGACTTCCCCCAGTATTCAAAATCTTCTTGTGTCGGATACAGGCACGAAATAGCCCGCCCAATCAATTCTTCCGGCTGATAACCCAGATAGTCGCAGAAGATTTTGTTCACGCGGATAAAAACGCGATTTTTGAGATGACAGATGCCGACAGGAACGGCCTGAAAGACCGCATCCAGTTCGCCCTGCTGCCGCGCATCCTCGTCCAGCAAACGCTTTCGCTCCGTGGCATCCCGAAAAATGCCCATCGCATAGGAAACCCCCTTGATCAGAAATTGCGCAGTAGAAATGTCAGCGTAAAAAACCTTACCGTCTTTGCATCGAATGGGATGGCAAGGTATCTGCTGCGGCCGGTCCTCGGCCGGATAATTGAAATATCGAAGGGATTGTTCGGAAACCTCCGCCGGCAAAATATCCGAAAGGGTCATCGTTTCGATTTCCTCAGCCGAGCAGCCGAGCAGCCGGCACATCTGCCGATTCGGCATCAGCAGACGCTGGGTTTGACAATCCACAAGCAGAATACCATCCTGCGCATTTTCGAAAATGGCCCGAAACTTCTGCTCATTTTCTTCCGCCTGCAGGCGAGCGTACATCAGTTCCTCGAATAGTTTCAGCAGAGAGGGTTCTGTCGGGGCGGTGGGGGGAACGCTGCCGTCTTTGGGTGAAGAGGCCTTCAGCGAGGCGGGCTTGGCTGTCTCGAACTTTTCCGGCTCCATCAGTACACTCCTGATGGTTCTTTTATATATGCCTTTGAGGAAAAGAGCAAGCCCTCATTTTTCAAAGGGTGCTGCGATGGTCGAATAGCGTAGAAGAGGTGCTCATCTGCATAAATGGTCGGCCCATAGCCCCTCACTCCTGGCGCTATGGGCCGCACCCTCCACCTTTGCTGTCAAGACATGCTATACTATATCTCTTCTTTCTTTTTGTGTCAAACTATTTTGACTCCGCGGGCAGACGCAGAGCAGGGAACAAACAGGAAACACAGCAATGAAAAAAGCCAGACCCGCTTAAAAGCGAAATCTGGCTTCGGAGGAGGGTGATGAAATCTTCATAAATTATGAGAAATAAAAGAGCATTTTGTTATTTATTTTTCGGCATTTTTACTGTTTTTCTGAAGATTTTCAGAAAATAATAGGAAGAAAAAGAAGAAAAAATCGGCAGTATTTTTCTTAGTTCTTATTCCGTAAGGACTTATGTTCATGACTCCAATCGGGACGAATCGGATGAAATTTTACGAAAATCCTCGTCGGATTCAGTAAAAATCGCTGTTTGCAGCAGGACTTGTTAACGTTTTTGTTGTGAGATTTTGTCCAAAAAATCCTTCCGGCCCTGGTCAATGGGGATATAGGGGGGTTCTGGACAGATAATAGCGAACAATGATTGCTCCTGCGATGTATTACCCAAGAGACCCTCTAAAAGAAAGGTCTAATAATCTTCTTGCTTTTAGAGGGTTACTGCTTATGATAGACCGTAATGAAGTTCGGTTTTTCAAAGGAAACCGTAAATTAGAACCGAATAAACAAACCTGAAAACAGATGAAGGGAGTGTCTGCTATGGTTAAAACAGGCAAGAAAAAAGGCGAGTATCGTTTTGTTTACAACCCCTCCGGCAAAGTCCAGAAGGTTGATCTGGCCGGCTCCTTTAACAACTGGAAGCCGCGGCCGATGACAAAACAAAAGACCGGAGAGTTTTCTATTACCATCCCTTTGGCTGCCGGTTATTACGAATACAAGTTTATCGTGGACGGCACCTGGGTGGAAGATAAGGACAACGGCTCATACAGCTTCAACCCCTACGGCACGCTCAATTCGGTCTTGAAGGCCGAATAACCCATTGTTTGAACAGAGATAGAGCGGTTTCTCCGCAAACCCGCTGTCATATCCGCCTGCGCAGGCGGGGAGACGCGTGCCGGGTGCCGTTTGTAAAACGCCCGAACCAGAGAACCGGAGGGCTGTTGCAAAAAAGTTAGAAAAATATTGAACTTTTGGTTGACTTGTTTGAAAAATATAATATAATTGAAGGAGTTTGATAGAAGGTAAATAGAAACGGAGGCGGCAGAAAGGAGAACACCTATGGGCTGCTTGAACGAAAAGGCGGGGGCTGTATTCTGTACCCCCCAGGGCGGTTTTGAACGAAGGACGACGGCCTTGCGAGAGTTTGCCGAACAGGTCTGCAGACGGCTTGAATGGCTCGAAAAACCCGATCGGCTTCTGCTCGAAATGATTTATGAGCAGGGCTTTTCCATCCGCAAAATTGCCGGCATTCTCCGGCAGAATCCCTCGACGGTCTCCCGGCGGGTTCGATCGCTGCTGGACGGCCTGTTCTCGTCGGACTATCAGGTTTGCCTGCGATTGCGCGGCCAGCTGACCCCGCTGGAAATGAGCATTGCCCGCCAGCGGTTTGTACTCAAAAAAAGCCAGCGGGCTATGGCGGCATCTCATTCCATTTCCCTCTATGCCCTTCGGCGGCATTTGAAGAAACTGGCCGCCGTGATTGAAAAACACCGCACCTTCGGCACTCCCGCCGGCACCGCCGCGGACAGCAGGGGGGCTTGAGCATGGCTCGCCTGTCTGTGAAAACCCCCTCCCCGGCCCGCCGCCGCTTCAGCCCCAAAGCCGCCCGGCTGATGCGTTGGTTCGGCCTTGACCGGCTGGACGTGCAGGAACACGCAGCGGCCTGCGCCGGCAGATGCACTGTGGAGATTGCCCCCGGCCGGATTTGTCTGATTACCGGGCCTTCCGGAACGGGCAAAACCCTTCTTTTACGCCAGTTTTACAAGGCGGCGCCCCGCAAGGCCCGCCTTTGGCTGGAGGATATTCCGCTCGAATCGGACCGGTGCGCGGCGGACTGCATGGACCAGCCGCTGGAGGAGATGATTCGCTGCTTCTCGGCAATGGGACTGGGAGATGTTTTTGCCCTTCTTGTACCGCCCTGTCATCTCAGCACCGGCCAGCAGTATCGCTATCGTCTGGTGCGGGCCATGCAGAGCCGACGCCGCTAGCTGTTTGCCGATGAATTTGGTGCGGCACTCGACGGCCCCGGCGCCGCTGCCTTGGCGGTTCAGACGGCCGCCATTGTCCGCCGAAGCCGGCGGATTCTCTTTGCCGCTGCCGCTCGCGAAGAATTGGCCGACTATCTCCAGCCCGATATTCTGATTCAAAAGGGGCCTAATGGACAGACCGAAATTCAAAATCCTTACCCCCAGAGGCCATAAAAAAGGTATGCCGCCTGTTGACCGTAGATCAAGCAGGCGGCGATACGCAGGCGAGGGCTGAAAGAAATGTTCAGGAGGTTTGGCTTATCGGACGCCGCCCTGTTTCGGCCTTGACGTCCTGAATAATCTGCTGGGCCCATTCATTCTGGGTCGGAAGCATAAAGTCCGGGACTCGCTGACAGCCGACCGATAAACCAAGCTGATAACGTGCACATTGTTCAAAAGATTCAAAACAGTACTGTACCCGAAACATGTTCTTCAGTTTCGGCATATTCGCATGATTTTGAATCTGAAAAGTACATTGCTCAAAAAATGGACATCGCTGCTGCATTGCTCTCGATTCCTTCTCTATCTTCTTCCACAGTTTCCATCTCTTCCGCACAGCGAAAGAACACTCAATGCCCTGGGATAAAACCCCAATCTTGTATTATGCCAGTAAGTACTTCTACCTATTTGCCAATCAGTACATTGACTTATCGTCAATAAGGGGAGAACGGATTATTTTTTCGGAATTTTTTGGAGAAATAATATGATGTCCGATAAGAACGAAAAACAACACCGACGAACGGATTTTTTTGAGGACTTTTTCATAGAGACCGCTTCCAGGGCAGAGGTAGGGCGGATGTGCGCCTTTCATTATAGGTCTCAAAGTCGGCAGCCCTATGCGGCGGCGTGGAAAATCAGCCGAAAACCCCTCTTTCACGACCGTTCCGGCTCTGTTCTCGTAGGGATTATTACCTATGCCATGCCGCTTTTGAATTGTGCTCCCCGCTGTCAGGCAGCGGGGGATTGTTTCTGCGCCGGTGACAAAAAAGCCCGTCTGATACGGCTGAATCGTTTGGTTCGCCGAATCAGCCGCGTGGTGATAGACCCTCGTTTTCGCGGATTGGGACTGGCTGGCCGGCTGGTGGCCCAGACAATGCCGCTGCTGAATGTTCCTATGATCGAAACCATCTCCGCCATGGGCGCCTGGGGGCATTTTTTTGAGCGGGCCGGAATGCGCCGCATCGAAATCCCCCCGCGTCCGCAGGCCCAGTCGCTCTCGGCGGAACTTACCTCGCTCGGCATCCCCCCGACCTTCTGGCACGATGCAGCCGAAGTCCACAAACGCATGGAAAACCTGCCTGCGTCCTGCCGCTGCCGCCTCGAAAAGGCCTTCCGCCGCTTCCTTGGCGCCTATGGACGTCGAAGACAGATGCCTGGCGGACTGGAACGTACCCGATTTGTTCTTTCCCGACTGAATGCCTGTCCGGCTTACTATGTCTGGTTCAATCCGCGCTATCCCCTCCGCGAGGGACTTGTGCGGACAGGTTAGTGCGGCTTATTGGAAGACTGGTCTGTATAGCGGCGCAAAATCATCTCTGCCCATTGCAGTTGAGTGGGCAGCATGGTGCTTGGAACCTGTTCCTGTCCGAGCCGGCTGGCAATCTGATACCGAGCGCAATCCTCGAAATGCCCGCAGCAGTAGTCGGCCTTAAGTTGATCAAAAAGTGCCTGAAAACTCTGGACGGAAGGGTCGTTGAAGAAGGTGCAGCCCTGAAGAAATTTGCAGGTTTCCATAAGCCCGGTTCCTTATAAGGTTCTCGGTTGGGCTTATTTTACCAAATGAAAAGCAGACACGCAAAGCGTCTTTTGTTTTTTTTCTGGAATGACAGCGCTGCCCCGCCCGCCGCCGCAGACCCAAACCCCTCTCCTTAGCCCGCTCTCAGCCGGCAGCAGGACGCCGGCTGACGCAGCCGCCTTGACAACGAAGCCGTTCCCCCAAAGTCAGCAGGACTCGGAGGAAGCATCCTTCACCGGTTTTTCCTCCTGAATAATCTGCTGAGCCCAGTCAATCTGCGTAGGAAGCATAGATTCCGGCACGACATCATCAGCACAGGCAGCGGCTACCTTGTAGCGCGCACACAGAGCGAAATCTCCCTCGCAGAAGTTTTTCCGAAACCGCTGCAGAAGACCCGGCATTTTTTGAAATGTTTTATCTGTCAATAGAGAACACACATCCTTCTTTGGGCAGCCCGCCATAATTCCGACCCCTTTCGGTTTTCTTATTTCGGCGTTGCAAAGAAGACAATGTATCGGCAGCCGCCAAGCCACGCAAGAGAAAAAATTATTTCCCGCCGCTCCCAATCACAGCCGCTCTATTCCCCCCAATTTGGCTGTTTTCACCGAAAGACAGCCGCGAACACTATGATTTTTTCGAGACAACCAGCCAAAGGGCGTGAATCATCCCCGGCAGGCCCCCCAAGCAAGTCAAAACAATATTGAGCCAAAAATGCAGTCCCAACCCAACCTGCAAAAAAGCCGCCACCGGCGGAAGAAAAATAGCCAGAATGATTTTCACCAAATTCATCGGAAGTCTCCTTAATTTTAGGTCTCGTTAAAGCTCTTTTTATCTGATTTTCCCGCTTTTGACAAGGTTTTTTGGGAATAGAGAGGAAAAAAAGAGATGCTTGAGTTCTCTAAACGCCGTATCTATAATCGTTCCTTCTCCATTTGCCGAAATACACAAAGATGAATACCTCTTCCTTGCAGGATAAAGTTTTAGACCGCAGACGGCGTCTGCAAACGATGCGTCTGTCCATTCTCGAGGGTCTGCTGGCGATGATTGCAATCGGCCTGCAGCAGACCTTCTATGTCCCTTTTTTAAATGCCCTGGGGGCGACGAAGTTTGAAATCGGCATCGGTTCAGGGCTGCCGGCTCTGATGACCGGCCTCATTCAGCTCCGCGTGCCTCACTGGATTCAGAATCCCCGCTATTATAAGCCCGCCCTGTTCTGGAGCACCTTTCTGCACGGGCTGAGTTTTTTCCCGCTGGCCCTGGTGATTTACTTGCGGGGGCCTGTCTGTGTCTGGGCGGCCATGGCTGTGATGGCCGTCAGCGCGGCGGCGATGGGGTTCGGCTCAGGCATCTGGGCGGACTGGATGGGGCATATTGTCCCCCGGCGTCGCCGCGGCACCTATTTCGGCAATCGCAACCGTCTGCTCACACTTTCCCAACTGGCCGCTTCCGTCATTGCCGGCTATTGTCTGGACACCAGCACCGGCAAAACACTGCTGATTTTTGCCTGCGTTTGGACGACAGGCGGCCTGGCCCGCACCGTCAGTTCATTTCTTTTTTTCCGCCATCACGAACCGACCACCCTCCGCCAGGAAAGTCTCCGCCCAGGGCTGTTCGGGGATTTTTGCCGCCAGATTTTCCACACTTCCTTCGGCAACTTTGTTGTGGCTTATTCGCTGATTCAACTGGCCAACAACTTCAGTTCCCCGTTTTTTACCCTTTATATGCTGAACGAAATGAAACTGTCCTACATCCGCTATACCTGCCTGAGCCAGATGCCGACGCTGGTTACCCTGCTGTCGATGCCGCTGTGGGGGCGAATCTGCGATCGCATTGGGTATGTGCGCCCGATGCGTCTTCAGGTTACCATTGTTTTCGGCCTGCCGCTCGTCTGGATTCTCACCCACAACTATTGGATTTTGATGGGTGTGCAGGTGCTCTCCGGCTTATCCTGGGGCGGGCTGACCCTGACCAGTTTTAACTATTCCATCAATTCCCTGCCTCATCAGAGCCGCCTGAGCGGTCTTTCTTATCTGAACTTTATCTCCTCTGTTTTTATCTTTCTGGGCACGACGCTGGGCGGCTGGGTGGGGCCGATGCTGCCGACTTTCAGCAGCAGCCAGCTTCACAGCATTTTTCTGTTCAGTACGATTTTGCGGACTGTCCCGGTACTTCTGTTCCAGATGCTGCCGGAGGATGCGCCCCCTCAGACCAAACTCAGCACTATCGAGCGGTTCTTTTTCGATCCGCGGATGACCTTGCGCGCTGGTTTCGACCGCATCATCAGCACCAAATTCCGCCGCCCATTCTGAAGCCGTGCCGTTTTTCAGGAAAGGGGGATTTTTATTTTTTTGTGAACTTAGCAGTGCGAATAGTGTCTAATAGGTTAGAGCCGTTGGCAAAATCAATCTATCCCTGGAGCGATAGGAGCGGAGTATGGATATGCTGAAAATCACCAGACGGGCCGCGTGTTTGTCTCTGGGAACCCTTGCGGTGCTTTGTGCGGCCGGCCGTGCCGCAGAACAGCCGTTGTCAGACGAGGAAAAGGTCGTTCTTGCCCGTGCGGCGGATGCGCAGACGGCTTTTGCGATGGATTTGTACGGCTTTCTCGCCAACCTGCCCCATCCTCAAAAGCCCATCGAAAATATCTTCTTTTCCCCTTCGAGCATTTCGACGGCCATGGCCATCGTCTATGCTGGCTCGCAAGGCCAAACTGAAACCCAGTTTTGCGATGCCCTGCATTTCTGGACGCCGCAGGAATCATTTCACGACGCTATGGGCCGCCTGGAAAAACGGCTCAACGAGCAGGGACGCCTGGGCGACTGCGACCTGACTTCCGTCAACGCACTCTGGATGGACAAAAAGGCGGCCGTGCAGGATTCTTTTCTTCAGCAAGTCAGCCGCTTCTATTCAGCCCATCTCCAGCAGGTCGATTTTGCCAAAAACCCCGCCGCTGCCTGCCAACTGATCAATTCCTGGGTTCAGACCCAGACCCATGACCGCATCCAGAACCTGATTGACGAAGGAGCACTCGATGCCCTTACCCGACTGGTGGTTACCAACGCCGTCTATTTCAAAGGCAAATGGGCATTGCCTTTCGACGCAGAAGCCACCCATCCGGATCGCTTTATTGTCTCTGTCTATACCTTCCGCGACGGCCGGCCCCAAACGGAATACCACAAGGTCGAAGTTCAGATGATGACCCGCAAAGGTATTTTTGGATATCAGAAAAATGATATTTGTCAGATACTCGAACTGCCGTATCTCTGCGGCGACCTGCGAATGGTGATTCTGCTGCCCAACGACCCCGAATTATATCGGCTGGAACACGCCTTAAACCCGAAAACCCTCTCCGAATGGCTGGCAGTTCTTCGTCCGCAGGAGGTTGAGGTTCATCTGCCGCGCTTTACCATGACCTATGCGTGCGAATTAAAACAAGCCCTTGCATCGCTCGGATTGTCCAGCGCGTTTACAGCCGCGGCCGATTTTTCCGCCATTACCGGCGGCAAAGATTTCTTTATTTCCGATGTAGTTCACAAGGCCTTTATCCAGGTGGATGAAGAAGGCACCGAAGCCGCCGCCGCCACCGGTGCAGTGATGAAACTGGTTTCGGTCGCCGAGCCGCCGCCGATATTTCGGGTGGACAGGCCTTTTCTCTTTTTGATTCAGGATAAGCCCACCGGCGCCCCCTTGTTTTTCGGCAGAGTGACCGACCCGACAAAAGACTAATTCTTTATCAGGAGATTGACCATGAAGCAAATCCTCCAGGTTCTGCTGGCCGCCGCCGTAGCGGCCGGCGCGGGGCCTCTCTTTGCCCGCACCAAACTGGCTGCCTTGCCCCAGCGGGAAGCCGTCGATATCCGCATGGACCATCCCCTCTATACGCTGATTGAAGAGGAGCGCGTCCTCACCCTGAGCAAGGGGCTCAATCAGGTCGATTTTTCCTGGCAGGCGGTGTCCATCGACCCCGATTCAATCCGCCTCCAGCCGCTGGACCATCCCGACGGCGTACGCCTCCTGAATGTCAGTTATCCGCCCGGCGAGGCGGCCCTCGTCTGGGAGATTGCCTCCGATGGTAACTGGGCCGAGCGCGTCCGCATCAGTTATCTCCTCGGACAGATTGACCGCCTGGCCGCCTATAAGGCCCTCACCGACAAGGCCGAAACGAAACTCGACCTGACCGCCTATCTGATTGTCCGCAATTTTTCCGGCGAGCAGTTCGACAACGCCCGGATTCTGATTGGCGCCGAGGCCGCTTTTGAACGCACCATCGCCGGCGGCGAAACACGCCAGCTGCTCCTGATGCAGGCCGGCCCGCTGCCGATTACGAAGGTCTGGGTGTGGGATTCTGCCATCCAGCCCTGGGACCCGGAGAAACTGGAAGGGCAAAACATCGGCATTCCCGTCTTCTATCGGCTGGTCAACGAGCAGGCCGCCGGACTGGGCCGAGCGCCCCTGTGGGGCGGCAAGATGCGGCTCTTTCAGGATGACGGCAGCGGCAGCACCATCTTTCTCGGAGAGGACATCCTCCCGCTGCTGCCGGTCGGCCGGAAGGCCGAATTAACCATCGGCGACAGCCGCGATATCGTCGTTACCCAGCGAAAAATGAAAGAAGAGCAAATCAATATCCGCCGCAACCGCAAGGAACAGATTGTCCTTTACGACACCGATGAAATCCTCACAGCCAAAATCGAAAACTTCAAAGACACCCCGGCCGTCCTGACCCTGATTGAACATATCGGCGGCCAGTGGGAGATGAACTCGTGCAGTCTGCCCTATACACGCAAGGATGCCGAGACACTCGAGTTTGAGATTCCGCTGCCCCCGCGCAAAGGGGATAAGCCCGCCGCCGTTGAATTGGAAATGCACTATCAGCGGCGCAATATAAGGCCATGAACAAGCCGGCGGAAAATCCTGAAAACACAAAATCGATTGCTCAATAAGGAGTCAGCGATGAAACGATACACAGGTTTGGTTTTACTCAGCATCCTTACCGCCGCCGCGGTCGCCAAGGTCGATTTGGTAACGCTGCCGGCCTCCGAAGCAGTGCAGATTACCATTTATGAATCCGCCGACCTTACGCTCATCCGCGACAGCCGGCCCTTGACCCTTCGCGAAGGCACCAACCAGCTCCAGTTCTCCTGGGCGGATACGCTGATTGACCCCACCTCGCTTTCCCTCATCCCCAAGGCCTCCGCGGCGGAAGTGGACATCACCGATTTGTCCTATCCGCCGAACGCATCTCATCTCGGCCTTTGGACGATTCAAAGCCGTCTTGCCGGCAGTGTGCCCTTCGAGATTACCTATCTGACCAGCGGCTTTCGCTGGCGGGCCTTTTATGCGGGCATCCTTGCCGAAGACGGCCAGACCATGCGCCTCGAGGGCTATGTGCGCCTGACCAACCAGTCCGGCGAGGATTACGACCATGCCCAGGTGCGGCTCATTGTCGGACAGGTTCATTTGCTCGATGAAATCGTCGCTCTGGCCCGCCGCGCCTTCCCTTACGGCCGGCCCGGAGAGGAGATTGCCGCAATGCTGCCCCAGGTGCTCCAGGAACGCACCCGATCCGCGGGAAGGATTTACAAGGCGATGGACATGGCCGCATCCGTCGCACACAAAGAAATTCGAAAAGAAGGCCTCAGCGAATACTTCCTCTATACCATCGAAGGGACCGAATCAATCCCCACCGGCTGGTCCAAACAGCTGCCCAGCTTTCAGGCCGCCGCCGTGCCCGTAGTCAATCTCTACAAATTTGAAGAAGAAATGTATGGCTCCTCCGTCATTCACTACCTCTCTTTTGTCAACGACGCCGACCATCAATTGGGGCAGACCCCCATCCCGGGCGGACAATTGAAACTTTATCGAACCGTCGGCAAACAGGGAAATCTGGCCTACGAGGGCGGCTCTGCCTTCAAATATATCCCCGTCGGACAGAAGGTCGAACTGAACCTCGGCCAGGCCGAAGATGTGCTGGTGGAACCCAAACTGATGGAGATGAAGACGGATAATTACCGCTTTGATGACGAAGGAAATATCAGCGGCTGGGACGAAATCTGCACCTTCCGAATCGAAGCCAAAAACACACGAAATCTGCCGGTCCGCCTTGAAATCAAACGCAATTTCCCAACCTCCTATTGGACGATTAAAAATCTGGAGCAGGCCGAAAAAGTCTTCGAAAAGGTGGACAAAGACACCGTAAAATATACTTTGCTGCTTCCGCCTCAGTCGGCCCAGTCCATTGAATATGTTTTGACAACGTACAATGGAACCCGACAGCAAGATTGGCCGTCGAAAACCCGGTAAGGCATCGCCGCAAGACAGCAGACAAGCGGCTCATTTCAGGCCTTTCTGCAAGGTCAGCCGTTGTCAGGATAGAGTCGAAGAGCAGGCAAAACATCAAAACAGCCGCCCTCAAACGGACGACTCCGGCTCCTCCGCAAGGGGTTCTGTCTCGTCGTCAGCCGCATCATCATCTGCCGAAGCATCTGGCACAGCAGACGGCTTTTGTTCCGTTCTCTTCAAGGTGCCCTTCGTTTTGCCGCCGGCGGTGAGCCACTGTTTGCCTTCAACCAGCCGGGCAATCAGCATCGCTGCCGCCGTATCCCCGCAGGCATTGACCATCGTAGCCGGCGGATCAACCAGCGTGCCCAGCAGCGCAATCACCGGAAGGGCCTCCGGCCCGAACCCGTACAGCGAGACAATCAGCATCTCCCCCAGAAATCCCCCGCCGGGAATCCCGCTCATCACGACTCCGGCCAGCAGGGCCGCTCCCGCTGCCCCGGCCAGCACATCCACCCCCGAAAAGTCTTTGCCGAACAGCGCAAACAGAATGGCGATTTTCAGAATAGCCGCCATGCACGTGCCGTCCATATGAATCGTAGCGCCCAGCGGCAGCACCAGTTTGCGAATATCCTCCGGCACACCAATCTTGCCGGCGGCCTCCAGATTAGCCGGCAGGGCCGCCAGACTGCTGCCGGTCCCCAGTGCCGTCAGCGAAGCCGGCCAAATATGAATCCAGAATCGCCGAAGGCCTTCCCGCCCGCCGGCCAGATACGCATACACAGAAAAGCCGACGGCAAAGTACAGCAGCGACACCGGATAATACACCAGCACCGCCCGTCCGTAGGTGCCGCCCATCTGCGGCCCGAACACCCCCACCAGATAGGCAAAATACGCCGCCAGCCCCACCGGCGCATACAGCATAATCAGGCGAATCAGCCGACCGGTTACCGCCGCCCCCGACGCCAAAAAGGCCCGAAAGGCCCTCCCTTTGCTGCCGGCGGCCTGCGCCGCCAGACCCGTCAGAACCGCAAACACAATCAATGCCGCAATATGTTCACGCTCGAATAGTTTGGGGAACTCGGATACCGTAAATGTCTCCGCAAGCACCTCAATAATCCGAACCGACCCGGGCACCTCCGGAGCGGCCATCGAAAGGGTCAGCCCCCCAACCGGATGAAACAATTTCACCGCCCCAATCATCAGACAGGAAGCAATCAAGCCGGTGGCTGCAAAGATTATCACCATCAGCACCGCAATCCGCCGCAGCCGTCCGAATCCTCCCGAACCGGCAATCGCCGAACTGATGGAGAAAAAGACCAGCGGCACAGCCCCGCAGTAAAGCAGATTCAGAAAAATATCCCCCAGCGGTTTAGCCGCTCCCGCTCGAGGTCCGCCCACCCAGCCCAGCCACGCACCCGTCGCCGCCGAACCGAGCAGCAGAATCGTAAAAACCCCCGATGAAAGAAATGACTTCGAAGGCATCCTTACCTCAGCATCTCCTGTGTCTGGAACGCGTGTTCCTTACGTTAAATCCCCATCAGGCCTTCGCCTTCACGACGCCCAGCGTCTCCCAGATTTTGTCGATTTCTTTAAGTTCGGCCTCGTTGTCGTAATAGGCGGCCAGATGAAGTTCTTCCTCCTCCGTAAAGCCGAACAGATACACCCCGCGCAGTTCTTTGCCCTCAGCCGTTTCCGTCAGAGAGTACCGCATTTTGACCAGTCCCGGCTCATCTCGCCGCTCCAGGTCGGCCGCCGCTTCGTTCTTGATGGAAAGAATCTCGCCGATTCGCTCTTCGATGGGCTGGCCGGGGGTTGTGTACAAATCCATCCACAGAGTCAGACCCGGCCTCCAGAACACCAGACTGCCGCCGTCAATCCGCCGAAACATCTGCTCACTGATGTCAAACCGCCAGCACTGCGGCACCCGCACCGTCCCTTTGAGTACCGGCGGCAGCAGGATAACATCCGGCTCCTCCGCATCCGGCCCGATGGTTTCCAGTTTGCCTTCCGCATTCCGAGCAATTTCCGTCCCGGGCGGATAGGTCAGAAACGGAATAATCTCAGGGTCATAGTTGGCGATGGTGTTAATCTCCATCGCCGAAATATGGTCCGGGCTGTCCAGATACTCGTCCGTTTCTCCGCCCCCCAGAAATCGCCAGCCGCTGTCTTCCTCGTCCTGCGGTTCCTGCCGAAGCATATAGTGAACCCGCTTGCCCTCCACGGCGATTTTGTCCGAAACAAAACCAAAGCCGACATTGGGCACCAGACGCTGAATCTCGGACGCGGCCAGTTTATAGTTCTTTTCCATCGGACAGTCCTTTCAAAATAATTTTTTTCATTCTATCCCCGCCCGGCCGCCCGCTCAACAATTAAAAGTCGCAGCCGCCCGCGTAGGGCCGGCCGAAACTTCGCCTGATGTCTCCACGCCGCTTCCTTACCGCTCAATAGAAAGACAAAAACCGGCACACCGCACGCCCCCATGGACAGCCGGTATTTGCTTAGGAGCCGGGAAACTTTCCGGCAGCCGCACGCACAGCATCCAGAAAGGCCTCGGGCTGCTGGGTGCCGATCAGAATTTTTCGTCCGTTTCGCAGTTCAATCTGAATACCCTGATTGCCTCTCATGTTATAAGCCGTCCCGGATTTTCCTCGCCGGATTCCCCACCCGCCGTACTCATGCAGCGGACGGTAGGTCCTCGCATAAATCCGTTCAATCTCATCCCACGCAATGCGACGCTTGAGAAAACGCAGCGGCAGGCAGCAGACAACAATCCCTTCGGGAAGGATCTGTGTCCTCATCGCTATCGAGGCCAAAAACCCATCCAGAAGGGCCATAATAGCCCATATACTCCACAAAGTCTGCTTCAAAGGCGGTTCAAGCTTGCCCTGAACTGTCAAAACTGCCAGCACAACCCCGAAGAGCACAATACCTGACACAATAGCTCCAATGAGCAGAGGACAACGCTGCCTCTCTTCAAAGAACGGCATAACAACCTCGCCGATTTGCTCTCGAAGTTCCCTTCCCATTTTTCATTTCTCCTTTGGCCGCTCTAATTCTTCCGTACAGCCGCTTCTGTGCCGGCTATCCACACCGCCATCTGCCCCGGCCCGCGATGAGCCCACGCATAATAGGGGATTGCCTCAAACGCACGGGGCGTTTTGCTGATTTGCTCGCCGCTGCGGACAATTTCCATCCCCGTCCCGCGCAGAACAGTCACGCCGCCCAGCAGCCCGACCCGATAAGCCGCCTCCAGCGGCGCATCAGGTTCAATCATCAGATTAAGCACCTTGCCGCCTTCGACATCCGGCCACTCCAGACAGTACACCAGCGGCCCGCGCTGAAAGGCCGTCTTGCCGATATTATCCTGAACGCGCCGGTCGCAGAGGATGCGCCGGTTCGGCATCGGCAGTTCGACAGTAACCGTATCGCCCGCCTTCCACGTGCGGCTGATGACGGCGTAGCCCTTGACCGTCTGGAGGGTTGTCGGCTGGCCGTTGACCGCCACCGCAGCAGACCGCTCCAGCGGCTCAGTAAAATGGTACAATTCCGAAGAACGGAAGTCATCCGTCGCCCAGTCCGGAATCCGCACGTTCAGCACCATGGACGTCTCTTCCTTTTCCGGCTGAATCTTCAGAACGATGCGGCCCTCCCAGGGGAACTTCGTTTCCTGCACGATTTTTACCTTCTGTCCATCGACGCTCAGCTCCGCCTGACTTTGTCCGAACAGATTGACATACGCCTCATTTCCCCGGACGGCATAGGCATAACCCGACACCGAAGCCAGAAAGCGGGTAATATTCCCCGGACAGCACGCACACCCGAACCATTCGCTCCGCTCATAGTTGCCCTCCGACTCAAGCGGATTAGGATAGAAAAACCGCTTGCCGTCCAGCGACACCCCGGAAATCACACTGTTATACAGCGACCGCTCCATCACATCGATGTACCTGGCTTCCCCATGCAGCAGAAACATCCGATGATTCCAATACACATTGGCGATATTAGCGCAGGTCTCGCAGTAGGCAGTGGCGTTGGGCAGTTCATAATCATCGCCGAAGGCCTCTCCCTGGTGCCGCGCCCCGATGCCGCCGGTTACATAAAGTTTCTTATGGGCCACATTGTTCCAGAGGGCATTGACGGCCCTGATATAGGCGGCATCGCCGGTCAGCGCCGCCACATCGGCCATCGCACTGTACATATAGGCCGCCCGGACGGCATGGCCGACCGCCTCCGTCTGCTCGGTTACCGGCTTGTGCGACTGCATATAGGCATCTTTGTGCCCGCTTCGTCCGCGCTGGTCGAGAAACCATTTGGCCTGACGAAGATACTTTTCATCACCGGTGACCCGATACAGTTTGACAAGCCCGATTTCAATTTCCTGATGGCCCGGAACCCCCTCATTCCTCCCCGGCCCGAAAACCTGACAAATTAAATCAGCATTCTTGATGGCAACTTCAAGAAAACTCCGCTTGCCCGTCGCCAGGTAGTGTGCCGCAGCCCCTTCGTACATATGGCCGGCGTTGTACAGTTCATGGCTGGAGGGCAGATTGTCCCACCGTTCTTTGTTGTAGCAGCAGGTAATTTTCCGCTTGCCCCCTTCACGGGCATTGGCGGTCAAGGCCGTATAAAGGTAGCCGTCCGGCTCCTGAGCGGCGGCAATATAACCGATCAATTCGTCCAGATAAGCATCCATTTTCGGGTCCGGCCTGACCATCAGCCCGTACGAGGCCCCTTCGATGATTTTGTAAACATCAGAATCATTGAATCCGAACTCGCCTTCCCAGCGACCCTCCATCAGTTTGCCGGCAATCTTGAAATTATCAATCCGATGGGTCTTTTCGCATTGCTCAAAGGCATAGGGAATGGTAACCGTGAGGTTGGTTTCAATTCGCGGCTGCCAGAAGCCGTCGGTGAACTGAACCTTCGTAAAAGGAACCGGCTGATAAGGATAGTCCGCCGCCCCCTGAAGTTCCGCTGCCGCAAGGGTCATCAGGCCGATTGCAAAAAAACGGAGGGCTTGTCCGAGTCGGGCGTGCTGCTTCATAATGACCTCCCAAAAAGTTCTTTATGGATGGATTGTTTCGCTCTCGTTCGAATTTCAGGGATAATCATACCCTCTCCCCGTGCCGCGGTCAACGATGGCCGGAAAAGTCCCCGTTTTTTCGCTTTTGCAGAAAATCGTTGTCCGCTATAATCTCCGCCGAACATTTTTTATTCAGGAGTTTGTTTTATGGTGCAAAACAGCCGTTCGGTGAGGGGGATTTTTCAACTTGCTGCGGCCGGCCTGGTCGTCTTCCTTTCGGCCTGCAGCTCCAAAATCCCTCAAGGCAAATATTCCCAGGAGGAAATGCTCAACCTTCCCCTGGCCAATCGCTACAACCTTCCTGAACCCACCGGCGGAATGGTTCTCAAAGTCGGTTCAGAAACGCTCACATCCGAGGAGATTCTTTCAATTCCGCAGGTAAAAGAGGCCTTGACTCCCTTGGCGAAAAAGGGAGATTTAACCGCTTACGAGGCCCAGGCGATGCCCTTGCTGCGAAGTATCATCCGTTCCAAGGCGGCCGATTTGCTCCTCTACGAAGAGGCCCGCAAGTCCGCCCCCGCCAACATCGATGAACTGCTGGAGGCCGCCGTCAAAAAAGAGATAGAACGCTTTGTTGCGGATTATGACAACAATGTCGCCCTCGCCGAACAGGAATTAAAACGCATGGGTATGGACTGGCAGTCCTTTCGCGACTTCCAGAAAAAACTGATTATGACGCAATCCTACATCTCCTCGACGGTGATGGAAGAAAGAAAATTCACCCGAAGTGAACTGATGGAGTATTATGAGCGGGTCAAGAACGAGCAGTTTTTCCGTCCGGGCCGGCTTCAGTTTCAACTGATTGAACTGGTTCCAGCCAAACTTTCTCCCCAGCAACTCCTCGAGGGAGAAACCCCCCAGCAGGCCGCCCGCCGGATTGCCGACGAACTCCTCCAGAAACTTCAGCAGGGAGAAGATTTTGCCGAACTGGCCAAACAGTTTTCCCACGACCCGCTGGCCTCGGCAGGGGGGCTGTGGGCGCCGGTTACCTTAGGCACGGATTCCCTCGCAGAACCCTATGATAAAATAGAGAAAATCGCAGAAAAAATGCAGGTTGGCGAGATTAAAGGCCCTGTAGAAGAGGGCGGGCGCATCTTTATCATTCGCCTGGTTTCCTTCACCCCGCCCGTCTCCAAATCGTTTGACGAGGTCCAGCACATCCTCGAATCGCAGCTCCAGTTTCAGTATAAAAATCGAAAATACAACGAGTTAGTAGAGAAAGTCCTCAAGCGGGCCGACTTTGTAGAACTTGAGCGGTTCGCCGAGTTCTGTGCCCAGGAAGCATATCGCCGCTGGAGCAAGTAAAAAAAGACCCAGAAAGTCGCCTAACAGGCCTCCGCCGCGAAAAATTACCTGAGCAGAAAAGTCGTAAATCTTTATTTTGCAATTAGTTGCATTTCAATCGCCCAGGTTTTTCTTGTTTTCCAGGGCCGTTTGGGTTATACTAAGGGCGTAAGGCAAGTCATGGCTTCGGTCATGGGGGATTCAGAAAACTCTTGTTGAAGGGGTGAGAAAATGACACGGTTTTATGAGAAGATTTGGCACCCGTTCTTTGCGAGTAAGAAGCGCATTCTGCTGCTTGCTGTCGCAACGTACATTGCGTTGTGCTGAACCCGTAAGACCAAATTTGTGAAAGGATTTCCTTGGAAAACGCCGGGACCGAACCTCCCGGCGTTTTTTTGCGCCCGCCCAAAAAAATCAGGGGCCCCGACCCCGATGGCCCCTGACGGGCTCCTTCTTAATAAAGTGCGGCAAGACCCCCTCTCCGATTGATAGAAAAATGGAAGGTTTTCAGGAAAAGCGGAAGTATCTTCCCCCAAAGGGCAATTCAGAAGACGGCTCTGCCTGCTGATAGGTCAATAGTCAGCCAGATACATTTCAGCCCCGGAACTTAGAATAAGCTCCTCCGGCTTTTCGGCAGCAATCAAAATGGCCTCCGCCTCCGGCAGGGATTCAATCAGCGCCAGCCCTTTTTCTTTCCCCAGCACGCTCACCGCCGTAGAAAGGGCATCGGCCTCCATCGCACTCGCGGCCAAAACCGTCACACTGATTAAGCCCTCGATGGATTCTCCGGTAGCCGGATTAAGGATATGGCTGTACCGCTTCTCGTTAATCTGGGCAAAACGCCGGTAATCCCCGCTCGTGGCGACAGCAAAATTATCCAGCCGAACCTTGCCGATTAACGATTCGGAACGTGGATTTTGGATTCCAACAATCCAGTTCTTCGCGGGCGGCGGCGGCGTCCCAAAACAGCGAATATTGCCTCCCACATCCACCATTCCCCCTTTGGCCCCTTGCTCCTGCATTGCTGCGATGGCCAAATCCACGGCATACCCTTTGGCAATCCCTCCCAGATCAAGCCGCATCCCCTCCACTTCAAACCGCACACTCTGCCGGCTGGGGTTCAGCACCATCTTTTCATATCCCACCTTTTTGCGGGCCTCGGCAATCTCCTCAGCGGCAGGGGCCTTTCCTGTCTTTTCCATCCGCCGCCACAAGGCCGTTTCAGGGCCGACCGTAATATCAAATGCCCCGTCCGTCAGTCGGCTGTACTGCTGCGAAGCACAAAGGACGGCAAACAACTCAGAACTGACAACAACTTCCTGTCCGAAAGCGGAGTTATTTAATCGCGACAATTCCGATTCAGGATCGCGGTCATTCATTGTCTGATAGACCTTCTCCAGCGCCTCCCAGGCCGCCTGAATGGCCTTGCGTGCGATGGCTTTATTCTCCGCCGTCGCCGTCACTTGGGCCAGCGTGCCCATGATAGGCCGAAAGCCGCTGTTTTCGACGACAACAGGGCGGTTTTGATAACACACCCATAAGGCGGCCGCAGCCAGAAGAATGCCTGTCAAGCCGGCAAAAAATCTGTCCAGTTTTTTTCCCATAATGGACTGAAATGATTCAAAAAAGGTCGGTTTTCTGTATAATGCCCGCTATGATAATCAAGCCAATTCAGTCTGTAAAGGAACAAGTCAGCCGTCGGCTCCTGCCCAGGGTGCGCAAACCCGCCCGATATATCGGCGGCGAAGTCAATCAAATATGCAAAAACCCCTCCGCCGCCGCCGTCCGGCTCGGCCTGTGTTTTCCCGATATCTACGAAATCGCCATGAGCCATACGGGGCTGGCGATTGTGTATGAAGTCGTCAACCGGCTCCTCTGGGCCTCTGCGGAGCGGATATTCGCCCCGTGGCTCGATGCCGAAGCCGTCATGCGGGAAGAAAACCTGCCCCTCTTTTCTCTCGAAAACCGCCTGCCGGCCGCCGGCTTTGATATACTCGGCTTCAGTTTGACCAACGAACTCTGCTATACCAACCTGCTGAACATGCTGGATTTGGCGGGTCTGGCGGTCCGGCGGACGCAGCGCAGCGAACAGGACCCCCTGATTATCGCAGGCGGGCAGGCGGCCGACTGCGCCGAACCCATCGCCGAGTTCGTGGATTTGTTCGTGCTCGGCCAGGCGGAAGAAGCAATTGTCCAACTGCTCGAACTTTATCGAACCTGCAAACAGAACCGCCTCAGCAAAGCCGACTTTCTCCTCCGTGCCGCACGGACGCTGCCGTTTGTGTATGTGCCCTCCCTGTATGCCTTCGACTATGAGGCGGACCAAATTACAGCATTCAAGCCGCTGGCGGAGGCACTGCCGATGCGGCTCAAAGATGCCTGGATTGACAATTTTGATCAGGCGCCGGTGCCGGAAGCACCGATTGTCCCCTTTGTCCAGGCCGTCCATGACCGAATCAGCATCGAGATTATGCGGGGCTGTCCGGGACGCTGCCGGTTTTGTCAGGCCGGCTACTGCCGACGCCCCTTGCGCTATCGCTCGGTCGAACGAATTATGGAACTGGCCCAAAAGCAGTACTCGAATACCGGCATGGATACCATCAGTCTCCTGAGTCTGTCCACCGCAGACTATCCCTGGCTGGAGGAACTTGCCGAGAAAATGACGGCTTATTTTCGTCCGCTCCGGGTCGGCCTTTCCATTCCGAGTCTGCGCGTCCAGCAGCAGCTGCATCTGCTCCCGAAACTGATGACCTCCGTTCGGAAAAGCGGCCTGACCATCGCCGTCGAAACAGCACCCGAGCGGCTCCGGCGGGTAATCAATAAGCCCATCTCCGATGCAGACCTCTTCGCCGGCCTGAAGGCGGCTTACGAAGCGGGATTTCAGAAAGTCAAACTCTATTTTATGGTCGGCTTCCCCGGCGAAACCGAAGCGGATATTGCCCGGATCGTGGATTTATGCTGGGCACTGGCGACCCTTCGCAGAGACCTGCTCGGCAGGCAGCCCGCCTCCATAACGGCCTCCGTCAGCTGGCTGGTTCCCAAGCCGCATACACCGTTTCAGTGGCTGGGACAAAAACCTATTTCGTATTTTCAAACGGCCCGCCGCCTCCTGCTCGAGCGAAAAAGCCAGTTGCGGGCCTGGACCGTGCAGATTCATTATCATACCCTCGAACGAAGTGTCCTCGAATCGGCAATGGGCCGGGGCGACCGCCGCCTCGCTGACGTCATCGAAACCGCCTGGCGAAAGGGGGCTAAGTTCGATTTGTGGGATGAAACCTTCGATTTTGACCGCTGGCAGCAGGCCTTTGCAGACCACGGAATGGATGTTCACCAGCAGGCCCAGCGTGCCTTCCAGCCCGGACAGATTCTTCCCTGGGGTCATTTAGGAGGGCCGGAGCAGTCCTATCTGCTCAGGCATTACCGGAAGGCGCTGGAAGAAGCAGAAAAGTTTGTGTAAGAATTACTGCCCGTCCGTCCATTTCCGGATACCCGGCGGCTGACGATAGCCCCCGCGCCCGTTGGTCTGATGAAATTCCCGGATGATGTCTGCGGCCTTCTGCGGCTCATCGCAAACAGTAAAGACATTCAAATCCTCCGGGTCGATGTATTGATGACTTTCCTGCACCTCTTTCTTGAGCCAATCCACCAGCCCTTTCCAGAATTCACTGCCCATGCACACCACGGGAAAGTAGGCCTGTTTGAGAGTCTGAATAAGCAGAAGGGCCTCAGAAAATTCATCGAGTGTGCCGTAGCCCCCGGGCATCACAATGAACCCATGCGCATACTTGACGAACATCACCTTTCGGCAAAAGAAATATCGGAAATGCAGAGAAAGAGTCTGGTACGGATTGGGAACTTGTTCATGGGGCAGCTCAATATTCAAGCCGATGCTTTTGACGCCCGCCCGCCGAGCACCTTTATTGGCGGCCTCCATAATACCCCCGCCCCCGCCTGTCATTACAGCAAAGCCCGCCTTACCCACAAGGTACGCCGTCTCTTCCGCCAATTGGTAATAGTGACTGCCGGGTTTTTCACGAGCCGAACCGAACACAGATACGGCAGGTCCTATATTCGCAAGCTCCTCAAACCCTTCCACAAATTCGGCCATAATCCGAAAGATGCGCCATGGTTCTTCTGTAGGCAGTTTGCTGTATTCCGTCATCGACAATCTCCAGAAATAGAAACGTTCAGTCAGTATATATCGGCTGAGTTTGCCTCAAAATCAAGCATTTTTGTTCGGCAGAACGCCCGCAAAACAAAAGGAAGCCCCTAAGGAAAGACCCATGGAGAGGGGGATGTATAGTTTCTGGGTCTTGTTGGTTCAGAATTGGAAAACAAGAAAAAACGATCCCCCCGGAACAGATCGTTTTTTCTTGCTTTTGCAAGCCCTCTCCGGCTTGCAGCTGCCCACCCTTTCAACTCTACACGTTCGTTGGCACCGGACCGGTCGTTTGGCCCTCAAACAACTGAACCGGCAGCAGCACTTTCAGAGGTGGACTTTTCGGATAACGGATGCGATTCAGCAGCCGACGCAGCGATTCGGCCCCCATCCGAAGCGCTGGAACGGAGATGCTGGTCAGTCGCGGACAGCCCAGTGTGTTGTCTTCCGTGTTGTCAAAACCCGCAACCGACACGTCCCCCGGAATCCGGAACCCCCGATCAAATAGTCCTCGGCAAAGCAAATATCCCACCCAGTCATTGGCACAAATCCATGCGCGAACTCCCTTTTCAATCCGTTCGACAGCATGCTCAATCTGTCCGTTCAGGTCCTCTTCCTTATCCTCAAGCGTCGCCGGGCCCAGATTGCAGACGTTTTCAGGAAGGAACGGAAGACCAACACGATACAGAGAAGCCGCGTACATCGCAAAACGATTGCGAGCATAAACCACCTGTCCGCAGTTCCCGAAAAACCCAATGTTCGTATGACCTCGCGTAAGCAAGTGGTCTATCAGCAGAGAAACCCCCTGGCTTTCATCAACACCCACCACATCAATAGGAAGGGGAAAATAATCATAAAGAAGGGATACACACGGAAAACTTTCCGACAGCGTTCGAACCACGTCCGTCGGCCAGCGGTTAGCCAGAATCAGCCCTTGAATTTGGCCGTCCCGCATAGCCGGCGGCTGATTTTCAGGGTAAAGAATCTGTCGGCTGTCCTCTTCTTCAACGTAGTGAACGATGAGCGAAACATTCATTTTGGCGCATTTCTCGCTCATTCCGGCAAAATAATGCGTATGCTGCCATTCGTGATATTTCCGCAGAATCAGAACACCCACCATGCACGGCTTTCGCTCCTCCTCTTCAAGAGCCGGCTGAATGTGGGAGCCCGAGTCATACCCAAGTTTGGTGGCCATGTTCAGGACACGCTGGCGGGTTTCTTCGTTGATGTCCGAGTAATCACCGCGGAGGGCCTTCGAAACCGTTGCAACAGAAATGTTGAGCGTTTCAGCAATATCTTTCTGATTTACACGTTTGCGTGTCATAATAGGCAAGATAACGAAAATTGACGAAAAAGTCAACGATTTTTCGAAAATTTTCGTAAAAAGAGGAAATTTTAGAAGTGTCCCTAACGCCTTCTTGTTCAATGAGTTAGAGACGCAGATTCCACGGCCTCAGCAAAAAAACGGATAAGTTCTTCTGTTTCTTCCCATCCGATGCAGCTGTCCGTGAGCGAAATCCCAAACTTCAGCCCCCCCGGCGCACCGATGCTTTGTTTGCCTTCCTTGAGAAAACTTTCAAGCATAATCCCGATAATACTTTTGTTTCCGTTTTTGATTTGGTCGGCCACGTCGAAAAGAACTTGCCGCTGATATTTATAGTTTTTGTGCGAGTTCGCGTGGCTGCAGTCGATGATAATGCCGTTTGGAATCTGCGCCTTTCTAAGCAGAACTTCCGCAAAGGCAACATACTCGCTCGTATAATTAGGGCCGCTTGTGCCGCCGCGCATCACCAGATGCCCGTATTTATTGCCCGTCGTTTCAGCAATAATCACTTTCCCGTTCTGGTCGATGCCCAGGAAGGAATGAGAACTCAGGGCGGCCTTAATGCCGTCCAGTGCAATTTCAAGATTGCCGTCAGTGGCGTTTTTGAAGCCGATCGGCATAGAAAGCCCGCTGGCCATCTGACGGTGAATCTGCGATTCAGAGGTGCGGGCCCCGATCGCAGCCCAACTGATATAATCAGACAGATACTGAGGCACAATCGGATCAAGAAACTCCGTCGCCGCAGGCAGCCCGATAGACGTAATGTCAGACAGAATCCGCCGCGACAGCCGGATGCCGTTCTCAATGTCATACGAGCCGTCCAGACGGGGGTCATAAAGTATCCCCTTCCACCCGAGCGTCGTCCGCGGTTTCTCGAAATAGGTCCTCATCACCAGAAAGACTCTGTCGGCAATTTCCTCCTGAAGCTTTTTCAGCCGCCGCGCATATTCCAGCGTCGCATCCGCATCATGCAGACTGCACGGGCCGGTAATGACGATTCGCCGCCGGTCCTGACCGACAAGAATATTCTGAATGGTTTGGCGGGAAGAAGCGACAACCTTGGCCTGCTCGGCTGTCTGAGGTATCTCGGATTTCAGCTGCTGGGGGGTAATCAGCGGCTTAAAACACCGAATATTAAGATTATCTATAATCTCCATAGTTTTATTCCAGTTTCAGTTTTTCAGTCAAAACCCTATTTTAATCCAAATCCCTGCAAATTTCAAGACAACCTCCCCGCTTGCTCTCTGATTTTAGTGGAAGCCCGGCGGAAGGGGGCTATAATAATAGACTTTGAAAGCAGGAAAACGCCTCTTAAGGAGTTTGATATGGCAGCTGCAAAGAACCAAAAAAGGCAGGTCTCGCAAATCTGCATTGTGACGGTTACAGGCAAAGACAAGGTCGGAATCATCGCACGCATTGCTAACACGATGGCCAGGGCGAATATCAATATTATCGATGTGAGCCAGCGGATTATGCAGGAGTATTTTGTGATGACGATGGCGATTGACATCACCGACGCCGCAGTGGAACTGGAAGAACTCCAGACCCGCCTGAACAAAATCGCCCGTCAAATGGACCTGACCATCACACTCCAGCACGAAAACATCTTCAAAATGATGCACCGCGTATAGCCCCCCGGCCGGCCGTTTACCGCCGCTTCTGTGTCATTGTTTCGAGTTCCTTTCGGGGCTTTTCGCTCCAGTATACCCGAAAACAATTCCACCTTAAACAACTGTCCAGTTTTTGGGGACACGCTCAAACTTCCATCATACTACCTATATTTAAATTCAATTAACTTATCTGCCAATATACTGTATATTCTAAAATCATGAGTCTAATCTGGGAAACTATTTTCATCTATCGTGTTTTACCTTCCCACTGCTCGCAAATCTTTTCAAAATCTGGTTCTTCTTTCTGTGTTGTATCTAATTTCAACCAGTGCTTCATGAACTTTGGGTCTCTACTATCCGGTAATGGATCTGCTTGATTCATATATAATTGTGCTGGAGCTCTCACGCAATCACCAAATATTAATGCCGTTCGTTGAGCTAGGGATGGAAGTTGTTTTAACAAGTCTTCATTAATAGAAGGGACTATCGTTTGTATATATTTTTGGTCTTCAGGGTTTTGAATTCTATGCACAATAAATGAATTGCACTGCGAGAGTACCGTCTTAGATAACTCACTTGGTCGCTGTGATGATACCACTAAACTAAGACCGTATTTCCGTCCTTCCCTCGCTATTCTTTCAAATACAATTTTAGATATCGATTCTTTTTCTTCACTTCTTTTCTTTTCTGGAATATAGTTATGTGCCTCTTCTAACACTATCACAACAGGGAATGACCCTCGTTCTTCTTGTTTCTTTCCCATTCTTTGCATGAATTCTAATACCAATCTTCCCAAAAGTGCGGTTATGTTCTCCAGAATATCTGAAGCTAGCAGGCTCATATCAAAAATAATTATTTGATGGTTTTTGCCTTCTTTTTGAGTCAAGCCTTGTTCTTTTAAATAATATTCTAAAAATGGCGGCGTCCCTGTTTTTTGTCCATCTATATTTTTGCCGAACTCCGTCATTTTCGCATTGCTCATTCTACCAAAACAATATCTCAGAAAAGTGGCTAACGCATAAGGAAAATTCTCGTAATCATCAAAAAGAATTTTATATCGTTCGTCGTTGAAAAAAGAATTTATTCTTAATATTAATGTCGAACAATATTCTCTAATTCGACTGTTTTCTCTACTCTCAATATCCATCGCTTGATATAAATATTTTGATGCAAAATTATTCTTTTCAAAAAATATAGGCATATCCGCATCAATCATTGTCTGAGACATATCAAATCCAGGCAATGCTGGATCAAATATAGATTGATATTTTTCATACCATTTTAGATAACTTGAAAAATCAATTCCGGCTTTAAAGCTGTAATATTGTTTATTTTTCGGATTAACCTCTAAATAGTTGTTTATTTGTAATATAGCACTTTTAATATCCCCAGTGGTTAACGAAATGTGTTTACTCGTCAAATAAGAGCCAATCTGTGCCTCGTTGTCTTCTATCGTTTTTAAAATGCGATTACAGCAGTTGCCTAAAGACGTTGCTTTTTTCCAACTCTCTTCTGTCTTTAAAATAGTATTGTATATCTCCCATAACTCGTTGCATATTAATTTGTAAAATGTAATGGGATTGTCACCTTCAATTTTTTCTTTTGCTAAAACCAACGCTGCATTTAATACAGGAGCTTGGCTGCCCTCGGTTGCTTTAAAAAGCGTTTTGAAATCATCAAAATTCATGAACCAATAAGGGATTTTCAACCCTTCCTTGTTAATTATCAGACAATCTCCTATTCGCCCAATGATTTTCCCCTCTTGATCTCGCTTTATGAAGGCACTGCTGTATTCACCATTTGTGTCTAATATTATAAAGTGTGCATTCGTTATTTTCTTATCTCCATATTCTCTTTTTAATAATGTTTGTATCAGAGATGTTATCGTGCAAGATTTGCCTGAACCTGTATTGCCGAGGACTGCGAGATGTTTACCAAATAATGCATCAGGGTCAATTTTTATTTCGTATTCAGGGAACGCGGTACTTTTCCCAATGGGGACATAATAATTCTTTGAGGCATTTACCTGCTGATCTGGCAGTGGGTATTCAGCCTTTTCATCGAATATTAAATCCAATTCATTCTTCAAAATAAAACATACAGGATTATCTAAAGATGGGAAAGATGTAATCCCTTGTTCGTAATATTCGTCATCGCCTTTTTTTTTGATAGTTCCTATCATTGTTGCCCATATCAATCTTTTAACATCAGGCAAAGTAATCGTGGTTTTGTTCAGAGAACCTTCAGCTTCTGTGAACATCTGGACTTTTGTAATATGACCAACTATCTTTTCGTAGCCAACAGGAATAATCACATACGAATTTATTCTGGCGACAGGATATATACCGAAGTAATGTGTTTTTGTGAGGCTTTTATTTTCCTTATCTATCTCGATAAGAACTTTAAAGCTATCTACATTGAGTACTCGCCCTATTTGCCTGTCTTTTTCCACAATTATTCGTCTCCTTCTGTCTTATCTTCGCCTTTCAATTTCTTCATTGTCTTCACAATGTTTTCTTCTAGCTCTAATTGCTTAATATCGGGCAACATTTCATAAACAAATCTTTTCCAGTCTCCCAAATATTCACCTATTAAGAAACTGATGCGTGAATCTTCTTTCGCCATTTCATAAAACCGCTTCAGAGATTCCGTCCAGCCATAGGAAACAACAATCAAATGAAAGGTAGATATAGACAAAGCATTATATATTACTCTATTTATATGTTCGTCTCCAAATCCGTAACCATAAGTAATCAACACATTTTGTGGTTGTTGAATAATTGAAGCAAACCTTCTGAACATTTCAGAATATGGAAAACCTAAGGTTTCCTCTTCTTTCATCGGCTGGGGGTAGATTATAATACTTTCATCAAAACGGGCAGAATCTTTCTTCTGTTCAATGCCATATATATTTTTCGAATCCGGTGAGTATTCTACCCAGTCCAATGAACCATGTAATTTATATAGGTGGACAACTTTATCTAGTCGGTGGACTCGACCTTCCGTGGTAGAGGCGGGAAAATAATAATCATAGTTATACACTTCTGGCTTAAATGTTCTTTTTATGTTGCCAACAAATCCATCAATATAAATTACGCCTAAAGCGTCCATTGTTTTCTCAAACGCCAAATCATAATTTGTTGTAAAGAGGTTGATTCGTTTAAGATTCAATGGTCTCGCTAGTACTTTTTTAATAAATTCTTTATGAACAATCAATGGATCTGCTTCATATTCCTTGAAAACTCTTCCTGTAATCGGTACATTACAGGAAGTGAACAATTCTTGTTTAATCAATCTTATTAATTCCAAAACTTTATTGGATATATCTGGCTCTTTATCGTCTTCTCCTTTTTTAGCATCGTCTGTCTTGAAATTTAATATGCCTTTGAAACATGTGGTGACATTATTAAGTCTTATTAAGTCTCCCAATAATTTCTCTAAATTAATTTTGCATCCAGCGTTGGTATCACACTTATTATCGCTAATAGAATCAACCACCATCTTACAAGCATTCTTTACTCCTCCTTGTTGAATCTTTTGGCATATAGATGATGGTATTTCATTGATGCTTTCTGCTCCTAGAGGTTTTGATGACCCCGTTCCAAACAAGAAGGAAACTGTATCTAATTTTAATGCTTCCTGAAAAAAACACGTTATTCGTAATTTAAGCTCTTCGAGTGATTTTTTGTCCTCTTCGCCAACGCCCGTAAAATGAACGAATTCTTGCCCAGTCTTATCAAATAATTTCAGAAAATGCTTATTTTGTCCATCAGAGGATTTTAAGGTATTTATGAAATCCTTCTCTGTATCTGTTTCTGCCATTGTAGCCTCTCAAAGATACATTCTTTATAATATCATTTATACTGTACTTTAGGTTGTCCCCATGCGCTGGACAGAATCACCCTTGAATTAAGGTGGAACTGTTTCGCACAGGTTAACGGTTAACCGGCTCTTGGCTCGGTCGCCATCTGTCTTCATTATTCTAGCAATATCACTTCCTTTTGCAAGGCCATAGACCACCGCCGGCGTTTTCCGGCCCAGCGACTGATGTCGCCGGCGTCGGTTGTAATGCTCAAAGTACCGCCGCAGCCCGAACCGTGCCTCGGCAGGGTTCTTGGAGTCCCGGATATATACA
>CALMLO010000065.1 GCA_937868095.1 uncultured Phycisphaerales bacterium | reverse complement strand
AAGCTATTTCGGAGAGAACGAGCTATCTCCAAGTTTGATTAGACTTTTACTCCTCTCCACAGCTCATCCCATAACTTTTCAACGTTAACGGGTTCGGTCGTCCAGGGATTTTTACATCCCCTTCCACCTGGCCATGGATTGACCACTTGGTTTCGCGTCTGCTGCTTGCGACTCAACGCCCTGTTCAGACTCGCTTTCGCTGCGGCTTCGCACCTGAAGTGCTTAACCTGGCCACAAACAGCAACTCGCCGGCTCATTATGCGAAAGGCACGCAGTCACCCGTTTCCGTCCCGAAGGACGGACATAGGGCTCCTACAGCTTGTAAGTGTATGGTTTCAGGTCCTTTTCACACCCCTCGTAGGGGTTCTTTTCATCGTTCGCTCGCGCTACTTTTCACTATCGGTTGTCGAGGAGTACTTAGCCTTGGAGGGTGGACCCCCCAGCTTCACACGGAGTTCCACGAGCTCCGTGCTACTCTGGTACGTCGACCGTAACGGAGGACACTGATCTTTCGCATACAGGGCTATCACCTTCTGCGGCCGGACTTTCCAGACCGTTTTGCTGATCGTGTCTTTGTAACTCCTGATCGACGCCCACAACCCCAAAAAGCAAGCTTTTCGGTTTGGGCTTTTCCGCTTTCGCTCGCCGCTACTAACGGAGTCTCAATTGATTTCCTTTCCTGCAGGTACTAAGATGTTTCAGTTCCCTGCGTTCGCTTCTCATGGCCTATGCATTCAGCCAAGGATGGCGGAAAACGGTTGCCCGTTTCCGTCGGGTTTCCCCATTCGGAGATCCCGGGATTAGCGGATGTTCGGCTCCTGCCCCGGGCTTATCGCAGCCTACCACGTCCTTCATCGCCTCTCGACACCAAGACATCCCCCATACACTCTTAGTAACTTGACCATATCAATCAGTGATTGCATGGCCTCTCGCCGACGGTACACTTGCGTGTACCGTTTTGGTTGGTGTTGACGCTTGAGTGGTGAATGAAAACATAATGATGTTTCATTTCCCACGATTCAACCAATCTGCACTTGTCAAAGAGCTTTATTCTGTTTTCAGAGGACAGCCGACAAAGCAGCTGTTTCTGATAAACCCATTTATTGGAGACGATGGGACTCGAACCCACGACTTCCGGCTTGCAAAGCCGGCGCTCTCCCAGCTGAGCTACGTCCCCGGACCCCAATGCGATTGCTTCAGCAGCAACCGCCTAATCAAAATGGGCCCGGGAAGACTTGAACTTCCGACCTCACGCTTATCAGGCGTGCGCTCTAACCAGCTGAGCTACGAGCCCGACAGGTAGCCGCACCTGACAGCAAGGACGTCGTCCCAAGGGCCAGTCGGCTCTAAAGCATCAACCATCGTCTTTTCATTTCCCAAAGAGCAACAAAAATGTCGCTGCCCAACTTTATCAGCGACATCGGCTGAGTTTTGGAAGTTTACTCACTTCCACTGAGCAGTCAAGCAAGAAAACAGAATTTTAAATTTTTTTTCAAAATCTAAAAACCATCTCTTCTTTATCACCACTCCCTTAACCCCCTCCAGACTAATCAGTATAAGTATACTTAAAAAAACGTCAATAGTTTTTTAATTTTTTTTCAAAAATTTTTATATTCCCTTGCTGTTTGTAGATATTTCCTGTCTTTTTCAAGAAACATAATTCTCTTCGCTTTCTATTTCTGGGAGTCATCAAAACGCTTCTATCTATTTATGAATCAATACGTTAGAAACGTACCTTATTTCTTCCTCAATTGTTCGGCGATTTCCTGAACAATTTTGCTCTTTGCCTCTTCCAGAGGTCCGGGCACGGTCACACCAGCCGCAAGGGTATGCCCCCCGCCCCCATATTTTTGAGCAATCACTCGAACATCCACCTTCCCCTTGCTTCGGAGAGAGCAGCGAAACCGTCCATCAGAAAGTTCAACCAGCAAAAACGCCGCCTCCACGGTTTTGATTCGCTGGCATTCATCAATCAGATTTTCCGTATCCGGCCCTTTCGCACCCGTTTCCTCAAAATCTTTTCGCAGAAGGTATTGAGACGCAATCTGCTCCTGTTCATACAATTCCAAATGGTCCAGCATCCGAACCAGCAGACGCAGACGAGCCGGAGTAAAACTCTGATACATCATCCGGTAGATCTCATCCGGCCGGGCGCCTGCCTCAATCAGTTCCGCAGCGGTGCGGAAAATGCGGCTGTCTGCATTTCCAAAACGAAACCATCCGGTATCCGTGGAAAGGGCCACAAAAAGCGCTTTGGCTATCGAAGGCGTAATCGGCCAGCCGGCTGCTCTGAATAAATCGTACACAATCTCGCCCGCCGCAGCCGCTTTGGCATCAACCAGCTGAACATCTCCAAGACCATCTCCGGTCAAATGATGATCAATCACAAGCACCTTTTTGGGAGGGGCATCATGCTGAAACCACATTTCAAGCCCCGGCAATTGAACGAGACTGTTGGTATCCACCACGATAAGCAAATCACACTCTCGCCAGGGTTCCTCCATCAGCTGCTCGCTGCTGAAATCGTTGCCGAGGACCGGCACTTTCTTATCGAACAAATCTGCATACCAGGAAGCGGGAGGAGATAAAAAAAGCGGAAAGACCTTCTTGCCGTGTGCCAAAAGGGCATCTATGAGAGCCCGCATACATCCGCAGGCATCGCCATCCGGACGAATGTGAGTTGTAATTGCAATCTGGGAAGATCCTTCAAGCAGTTGAATTGCTTTTTGAAAGTCCACATCCGAAATTCGGCTATTTTGTTTTGGAACAATCATGGTTATAAATAGATAATCTGCATATGGGGCTAACAACGAAAATCTTATTAGCAGCGCTTGGCTGATTTTCAGGTCGCCAGCGACTTTTCAATTTGAATCCTTTACCCTCTGCAAAAAGAAAACAGCAGCAGAAAAGGGCAGCAAAATCAACTCGAAGCCATTTATAACAAGAAAGACTTAAAGCCGTTCCTGCAGGACTGTGATTCCTTCTACCACTTTGCACGTATGGACGGCAAAACGATCAGCAAAAGCCGGCCGTGACCGCGGATACGCTATTTCAACTGCTTGTTTAAGTTTGTCTTTGCCCTCAGCCAATACCAGAGCCCCCGCCGCCCCCTTATCCCCGCCGCCGAGCATGCGTTCACCGAGAACACCAGGAATTGTACGGGCGATATCACACATTGTTTCCAGCTCCGGCCCCGATATCACATATTCATCACGCAGACCAATTCCATCCTCGCGGAAAATGCGGCCAACCGTGGCAATATCGCCCTTCTTCCACGCCTCGAGCATCTCGTAAAAACGCTTTTGTGCTTTATAGATATATGTCATCCGGCTGACCAAATGAGGAACATCTTTTTCGAATCGCTCCCGGATTTGCCGATAGAGCCGCTCCTCTCGAATATCGGCAAGACAGCGGATGGGAAAGCCGGCCGACTGGGCCTTCTGAACCATTTCTTCACACTCAGCCCGACGAATCTTGTATGTCGATTTTTCAAGTCCGGGCCGGATGGTGCCGGTATCCATTACCACAATCCGGAATTCGGCCGCCCCCTTGCCCAGCGGCACATAGGAAATTGAACGGTCAGACGGACGATAATGGGTTCCCATCCCCTCTTTGGCAAACAGAATCATAATCTGATCCAGCTTGCCGCAGGGGGAACCGATATAGTCATTTTCAACGGCCTGCGCCAAATCGACAATCTTCATCGAATCGGATTCGTGAATGCCGTTGACATCCAGAACCGAGAGAATCAGATTCAGAGTAAGCGAGGCCGAACGGCTCATACCGCCGCCGGGAATGTTTCCGTAAAGAACCGCATCCATCCCCTGCGTGAGGGGATACCCTTCCCGCCGCAAAATAAAATCCACTCCATAGGGAAATCGGGCCCATGTGTCGGCAATGAGAGGAGACTTGGGAGGCGGCACAGAGCCGAGCGCAAACTCAATAACTCCATCGTCAGGAAAATTGCCGCTGAAAAGACGCATTTTGCCGGTTCCGTTGGGTTTGTAAGCCATCCAGATAAACCGGTCTGTCCCTACCCCAAACAGTTCCGTCCCATTGTAATCCCCGTGCTCAACCCCCAGGCAAAAACGGGAAGAACTGCGGCGGATTTTAGCACCGGCTAGGGTAAAGCCCTGTTCGCCGGCCAATTTCCTCAAAACGGACAAGGCCTGATGATCTTCACTAACCTGCACAAGCAAACTCCTTATTTTGCCAAACAAAGCGGACTGAAAATTACATACAAAAGCAGGGTAAGCACCACCACCACAATACCGGCCGAAAGAGCACCCCTGGAAGAATGCAGCTGGATAGTTGTGTTCTGCCGAAACTCTACCGGCTTCGCCAGCGGCTTCAGAATCGTGATTATAGCCATCACCAGCAGACAGACAAGAAAGCTGATTGCCATGCGGTTCAGGAAATTCCCGATCAAGAAAGCCATACCCTTATTTTCCATCAGATTGGGGATGGTGGAAATGTATTTCAAACCGCCATACACAACAAAATTTGTGACCAGACCCACCACACCGCAAACCGCCGGGCCGCGGCGCACGAGCAGTCCAAACACAAACACCGCCAGAACACCCGGCGACAAGAAGCCCTGACTTTCCTGAATAATGGTAAAGATGCTGTTGCTGATTTTGGGGTTACCCAGCTGCGGGGCTAAGAAAACAGCCACCGCCGTAAAGACAACCACGCAGACTCGTCCCAGCGTCACAATCGCAGACTGGGATGCATTCGGCGACAGATACTTCTTGAAAATATCCATCGTAAAGATGGTCGAGGCAGCATTCAGCATGGCAGCCAGCGAGCTGACAATAGCCCCCAGCAAGGCCGCCAGAACAAAGCCCACCAGACCGGTTTTAGCCGGGAGCACCTTGCTGAGCAGATGTCCCAAAGCAGAATCATATTTGTAGCCAAGGAATTTTTCTACGGCCACGGGAGCATTTGACTGCTGCGCCGCCTGACGGACCGATGCATTGTAGATGTCCAATTCCGAGGCAAGGGTCGGAAAGACTGTGCGCCAGGACTTATCCTCTGATTCAAATACAGTAAACGGCTGGACTTGTAATGCGCTGTACTTTTCCTGGGTAATCGGCAGTACAAAGGGATTTTTGACGCGACAGGCCTTTATGCTTTCTTTATCCGGAAAAACAGCAACCAGAATTTTGCCCTCCTCATGCGCCGCCAACTGTTCCAACGAAGGAGATTCTACCACCTGTACAAGCAGCGTATTGGGGTTGGCCTTTTGATACTTTGCAAAAACCGGGGCATTGTCGACCGCCGCCTTGGATTTCATCTCGGGAGCAAACAAATTAAAGGCAATAATCCCAGGAACGACAATCACAAAGGGAATCAGCAGCTTCATAAAGGCCGCAAAAACAATTCCCTTCTGCCCTTCCGCCAGCGAAGCAGAACCGAGCGTTCGCTGAGTAATGTACTGATTCAATCCCCAATAATAAAAGTTCGGTATCCACAACCCCAGCAGCAAAGCCGTCCAGGGAAGCGTAGCATCGTTCATCGGCAAAAACATATTCAGCCGCACCTTATTCAGAGAGACAAACCTTTCCAAAGCCCCTTCCCCGCCGCTGAATGTTTTCGTGCCGACAGCACCAGTAGTCACATCTTCAATATAAGAGGCCTCCTGAACACCGCCGAGCATTTTAAAGGCAAAAATGAGAATCACGGCCCCACCGACAATCAAGGCGCTTCCTTGAATCAAGTCTGCCCACGCACAGGCCTTCAGGCCGCCGGCTGCCACATACAGCATTGCAATAATGCCAATAACCAGAGAGGCCTGGGCCACCGTGGGCACAACACTCATCTCCATCTCCTCCGCCATTGTATTGAGGGTAATGGCCCCCGAGTAGGTCACAGATCCAAGCAGAAGGAGATAAATAAAGATGGTAGCCACTGCCATAACCGTACGGGCCGCTGAATTATAGCGGTATTCGAGAAATTCCGGCATGGTATAGATGCCTGCCCGCAAAAAGTAGGGCAAAAAGGCGAAAGCCACCACCACCAGTGTGATTGCCGCCATCCATTCATAACTGGCAATCGCCATACCGATATAACTGGCGGCATTTCCACTCATTCCGACAAACTGTTCAGAAGAAATATTGGCGGCAATCAGGGAAAACCCAATCAGCCACCAAACCAGCCCGCGTCCGGCCAAAAAATAATCCTCACCGGATTTTTCATCTCGGCTTTTATACAGCCCAAGCCCTACGACGCAGACAACAAACACTACAAAAACAATAACATCTAAAATCCCCATTGTATGAACTCCTTAAAAACTGTTTCTTCAGTATGTTTCCTCTCAATTATTCCCGAATTATCCATATTTTAGAGGCCATATCAATAAAGATTTTCCGCAGAAGCAGCAATCACCCCTATTTCTTTTCCACAAATAATTGCAGACAATCAACGCTTACCAACACCCATATTGGATAGGGGGCTGATTCGGCTTATCTTTTAGAACAACAAAAATCCCGATTGAAGGGTACTCTTGAGTCAACCGCTCTATCTGCTGCAAGTTCATCACCATGCTCGCTGTCGATAAAGCATCGCAGACAGCAGGATCGCCGCCTTTTACCCATACTGCCGATTTGTCCTGAATTGCCAGACCGGTAACAGGATGAATCATATCTGTACCTCTTCGAAGTCCGGAACAACTCAAGGCCTCCCTTTTCATCTGAAGCACGCGAATTATCTGCTGCGAAACCGGATTGGTAAGCTGGACTTTCCAGCCGGCCGCCCCGGCAGGCGGCCCCAGCGCCAGAAGCGTGCTCATCCCTCCGTGAATGATTGCTTGCTGAACTTTCCACTCATTCAAGACAGCGGCTATCTGCTTAACAGCGTATCCCTTGCCAATTCCCCCCAAATCCACCATAATCCCATCGGCATTTACTTCAACCGACATAGTTTCAGGGTGGATTTTCATCTTATTCATTCCCACCGACTGCAGCATTTTTTGTACAGCATCCCGGGGGGGACTTTGTTCTTTCCAAAGGTCAACCAACCCCCCTACCGTTACATCAAAAAGCCCTCCGGTTTGCCGATAAACCTGCTGGGCAATCTGCAGACATTCCATCGTTTCCGGAGAAACAAGAATAGATTGCCCTTTTTTTAAAGTTGAAATCCGGGCAATATCGCTGTTGGGTAGAAACCGGCTTAAAAGTAATTCGAGTCGGTCCAGTTCGGCAAAAGCGGCCTGAGCTGCTTTTGCTGCATAATGAGGGTCTGAATGCTCCAGAAGCACCTCAAAATCACAAGCCATTGCACGATGGCAAAAACGAAGTGGTTTCATCTATTCGGCTCTGCTCGATGTCTTTGGCCCAACCAAGCGAATCCTATCTGAAAAATCTTTCCGGATATATCCTCTCCACTCAAGAGATGGCCGCAGGTAAACGGGCTTGTCAAAAAAAGGAAGATAGAGGTGCCGGTAACCTGGCGGCGGAAGTTCATATAAATACTCCAAAATCGCCGGTTCCAGCCGGGCATCCGCCAAAATCAGCGGAGCGGCGGGACAGTCCGGATCCGGCCGGTTCCAATAGCCAACCGTCTTAAAGTTGCGAAGATACCACGGCCAAGGCCAATAATCCCCTCCTTCAGCAAAAATCTGAATATAAAGATGTTCGCCCTCCCCGCAGGCCTCTGCTGCCTGGCGGACCTTTTCGGTCATTTGGAAAATATCCGGCGTTGTATGTCCATAAACATAAGGATTAGAAGGGCTTGCTGCATATTTTGTCATTAGAAACAAACTTTGTATCAGCGGGCTGAAAAGACCAAAGATAAGCAATACCGCTGCCGCAATCCATTGCTCTTTGGGGCCGGCAGACCATCGAAGAAATCGATCAGCTGCTGTGCCGGCCAGCAGCGACATTCCATACAAAAAAGACAGGACATTCCAGGGTGTTTTATAGGGAATGATGGAATAAAAAATTGTCAAAATAAGAGTAAACAGGCCCAGAAAAGCCGATGACGGAAAGGACTTGCTATCGGGCCTCTCATGCAAAACAATAAAAAAACCGAAAAACGCCAGTGCGGCAATCCCGTCTTCATTCCAGCTGAGCGGCTCAAAAAACTCCACCCATGTGAGCAAATCCAGATAATACCACCACGGATGAAAATGGGCCGACTGTCGGGCGGCATGCGTCGGATAAAGCCAGAGACTTCGGATAGAATCGGCAAGTCCCTGCCAATGCGTCCCAAATCCTGAAAAAAGCAGCAGCCACACAACCAAAAAGGAAGCCAGCCCTCCGACAATGTGGACGGGACGAAAGGAAAAGGGTTTGCCAGCAGAAGGCCTCCAAAGCAGAAGAAAGGCCAAAGCCGCTGCGGCAAAAGACAGGACGCTGGTCTCCTTTGTAGCAAACATCAAGCCCGCCGAAAGGCCTGTAAAAACAGCCCATCTTGTCTTCGGCTCCTTCAGGTATTTGCAAAGGCCGCCCAAAAAGCAGCCAAGAAAAAAAACCAGCACTATCTCGTGAATGAAATAGTCGCTGTAAAAAACAAAGGCAGGTGAAAAGGCCAGCAGCACCGAAGAAAAGAAAACCGCCCGTCGGCCGAGCGCTTCCCCCATCAGCAGCGGCAGCAAAACGGCGAGGGTACCAAACAGCGCTGTTATCCCCCGCACCATCCCTTCCGTCAATTCTTCAAGGGAATGAACACCGGCCAGACGAGCCCCTAACCCAGCGAGATAATAAAGAGTCGGCCCGTGATACTCCAGCGGTTCATATTGATAAAACCCGGTTTCAATCAGGCGACCCAGTTTGACAGCATGGACTGCCTCATCGGTATGCATCGGCCGGACTGATAAAAAGGGATAGCGAACCGCCGCCGCGGCCGCCAGCACAGCACAGCCGAGTAAAAAAAACCGCTTCATCGCGGAGTTCTGCCGAAGACTTCAATTTCGATGAAATGGTTCATATCATTTTGGTTGTTGCCGTTGCTGTAAATCCGCACATAGCGTGCCCGTACGCCTTTGGCATCAATGAGTTTGCCTTCCGCTGTTCCGACAAAGTTTTTATCTTTGCCAACACCCAGACCGCTGGAGTTGTCATCATCGTTATTAAAGAGGGTTATCACTCCCTCAATAAAATCAGGGTCGTTGCTCACCTGCACAATCACATCATTATAAACCCGTTCGGTTTTGTGATACTGCCAGAAGACAATCGCATAAATTTCATATTCCTGTTCTAAATCGACCTGAACCCACTGGAGAAAGGGCCCCAACTCGACTAAACTGCCGTCGCTGGCTTCTTTGTCGCCGTCCGTAAGCATATCATAAGAGCCGAGAATGGGTTCCGGTTCAGAACCGGTAACAGGTTTACCCCTGGAAATCAGCGTTGTCCCTTCCGGCGCCAAAAAAGGCGGTCGCGGCTCCCCAAGCGGTTTTTCGAGATTCCTCACACCGGTAATATTCTCCGGCGTTCCGACAAACTGCGGTTTGGGGAGCGTTAGAGGAATAGGGACAAGTTTGACCGATTGTTCAGCGGCCGGCTCAATGGCGGCCTTTTGTTCAGAGGGCTCTCCTGTGAGGGTAACATTGGCAGGCTGCGAAGAAACCGGTTCTTCCGGCGCAGCAGGTTCCTTTTTCTGACAGCCGACAAGAGAAGCCGCTACAATACACAATCCTGCAATTCTCAGCCAATTCCTCATCTCAATTCTCCTGCTTCATGGGGTCAAATTCCACGGCCGGCGCATCGCTCGAAACCGCATTCGGTTGGCCTGCTCATCCCCGACAAACTCTTCCTTTTCCGGATCCCACTGGAGCGGACGCCCCAGGACCAAGGCAAGATTGCCAAGATGACAGATTGTTGCCGTCCGATGTCCAATTTCTGCCGGAGCCGCCGTTTTCTTGCGGCTTCGGACACAATCGAGAAAATTACGCCGATGATCTCGACTATAGTATAATCGAATCGCCTCCGGAGGGACAGAAGATTTTAACAGGGTCTTCGGCTCCGTAAGCAGCCGTTCGCGGCTTACATAAATCCGCCCTTCTTCCCCTTCAAAAACCACACTGCCGGTGCCGGCGCCTGTTCGGCAGAACATCTGCAGCCCATCGGCATAGGTAAAAACCAAATCGTAAAACAACGGTGTATCAAACAATCCCTCTTTCGGGAACTGTCCGGTTCCTTCCACCCGCACCGGACCGGAAAAATCGGTTCCATGGCCCCACTGGGCGATATCAATTTGATGGGAACCCCAGTTGGTTAATTGTCCGCCTGAGTAGTCCGAAATAAATCGAAACGTATAGTGGCAGCGCTGCGGGGTGTAGGGTGCCCACGGTGCCGGTCCCAGCCACATATCGTATTCCAGATCAGGCGGCGCAGGTTCCGGCGTCCACTCCGAAGGGGCCTGGCGGTTGTTGGGAGGTATTTCCACATAAATATTCTTCAGGACCCCCAAACAGCCGTTTCGAACCAGCTGGCACGCCCGGTGAAAATATTCATCGGAACGCTGATGGGAGCCGGTTTGAAAAACCCGACCATATCGCTGGACTGCATCAGAAAGAACCCGTCCTTCATGGATAGTCTGCGTCAGCGGCTTTTCGCAATAGACATCCTTGCCGGCCTGGACAGCCGCCAGTGAAATCGGCACATGCCAGTGATCGGGAGTGGATACGACAACCGCGTCGATATCCTCACGTGCCAGAACTTCACGGAAATCGACAGTACCGCAGTCGGGTTTCAGGCCGGCTTCAGAAAGCCCCGCTTGAAGATGGCGCCGATCCACATCGCACACCATTACAATCTGGGCGGCCGGCTGATGAGAAAAACCCCGCAGATTGCCCATGCCCATTCCGCCAACGCCGATGATGCCGAGGGCAATCCGGTTTGACGGCGCCGTCCTGCCAAATACGGAGGAAGGCACAATCATCGGAAAACCTGTCAACAACCCCGCTGCTGCACCCGCAGAGGTTCTCAGAAAATCCCTGCGGGTGTATGCTGTTTGACGAGGAATCATCATTCTTTACTTATTCATCTCCAGCGATTCCGGCTCCAGTCCTACTTCCGCCAAAATCAGATACATGGCAAAACCCACAAGAAAAGACATTAAGGTTTCCAAGCCGTAAGCAAATCCGATTTTCGGAAGCGATCCGAGAATCCCCACGACGAATCCAACAGCCCACGCTCCATAGCCGGCCCAGTTGATCCCTTTTCGCGGACCGGACCAGCCCCCCTGACGAAGATAATCAGCGGTCATCGCGCCGATAATTGGACCAAAGGACGCCCCAATAATCCCGAAAAATCCAACAAGATTCTGGGCAACCCCTGTGGCCGCCAGAATGACTCCGACCACACCGGCAGCCAGTGTCATTCCGATACGGGGAAGGTTCGGAAACATGGTAGAAAAAGAATTAGCCGCCAAAAAGGCACAAAAACCAGTCGGGCAGATGCAGGCAATTACAAAAATCCAGTACATAATCTTCGCCAGCCCGCCGACCTCACCGATAGAGCCGATGAAAGCCGCAAAAACATCTGGTTTGCCGGTGCCCATTCCGCACTGGACAGCCAGTTGCGGATTGTTGCCCATAGCGCCGGCAATTGTCAAAATAGAGAAAACCCCTGCTACCAAAGCCGCTGCAATAATCCCAAAGACCCCTCCCAATACCACATCTTTTGTGTTTCGGCTGTTCAAGGTGAAATCTGCTCCCGCCGCGCCGGCTGTAGCAAAAAATCCTGCCGCCGCCTGCAAAGCAGCAAAGGCCCCCAACCCAAGCCAAGGAATCCAGCTCAGCAGATGGCTTTCCTGAGCAACACCCTTAAAATGGCAGATTCCATTCATATTGGAGAAACCCGCAATGATGATTACCACAAGCGGAAAAATGGGGATCCAGCTGGAAAGCCAGCTCAGCCATCGAATTCCAACTGCACCAACCAAGGCAAACACCAGCCCCCAAACGGCGCAGACAATCCAGAAGAAGGCACTGCCTGTTGCAGCATCACGGCCGATGGCCGTCATAAAAAAAGTAGTTGCAGAATACGTAAATACGGCATGCCAGCCAATCTGCAAAACTCCCATTAAAAGTCCCGGCATCAAAATCCCGCCGTGCGTTCCAAATGTGGATGAACCTACCACATAAAGCGGCATGCCGGTTTTAAATCCAAGCACGCCCGGCACATAATAGAGAGCAAAACAAAACAGGGCTCCCCAAAAAAGCCCTACCGCCGCCGCCCAGACGCTGCCGTACTGCAGTGCTCCGGCCATCCCTGCCATGAAGGGAACAGCCAGAAAAATGCCTGCATAGGAGGGGGCCGTGTTCTTATACCACGGACTTCGATTGTCCATAGGATTTGGTTTGGCGGCCTGCAAATAATTCGGCAATCCTTTGTGCAGCATGGTCAACCTCCTTATTCAAAAGTTCCCAGTCTATTTTCTCTGCCGATCTGCCGGCGAACAAGAATATACAAGAAAAGAAGAGCCAGACAGGTAAACGCCAGTGCACACCAGCGATGCAGAACATATAAGAAATCCTGACCCTCTGTTCCAAACCAGTTAAACATACTTACAATCATACTCAATGCCAGCGGCAGAGACAAGGTCAGCAGTATCCAAAAATAAAGTTTCAAAAGAACATCCTCTAAGCCCCGAAACACCATTTCGTGTGCCCAGCCGATCGCAAGCAGGGCCAGACAGCCCATCAGAATCGGTGCAAACGTTGCGTGAATCATCAGAAGCCATCCGCTCAGGCGGCTGCCGAAAAGCAGCGGCCCAAAGCCCGTCAAAAACAAAATCGCAAAAGCCAGCAAGGCCAGCAGCAAAACCAATTTTCTCAGTCGTCCCAGCGGAGATAATTTCTGCTCCAGCAGAAGCAGGGTCAGGGCGTGAATTTTGGTACGGATGATTTCCCAAAAAGTCCATCGTCCGGAAGCACTGAAAGGGAAAAGCAGGATATGGACCGCTATCCCCGCCAGCAGCAAAAGCAAAACGATTATTGAGGTCCAACGGAAAAGCATCAAGATTCCTCCATCACCTTTTCAGAAAGGACCGCCACCGCCCTGATCGCATAGGCCAGCAAGACCAGTCCGATCAGGCCGCAGGCCGCCAGACAAACGGCCTTCATCCAGGGACGAAACACAAACGAGAAATTAAAGGCCCAGATGTACACCTTCGAGAGTCCCTGCAGCTGCGTCATTGAAGCCAACCGCTCCTGCCCTGCCACAGGACCATCTGCCGGCACGACGGCAAAAAAGAACGGCGAATCTGTGCTATGACAATCGGCACAGCTGAGTACCCCAAGGGATTGTTCAGCCGGCCGGACATCGTGAGCAATCGGCCAGGCATAGGGCTCCGCCGCCGGATGAACAGACGCCGTCAGCGTTTGACCTTCCATTTGATAGAGTTTGCCGCCGCAGATATAGACCGGCTGTTTGCCGGCTTCTAAGGGCTTGAGCTGCTCAAGCACAGTCGCAATCTGCTCTTGCGTAAGTGCTCTCCAGTCGCCGATTTTTTCGGCGTCTGGAGAAAGAATCCCGCCGGCCGCTTTCAAAACCTTTGCCGGCGGCAGCGGCAGCACCTTCTGGTCTTCCATCAGCCCCCAATAAGCCGGCCAAAAAAGCCGGTAAGGACCGATTTTGCCATCCTCTCCCTTCAAAAAGACAGGACCATAGACTTTTGGAAGCTGCAAATCCACTGAATGTTTGCCATGCAGGCCGATTTTGTGCATTCGGGCCGTCCGCCACTGAGCGATTTCTTCCTGCGGCCAAAGACTGCTGTGGCAGGCCGTACAGGTGAGTTTTTCAAAATGAATCGTTGGGATGCCCCAATGCACCGGCTTGGGAGCACCCAGACGGCCCGCATCAGATGAATAGCCCCCAGAGGGGCCCAGATGACAGCCCTGGCAAGTCAGAGATGCCTTGGAGGGATCATCCAGCTCAAAGCCCCGGCTGATTCGATGGTCTCGACCGTTTCGATGGCAATCCGTACAAAGCAGACCGGATTTTAAGTGTACATCTTCATCTTCTGTCCAAATCTGCTCCGGCGGAAGCATCTGATTTTGATTGGAATGACAAAAATAGCACCGCGTCGGCGGACATTTGCGGCTGATGTCAAAAAAGACCTGCCCGTCCTTGTTAAAAATCCCTTCGAGATAATGGGTGCTGATTCCCTCATCAAACTCGGGGTCAAAAAAATCGGACAGCGCCGCCGCCGTTCCATTAACAACAGCCAGACCGCTGGAGGCCGCGGCAATCCAGCGATAATTCTGCCTTGCCGCCTGCAAAGCAGCCATATTCAAATCCTGCCGATTATCCAGATTGTGGCAGGCCAGACAGTTGATTTCATAGCGTCCGCTGATTTCCTGACGGGTCGCCTCATTGGGACGCTGGGCATCGGCCGCTATTTCTCCAAATCCGCCGCCGGGAAGATGCGTTCCAAACTCATTCAAATAGTCCCATGCACTTAAGCCGAGTTGTTCAGGCGAAAATGTCCCCTTCCAGCCGCGTGGTGAAACCGGAATCTGCGTGCGGGTTTTCACGTCCCGCAGAACCCAGGGCTGCCCGGACCGCCCCGGCGGCTCATTCACATCCGGTCCTGGAAAATGCCATCCGCCCGAAATGGTCTGGTAATCATGGCACTGACCGCATGTCATGCGCATGGAAAAAGGCCGAGATGGATTATCCTGCGGACGTATTTTAATCCCCTGTTCATCGAGAAGATCCATCCAATGGACATAAGGACTGCGATTGGCATCATTGCCGTCGCCGAGCAATTCATTTTGAGCGGCAGCGAAGACAGTCCCTGCGGCCGACAGCAGAAAGAAAATGAAAATTGTTTGCGTTTTGCCTTTCATTCCTTCCAATCGCACGAATTTATACAGCAAAATCCTGCGGGTTAAACTTCAGCTGACATCCCTTCTCGACGGCCTCATTCACCTTCAGCACCGTCACCGCTGTTTCATACCCCACTTCGGCAGGACAAGTGAGCTGTTCATTGCCTCGAATGGCCTCCAGAAAGTTGTGAATATGCGGCTGATGGTACGGTACATTCATTGTAATGGGAATCTTATATTCTGCGGGTGAAAAAGTGCCTTCTCGGACATCTAAAACCGCCTCCTCCTTTTGGGTATTGTCCACAGCCGTCTTGCCTTCCACTTTCTTAAGATACCCTTTCGCCACCCAGGGATCCCATTCTTCCTCCGGCACCCAGCTTTCCCGATAAACACTGCCCCGATTGGCCGATTCTGAAATAACCAGCGTACCCTTGATCCCCATAAAAGACTCATAATAACCATTCGCACTGTTGGTGGTCAGGGTCTGGTAAAAAGCGCGAACCGGTCCTTCCTTTGTCTGATACTCATAAACAGCCATCACATTGTCATACCACTCATGGTTCTTCCAAAAGTCGATTCCGCCGCTGGCCATTACACTCTGAGGAGCAGCGCCCAAAAACCAGTTGTAAATGTCGATTTGATGAGAGCCGAGGTCTACAATCGGCCCCCCGCCCATGCCTTTGAACCATCGCCAGTTGCGAAACTGGTGCATATCCTTAAATCCGTACTGATTCAGCACAGATTGCGGAATCTCCGTTCCTTCCGGCCAATCCAGGTCTTCACAGGCGGCCTTGCTTCGATTCCACTGGCCGTTGATAGTGGTAATCTGCCCGAGGATAGCCGCCTCGCGGATATACTTGTCATAACAATAACGATAACGGGGATTGCTGCGGCGCTGATGGCCGATTTGCAGCAGTTTTCCGGTCCGGCGCGCGGCCTCAAGCATTTTCCGTGCACCCTCAAGCGTATTGCTCATCTCTTTTTCGCAATAGACATGGAGCCCCTTTTCCAGACAGGTAACGGTTTGTTCAGCATGCCAGAAATCCGGCGTTGCAATAAAAACGGCGTCTAAATCCGGCTCTTTATCGAGCATTTCTTTGTAATCAACATACGGCCGGCCTTCATGCCCGTAAGCGGCTTTATAGGCCTGGATGCGGCGGGAGACACGCCGGAGATTGACCTTCTCCCAAATATCACAAACAGCCAGAATGCGGATGTTCGCCTCCGGTCCAAGTTTGATGGCTGCATCCAGCAGGGCCTGCCCCTGGGCACCGGCACCGATCAAAGCAACATTCAGAACGTCTTTCCTGCCTTCAGCCCCAAGCACCTTGCCGGACACAAACAAACCCGCACCAATGGCGGCACTTGCTTTTACAAAATCTCTTCGATTGATGGAACGATTCATCAACAGTCGCTGCCTCCACAATTCAAAAGGTCAATTCTCGTATTTTCAGATTCCGATACTCTACAGGAAACCCATGATCCTGAAAACCTATAAATCCTTCTCGAGGCAAATCTTTATAGGCCACATCGAATTTGTTCTTGGAACCATCAGGATTCTGATGGGGCTGGGTCCAATCTTCAAGGTTCATTTCAATCATCGGCTGGTAATTTAGAAAAACCCGAATCACAGGGCCGGTCGCCAGGATGGTCATCCGGTTCCATTGACCGGCTGGGTTTACCGCATTTGTTTCCGGAGCCAGAATGTCATAAATTGCTCCGCAGGTATCCTGTCGGTCCACCGGCTTTCCATACGAATCCATAATCTGCACTTCTACCCACGGCAGCCAGGTTTGTTCGGCTGCCCGCAAAAACACACCACTGTTGGTGCCTTTTTCAACTTTGAAATCGAAATCAAGAATGAAGTCTTTGTAGGTCTTCTGCGTCCAGATGTCCCCGCCTCCCTTGCGAATCAAAACCCCGTTTTCAAGTACCCAGCTTCCGGGCTTGAATACAGCATTGCTCAAATCATTCTCGAAAAGAGAGGGCCATCGCTCCGAAGCCAATCGGGCCGCTTCCTGAATATAAAAAGCGATACATTGCCGAAGCTGAGGAACATAATTTTCATCCCAATGATGCTCATATTCGAGAACAATCGGCCCCTGATAGCCCTGCCGATGCAGCTGGGCTAACGCAGCACCAACCCGATTCTGCCCCCGGCCCCAAATGCAATCCTTTCCTTCTTCGAGTTCCTTCAGATGCACATCCAAGATTCGCCCTTTTAACTTTTCAAGCCACTCAACCGGTTCAATGCCGCTTCTCACCCAATGGCCGGTGTCCGGACAGGCACCAATCCAAGGGCTCGTTTTCTGACAAACAGCATAAACAAGTTCCGGATTCCAATATCGGGTGGGCTGAGGGTGATTGTGGACAGCGATCCGAACCTGATACTCCTGGCACAAACGATCCAGCAGGCCAAAAGCATCCGGAGACGGCTCGGAAACAATCGTTTCAATCCCCATCGCTTTGGCAAACTCAAATGCCTTGCGGATTTGGGATTCTTCGTTCGGAAAAGAATAAACACCGAATGTCTTTAATCGAACCCCCGCCTGTCGCAGTTTTTCCTGAACTTTTTGCCGCAACGGTTCCGAGATTTGCGGACCAAAACCATCTGAAATCTCCGGACTGATACGCTGATCGGGAAAGGCCTCCAGCCATTGCAATCCGAGTGCGGCGGTCTGGTCAATGGCCTCAAAGAATGTTTTGTCCTTGAGCGTCCAGCACTGCATTCCCAAATGCCACCCCTCATATACATCCACCAGCGGTACCATTGTGCGGGCCTCCGCAGTCCAAATCCCTGCTAAACCAGCCGCCACCATGGCTGAAACAACGTGCAATTTCATTTTACACCTCCAGTTTCCACCCTTCTCGATAGGGCGGCTGCACATATTGATTGGCTTCTTCAACATTTGTAACGCGCATCGCCTCTCCATCCCAGAGGAGTTTCTGACCCGGATAAAATAAAGCCAGATTCCCCATTAAAACCATCTCTGTAAACGGGCCTGCATAATCGAAGTTCGAGGTGGCCTGCGTACCTGCTTTGCAGGCCTGTACCCAATTCATCTCATGGCTGGTCTGGACTCTCGGCAGAGTTTGTGGAGGCCGTTTGTACTCCTTCATCCTCGAATACGGAATCAGCTGCGGACCTTTGGCATAGCAGCCGCACATCAGTTTACCTTTTTCTCCGACAAAAAGTACTCCCCCGCTGCTGTCTCCCATCCGCCGCTGGGGCTCCAATTCATCCGGACGAGGGGGCAAAAGACCGCCGTCATACCAATGAACCTGCACAGGAGGCATATCTTCCCGAGCCGGAAACTCGAAATGAATAATAGAGGCCGTCGGATAACTCTCCGGATGTTCCAGATGCTTCCACTTTTCCACGCAGATTTTCGCAAAACTGCCCTGCACACTCTCTGCATATTTCAGTTTCAGTGCCCAGAACGCCGGGTCCAGCACATGGCAGGCCATATCCCCCAGAGCACCAGTACCAAAATCAACCCAACATCGCCAGTCCCAAGGATGATAAACCGGATGATACGGCCTCATAGGAGACGGCCCAATCCATAAATCCCAATCGAGAGTGGCGGGAACCGGTACTGTTTCGGTCGGTCTCAGTTTGGCCTGGGGCCAGACCGGCCGATTGGTCCAGGCATGAACTTCGTGCACCGGCCCGATAGCCCCATCCCAAATCCACTCGCAGATCAGCCGGGCTTCTTCGTCGCTGTGTCCCTGGTTGCCCATCTGTGTCACGACTCCATACTTTCGGGCGGCTTCTGTGAGGACGCGGGCCTCATAAACCGTCCGCGTGAGGGGTTTCTGCACATAGACATGCTTGCGCCGCTTCATCGCTTCCAGGGCAACCACCGCATGGGTATGGTCGGGGGTGGCAACGATAACCGCATCAATAGCATCCCCCATCTCATCGAGCATTACTCGAAAATCCCGAAATCGCTTTGCGTTCGGATACATAGCAAAGGTCTCGGCAGCATAGGCGTCATCCACATCGCAGAGAGCAACGATATTTTCGCTGCGGCTGGGATCTTCTCCCTTCGGATCACAAACAGCCGTCAAGTTGCCCCGGCCCATTCCGCCGACTCCGACGCCGGCGATATTCAGCCGCTCACTGGGCGGCTTGCGGGCAGCACCTCCAAGAACATAGGACGGCACAATCGTAAAGGCAGCTGTACCGGCGGCTCCATACAAAAAATCACGTCGACTTATTGTTAAAGAATCTTTCTTTTCCATAAAATCATCTCCGATACATGAACTGGTTAAAGGGTATTCAGCATTTCCTGGGCCCGCTTTGCCGTCTCCTCGGAGGGTGAGGATTCAAGCACTTTGCGTAAGGCATTTCTGCACAGTTCGGACTGCTTGGAAGCCAGCCGTTCACAAATTGCCAGCACAGCTGCCTGCGCTTCAGCGCGGATGGACTCCTCCCCCAGACAACTGACGGCGGCTTCCAGCGTTCGTTCATCGGGATACTGCCCCAGCGCCGCCAGCACAATCTTCTTTTCTGATTCGCGCGGAGCCAACGCAAGGGCTTCGGTCAGCAGCCGTGCTTTCTCCGACGGTGTCTGCTCCGATTGCCGAATCATCCTCACATAGGCACGAAAAGCAAGAACACGCCGGGATTCACTTTGGCCTTCTGCGGCCAGTTGCTTCATTTCTTCCATCACCTCCGGCCCCGGCCAGTCCGTCAATCCCCGAAAAGCCGCTTCCTGAAGGGCAGGATTTTCCGATTTCAAACCGGCTCTTAAAACCTCCAGCGAATCCGGATCGCCCAGCTGACCGAGCAGCTGATAGGCCGCCGCGATACTCTCCGGACCGGGGGCAACGTTTAGAAAAGCCAGCACCGGTTTTGCCACTCCCTTCTGGGGGCCTTCTTTGCGTCCTACCGCCACCAGCATTTTAATCACATCCGAATCGGGCCTGGTGCGAAGCAAATCGATCATCTGGGCAAGGTCCGCCGGCTCGGCTGTCAGTGTCAGCGCCTCGAGGGCCTCCCTCCGCAGAGGACGGCTTTCGGCAGAAGCTGCACGAATCAGCGCAGGCAGTGCGGCTCGAACATTCCTTTGTCCGGCTGCCCGAACCCATTCTACGGCCTGATCCACTTTTCCCGATTGAAAATCAGCTTGATTTAAAAGGTCAGCAAGAACCTCATCGGCCTTGGCATCCGGCAGCTGCACGAGCGTTTCCCGAGCTGCCTGTCGAATCCGAGGGTTAGCAGCCGCTGCTGCTGTTTGAGACAGCGGCTTAACGCAGGAAGCATCCCCCACCACAGACAAAGTCTCCAGGGCAGCCAGCACTACTTCGTCAGACTCAGAGGACAAGCACGCCAGCGCCGTCTCTTTGGCCGATGGGGCCTTGAACTCTCCAAGGGCCGCCACAAAACGCACCTGCTCTAAAACCGATAAATCATTCATCTGCCGTCGAATTTTTTCAATCACTTCTGCTCTTCTCAGCCGGCAGGCCGCCTGTACAGCCGCCATACGCACCTGCTCTTCCGAACCGCTTAAAGCTTCTAAAAGAAGTCGATCCCTCTCCGCAGGCGTAACCGTCTCCACCAGCCCCTGCAAGGCGGCAGAATGAATCAAATCCGAATAAGCCGGATTCCGATATACTTTTGCATAAATCTTTTCCGCCTCCGCCATGCCGGCCTGCTGCCGAAGATTATCTGCACAGGCCAGCAGACTGTCGGCCAACCGGTTTTTCAGCGCCGGCGCCGTTTGCTCGGCTCGCTGCTCAAGGGCCTGGGCCGCTTCCGCTGTGCCGATTTGACCCAATGCTCCAACAGCCGCCTCCGCAACCGACAAATCAGAAGCAGTCATCAGCGGCGCTATGGCGGAAACAGACTGTTTGCTTTTGCGAAGCCCCAATGTTGACAGAAGCCCGATCTGAACCGAAGGTTCGGCGGATGCCAGATGCTCAGCCAAGACACGGTCAACCTCTTCGGAAGGAATCCGAACAAGGGCATACTCCGCCAGGGCCGCCGTTTTCGGCTCTTTTAGAAGCCCTGCCAACACGGGAACAGAGCGCGCTGTTCCGATGATACTCAACCGGCGACAGATAAAATCCTTCAACGCGAATGAACAATCGGACTGCAGAACTTCCAGAAGTACGGCCTCGGCCTTCGCCAATTCCTCGGGCTGCTGATAAACCGACGCAATCTGTTGTTCTATCTCTACCAGTCCTCGGCGGCTTTGGCCGAATTCATACTGCCGGTGCTGCTCAAGAGCGGCTTTCAGCGAAGACGAATCCAGAGCGGCCCCCGCCGCCATCCAACTCAAACCCCAAAATGCAGCCAACAGAACTGACAAACGGATTTTCATTCTCATTTCCTTTCCCTATAGATGCCACGGGCTTCGCATCGACCGGCCCAGCAGACGGTTGGCCCCGGGATCATCCGCAAATGTTTCCGTTTTAGGATTCCACCTCAGTTTTCGTCCGGTGAGCATTGCAATCTCCCCCAGAAGTCCGACCGTAATGGAACGATGGGCAACCTCCGCCGGCGCAGCCGTTGTTTTGCGGCTCTTGATGCAATCAATAAAATTACCGTGATGTCCGGAGGGACTCAAAAACAGATGCACCTCCTCCGGTCCAATTTTTTCCCGAAGAATCCGAGGATTGGATGCTTCCAATACATCCTCTCTGTCCACATGAATCCAGCCGTCCTGACCATACCACACCGTGCCCATTCCCTTCGGCAAACGGGAGGCATTGGCCACTCTCATTTGAAGTCCATTTTCATACGTACAGACAAACTCATACTCATAGGGCGTATCGTATATGCCGTCCTGATAGTATTTGCCCTGCCCTTCTACTGTAAGCGGTCCGGTCCAATCCAGCCCCAGACCCCAGTGGGCAATGTCAATGTGATGCCCTGCCCAATCTGTCAGCTGTCCCCCCGAGTAATCCTGAATCCATCGCCAATCCCAGTGGACGCCGCCTTGCCCGAAATTCTGATAGGGCCGCCACGGTGCAGGTCCCAGCCACATCGAATAATCAAACTCTTCCGGTACTTCCAGGAGCCGGGGCGGCGGACTTGCAGGATTGCCGTCCGGAAGCCCTACCTCCACATACGAAACCTTGCCAATCCGTCCATTGCGCACCAGCTGGCAGGCCCGATGAAAGTTGGCCACGGACCGCTGCCAGCTGCCGGTCTGCCAGACAACACCGTATCGCTTCACCGCCTCGCAAATAGCCCGCCCTTCCCGAATCGTTCGGGCCAGCGGCTTTTCACCATACATATCCAGCCCGGCCCTGGCACAGGCAACTGAAATCAGCGCATGCCAATGGTCAGGAACAGCATGACAGACCGCGTCCAAATCCCCGCGGGCAATCATCTCCCGAAAATCCTGGTAAACGGCACAGTCGGCGGTCTGATATTTCCGATCAATTTCTGCTTTCACAGCCCTTGCCCGACGCAAATCCACATCGCAGACAGCTGCAAAATGCACCTGCGGAAAATGATCCAAAAAAGTACGGAGATTGGCCGTCCCCATGGACCCGCAGCCAATCGCCCCCATCGTAATTCGATTGCTGGGGGCAACCGCCCCGAACTTGCCCAAGGCAGAAGAGCCAACCACATAGGGAAATGCTGCAATTGCCGCCGTCTTGCCGCATGTCTTCAGAAAGTCCCGCCGATTGAGTCCTGCTCTATCGTTCATTGGCTGTCTCCGTTTCCTTACAGAGTCCACGGGCTTCGATAGGAATGGCCGAGCATCTGATTAGCAGTGGAATCATTCAAAATCGTTTCTGTTGTCGGGTCGAATCGGATTTTTCTCCCGAGCAGCATCGCCACCAGTCCCAAATGGCCGGGAATCGCCGAATGATGAGCCGTCTGACAGGGAGTCAGCGTCTGCTTGCGGCTCTTAACACAATCCAGGAAATTCCGGACATGATTGGCTACGCGAGGCAAATGCACCTCGGAAGGTCCAAACCGCTCCTGAAGCAGTTTTTTGGGGAAAGCATCCAAGCGTCCCCGATCTACCCAAACCCAGCCGTCTGTGCCCAGCCATTTCGTCCCTCCGCGGATATCATTATACCCCCCTGCAATAATCATCTCAAACCCTTCGGCGTATTTGGCGGCAAGTCGATAGCGGGTAGCCGTGTTCCACAAACCATCCTGCGGGAACTCGCCGGTTCCTTCTATTTCTATCGGCGCTGCCTGGTCGAGATTCAATCCCCAATGGGCAATATCCACATGGTGGCCGACCCAGTCCATCAGCTGTCCGCCGCCATAATCGTAAATCCATCTCCAGTTTTTATGCACCCTGGCCGGACAATAGGGCGCCCACGGGGCCGGCCCAAGCCATGTTTCATAATCCAGCTCCGGCGGAGGCGGCCCCATCTTTTCCTGCCCTCGTGTGTTCGCAAAATCACTGTGGCCGGACGGCAGACCGACTTCAACCGTATGGACCCGTCCGATGCGTCCGTTTCGAACCAGCTCACAGGCAAAGCGGAAATTTGCCTCCGAACGCTGCCAGCTGCCCGTCTGCCAGATGACTCCATAGCGGCACACCGTATCACACAAAATCCGTCCTTCCCGGAGCGTATGAGTCAGGGGTTTTTCACCGTAAATATCTTTGCCGGCGCGGGCGGCTTCGACCGCAACCAAGGCATGCCAATGATCCGGCAAGGCCAGCATTACCGCATCAATAGCTGGGTCCGCCATCATCTGGCGGTAATCCGTATAGCATTTACAGTCCTGATTTTGGTAATGGTTATTGACCCGTCTGCGGGCCCCTTCAAGATGATTGCGGTCTATATCGCAGACAGCAACCACCTGCACATCAGGTTCGGCCAGAAAAGCCCCCAGATTGGAGCCGCCCTGCCAGCCCACTCCGACACAGCCAACAGTAATTCGATTGCCGGCTGAAACACCCCTTCCCCGCCCCAATGCCGCCGGACTTACCCACGAAGGAAACCCGATCACCCCCGCCGCCGCAACAGATGCATTCCGCAAAAAATCGCGGCGGCTCCACTGCAAACCGCTCATAGCAACCTTTCCGACTGTCCGCCGTCAAGTCCGGTCAAACGCCGCATCAAAAGCAATCTTGGAAGGCGTAAAGTCTATCTTTTTCACAAATTCACACGCCTCCTTAGCCCCATGCATCCGATCCATCCCGCTGTCTTCCCACTCTACCGACAGCGGCCCCTGATAGCCGATTTGATTAAGCGTACGAATTATCTCTTCGAAATTGACACCGCCGTGACCGAGCGAGCGGAAATCCCATCCCCGCCGCGGATCACCGAAATTCAGATGAGAACCGAGTATCCCGCTCCTGCCGTCCAGCTGCAGAGCCGCATCTTTCATGTGAACATGATAAATCCGACTGCTGAATTCTTTCAGGAAAAAGACCGGATTGACCATTTGCCAATGAAGATGGCTCGGATCGAAATTGAACCCAAATGTCTCCCGATTTCCGACGGCTTCCAATGCCCGTTTGGCCGTATAAATATCAAAGGCAATCTCCGTCGGATGGACCTCCAGGGCAAACTTTACCCCGCATTTGTCAAATTCATCGAGAATCGGATTCCACATCTTAGCAAAATAGCGGAACCCTTCCTCAATCATGGCATCCGAAACCGGCGGAAAGCTGTACAGCAAATGCCAGATGGATGAACCAGTGAACCCGTTGACAACCTGAACGCCCATATTGCGGGCTGCGTGGGCCGTTTTCTTCATTGCCTCCACCGCCCAGGCACGCTTTTTTTCCGCATTTCCTGCACACTCTGCCGGAGCAAAGGCATCTGAACGGCTGTCATTATTCAAATCACAAACCAGCTGCCCGGCCAAATGATTACTGATGGCAAACAATTGAAGGTTGTGTTTTTCGAGAATAGACCTCTGCTTTTTGCAGTAGGCCTTATCCTCCGCCGCCCGAAAGACATCCAGATGGTCTCCCCAGCAGGCCATTTCCAAACCGTCATAGCCGAATCCGGCCATTATCTTGGCCACTTCTTCCAGCGGCAAATCAGCCCATTGACCTGTAAAAATTGTAACTGCTCGTCCCATACGTCCGTTCTCCTCAATTATTTCTTAAAAGGAGTCCATTTTTGCTTGCTTCGACCACTGGCCAGCAGTGTTTCCAAAAACAGCATCCCGCGAAGGCCATCGTAAACATCTGGAAAATCCAGAGCAAGCGGGTCTGGTTTTCGGTGTTCCATTTTTGCCCGTACCGTATCAGCAAAATTGCGGTAAATGTTTGCAAAGGCCTCAATAAATGCCTCTGGATGGCCGCTTGGAAGTCGTGTTGCCCGAGCAGCAGCAGGACTGTAAGCCGCCGCATAGTCATTCCCGCGTTTCCACACCTGGAGCGGCTTGCCCAACGGCTTAACAATCAGGTCGTTTGGATTCTCCTGATGCCATTCAAGACCTGCAAGCTCACCATAAACCCAGATGGCTAAATTATTTTCCTCTCCCACCGAAATTTGACTTGCGTGCAGAAGCCCCTTGGCGCCATTGTTGAACCTCACTAAACAGTTCACATCGTCATCCAGCTTCCGCCCTTTCACAAATGTAGTCAACTCCGCACACAAGTGCGTCATCTTCAGACCTGTAATATATTCGGCCAGATTTTCAGCATGAGTGCCGATGTCCCCGCCGCAACCGCTGCCGCCGCTTTGTTTGGGGTCCGTCCGCCAAGCGGCCTGCTGCTGGCCGGTCCGTTCAATCGGCGTAGCCAGCCAGCCCTGGGGATACTGTACCACCACTTTGCGTATTTTACCCAGTTCGCCATTTTTAATCATATCACGGGCCAACTTGACCATTGGATAGCCCGTATAGTTATGCATCAGACCGAAAACACGCTTTGTTTTTCGGACAATCTGAACCAGACTGCGGGCCTCCTGAACTGAAATGGTCATTGGCTTTTCGCACATTACATGGAAACCTGCTTCGAGCAAATCTCGTGCAATGGGATAGTGCCAATTATTAGGGGTGGTGATAGACACAAAATCCATTCGTTCCCCCTCCGGCAGTTTCAGCTCCTTTTCAATCAATTCCTCATAGCAACGATAGCAACGTCTGGGGTCTAAATAAAGAATCCTGCCCATTTGCTTGGAGTTTCGAGGATTGATATCGAAGGCCCCTCCTACTAACTCGATTTGACCATCCATTCGGGCTGCTTTACGATGCACTTCCCCTATAAATGCCCCTGGTCCGCCCCCTACCATTCCCATTTTAAGCATCCTGCCGAGCATCATAGTTTCTCCTTTCCGATTGCCATTCTGTTTGACAAACGACTGCTCATCAGCCGTCTTCTACCATAAATACAAACTTTTTTAAACAATCAATTTTCAGGAAACTTTGATTTTACGATTTTCATTCTTTCTAACATAATATGCAAAAAGAAATTACAAATAGTTGCAAAAGAATTCTTTGAACAAATAAGCCAGCCGCCATTTTCTTAATTTCTTCCAAATTTACGCTGCTTTCTTTAACCAAAAAACTATACAAAAAAGAAAAAATCCGCTATAAAGGAAGGTATGAAAGCCATTCGAATTCATCAATATGGGCCGCCGGAAGTCATGCAGATAGAAGAGATAGAGCCGCTGCAGCCCAAGGCGGGACAAATTTTAGTGGAAGTGAAGGCGGCAGGAGTCAATCCGGTCGATACCTATATCCGCAGCGGCAACTATCACCTTAAAAAAGAACTGCCTTTTACACCGGGTTTTGATGCGGCAGGAGTAATTCTTCAGGTAGGGTCCGACGTGAAAAACCTTTATGCCGGACAACGAGTCTATACATCGGACTCGCTAACCGGCACCTATGCCCAGCAAACCCTTTGCCTGCCCCACCATATCCACCCCTTGCCCGATTCTGTGAGCTTCGAGGAAGGCGCCGCGATTGGCATCCCTTATGGTACGGCCTGGCGGGCACTGTTTCAGCGGGGTCATGCTGTCAGCGGAGAACGGGTGCTGATTCACGGGGCCAGCGGCGGTGTAGGAATTGCCGCTGTTCAGCTGGCTGCCGCTGCAGGCCTTCGGGTGATTGCAACAGCCGGCACCCCTGCAGGGCGACAACTGGTACAGCAGCAAGGCACCCAGGCCGTCTTTGACCATTATGACCCGGACCATTTCCAGAAAATCCTCGAATTGACAAAGGGGGTGGACCTTCTGCTTGAGATGCTGGCTAATCTCAATCTTGATCGAGATATGGACATTTTAGCCAAAGGCGGCCGCCTGGTGATTATCGGCTCCCGCGGGCGGATTGAAATCGACCCGCGAAAAGCCATGGCTGGAGAACTCAATATTCACGGGCTGATGCTGATGAACGCTTCTCTCCAAGAGCTTCAAGAGATCTATTCCGGCATTGAAAAAGGGCTCCTTCAAGGCAAATTGAAACCGGTGATTAGCCGCTGCCTGCCGCTTCACCAGGCAGCTCACGCCCATCGCGAAATCATTGAGTCTCCTCACCTCGGTAAAATCATTCTTTTGCCTTAAAGGCAGAGCCCTTTTCCAAACCGGCCTTACACCTTTTCAAATCGGAACTGGTGATCGTCCGCATCAATGCGGATGCGGTCTCCCTCGTTAAATTTGCCGGCGATCAACTCAGCAGCCAGCGGGTTTTCCAGCCGCTGCTGAATCACACGCTTCAGAGGTCGGGCGCCAAATGCCGGATCATACCCTTCCTTCAGCAGCAGTTTCCTCGCCGCATCCGTAAACTCCACTTCCAGATTCCTTGCTTTGAGCCGTTCGGCCAGATACCTGAGCTGAATATCCACAATCTTCTCGAGGTGTTCCGGACGCAGCATATGGAAGATGATAATTTCATCAATCCGGTTGAGAAACTCCGGCTTGAAATGCTTCTTCAGCGCCTCTTTGACATGGGCTTCTATCTCCCAATCCGCTCCCTTCTGTTCAGTAAGCTGCAGAATCTGCTGGCTGGCGAAATTGCTGGTCATAATGATGACGGTATTTTTGAAATCCACCGTCCGCCCTTTACCATCTGTCAAACGTCCATCGTCAAACACTTGCAGCAGGACGTTGAAGACATCCGGATGAGCTTTTTCGATTTCATCCAGCAGCACCACCGAATACGGTTTCCGGCGCACCGCCTCCGTGAGGCGTCCGCCCTCTTCATATCCTACATAGCCGGGCGGCGCTCCAATCAGACGAGCCACCGAATGCGGCTCCATAAACTCGCTCATATCAATGCGAATCATACTGTTGGGATCGTTGAACAGAAACTCCGCCAGCGCCTTTGCCAGTTCGGTCTTACCCACACCGGTAGGGCCGAGGAACAAAAAGACACCGATAGGACGATTCGGATCCCCTAAGCCGGCCCGGTTTCGCCGAACCGCATTGCAAATAGCCGAAACCGCCTCTTCCTGGCCGACCACCCGACGTTTGATTTCTTCTTCCATGTTGAGCAGCCGCTGGCGCTGTGCGGCCATCAGCCGCGATACAGGGATCCCCGTCCACTCGCTTACAATCTGGGCAATATGTTCTTCCGTCACTTCGTTGTGAATCAGACTGGTCCCATCGGACTTAGCCAAGGTCTCTTCCGCCTCTGACAGTTGTTTCTGAAGGGCAGGCAGAGTTTCATATTTCAGCCGTGCAGCTCTTTCCAGATCGCCTCGACGCTGCGCCTCTTCGAACTCCGCCTGCACTGCCGAAATCCGCTCTTTGATGCTTTTGACCCGTTCAATCAGCTTTTTCTCTGATTCCCAGCGAGCTGTCAGCTCCCCATCCTGGGCCTTCAGCTCGGCCAGTTGTTTTTCAATTTTTTCGAGTTGACGTTTGCTGGCTTCATCTGTTTCTTTTTTCAGAGCCTGCCGCTCAATCTCCATCTGCATAATCTTCCGGCGAATCGAATCCAGTTCGGACGGCAGCGAATCATTTTCAATCCGAAGCCGAGACGCCGCTTCATCAATTAGGTCGATTGCTTTATCCGGCAGGAAGCGGTCCTGGATATACCGATGAGACAAAGTCGCCGCCGCCACCAGCGCTGCATCCGTAATGCGCACGCCGTGGTGAGCATCATACCGCTCTTTGAGACCGCGCAGAATCGCGATAGTCTCCTCCACGCTCGGCGGCTCCACCATTATCGGCTGGAAACGTCTTTCTAACGCCGCATCTTTTTCGATGTATTTACGGTATTCATCGAGGGTCGTGGCACCGATGCATCGCAGTTCGCCGCGTGCCAGCGAAGGTTTGAGCAGATTGCCGGCATCGACCGCCCCTTCGGCTTTGCCGGCGCCGACAATCGTATGCAGCTCATCAATAAACAGGATAATTTTCCCCTCGGAGTTGATGACTTCTTTGAGCACTGCCTTAAATCGGTCTTCAAACTCCCCGCGGAATTTTGTTCCCGCAATCAGAGCTCCCATATCCAAGGCAATAACCCGCTTGTCTTTCAGACTTGCGGGCACATCACCGGCCACAATCCGCTGAGCCAGCCCCTCGACAATTGCCGTTTTTCCCACGCCCGGCTCCCCAATCAGCACAGGGTTGTTCTTCGTGCGGCGATTCAGCACCTGCATACACCGGCGAATCTCCTTATCCCGTCCGATGACTGGATCAAGCTTTCCTTTGCGGGCCAGCTCCACTAAATCAATGCCGAAACGTTCCAGGGCCTGATATTTGCTTTCCGGATTGTCATCTGTTACTCTGGCGTCCCCTCGAATCTCTTTGAGTGCTTTTTCGATAGCATTCGTTGTAATGGAATTAACAGATAAAATTTCTTTGGCATCACTTTGGACTTCCGCCAGCGCAAGCAGCAGGTGTTCCGTACTGAGGTATTCATCTCCCATTTTGTCTGCTTTGTTTTGAGCATCAAGAATCACCTGCTGGAAGGCCGAATCCGGAAAAATCCGGCCTGAGACTTTGCCTCTCGGCAGACGGTTCATTTCGCTCTCGGTCATCTGGCGAATCCGTTCAATGCGGCTGCCAATCTTCTTAATAATCATAGAGGCCATTCCCTCTTCATCTGAAAGAAGTGCAGAAAGAAGATGCAGCGGCGATAGAACCGTATGGGAGCGCTCCATCGCTATTTGCTGGGCCGTTGCCAATGCTTCCTGGGCCTTTACGGTAAACTTGTCAAATTTCATAGGTTTCCCCTTTCCTTATTCTTTTGGCTGGAAATAGAAAGAGCAAACCTTGTGCCCAAAACCATATAATATGTAACTACAGTCAAATAAAGAAGTTAAAACCCAGACGCCCTCTGTCTCAATATGTCATTTTGGCAGAAAGCGAATAAAAACAAGGAGAAAAACACCCCCCGCGCACAAAAAAAGGGACTTGGCCGAAGTCCCTTTTGAAAAGAAAAAGAGAAAAAGGTTTATTTATTCTGCAAACGGGTTCGCATACACAGCTGCACCATTTCATCCAGTTGCCGGCCAATCCGTTCCAAATCCGCCGCTTTCACGGTTTCTTCAAGGGATTTTGCCTTCTCCGTGAAGACTGGAAAGCCCGCAAATCCGCCCAATCCCTTCAGGGCGTGCGCCTTGAAGGCCAGATCCTTCAAGTCTTTTTTCTCGAAGGCCTTGCGCATTTCCTCGATTTTCGCCGGCAGATTTTCAACAAAGGTTTCGACCGCCTTCTGATAATCGGGGTCGCCTTCCAAAAAAGACAGGATTTCTTCGCCCGATTCGGCGGCTTGAATCTGCTTTTCCTGAGCCAGCAGCCGCCAGACCTTACGCTGGAGGCGCTGCCCATTGACAGGTTTGCTCAGGCAGTCATTGCAGCCCGCCTCAAGGGCCTTTAAATCGTCACCTCTCTGGCCGGAAGCTGTCATGGCCAGAATCGGCGTTTTTTGATTGAGAGAATGACTCCGAATCTGCTGGATCGCTGCAAAGCCATCCATCAACGGCATTTGCAAATCCATCAGAATTAAATCAAATCTTTCCTGCCGGCAGATTTCGACCGCCTCCTGGCCGTTTGTCCCATGTTTGCAGAGATAGCCCATCTTTTTCAGCAGCACTTCGAGCAGAGCCCGATTTTCCTGAACATCATCTACCAAAAGGACGCGGATAGTACCCTGAGAATTCCTGTCCCCGTTGGTTTCCTTCTTAGTCGGCTCCTTCTCCGCTGGAGAGGGTTTTGGCGCGGCTTGGGACATTGCATCGGAGAGCGCAAAAGAAAAACAGGTTCGCCCTTTTTCCGAAGAGGTCATCTCCAGCTGGCCGCCCAGCAATCGAATGAAGTTGGCACTCAGCCGAAGCGGCATTGCAATCTCTGCCAGCTGTTCATCCTGTCCCCACGTACTGCTTGACGCTTTGGGGTCCAGAATTGCTCGAATCTTGCCAGGATCGAGGACGACACCGCTATCTTCCACTGAAATGGCTACATGCCCGTCTTCGTTTTGGACCCGGACGGTGACCGACCCCTGGCAAGTTCGAACAAAGGCCTGTTCCATTAAGGCATTTAAGGCCTGATCCATCTTGAGTTGATCTGTTGTCAAACTCTGCGGCACATCCTCATCCACTTCCAGTGTGAGCAGAACCCCCTGCTGCTCGGCTCGGAGGCGATAATTCTCCAGCACCTTTTGAAAGAAACTCCGAATCTCAACTGAAGCATTCATCGTACTCATTCCGACACTCCTGCAACAATTTCACATCCTGCCGCCTGCAGAAAACCCGTAGAGAATTCGACATTTTTTCCTTCGGTCTTAATTGGTTTTTCGGCTTCTTTTCCGCCTAATTGTATCGGCTATAGCTTCTTTGAAGTCTCATAAAAAGGCATTTTTCAACATCTGATGAACGTCTATGTTGTTTTTGGAAAGTACTTTGGCTATACTGCCGATAAGCAAATAGATTCCGGGCATTTTTATTAAACTTATTTGTTCGTTTGAAAGGACTTATCATGCTTTTATTATTATTCATTCGAGGACTGTTTTTAATCACGGCCACGGCCTTTTTGCTGATTGGTCTGAATAACAGTGCACGAAGCGAAAAGGACATTTATGTTTTTATCGCTGGTCTGGTTGTGACAATTCTGGCAATTCTGGTTGAGTGGCTGACCCCCAAAAAGACCCTCTCGGCGCTGGCGGGTATCTTTTTCGGGCTGCTGGTAGGAATGCTCATCAGCTGGGCAATGTCCGGCGTGCTCGAAATGCTGAACTTGCTTTTTTTCAAAATGGAACCCGATACCCTGCAGATCGTAACATGGCTGATGGGCGCCTGCATCTGTTATCTGACAATCAGTTTGGTGATTCGCACCAAAGACGATGTCCGATTCGTGATTCCTTATGTCGAGTTTTCGCGGCAGACCAAAGGGCTTCGCCCGCTGGTTCTTGATACATCTGTAATTATCGACGGCCGGATTGCCGATATTGCCGAAACGAAACTTTTTGATGCCCCGCTGATTGTTCCCCGGTTTGTCCTCAACGAACTTCAGCTGATAGCTGATTCTCCTGATAAGATTAAGCGCAATCGAGGCCGGCGCGGTTTAGACATGCTCAACAAGCTTCAGAACAGCCCTATTGTGGAGGTAAAAATTGACGACACCCCGCCTCCTGGAATAGAAGAAAACGCCGGCGTGGACCAGAAACTGATCGCCTTCACCAAAAATTGCGACGGCCGGCTGGTTACCAATGACTTCAACCTCAATAAAGTTGCCACGCTTCGCGGGGTGGATGTGATTAACATTAACGAGCTGGCGAATGCCCTTAAGACGGTCACACTGCCCGGGGAAACCATGCGGGTTAAAATTATCCGGCTTGGTGAAGAACCCCATCAAGGGGTGGGGTATCTCGACGACGGCACCATGGTTGTTGTCGAAGGCGCCAATACAAAAATCGGACAGGCAATTTCCTTTACGGTTACCAGTTCTCTGCAAACCTCTGCCGGCCGAATGATTTTCGGAAAGTATGAAAACGGCGCAGTCCCCGCCGTCTCCGGATAATCCTGGTGGACAACGCTCAGACGTGATAGACAGGAAGAAAAGAACTTTTCAGTTCGACGATGTTCCCAACCGGACAGGCACAGACTCTCTCAAATGGGCGCGCTACGCCGGTCGTGATGTCCTGCCTTTATGGGTGGCGGATATGGATTTTCCTGCTCCGCCGGCCGTGGTGGAGGCCCTTCGAAAACGCGTTGACCACGGCATCTTCGGGTATGCCGTCGCCTTGCCGGAAACCTACGAAGCAGTCTGCGGCTGGTTTGAAAAACGGTACGGCTGGCCGATTCAGAAGGAATGGATTGTCTGGCTGCCGGGGTTGGTCTGCGGGCTGCATATCGTCTGCCGTGCCTTTGCGGAAGCCGGCGAACAGGCAGCCGTGCTGACACCGGTCTATCCTCCTTTTCTGAGTGCACCGATTCTTTCAGGACGAGCGGTTTTGCCATGTCCGCTTCAGAAGACAGGCGGCTCCTATGAAATCGACTTCGAGCGGCTTGAGCAGTCTGTGAACAGCCGCACACGGATTCTTCTTTTCTGTCATCCTCACAATCCGGTCGGACGCGTCTGGACACATGATGAACTTATGCAGCTGGCAGAGCTGTGTCTGCGAAAGAATCTGCTGTTGTGTTCGGATGAAATTCATGCAGACCTTGTGCTGGAACCGGGCTGCCGACATATTCCGGCCGCTTCCCTCTCATCGGAAATAGCCCGCCGGAGCATTACCCTGGCCTCCCCCAGTAAAACCTTTAACCTTCCCGGGCTGAATTGCGCTTTTGCTGTCATCCCCAATGCTTCCTTGAGAAATCGCTTTCTTCATACTCTTCGGGGCATTGTTCCGCACGTCGGGCCGCTTGGTTATGCGGCCTGCACCGCTGCCTATCGCGAAGGAGCCGACTGGCTCGAGGCCCTGCTCGATTATTTACGAGACAACCGCGACCTCCTTTGTCAAACCATCAATGCCCTCCCCGGGCTGTCGGTACAGCCGCCGCAAGCCACCTATCTGGCGTGGATAGACTGCCGAGGGCTGGGACTGCCCAACCCGGCCGACTTTTTTGAAGAGGCCGGTGTGGGCTTATCCGACGGAGCCGAATTTGAAGGGTCAGGATATGTACGGCTTAATTTTGCCTGCCCCAAAAGTCGTCTGCAGGAAGCGCTTCGAAGAATGCATAAAGCCCTGTCAAACCATACGTTCTGAAGACTGCCATCTGTTTGGGCTCGCAGACATCCTTCCGCCAAAGAAGGGGGAGGAAGGGGATGATTCAGCAGGACCAATAAGTTCACACATCGTGAAAATTTAAAATCCCACAAAAAGTTTGACATGTTTGGTTTTGGAGTTTATAGTTCTTTACAGTTCAAATCCGTAAATAGGAGTTGTTTAACGTACAGCCGTAGGAAGGAGAGCGGATGCAGGTGCTTCAGACACAGCGGCTTCGCAAGGAATTCGGCCCCTTAGTAGCCGTCCAGGATGTTTCGTTCAGTGTGGAGCAGGGGCAGGTTATGGGGCTGATCGGCCCCAATGGTGCTGGAAAAACGACTTTGCTGAGGATGCTGGCAACCCTCCTGCCGCCAACAGACGGAACAGCCGTCATCTGCGGAGCTGATCTCTACCGTCAGCCGCTGGAGATTCGCAAACGAATCGGCTATCTTCCAGACTTTTTTAATCTTTATAACGATTTGACTGTCTTCGAATGTCTTGATTTTTCAGCCCGTGCTTACGGCGTACCGGAAAAGAAGATTGTCGACAGAATCGATCGCGTTCTTGAATGCGTGGATCTGACGGACAAAAAAGACATCTTGTGCCGGCACCTGTCTCGCGGAATGGTTCAAAGAATTGGCCTGGCCTTTTTGATGGTCCACGACCCGGACCTTTATCTGCTGGATGAACCGGCCTCCGGTCTGGACCCGATTGCCCGCATCAGTCTGCGCAATATTCTCAAACGGCTCAGCGGCGAAGGCAAAACAATCCTGATTTCCTCTCATGTTCTGTCAGAATTGTCTGGTTTCTGCACGCACATTGCAATTATGGATAAGGGAGTCATCAAGAAATTCGGCTCTGTTGAACAAATTCAGACCATGCTTAACCCCGAACGAATCGTCCGGGTGGTGGTTCTGGATGAGCCCCAAAAAGCCGTCTCCCTGCTCCAATCCATTCCTGATGCCGTCCTCAAAGATTGCAGCGGAAATACCCTTCGTCTGACATTTACCAAAGGTCCTGAAACCATTGCCCGACTGAACGCCTTGCTGGTCAGCGAAGGTGTCCAAGTTATCGAATTGACGGAAGAGAAAAAAGATCTCGAGGATTTGTTTGTGGCGATTTCCTCGGAAGAGGAATCTTTGCCCCATTCCTTTGCCAATGCAGGGAGTTAATATGGCCAACCCGCTTATCCGAAGATACCAATATCCCCTTCTGCGTCCGCCGCAGGTCTGGATTTACGGCATCATTTACCTCTCTGCAGTTGCCTTAATCCTGATTGTCAATTTGATGTTTTTTGCCAAAAAAACAATCCTGGTAAATGAGGAACCGTGGAAGCTATTCAGGAACCTGCATATTCAGTTTGCTATATTCCAGTTTATCCTTTTATGGATACTGGCCCCCTATAACGTTTCGACGGTGATTTCCGGTGAGATGCTTCAGAAGTCTTACGATTTTACCCGTCTTCTTCCGCTGTCCGCCCGACAGAAAATAGCAGGAATAGTGATGGGACGAAATCTGGTTATTTTTTTCATGGCCGCCGTAAATTTTCTGTTCTTCCTGGCTTTCGGATTGGCTGGTCAATTATCCCTGCCTATTTTGGCAGAGTGGGTGCTTTTTTTGCTATCGATATCCCTGCTGTTCTGTTTGCTGGCCCTGCTGATGTCCATGCATCCCACTAAGAAACGAGGCAATTTCTTTGTTCCGATGCTGGCATTGATTTTTTGCTTTGGGTTTCCCTACTTCTTAATTGTATTGCATGAGTCATTTGAGGGGAAAACTGCAAATGTTCTTTTTTATTGCTGGCAAATTCCCTCGCTGCTTCTGATTAGCGGCTTTGCCCTTTATTTTGCAGGGTGGGCTTTCCTCGGCGGGCTTCGCTGGTTTACTAAAGAATATGATCCCTTGTTTTCCCCGCTGGGCGCTATTGTTTTTCTTGTGCTCTATCTGGTCCTGGTGCTGGGACTGTTTTATCCCCACTTGAACCTGTCCCAGCGAAGTATGGAGAGTTATCCAGAGAGAATCTTCTTCGGATTCTGGATATTGGGACTGATTGCTGTCGGACTGCTTCCCCTCGGAGCCCGAAAAACATATGAAAAGTATCTTGAAATGTCACGTTTGTGCCCGCCTTCGAAGCTGTCTGTCTGCTGGCTCTTGCGGCGGTCGAATCTAATGCTGGCTACGGTTCTTTATCTTCTCTGGGTTTGTTTTTGTTCGTATGCCTGCTGGTTCGGTCCTATTCCCATTTCGCTGTTTCTGGTCTTTGCCGCTGTCATGGGCACTTTTTTCTGTGTGTTGATTTTGCTCTTCGAGACATCTATTACATTAAGCCCAGGTTATCCAAAGTTGGGTTATTTGACGGGTTTTCTGTTTATTCTGTATCTCTTTCTGCCTTATATTCTTGCCGCTCTCTTCGAGATAGATTTTTTGACGGCGTTCAGCCCCTTAGGGTACTTCAATTATGCTTATGAGCACTATCAAGAAGGAATGCCGGTCAGCCCTGCCATTTTGAATATTTTTTTCTGTCTGATGCCGGGCAGACTGGTTTTACTCCGCTATTCTCAAATCGTTGCGATGAGAAAGGGTTTATCCAGCGATTCCCCGCTGACCGTTGCAGCCTCATAACCCCAGCAGCAGACGAGCAGTCCTTTCGGAGGCATTCGAGCCGCTCCGCGAGCGGGCTGCTTCTGCCATTTTCTCCAGCCGTCCCGAATCTCCCATCAGTTCAAAAAGTACTTGCTGCAATGCCTGTGTTGTGTCGGCTGGATGGGCCGGATTATCCTCAACAATCACGGCCGCCCCCCTCTCAACAAGGGGCTGTGCATTCAAAAACTGATGGCGGTCTTTGTGATAGGGATACGGCAGACAAATCGCCGGCACCCCCGCCGCCGCATACTCCGCTACACTCACCGCCCCTGCTCTGCCGATGACCAGCGAAGAGGTCCTCAAAAGAGCCGGCATCTGGTGACAATAGTCAAGCACATGGTAAGCAATGGCCGAGTCGGCTGTTTGGGAGCGAACCCATTCAAAATGGGCTGTTCCGGTCAGATGGACAATCTGCCAATGCTCCGCAAACGGCTCCAGCGAGGGAAGAATCTCGAGAATGGCCTGATTGATGCTCCTGGAACCGCTGGACGCGCCCGTGATCAGGAGAATCTTTTTCTTTGCATCCAGCCCATACTGCGAGCGAATATCGCCGACCGGCTTATTGAACTCTTTCCGCAAGGGGCAGCCGACCACCTCGACTCGGTCAGCAAACCGCCCAAAATAAGGCCGCGTTTGTTCAAACTGAACCAAAATTCGGCTGGCATATCGGGCCATAAGCCGATTGGCCTTGCCAGGCACACTATCCACGTTGATCAGAAAAACGGGAATATGCAGCGAATGGGCGGCCGCAACCACAGGGGCCGAGACAAATCCTCCCGTTCCGACTACCACAGAAGAAGAGGGATCATATCGAAGAATTTCCTTTGCAAAATAATAACTTTTGAGAAACTGGGCCAAGAACCGGACCACCTTAAGGGGCGATTTGGAGAATCCTTCTGCCGGCAACGGCAGAAAATCAAAGCCGGAAGGACCGAGGATTTTGGCATCAATTTCCCGGCTGCTGCAGAAAAACGCAATCTCCACACGAGGCCCTTGCTCCTGAAGCCATTCCGCAACTGCCAGCGCCGGGTATAGATGGCCCCCTGTCCCTCCGCCGGCAAAAAAGATTTGCTTAACTTCCTGCCGGCTCACCCTTGCAAAACCTCCTCCGATTCTGGAGATTGCATTGCAATATTCAGCAGAATCCCTGTTGCCGCAGCCGTCAAAAGGAGACTGGAACCGCCGGCACTAACAAACGGCAGAGGAATCCCCTTTGTCGGAAGCACGACTGTTACGACGCCGATATTGACGGCGGCCTGAATCCCTATTGAAAAAACAATTCCTGCCGAAAGCAGTTTGCCGAAACGGTCCGGGCATCGCAAAACAACGCGAATTCCAAACACTAAAAACAAGGTAAACAGCAGCAGCACCCACAGGGCACCAATAAAGCCCATCTCTTCAGCAATGACGGCAAAAATGAAATCTGTTGTATCCTCAGGCAGATGACCGTACTTAAAGACTCCCCGACCCAAACCAGTCCCCCAAAGCCCCCCCACACTGATGGCCCTCAGTGATTGCTGGGCTTGATAAGGCAAGCCCTCCTGATCTAACAGAAAAGAAAAAAAACGCTTTATTCGGTTCAGCCGCGTCGGTGAAAGCATCACTGCCGCTATAAAGCCCGGTACAGCAACAATAAGCGGCGTCAGCAAGTGCCACCAGCGTGCCCCTCCAATCCACAAGAGGAGAAAGGTAAGCAGAGCGATAAACAGTCCCGTCCCGAAATCCTCGATTACAATCAGGCCAACTGCCAATCCGACAATACAACATACAGGGATAAATCGCCTCTTGAAATCCTGAATTTGTTCACCAACTTTGTCCAAATAGGCGGCCACAAACAGAATCATCACCCATTTGGTCAATTCCGACGGCTGAAAACTCAAATACATCGGCCCCGGCATCAGGTCCAGCCACCGCTTCGACTGGTTTCGTTCTTCCCCAAAAATCAGCACAGCTGCCAGACTTATAAAACTAAAAATCACAAGATAAAAGGTGGGCGATTTCAGCAAGGGCCCCTGAAGCCGGAACAGTCGATAATCCACCCGTTTCATCAGCAGCAAGATGCCGACCGCCAGGGGAAAAAAGACAATTTGTTTGAACATCGGTGTTTCATAAAACCTCAACCGAGCGGCGTCAGGAGCAAGAGTGGCCCCTGCCGAATATACAAAAACCGTCCCAGTGGCCATCAGCAGCAGCACCACCATCTCAATGGCAAAATCACCGGCAGAAGAGACGGGCTCTGCCGCGCGCTCATAAAACCGGATATTTTGGCACTCTGTTTTCATTTCTTCGCCGAAAAATCTATATCTTTTTCGTCAACTAATGTATTTTCCAGTTAGAAAACTTCAACAGCAAATAAAAAAAACCATAACGGCAGTTCACAACATAGCCGTGCTTCAATATACCAAAAACAGTCTGGGCAGAAATTCTTTAATGGGAGATGACACTGGAAATGCGGAAGACCGGCAGCAGGAGAGCTATGGCTAAGGTCCCAATCACCGCTCCCATAATGACAATCATCAGCGGCTCAATCAGGGAGGTGGTTGTGCGGATGGAATTCTGGAGTTTCTTTTCGAGAAAGATAGAAATCTTATCGCAGACTTGTCCGAGCTGGCCGGATTTTTCACCGGCGCGAAGCATTTGAATAATACTGGATGCAATCAATCTGTTATAAGGCGACAACATCAATGCATCCGACAGCTGATAGCCGTCCCGGATTTTACGGTCGGCTGATTCCCATAGACACTGAAAATAATAATTGCCGCAAGAACACTTCATTACATCGAGGGCGTCGAGCAGATTTACGCCGGTATTGACCATCGTAGCCAGGATGCGCATGGAACGGGTCAGCACAGTATCCACAAACATCCCGCCCAAAATGGGGGTGTGAACTTTCAGCCAATCGATCGTTTTACGGCCGGTTACCGTCTGTTTCCAGGCCGAAAGGGCAAACCCGCCGACAATCAGCAGCGTTGAAGCCGCCGCCAGAAAGACTGGATCACCCAGCAGAGCGCTGAAATCCACAAGCACCTGCGTCAATTTCGGCAGCGATGTCCCGCGGGCCTCATAAATCCGTGTGAACCTCGGCAGCACAAAAAACATCAGGGAGCCGGTGGCGGCAACAGCCATCAGCAGCATCACAATTGGATAAATCATGGCGCTTTTAACCTGTTTGCGCGTTTCTGCATCCGCATCCAGATAGCCGCTGAGGACCTGAAGCATTTCGGCCATCTTGCCGGATGCTTCTGAGGCCTTGACCATGCTGATAAACATCGAACTGAAAATCTTCGGATAATTGGACAGCGCTGCGGAAAAACTCTCACCATTTTTAAGACGCTCGGCCAAATCCAGTGTTACTTCTCTGAATACGGGCGGGCGCATCTGGTCCGCAATGGCCTCGACAGCATCGCTGAGCACAACGCCGCTGTCAAGCATTACGGACAGCTGGGTGGTAAACAAAATCAAATCGGCCTGCTTAACCCGTGCCCCGGAGAGCATCTGCTTCTGAGAAGAAGCCAGGCCGGCGCGCGGTTTGGGAGAGGCCGGACGGCTGTTCGAGTATGTTCGCGGAAAGGAAGTTTTGACAGGAGTCGGCATCGGCTTTACTCCTCCATCACCACATTGGCCACACGCAGGATTTCATCAATCGTGGTAATGCCGGCAGCTGCTTTTTCGATTCCATCCAGGTGCAGCGGCTTCATCCCGTTTTCAACTGCGGCTGCACGCAATTGTTTGAGGGTAGCCCCTTGGGTAATCATCTCCAGAATCTGATCATCGGGAACAAATAATTCATGAACAGCGATTCGGCCGATATAACCGGTATTCCGGCATTTTTTGCAGCCGATTCCCCGGTAAAATGTCGGCAGGGAACCGAGCCATTTTTCTACCGCTCGACGAACGCCGGCGGAGGGGGTGTACTGCTCTTTGCAAGTAGGACAAATTTTGCGAACCAGCCGCTGAGCCAAAACGCCGATGAGCGAAGCGCTGACCAAATAGGGCGCCACCCCAAGGTCCAGCAGACGCGTAACAGCCCCGGGCGCATCGTTGGTATGCAGTGTAGAAAGCACCAAATGCCCCGTCAGAGCCGCCTGGACGGCAATATTGGCCGTCTCTTCATCTCGAATCTCACCGACCATGATGATGTCCGGGTCCTGCCGCAGCAGAGAGCGGAGAGCACTGGCAAAAGTAAATTTCGACAATTCATTTACCTGAAACTGATTGACGCCGTGAATGTTGCACTCCACCGGGTCTTCCACGGTGCAGATATTCACCTGTTCGCTGTTCAGCTCCGACAGCGCCGCATAGAGCGTGGTATTTTTGCCGGAGCCGGTCGGACCGGTAACCAGCACAATCCCGTTAGGCATCCTGATAATCTTTTTGAAGGCCTTCAGATTTTCATAGCTGAAGCCCAGCGACTCCAGATTGGTGAGAATTCTCCGCATATCAATAATTCGAATGACCACTTTCTCACCATAGGTACCGGGCATCACAGAAACGCGCAGATCAATGGGGCGGCCCTGCATCAGCACATGAATGCTTCCGTCCTGCGGAAGACGACGCTGGGCAATATCCAGCTCCGACATAATCTTAATGCGGGACACAATGGCCGCGTGCATCTGATAAGGGGGACGCATTTTTTCATAAAGAAGGCCGTCCACGCGGTAGCGAACCCGAACCTTTTTCTCGTCGGGTTCGATGTGGATATCGCTGGCATTCTCATGCACGGCGCTGCAAATGAGATAGTTCACCAGTTTGACCACCGGCGACTGGCCGGCAATTTCTTCCAGATTGGTAATATCCTCCGGAAGATGTTCGATCATCGAAAAATCCTGCAGCGCCGCATCATCGATAATATCATCAATGACAAAAACATTGGCGGCGGGCATATAAGTCTGCAAGGTGGCCTGAATATCCTTGATGGTGGCACAGACCACCTGCACGCGGCAATTGCTCAGCCGCTCAATTTCCTCAATCAGGAAGACGTTTGTCGGCTCACTAACCGCTACCGTGAGCGTATCAAACACCTTGAAAAGAGGCAGAACAGAGTGCTCTTCCGCAAACTCCCACGGCAGAATCTCCACCACCGCCGGATCGCAGAGTTTAGGCGTAATCTGTGCGTAGGGCAGGCCATAGGTCTCTGCCAGAGCGGAAGCAATCTGATTCTCGGTGCAGACATTCATCTCCACCAGCAGTTCGCCCAGAAGCCGGCTATGGCCCGATTGTTTCTGCTGCTGAAGGGCCTGCTCAACCTGCTGAGGCGTAACAATTCCCCGCTGAACCAGCAGTTCACCGAGCTGAAGACGTTTTTCTGTACCTGTCTGCTTCATCCGGTTCATTCCGCTCATACAAAGCTTTTCATGGCTTCCGCCAAATCTCCGTATGTATCCAGCCGCGGCAGGAGCCGTGTAATTTCAAGGATTTTCTGGCAGGTTTCATCCAGCCCCGCCAGTTTCAAAGGGCAGTTTTGCCGGCGGCAGTCTTCGTGCAGGGTAATCAGCTGCTCCAGCGCCGCGCTGTCCATCAGAATCACCCGGCTCATATCCAGCAGCAGGCCTCTGGGCTGCTCTGCCTTGGCCGAAGCAAGGGCATCCGCAAAGGATTTCATCGATTCAACGGTAAACTCGCCCTGCAGCTGAAGAATCGCAACTCCGCTTTGAACTTGAACTTCAATCTTCATCGAATCAGTGCTCCAACGGCCTTGATTCCGTACTCTTCAAAATTGCTGAAATCCCATGTTTCAATAAATTCATCCTGAATCACCTCCCAGAGATGTTCAACCGGGCTGCCCAGAAAGGTCTGCACGACAGCCGGGTCGAACTGAACGCCGCTGCCCTTTTCGACTTCAGCAAGAGCCCGACGAATGCTCATGGCCTCCCGATAGACTCGCCGTGAAGTCATTGCATCAAAGGCATCCGCCATCGCAATAATACGGGCGCAGAGAGGAATTTCTTCCCCGCGGAGTCCTTCCGGATATCCGCTGCCGTCATAGCGTTCATGATGATACAGCACACCGGGGATAATCTGCCGCATCTGAGGAATCTCGGACAAAATCGAGGCCCCGATTTTGGGATGAGCCAGGATGACAGCCCGTTCCTCATCGGTCAGTCGGCCCTGCTTGCGGAGAACCGCCTCGGCTACGCCGATTTTGCCAATATCATGCAGCAGGCCGGCCAGATAAATATAATGAATCTCCTGTTCGGAAAGCGGCGCCGTCTCCTTCATTTGCTCGGCAATCCATCGGGCAATCAGGGCCACTCGCTCCGAATGCCCCCGCGTATATTGGTCTTTGGCATCAATACTGTTGGTCAGTGCCTTCAGCGAACCGATAAAAAGCTCTTTGAGATCGTTAAACAGCCGCCCGTTCTCAATAAAAACAGCACACTGACTGGCAACGGAATTGAACAGTTTGACATCCGTGCTGTCAAAGTCCTGTTTGTTTTGAATATTGGTCGCCACCAGGAATCCGGTCATTCGCTCCGCTGTCCCCACCGGCACAGCCAGGATATTCCGAAGCCGCTGAGGCCAGGCATATTTGAAAGGGCCGTCGACCTGACTGTCCAGCAGCGCCTCGCCGCCAGCCGTCAGTTCTGCGGTCAAGTGCATCTGAAGGACATCCGCCATCGACGGTTCAAGGGAGAGTAATCCTGAACCGGCGCTGAGAACCAGCCGCTTGTTTCCTTCCACTGTTTTTTCAAGAAAAATCGCAATGCCTTCCACCGGAACAATCTGAGTCAGCTGGTCACAGGCCAGCTGGAGATAGGTGGAACAGGACTGATCCAGCGTCATATGGGTACTGAGCTTGTACAGCAGCATAATCTGTTCATAACATTCAGACAGTTCTGTGGTGAGTTTGTCCAGATTCTTTTCCATCAGTTCCGGATCAGCCCGAAGCGTTCGATTTGAAAAAGCCGTCATATGTGATATCCTTCTCCGAGATTTATCAGTTCCGTTGTCAGACCGCTGCTCGCTGGGCCAGTACCTGTTCAATGCAGTGGAGTACCTCTCTGGGGCTGAAGGGCTTGCTCAGGCAGGCCGCCACCCGCAGAGATTCTTTCTGCTGCGGGTCTATCGCAAAGCCGCGAGCCGTCAGCAGCAGAACCGGAATATCGACTGTAGCCGAATTCTGACGAAGTTTTTCAGTCAGTTCAATGCCGGTCATCGCCGGCATCTGATAATCCGTCACAATCACATCCGGGCGATGTTCACAAGCAAGCCGGTAGGCATCACTGCCGTTATCGGCCGTGAACACTTCAAAGCCGTTATTGCGCAGCTTGATAGCCACTACCTGAACAATGTGAAATTCATCATCGACAACCAATGCTTTTCGTTCCGCCATAGTATTCTCCCGTTTCGTAAAAGCCGTTCTTTCGGCTGTTCTGTCGGACCTTTCAGACAGGAGCAGCCGCGCAGCCGGCCGAGGCCAGCGGCAGTTCAAAACCAAAAGTGCTTCCCTGTCCCACGGTACTGGAGACAAAGACCCGGCCTCCGTGAAGCGTTTCAATAATCTGTTTGACCAAATTCAATCCAAGACCGGTTCCCTTGGCCAAATGACTGTTGGCCTGGATCCGATAAAACTTTTCGAACAGTCGACCCAGTTCCTCCGGCGGGATGCCAACACCGGTATCTGATACGGTAACCCGCAGGCGACCGTCGGCTTCATCAACCTCCAGACCGACCGTAACGGAGCCGCCGGCAGGAGTGTACTTAACAGCATTGCTGATCAGATTGATGACGGCCTGCGAAATCATATCCCGATCCACGCAGGCCTGGTCATACAGAATCGGCGGAGGGGAATGAAGCGTGATATTCTTTTCCTGGGCATAACTCTGCATCATCTCCACGGCATCCCGAACAATCAGAGCAATGCTGTGATTTTCTTTATTCACCTTGACCAGGCCGGACTCAATCCGTGAAATATTCAGCATATCTTCAATCATTCGATTCAGACGAAGTGCCTGGTTTTGGATGATGGAACAGAACTGGCGGATTGCCTCCGCATCCTGCGCTTCGCTGTCCACAAGCATTTCTGCGTAGGCATTGATGGAGGCCAGGGGTGTCTTCAGCTCATGGGAAACCTGGTTGACAAACTCATTTTTCATCTGTGAGATTTCATGTTCGCGGCTGATATCATGCAAAACGGCTACCACGTTTCCGCCATTTTCGCCCGACTCTTCCAAAAAAGAAAAAACCGCTTCAAAAATTCGCCGGCGGCTGTGAACATCAAATGTCAGTTCGTGCCGAAGATGACAAATGCGTCCGCTTCGGCAGCGTCGGATTTTCTCCCGCAGCAGCGGCTCCGTTACCGTCGTCTCCAGCGAAGGCGGGCTGTCCGCCTCCGGACAAAACCCCAGCAGCTCCTGAGCCGCCGGATTTGCAAAGATAATTTGGTCCTGCTCGTTAACCACCAGCACAGCATCTCGAATGGTGTTCAGAATCGGCTGACCCCACATGCGATGCCGTCTGCACTGCTGAAGTTCCAGAAGGAGTCGTCTGTTTTCGCTTTCAAGCTGTTCCGTCCGCTCTTTCTGCTGAATAGACCATTTCTGCAAGGCACAGCGGAACGGAGCAGGCAGAGATGAACTTTTCTCTTCAGAATAAGCGGCAGGATCTTCCAGCCGGAGGCAAAGTTCGTCCAGCCCATTCAGCATTCTCCAGAGAACCGCTCCCAAACCAACACCAGCGGCACAAGCCGTCAGCCAGAGGATGCCGGCAGACAAAGTCCCCGGCAAAAGCAGCGACAGACCTCCCGCTGCGGCCACAAGCGCCGTCAGGCATGCCCACCATCCCATCATGTTCCAAATCACTCGTTTCATAGCCCGGAAAAAAACGTCTATCTAAAATTCAGCACGCATTCCGCACCCATATCGGGCAGAAAGCGGCGGCAAATCCGAAAAAACCTATAAAGTTTTCTTTTCCTGTCCTGCAAAAAGCCGAATCAAAGGGCTTTCCGGACTCAAACGGCTGGCCTTTTCGAAGGCACCGCGAGCCAGAGCATTCTGCCCCAGATGCTGATAACAAAGTCCGCTCATCCACCAGCCGAATGCTTCCCACTTTGAATCCCTGCAAATCTTCTGAAAAAGCGGGATAGCGTCGGTATAGTTTTTCTTCAGATACAACGAACAGGCCACAACAACCTCCGCTTCCATCAAGTCGGGCTGAATCTGAAGGGCTTTTTGGCCGCAATAGGCAGCACGGTCCGGCAGATCCGCCCCCAAAGCCGCCTGTCCCATTTCGAGCCAGACCTGAGGGTCTTCCCGCCGCAGCACACTGAGCCGGTCGTACCACTTCAGCGCCTGGCCGTACTGGCCGCCTTGCAGGGAACAATAACCCAGCCAGTGAAGAATCGATTCCTGCTGCCGGGCATCCTCGAGAAGCCGATAAAGTTTTTCAAACACCTCCGCCGCCTGTTTCCACTCCTGCCGGTCCATCAAACACAACCCCAGTGCCTCGAGCACACGGGTATTATCCCCTTGCTTCCAAAGAGCTTCCTTATAAAGGACAACGGCCCGTTCTGAATCGCCGCTCCGCCGCGCCAACTCGGCGGCCGTCAGCAGCAAATCTTCATTGTAGGGCAGCTGTTTCCGCTTTTCCTCAATCAGTTGTTGGGCCTCTTCCGTCTGTCCCTCATTGAGATACAAATGCGACAGAGCCAGAATATATTCGACGCGAAGCGGCTGCAGCTGAACTGCCTTTTGGAAGCATTCGCCGGCCCGAAGATTGTTTCCTTGTTCCTGGGCTATCAGGCCGAGGGCGAACCAGGCCTCATCCATTTCTGCATCGGCTTCGACTGTCTTTTCTAAACAGAACTGGGCAGCACTGGTACGGCCTTCCGCCAGATGAACCCGCGCCAAAAGGAAGTTGACCTTCGGATCATCCGGAGCCGCCTGTGCACATTTGACGAGGGCTTTCTTGGCCTCTTCAATTTCACCGCGATCCAGCATGGTGCCAATGGCAGCTGTACTTGACTGAACAGAAGATTTTCCCCAGTTCTGCACCAACTCCTGCTTGCTTCGCTGATAGTTGGATGAGGCACAGCCGCCCAAAAGCCATAAAGCCGCCGTCAAAGCCGGCAGCATTGCTATCGATTTCATTCGTTCCATCGTCTATCTCCCATCTTTCTAATATCCTCTGAGAAGCCGCTCCGGCCGCCGCAGCAAAGGCGAACGGCCGGAGCGTCTGCATCATCCTTTACCAGCGTAACCACTTGCCGGATTCTTCTCGTTCAATCTTCTGAAGCATCAGGCGTTCCATCTGCTGGGCTGCCTGCGGCTGTGTTTCGCGAAGAATACGCTCGCGGAGCCGAACCGCTTCGAGGTAATTGCGATGAATCGTCAGAATATTATTCAGCTCGGCCATCGCACAGTCATATTCGCCGTTCGTATAATACTGAACCGCACGGGCGTACCGATCTTCGTCAATCTTGACCCGACTCATCCAATACAGATTGCTGCGGGCCGTGTGAGCCAGCCGCTGCACATCCTCCAGCCGCTCTGCTCCCTGCGCCTGCTCCGGCCGCTGGATAATATGCGGAGTAATCAGAATAATCAGCTCCACCCGAGACGACGAATCCGAGACCCCGCGGAATAATTCCCCAATGACAGGGATGTCCCCGAGAATCGGAACCTGACTATGGGACAGATTTGTGCTTTCCTTAAAGAGTCCGCCCAGCACAATCGTCTGACCATCCCGGACCATCACATTGGTCACGACCTCTGTCTTGCTCTTATTAGGCAGATATGCATCACCATAATTTTTGATTTCACCATTGCTTTGCTCCGGACGAATCTCCATCCGAATCAGACCGTCTTTGCCGATAAACGGCCGAAACTCGAGCACAGTGCCGCTCTCAAGGAACTCCACCTCTTGGGTGGATGTGCCGCCCTCGGAGACATTGGTCAGGGACTGATAGCCGTCTTCCCGACCGATGCTCAGCTTGCCGGCCTGCTTGTTGAGGGCCAAAATCTTTGGATTGGCCATAATCGTCACATCCGAGACCGTCTCAAGGGCTGTAATCAGAGCAGAGATGTTGTCAAAGGTAACACCAATAGAAATCCCGGAAGCACCGCCGGTAACTTGCGGGGCAAATCCGCTCTGGAGGAAACCGTCATCTCCCAAACTGACAGAAGTACCTGGAATATTTTTCCAATCGATCCCAAACTTCGTCTCTTCCGTAAGGGTGGCTTCCATCACGGTCACTTCCAGGAGCACCTGAAGAGGTTCGACATCCACCTCGGCCAGCATCTCTCGAATCCGCCTGAGATTTTCCGGATAATCCGAAACTACCAGCCGGTCGTGAATGGCCAGCGAATCGCCGCCTTTGCCGGGGACGGTATCCCGCTGAGCAGGACTGGTGACGCCAAGCTGGCCGAATTCGCTCAAAAGGGGCTCGGCCAGTTTTTTGGCTTCTTCTGCATTGATGTAGTAGAGGGGAATTGTCGCATACTCAAAGCGGGTTTTGTCGGCCATGAACTCTTCATTGGTGTAAACCTTGACGAAGTTGCCTTTGATTTCATACTTATGCGTTCCAAGAATGGCCTGCAGGGCTTCTTCAAAGGTAACATCGTACAAATTGGTCACTGTAACCATTCCATCCACACGGGCGGAAGGCACAATGTTTTTGTGATACATTTGAGCCAGCATCTGCAAGGCATCTCGAATGGGCATATCCTTGCGGAAACTGATGGACTGGACCGACTGCATCGAGCAGGCCGCCGGCTGGGGTTCCGGTGCAGAGGGCACTGCTTCCGGCGCTGAAGCCGCCGTTTCATCAAGACTGACGGCTTCGCTTTCCTGGCCGACGACCAGTGCCGTCAGTCCCAGTACAGCCAGCAGCCACACCGACACAGCCGCCAAGTAGGTTTTGAATTTCTTTCGCTTGTTTCGCTGAATCTTCATACGACACCGCCTTTCCGTCAATCAAGCCACTCCGAGGAGGGCATTTTGACTGTGAACGATAGGGTTTGATAACAAAACTGAACTTCGGAAGCACCAATGTCCGTTAGTTTTAACTCATAGACTTTTCCGTTTTCTTTCACTTTCAGGGTTTCACCTTTGGACAAAACCGTCCCGTTGACACAGGCCCGAACCGGCACTCCGGCAGGATCTTTAATCACCGCCTGCAAGAGAACAGTCCGGGCAATTTTCTGCAAATCCGCCTGCTGTCTCTGCTCCTCGGAAGATTCTTTTCCTTCCTGTGGAGAAGCAACAGAAGCCGGGTTATCCGCTTGAGCAAACCACTCAGACCGCTCCACCGCAAAAGGGTCCCGCCAGAGCCGGTCATGCCGGCCTTCCACCACCGGCAGGGAAAGCGGCTGAAGAACCACTTTCGGCGATGAAGAGCTGCCGGAGGGCTGACTTGCAGTCTGTCCAGGGAGAGTTTGGGCCTGTACCGCTGCCGGACCGCTGCGTCCTCGGAGAAATACCCGCAGCCACAGCACCGCCATCAGCAGCAGCAGGGCCGCCGCCAAAACCGCCTTGGGATTGACGGTTCCAAGAAATGTTCCCACACTTCCTATGGCTGTTCTGTTTCCGCTCATAAGTTCTGCCCAGCATTCTCCGCAGACCGATAAAAGGCCCTGGCTCTGGCGTGCAGAGTCAGGCGTCCGGAGAGTGAGTCATCATTCTTCAGCGTAACCTCTTCGATTCGAATCAGCCGCTCGAACCGTTCAAGCGACCGAAACAACTCAAAAATTTGTTCAAAGCTGCCGGTGCAGCGAATTTCCAGCGGCACAGAGCATAAGCCGTTCTCACAAACCACCTCGCCGGGCCGAACAGACTGGTCTGCAAGCTGGGCCCGAGCCATAACCTCCGTTATCTGCTCCCAGAGCCGTGAGAATCCCTGTTCATTCGGAAAAAGCCGCGGAAACTCGCTGGTCTTCGATTCGAGCATCAGCACCTGCCGAAGCAGACCCGGCAGCTGTTCAGAACATTGCTGAATCTCCTCCAGACGCAGTTCCTCTTCGGCCAGAAGACTGCGAAATGCCTGCCGCTGCCGGTGCACGGGATAATACTGATAGGCACCAATCCCGACCGCTCCCAAAAGCAGCAGGCCCAAAATCAGCATTGGATAATGATCCACAAACTTCTTCACTTCTGCTCCCTGACCGCAAAGTCAGCCAAAACACACTGAATCTCAAATTCAGCCGCCGACGTGCCGAATTGAGTTTGATTTTTCGAATACACCGGAATCACCTCGGTGAAATACTCGGATTCTTCCAGGCGGCAAATCAGCGAAGCCACCTCGGCACCATCCACCGCAAAGCCAACCAGTCGAATCCGAAGCACGGTATCCGCACCTGTCCTCCAGTCATTCTTAGGGCTGCCGGCGGGCTTGGTCTGCGCTGCCGGTGTCTTCTGCGAGCTGGCGGAACGAGCTTCCAGCGGTGTCTGAACCAGCGACAGCTCCGTCAAAACCACACGCCCGCCGATACAGCGGCTCAATTCCGCCAGCACCGGAGAGACCGGCGTCCGCGGACGCAGCTGGTGAAGAATCTGACTCTGCCGGTTCAACACCGAAAGCCGTTCCTGAAGCTGGCGAACCTGAATGACATTCCGAAGACCCTTTTCATAGGTTTCGCGCAGGACGCCAAGGTCTGCATAGGCCTTTGAAATTAATCTGCCGCTGAAGAGATTGCCGACAATCCACAGTCCCGTGATGACGGCAATCACCATATAGCGGCGAACATACCAGTTGCGCCGCTGGCGATTTTCGTGATACCAGGATGGGATAAAATCCAGTTCCATCAGACTGCCGCATCGGCCTCAGGGATATAGTCCAGTTCCTGCAGACCGGGCCAAGACCATCCCTTCAAAGCCAGCCCGACCGCCACCGCCCACTCCGCCATTTGCGGATTGGGTCTCCGATCAAAACCAACGCGGCTCAGGTCAATGCCGCGCAGGGGTTCGGCAATGCGAATCTCCATGTTCAGCTGCTGACGCAGCAAATCCATCAGCAGCGACTCATACAATCGCCCTCCCGCAAACACCACTTCGGAGGGCTGTTCGCCGCGAAAAGAGACGGCGTAATATTTGAAGTAGAGGGAAATCTCGCGGGCCAAATCCTCGATAATGCGGCTAACCGCCGCCGAAATGGTTCGCTGGAGCGGTGAATCCGTCTGGCGGCTGCAGAGCTGCTGCAATTGAGCAATCTGGGCGGCTGCCTGGTCATAGGAAATTCCCAGCACATCGGCCGCCTTCTGGGTCAGATGGTGCTCAGCCAGAGGAATCTGCTTAACCAGCGATATGGAGGCCCCTCGTCCGATAATCACTGTTGTAAAATGTATCCCGAGATTGACCAGCACGCTGACGACCTGGCGGTCCTCCTGCCGCCGCAGCGTCCGCTGAAAACTGCGAAACAACGCACACGGCATCGCATCCACAGCAATCGGCTCCAGCCCGGCCTCCTCCAGCAAAGCGATATGTCCCATCAGCTGGGTGCGGTTCATTCCGAGAAAGATGACTTCCTTTTTGATTTCCTCTCCCTGATAGACACTGCCGGCCGCCAGATAGCGGATTTCATCGCTGTCCAGGTCCAGCCCGAACCGCTGGGCCGTATCCTCCAGCAGGGTCTCCTCCAGCCGGTCGGCCTCGAGAATATCCAGCCGCAGACTCTTGATTTTCAGCGTATCGCCCGGCAGACACGACACCACCTCGCGCCCGGCAAAACGCCCCCGGCTGAGCATAGAGCGAATGGCTCGGATTATCGTCCTCCGCTGGACGCTGCCGTCCGGCGTCGAAGTCGGCTCGAGAAGCTCCTGTTCGGCGCTTTCCGCCCGAATCAGACCGTCTTTGCAGCCCAACTGGATCATCCGGATACAACTGTGCCCGATGTCAATGCCGATCGGGCCTTTCGAACTCCGGCCGAATAAGTCAACCAGATAACGCATTTTTTCCCTTAATCCAAATCAAGGCTTCGTAATCGAGATATAACCCGTAAGGGGTTCAATAGTCACATACAGTACAAACGCATCCGCCTTCAGTGTAATGGTGCCGGTATCATTTAAGCGGGTGCTGGTGCCTGTCCCGCTGTAAGGAGTTCCGAGATAATCAAAGGTGACGGCATTATCATTTAACGTTGTCTCCACAATATCCACCCGGCCGAGCCGCTGATTGCGCGAGCCGTTCTTGAACTCCTCGACGAAGTCTTCGCCGGGACGCAGAGGATGTTTAATCAGATTTCCATCGGCGTCCTGCACCCGATATTTTTCCTCCTCAGGAAAAAACTTCACGGTATAGTGTTTCTGGCGGGTGATCGCCAAACCCTTGGCATAATCGATGTCGGCGGCGATTTTGTCAGCAGCAGAGCGCACCTGCATATCCGCCGCTGTTCCGAACACAGGGATTGCCACCAGGGCGGTAATCGCCAGAATCACCACCACAACTATGATCTCAACGAGGGTAAACCCCCGCTGCAACCGGCTGTGCCGCTGTTTTGTTCGGTTCATACAACACCTTCCGATTTCCCTGCCGTCTGGGCAGGCAGATTGCCGCTTTTGCGCCGCTTGTGTTTTCGACTGCCTGCTCAGCCGTCTTAACCGGCTCCAGCAGACAAAACAAAAAGTCCAGCCGACTTTGTTCTCAACCAAAATCATAGTCGTTAAGGCCCGTATAATCGGACCTGCCGTAACCGTCCGATTTGCCTCAAAAAGCCCTTTTTAAAGCCCTCTGACCTCGGCAGAACCGATACAGTCAGCACAATCCCTATCCTCCTGCCCCATGCCGGCAAAGCAGTGCCCTGCCTGCCGGTTCCCTTCGCTCTTCGCTCTGTAAAAAACCATTTTCGAAAGGGCTTCACAAATCCTCCTTATCGGACGCGCTCAATCTGCCGGTAATAGGAAGTACCGGGCTCACAATTCGGATCAGAATAAAGCCGGCCGACTAAGATACTTTCCGCCGCCACCTCACCTTCCTTCGTAAACCAGGCACTGCCTTTAACTTTGTAAAGACGGTCGTTGGGGTCTTCGATTGTCACCTTACAGGCAAATCCTTGTTCTATTCCTTCTATGGGCACTGGAGAGGGTAAGGAAAAAATAAGGTTGGGGTCGCCAGCCAGAAAACGGCCGTATTCCAGAGCCGAATAAGCCAGGGCATCGAGTTTGGTTCGCAGGACAAAATTACGCGAAGCCGCCAGCGACATATCCGTTCGGGCAAACAGCCCCAGCGCAATAATCGTAATCGCCATCACCAGAAACAGCACTGTAATCAGCGCCGCCCCTCTGTTTCGATGAAAAGATGCAGCAGCAGCCATCTTACCCTCCCTGCCCGCAGCGTCCGGCCGCACAGATTGCGTAATCCCGCCAGCCCGTCTCTTCTCTCAGTTGAAACCGGACAACCAAAAACCGCTTTGGCTCATCGAGTTCCATCGTCAAATCCCTGCAATTCTGAAGCAAAGGATGCTGATTCAGTTTCAGGGTGCTGCTGTCTTCTATTGCTTCTATTGTCAGAAAAGAGGTTTTCATTTCGTCAAGATAAACCGTGGTTGGGTCCGTTTGTTCAAGATGCTTCGCCTGCCGCACCTGTTCAATGAGCTGCACAGCGGCGCCGCGTACCATCGCCTGATTGTCGAGCATCAGGTTCGTGGTTTCCTGCCCCTGGCGCATCGCAAATGAAAACGTGGCGGCCGCCAGCAGGACAACACCGGCAATGAGCATCCCCATCACCAGTTCAATCAACATAAACCCGCGATTTTTGGACCTGTTCCGTTGAGCCATATCATTTAGGACCAATCAGAAATTGAATCTGCATTATGTTCCTGCCCTGATAGGCAATGTTCACCGTAACCAGCCGTCCCTCGACGTCCCCCATCTGCTGGGCTTGACACGAAACAGAACGGGCAAATCCCCTGTAAACAGGATCAGAATACATTTCATTATCAGTGCTGACGGCGGCCTTTTTGACCTGTCCTTCGGGCTCTGTATAACCATCCCAATCAGAATCAATCTGCTCGAAAGGGGTGCTGTAAATCTGCTCCATCAAATTGGAGGCCAGAACAGCCGCCAGCACCTGGCACGTCGCCTCCTTCTGCACCTGAGCGGCAGTGACAAAAGGCAAAAGCACACCCGATGCCGCCAGGCCGAGAATCACCATCGCCATCAGCATCTCCAGCAGTGTAAAACCATCTGTCTTTTGTCTTCGCTTCATCGCTCAATCGATTTCAAAACGCCGCATGGTATCGGCTGTCGCAGGCCGCAAAGTGTCCGGTCGCCGCGTTGTACCACCAGCCGGTTGTCTCTTGCCCCTCAGGCAGCGCCGCAGGGTCATACACCACCGTAACCTCGTCCGCCCTGCCGCCTTCTGCAAAGGGATTGGCAGGTATGCGGGTCAGATAAGGCCCTCGCCCCTGCTCGTCAGCGTTTGTGAGGGCTGCCGCAAAGGCCCGGCCGTCCGCCTGCTTCAGGTCAGCCGCAGGCAGCCGGCCATTGTGTTCAGCCCGATAGACGGCAATGCTCGAACGGACCTGCTGAAGGCGGTCAACCAGGATAGAAACCCGATTTTCCGCACCGGAACGCACGACCCGGGGCACCATCCCCGCCGCTGCCGCAGACAGCACCGCCAGCAGCATGCTCCGCTCCAGAAAACGCACCCACGCAGGAGGCACGACTCTGGTTTTTCTTTGTCTGAACTGCCGACTTTTCATTTGGTTCATTGCATTCTTCCTTCCTGCAGCTGCAAAAGCCAAACCCGATTCACAAAAAAAAGCCGACCGACCCCCGAGTTTCTTCGCAAGGCCGATCGGCTTGATTGCTTTCTTTATTCAGACCACACTTCGGTCCGCAGAACCTTCGGAATTACAGGTCTGCGTGGGTACCGGAATCCATACCTTCAGAACCGCCATCACCTGCACGGATTTGACCGGTAGATTCGTTGTATTCCCAATCTGCACCACTCCCCAAAGCACCTACCGTATTAGTACCCGTGAAGGGGTTGTTGGGAATCCGCTGCAGATAAGGTCCAAAATCACCATTGGCGTCAACTGTGCCGTCCATATTCGTTTTGCCGGTCAACTGGCCCGTTCCAATGGTAGTTACATCGTCCTGTATACCGGTCAGTTCAGGAGGATTGTCGTTGTGCTGAACCTTGTAGAGTTCAATCTGCGAACGCATCGACTGCAGGTTGCTCATCAGACTGTTAAGCTTGGCTTCGGTGCTGGCCTGGCTGAACTGAGGTATCACAATCGCCGCCAGGATACCCAGAATCACGACCACGATCAGAATTTCAACCAATGTAAACCCTTTTTTTGCTCTCATAACTGTTCTTCCTTTCTTTTCTGTACCTGTTGTTTCGGTATCGTTTTTCGGTTTTGTTTTTTGGCTTCGGTCTCAGACCGGCAGGGCCGGCCTGGGGGTTCTCTGCAAAAACACCTGATTCAGCGTGTCCGGATTTGGCCTATGAGCTTGTCAAAGAACTTTTCGTTTCCATAGAAAACCTAAGAAATAAAAAGCGGGGCGGCAAACTGGGCAGGAAAAATTTTTAAGAAAATGTGAAGACAGAAAATCTTCCGCCAAACGTTCGATAATCCGAACGTTCTGGAAAAGAATTGCTGGATTTTATCGGAATATGATTTTTGGCCGCGGGACGAATGCCCGCGGCCTGAATGATGACTTTCTTATCGGCCGGATTTTCCAGCCGACCGGCGGAAGCGGCAGCCAAATTCTTGAGGGCCGGCTGTTACGGCCTGCCTGCCGCCTTGACGGCCTCCATCGTCGTATAGTACTTGGCAAGCATATTGGACACCTCCCATTCCGGCAGCCGGCCTTCTTTCAGACAGCCCAGGAAGTTCTGCATCACCTGCGCAAAATGCGCCTCGTGGCCGACGTGATATTGTTCCGGAATGACAATCTTCCATCGGCCCTCGGCAATCGGTTCCAGCCCAATCCCGGGATAGCGTCCCTGCAGCGTCTCCAGTACTGCTTTCCGCAGGTTTTCCGCCGGCAGATTGCCGCCGCGTGCTTCCACATACAGGGTGGGTTTATACTGCTCCTGCGGCCCCTGGCGGATTACCAGACTGCATCGGCTTCCCCGCAGAACGGAAAAATGCATATCCCCCGCTCCTTCGGGCGCCCGATATTCCCAGCGAACCGATACCCGCGCGTGAAGGCCCCGAATAACATAATCCATCTGTCCGTTGGCCGGAACATGCAGAGCATCGTCCTTCACATACGGCCGCAGATACTCCGGCCAACTCTCCATCCCTGTGATTTCGCGGAACTGCTCGGCCGTCATCGGCGTCGTCCACCGGCGGGCCGACAGCATCCGGATATCCGTCCGATAATCAATCGGCTGCTGAGGAAAACATTCCCATTGAATCAAATCCACCAGATGAGTCGAGACATCCGCCAAATCATCCCCTCGCTGGGCGGGGTCAAAAAACCACGCCGGACGGCGAAGAGGACGGCCGGCCACGTCCTTAAAAAAGTGATGAACGCTTTCTTTGGAAACGGCCGGCTCCTCAGGACTGCCCTTCTCGAATGAACCGAACACTTCCGGAATCGCCGACAGTTCCTTTTGCAGGATGGTGGTAATCTCGTACCGCTCGGTCATAATGTCATACAGCAGCACGCCCTTTTTCTTCGCCGTCTCAAAGGCGTCAACCAGAAGCGGGAACTTTTCCGGAACGATGACCATCGGCTTATCGGCCAGAACGTTCAGACCCGCCTGGACAGATTGATAGATATAATCAGTCTTCAGCGAATTCTTCCCGGAAAGAACCACAGCATTGCCCTTCTTCTCCGACAGCATCTGCTCGAGATAATCCTCGCCTTTATAAACATTCAGAACCCACGAGGTCGGATTCTCCGCTCGGCTGTTGAACGCCTCAATCGAACGTAGATACTCCTGCAGTTCAGAACCATCCGGCGCATACACATAAACATCGGGGCAAACCTCTTCATACATGGTTTTCTGCACAAGGGCTGCATGAAAATGCCCCGGGTCCAGCACCATCAGCCGCACCTGACAGTCCGGGCCGGCCTCCGAGGCCGGCTTTTCCGCCGGACAGCCGCCTGTGACGGCAAGAATCACTGCCGCCGTCCAACCAAACAGAGCACACTTGAGCTTCATTGCCGTCTCCATCAAAGCAGCACGTAATTGGTTCCATAGGGCTTCCGCTGCGGGCGCGACAGCATTCCATTGGCCTGGTCATCACCGACAAAGACTTCCTTGCGGGGGTTCCAGGTGAGCTTGCGGCCGAGTTTCATCGCGATATAGCTCACCAGGCAAGCACTGCATGAGCGATGACCAATCTCCACCGGCGCGATCGGCTGGCGGCGGCTGCGAATGCACTCCAGCCAGTTCAGATGCTGTTCAGGGCTTTCATAAAGATGAACACCCTCTGCCGGGATTACCGCCTGGAGAATCTTCGGGTCGCCGGCCTGAAGCGGTGAAGACGGGCCGCCGCTTGTCGGGTCGCTGGCTGTTACCTGCTCGGGTCCCCGCGTTACAAAAATCCATCCTTCGGTTCCTTCAAAACGAACCCCGTTTGGATGGCGGCTGCTGATATGCATGGACACACCGTTGGCATACTTGGCATATACATCAAATTCTCCATGCACATTCCACAGACCGGATTTGGGATACTCGGCCCGGCCTTCTACTTCGATGGGGCCGGTATATTCGGTATCCATTCCCCAATGGGCTGTATCGACGTGGTGTGCCCCCCAGCCGGTGATCATCCCGCAGCAGTAGGCATCACAGCGCAGCCATCCAGGCCGATCATAATTATTCTGCGGATGCACCCGCTTTTCAGTATAATACACATACGGCGTGGAGCCCAGCCACATATCGTAGTTCAGATTAGGCGGAATCGGCATCTCCGGCTCCTCTCCGCAGCCCGGGTCCGTCGGCAGGCCGATTAGAACCCGCTGAAGGTCCCCTACAAAGCCGTTTCGCACCAGTTCACAGGCCCGTTTGAAATGGGGCCAGGGCTTCATAGAGCGCTGCTGACTGCCGACTTGAAGGATCCGTCCTGTGCGATGAATCACATCGCTCATTTGCCGACCCTCAACAATCGTCATCGAAGCCGGCTTCTGCAGGTAGATATCCTTGCCTGCCAGAGCCGCCTCTATCGCAATCTGCGCATGCCAGTGGTCAGGGGTGGAGATGATAACAGCATCAATGGCCGGATCCGCCAGCAGCTCCTGATAGTTTCCGTATGTTTTTACCTGCACGTAGCTGCCTTGGCCGGTTTTTTTCGCATAATAATTTTCAATCCATCGTTTACCGTCTTCCAGCCGCTTGCTGTCCACATCCGCCGCCGCCACAATCCGGCAGAAATCATGCCGAATCGTCTCCGGAAGGTCATGGGTGCGGGCAATTCTGCCGCAGCCAATCTGTCCAATCTGAATCTTGTCATTCGGCTTATTCCTGCCGAACACCAGCGACGGCAGCAGCGTCGGAAAACCTGCTGCTCCGGCCGCAGCAACCGCCCCTTTCAGAAAATCTCTTCGTTTCATAGCGTACTCCTCTTCTTCGTACTGTCTTTCTTTGATAGTTCCCCCGCTTACGGCTGGGCGTATGCCTTCCACAGCGTCTCCGCTGTTTCCGGCTTCAATACTCCGTCATAGACAATCAGGCGATACTGCAGAAGATATTTGATACCGGGCTCAAGAACCCAACTTTTCAGCCGGATAGGGCAAAACTCCACAAATAAATCACCGCGTCCGCCGTTGGCATCCATCGGCCAGACCCGCATCGGCTCCGGATGTTCCCGATTTTCCGGATGGCTCATAAACACAATACCAGCCCTGCCCCCGTCTGCAAACGAACCGTTCACATCACACCATCTTGCCCGCTGCCCATCCGCATCTTTTCTTGTTCTTCCTTCCGAGGTAAGCACCGTACAATTGTCTTTGGTCCATTCTTCGGTCGCCCGGAATCCTATCCCTCCGCCGTAGCGGTAGGCGTCCAGCATAATCGGGCTGTTGAGCACATTCCAGAATCCGCTGCGCAGGTCCACCACCCAAACGGTCCGCCCCTCCGCCTCGGCCGGAAAGGCCCGAATATCCCACGTCTCCTCAATGGAAACACGTCCTTGCGGCTGGGCTGTCAAATCAATATGCTCCTGCCGAACCTGAAATCCCCCTCCCTGCTCCTCCTGGACAATTTCCTCCAGTCCGGCAAAGCGCACTGTGCCCTGTCCTTTGGCCAGATTCCAGAAGTCCACTTCGCGTCCTTCGATATGGGTCATTGTCCACGGATTCCAAATGCCGTAATGATGATAATGATCGGGCGGCTGAATGCGGGTGAGAACCCGGCCTTCCGGCGACCAAAGGGGATGAATAAAGCCGCTTCGGCGATAGAGCGGATTTACACCCGCCGGCACATCACACAGCGCCGTATAATACTGAAGCACCGGCTTATCCTGAAGAAAAAGAGTTATCGAATCCTCATCCTGAACCACCTTGGCTGGAGATTTCATTGCTTTTTCCTCTCCTTTTTCAGCGGTTCGGCAGGCCGCCGCCAGAACCAGTCCGCACATCGCCGCCCACGCCAGCCGGCGGACAACCTTTGCTGCTTTCGGATTCATTTATCTGCCTTTCTTTACCGCGTCGATAAAACTCCGCAGATTTTCTGTGGACACGCCGCCGGGCATCCCCCCGCCGCAGGAGAGAATAATCCGCGATGAATCCGGCAAGGTCTGCAAGGTCTGTTCGACCCATTGGCGAACCTCTGCCGGGCTGCCGGCTGCCAGCACATCACGCGGCGGTATATTGCCGAGCAAAACCACCTGCCCGCCGGTCCACTCCCTCATTTCCTGAAGTGAATGCTGAAAACTGAAATTGAAAAGATTCACCCCCATCTCCGCCAGATAAGGAGCACACACCCGACCGTCGGCATCGTTATGGAAAAACCGCACCGAAACCTTCAGCGAACCGAAAATCTCCTGGAGATACGGCCGGGCAAACTCCTCAAAATCCGGCTTGCCGCAAAAACCTGCAATGTCATCAAGAATCAGAATGCCGTCAATCGTATCCACATACTTCTTCTGCACCTCCAGCCACCGCATAATAAAATCGGTAACAAGCCGAAGAAGACGATGAACCGGCTGAGGGTCTGTCCGCAGAGCCATCAGAAACTCTGTCGTACCCATCAAAAAGGAGGCAATATTGAGCGGCCCGCGCGAAACGGCAAACCGAATCGGATGGCCCAGATTCTCCACAGCCCTCCGATTCAGCACAAGCCGGTTCAGCACAAAAGCAGCCAAGCCGTCTTTTTCCGGATGGGGCGATTTCAGCCGGCTGATATCGTCCATCTGATGGATGATTTTCTCGGCAAACGGCAGCTCATTCCGGTGAAAAGTACATTTGGCTCCAAAGGCACTGGGTTCCGTGCACATCCCATACTCGGCCCAAAAACCGGGCAGAAACATCGTATCCGGAAACGTCTCGACGGCTTTGCGGTTGCACTCAAACCAGATTGGATCGTTCGTAAAATAATCCAGCGTGGAAACGCCCGCCCAGCCGGGCAGCCAGGGACTGTCAACAATAAAACCTGTCGGAATCGGCTCCACACGCCGGCCGGCTATCACATCCAGAAGCATCTGCCACTGCTCATTCGTCATCGTTCTGTCCTCGTGAAGTCTATCCTTCCTCTGCCAGCCAGCTGGAGCCGATGGCCGTATCAACCTTCAGCGGCACCTCCAGCGGCACTGCCTGCGTCATTTCCTGCACAATCCAGCGCTTATGCTCCTCGGCCTGACTTTTCGGCAATTCAAAAACCAGCTCATCGTGGATCTGCAAAATCATTTTAATCGGCAGGTTATTTTTGTCAATTCGCCGATGAATCCGAATCATTGCTGCCTTGATCAGGTCCGCCGCTGAGCCCTGGATAACGGTATTGATGGCCAGCCGGCGGGCCTGTGAGCGGACAGTAGGATTCCGGCTTTCCAGTCCTGTGATTTTTCGCCGGCGATGCAAAATCGTCTCTGCATATCCATTCTGTCTGGCCTGCTCAACCACACGGTCCATAAAGGCACGAATGGATTGATACCGGCGAAAATAATCTTCAATAAATCGTTTTGCCTCGGCTTGAGAAATTCCTGCGGTGCGGGCCAAACCATAAGGACCCTGCCCGTAAATAATGCCGAAGTTAACCGCCTTGGCCTTGGTTCGCATCTCCGGCGTAACCTGCTCAATCGGAACGCCGTAAATCTGGGAAGCAACAAAACTGTGAATATCCCGATCCTCGGCAAAGGCCTTCCGCAGAGCCGCATCCCCGGAAAAATGGGCCAGCAGCCGCAGCTCAATCTGGGAATAATCCGCGCTGAGAATACAGTCGGTCTTCTTTTCGGGAACAAAGGCCGAACGAATCTGCCTGCCGAGTTCCGTCCGCACCGGTATATTCTGCAGATTCGGATCCGAAGAGCTCAGCCGGCCCGTCACGGTCACCGTCTGGTTAAAAGAGGCATGCACACGGCCGGTCTTCGGATTGATTAACTGCACCAATTTTTCTGTATAGGTATTGCGGAGTTTTTCAATCTGGCGATACTGAATGATCAGCGGCACAATTTCATGCTCACCGGAGAGCTGTTCAAGCACATCGGCATCTGTGCTCCGCTGGGTTTTGCCGATTTTAATGCTTTGCAAGCCCAGCCGGTCAAAAAGAACCTCTCCGAGCTGTTTGGTCGAATCAATATTAAAAGGCCCGCCGGCCAAGGCATAAATCCGCTGCCGGAGCTCTTCCTGCATCCGAGCCATGGTCTCCGACATTTTCCGCAATTTGGAAACATCCAGAAAAACACCGTTCATCTCCATGCGCATCAGCACTTCCACCAGCGGCATCTCCAGCGTTTCAAAAAGCGTCTGAAGGGGCGGCTCGGCCTTTAGTCGAGCGGACAAATATTCCCACAACTGCCAGGTTACATCGGCATCTTCCGCCGAGTAGAGGCAAGCCGACTGAGTATCCACCTGATCAAAGGAAATTTGCTTTTTCCCCTTGCCGATTAAGGAAGAAATCGGCGTTTTTTCAATCCCGAGATAATCCCGCGCCATCGTGTCCAGCGAATGGCTGGAACGGTCTGACGCCAGCACATAAGAAGCCACCATTGTGTCAAAACAGCATCTGTCCTTCAGTTTCACCGGCAAGCCGCTGTTTTCGAGTACAATCATATCATACTTCATATTTTGGGCGATTTTATAGCGGCTGGGATCCCCCAAAATCGGCGCCAGTTTTTTTCGAACCTTTTCCAGAGAAAGATGCTTTTGTCCTATTGGAGCACGTACAGGCAAATACCAACCCTGTCCGGCCTGCCAGGAAAAACTCAGTCCCACCAGTTCCGCCCTCATCGCATCCAGCGAAGTAGTTTCTGTATCAAAGGAAAACCGTTCCTGACGGTCCAAAAGGTCTAAAAAACGATTCAGCTCCTCGGCGGTATCAACAAGAACATAATTGCGCCCTTGCGGCGTTTGAAGCGTCCGCTCCTGCCTATCTTCCGGAAACAATGTCTCCGGAATATCCAGTTTCTTCTCTTCTGCAACGGGCTTCAAATTGAACTGGTTCAGAAGCCGCGTAAAGCCGAGTTCCGTAAAAATCCGGGCCAACTTCTCCCAATCGGGCTGGCCCAGAGCAAAGGCCTTTTTGTCAAACTGAATCGGAACATTCCGATCTATAATCACCAACTGGCGGCTGAGAAAAACCTGATCCTTGAATTTTCGAAGATTTTCTCCCCTCTTCCCCTCGATTTCATCCGCATGGGCATAAAGATTTTCCAGAGAGCCGTACTTCTGAATCCATTGCAAGGCCGTTTTAGGCCCCACATCCGGAACACCGGGGATATTGTCCGAGGTATCCCCCTGCAGGGCCAAAACGTCAATAAATTGCTGGGGGGTAAGATGAAGTTCCTCGAGCATTTTCTTTAAGTCATAGCGCTGGCCGGTCTTAATATCATACGTAAAGGTACGCTCATCCAGCAGCTGAAGCATATCTTTGTCTTTGGAGCAAATCCATGTCTCCATACCGGCCTTGGAGGCCTGAGCCGCCAGCGTACCGATTACATCATCGGCCTCATATCCCTCTACCCGAATAACCGGAATTCTCATCGCTTCGAGAATCTGCTCAATTCGGAGAATCTGGGAAGGCATATCTTCGGGCATAGGCGGACGATTGGCCTTATATTCCGGATAAACTTTCACTCGAAAACTGGGGGTCTTGGAATCCATCGCCACCGCAAGATATTCCGGCTTTTCCCTCTCTATTAAAGACAGCAAAGTAGTGATAAAAACATAAACCGCTTTTGTGGGTTCCCCGGAAGGACTTGTCAGCGGACGCATCGGCGCATAATAAGCCGCATAAATATGAGCGTGCCCGTCCACTAAAAACAATCTCTTGGAAGATTCGGACATAATTCGTACTATAAGGGCAAACCGGCAAAATTAAAGGAAAAATTTCTTGCATTCCAGTATGTCCCCCTACAAAATAGGTGTAATTGATTCAACCTCCCTGGCTTTTTCAGAACAACAGAAAGCAACCTCGAAGTTCGTGCTCTGGAAAGGTCAATCATGGAAATACAGGAAAACGAGGTCATCACGCTGCTGATAACGGCCGGGGTGGGATTTTTTTTCACCGCTAACCGGAAAACGATCCGCACCCTCCCCTTTCATCAGACCCTCATGATAAGTTACTCCTTTTATTTGGCTTCCTTGTTTTTTACTGTATTGGAGGGATTTATCTGGGAAACGGTTCTTAATTATCTTGAACATATTTCGATGGTTGCGTTTTCCTGCACCTTTTTCTGGTGGTGCTGGCAGATGGGCGTGCGAAGGGAAACAAGCTTATGAATTGGATTCTGCTGCTCAACACTTTGTCTCTCTTTTTTGTCATTTTGACAATCGGCGTCATTCTGCTGTGGAAATATCAGCAATACATTTCCAAAAATATCTTTTCTCTGACACTGATTCTGCTCGGACTGTTCTTTTTCGACCATCTTTGCAACATCCTCGAATGGTCCGGCATTGCCGCTTCGATGGATAACTGGGAAGACCTTGTTCAGATTCTCCAGCCGATTCTGTTTGCAATCCTCGTATATACGATGATTCAGCGTTCCCAAACGGCCCAGCTGGCGGCCAGCGAGGCCAAATACCGGCTCCTGGTCGACAATCAAAGCGATTTGATTACCAAACTGGACGGGAAAGGCAACTTTCTGTTCGTCAGTCCCTCGTACTGCCGTCTGTTCGGGCAAGATGAAAAAGACCTTCTCGGCCAGCCTTTTTTATCCAACGTCTCTCCCGAGGAACAGGAGCAAATTCGTCGAGAAATGGACACGCTGTACCTGCCGCCCTATACCTGTCGGTTTCGCCAGCGGGCTCACACCAAATACGGCTGGCGACACTTATACTGGTCTTACAGGGCCCTGCTCAGTGAAAAAGGCAAACCTATTGCCATCATCGGGATCGGCCGAGATATTACAGACCAGGTTCAGGCCGAGGAGGAACGGGAGAAGATGGTCGAAAAACTCCAGGCCAAAAACCGCGAGCTGCAAAATCTGGTTTATATTTCCTCGCACGACCTCCAGTCTCCGCTGGTCAATATCCGAGGATTTTCCGGCGAACTGAAACAGTCCTTGAAACAGCTTCAAACCGTTCTTAATGAATGCGGCCGAACCCAGCAGGCAGAAACAATCCTGAAGGATATCAGCCAAGCCCTTTATTTCATTGATTCCAGCGCAGAAAAAATGCAGACCTTGATCGACGGCCTGCTGAAATTATCCCGAATCGGTTCGATGGAACTGACGCTTCAGACTGTCCACATGAACAGTTTGATCAATTCCATCATCGACGGATTGAAATTCCAAATTCAAAAAGCCGGCTGCGAAATCATTGTCGAAAACCTTCCCCCCTGCTTAAGCGACCTTTATCAAGTTAACCAGGTTTTTACCAATCTCCTGGACAACAGCATCAAATTTCTGGACCCTTCCCGTCCAGGAAAAATCCGAATCACTGGTCAGCAGAAGGGCAAATCCTGCGAATATCGGGTTATCGATAACGGCATAGGGATTTCATCTGAGAACTATGAAAAAATATTCGAGATTTTCCACCGTCTTCATCCAGATGGACCCGCCAAGGGAATCGGCCTGGGATTGGCCATTGTCCGGCGAATCTTAGACAAGCTGGATGGCACCATTCAAGTTGTGTCAGAACCAGGCGTTGGCTCAGAGTTTATTGTCTGCCTCCCGTCGGTTCCTCCCTTTGAAACCCCTTGAAATCCCGACAAATATGATTTACTATCTGAAGGTTCGAACACATTTTCTTCGCAAAAAACCTTAAAATCTTTCAAGATTTCAGAGGAAATTGGGCGAAGCATTTTCCTGGGGAGACAAGATTTATTCTGAATCTTAGGAAACAGGAAAATGCGGCTTAAAAATGTTTTTTTATTATCTCTTTCAGTACTCCTATTCAGCCAGCCAACTACTAATGCCATTTCTTATCCCTCGCCGCGAATGTCCCATTCTTACGCGAGCGCAGATCAGATTCATGCGGCCACATTTAATATCCGTGTTGGACGATATGCTTCCGGCGGTCGGCGATGGGACAACCGCCAGGCGATGGTCATTTCCCTTTTGGCCGCTGAGCAATATGATGTCGTCGGCCTTCAGGAAGCCCTCTTCTTTCAGCTGAATGAAATCCTTAACGAGCTTCCTCAATATGATGCCTATGCTATCGGACGCAATGATGAACCGGATAAGGGAGAAACCTGCGCTATTCTCTACAAAAAAAATCGTTTTTACAGGATTGATTCGGGTACTTTCTGGTTTTCCAACTCACCGTGGGAGCCCGGCTCCAAGTTTGCCGGCACTTTATTGCCTCGCATCTGCAGCTGGGTCCGGCTGGCAGATATGGAAACCACTCAATGTTTTTATGTCTATAATGTTCACCTGGATAACTTATCGCAGCGGGCAAGAACCCGAAGTATGGAAATCCTGAGGGATGCAATCGCCCTGCGCAAACACAACGACCCCTATTTAGTGATGGGGGACTTCAATATGAAGATCGACGACCCGGCTATGCAGATTCTTCAAGAGCACAAAGCCGGCGGAAGACCCCCAATGCTGGATACATGGGCAGCACTATACCCTTACCGTTTGGATGAAGGAACCTATCACAAATTCCACGGGTTGATTCTCGGCTCTAAAATCGACCATATTCTCGTTAATTCTCAAGCCCAGATAATTGCTGCCGCCATCAACCGACGAGAATTTCATGGGCAATACCCTTCCGATCACTATCCTGTATCCGCCGTGGTCAAACTGTGGTAAAACCCTTACGGAACCCCCTTCCCCTTATTTGCCCACGAGCTTTTCTTTCAAGCAGATGCAGCATCTGTTTTGGTTTTGCCTGACGACGATGAGCCCGCTGAAGAGGAGGGCGCTGCTGAAGCCGCAGCTCCGCCCGATGTTTTTTCTTTTTTGAGCTGTCCCGATTCTTTGGCAGAGTCCTTTTTATAGCTGTCTGAACGGTAATCCGTCTGATAAAAACCGCTGCCTTTGAAAATAACCCCTGCCCCTGTCCCCAACAGCCGTTTCAGTTTCATTTTGCCGCAATGGGGGCATTTTCTCCGCGGGGGCTCGGTAATCGACTGAAAAATCTCTGTTATCTGCCCACAATGGCTGCATTGATACTCATAGGTTGGCATCGTTACAACTCCTCCCGGCCTTGGTCTTCATCCGATTCTGAACTGCCCATCGGCCGGTTTTCCGTTTGCACTGAATCTTCTGACCCCTCAGAAATCTCACCTTCCGCAGGTAATTTATTGACAACCACTTTGGCCGGCCGAAGAACATCATCGCCAAGCATATAGCCCGACTGATGAACTTCCAGCACGACATTATCCTTCTGACCCTCCTGGGTCCGCTTCATCAGGGCCTCGTGCATCTCCGGCTCGAAGGGCTTGCCAAGCGGTTCCATCTTCTGAACTCCCTGACCTTTCAGGGTTGCCAGCATATGGTCATAAACCAATTGCATCCCTTCGAGCACTTTCGGCAATGCGCCAGGCCCTGTTTCTGACGTGACGGAAGCCAGTGCATGCTCGAGGTTATCCAGCGAAGACAGCCAGGCCCGCAGAACCTTTCGTTTTTCCTGGGCCACCGCATCGGAAATTTGTCGTGCCGTCCGTTTCTGATAGTTGGCATAATCGGCACCAAGCCGCTGAAACTGCTCAAACAGTTTCTGCTTTTCTTCCTCGAGGGCCTTGCACTTCTCCTGAAGCTGCTCCAGTTCTTTGGCCATTTCTTCTATTTTCTTTTCGAGTTCATCCTTTTCTTCTTTTTTTTTCTGCGTCATAGAGCCGTTCTCCCTTATCCGCCAAAATGCTTTCGTATGCGTTCAAAAAAACTGCTGCTTTCGGAACCAGTTTGCCTTGCCTCCAGTTCCGCATACTGGCGCAGGAGTCTTTCCTGCTCCGGCGTCAAACGACGCGGAATTTCAACCGCCGCCTGAACCAGCAAATCCCCTCGCCCTCCCGTCCGCATATCAGGCAGTCCCTGCCCACGGATTCGGAAAATACTGCCGTGCTGTGTGCCGGCAGGGATTTTCAGTTTCCGCGTGCCGTTCAGCGTCGGCACATCAATGGTGGTTCCCAGTGCCAGCTGTGTAAAACTCAGCGGCACGGTTACCATCAAATCAGAGTCCTTCCGCATCAGAAACGGATGGGCTTTAATCCGAACATAGCAGTACAAATCACCGCGCGGCCCGCCGAAGCGACCGGGTTCGCCTTCGCCGTTAATCCGAATTGCCTGGCCCTCATGAACCCCCGGCGGAATCTTCACAGTCAGCGTTCGTTTACAGGGTATCAAGCCGGTTCCCCGACAGGTTCGGCACGGATCCGTAATGATTTGTCCGCTTCCCTTGCACTTGGGGCAAGTGGAAACCATTTGGAAAAATCCGCCTAACCCGGCCCGCTGAACCTGTCCGCTGCCGCCGCAGTTGGAACATCGCGTCGGAGCTTTGCCCTTGGCGGCACCGCTGCCCCCGCAATCACTGCAGAGGTCCTGACGGGTGAACTCTATCGTCTTTTCCGTCCCCTGGGCCACCTCTTCGAGGGTCAGCTCTACGGTCGTCTCCAGGTCATAGCCGCGAACCGGCTCACGGGACTGTGTGCCGCGGCTTCGCCGTCCCCAAAAGTCGCCGAACAAGTCCCCGAAGATATCGCCGAACATATCGCTGATATCTTCGACATTCATTCGACTGTAATCATGAACCCCTACGCCCTGCAGCCCGTCATGACCAAACTGGTCATAACGTTTCCGTTTCTCCGGATCGCTGAGAACCTCGTAGGCCTCGGCGCACTCTTTGAATTTGGCCTCTGCCTCTTTGTCGCCGGGATTTTTATCCGGATGGTACTGAATGGCCTTCTTCCGATAGGCACGCTTGATTTCCTCCGGCGTTGCCGTTTTTTCTACACCCAGTACCTCGTAATAGTCCCGTTTGGCCATTGCTGCCTCGACAAGAAAACAGTGCCGCGCCTGCAAAGCCGACGAGTTCTTCTTCGGCCTGCCAGACGCGGCACTGGGGTTGCTCGTTCAATTAGAACACCGCACCTGGCACGGCGTTCTCTTTCTTATCCTCTTTCAACTCTGTAATCACCACATTTGTGGTCAGCATCAGCCCTGTTACCGAAGCGGCATTCTGCAGGGCAATTCTGGCCACCTTCGCCGGGTCAACAATTCCGGCCTTAAACATATCTACATACTGGCCTGTGATGGCGTCGTAGCCGATGGTTTCGCCTTTTTCGAGCAGTTCGGCCACGACAACTTCGCCGTCTTCACCGCCATTATCTACAATCCGGCGGGTGGGGGCTTTCAGGGCTTCAATGACAATATCAAACCCGATTTTTTCATCGCCCCTCGCCTTGGCTCTGGCCTTTTCCACATCGGGAATTGCCCGAAGGAAGACCACTCCGCCGCCCGGCACAATGCCTTCTTCCGCAGCCGCCTTGACAGCATGCAAGGCATCGTCCAGCAAATCCTTGCGCTCTTTCATCTCGGCCTCCGTCGGAGCACCGGCTTTGATAACCGCTACTCCACCGGTCAATTTGGCCAGTCGCTCCTGGAGTTTCTCCCGATCATAATCGCTGGTTGTCTTCTCCATCTGGTGGCGAATCTGCTCACAGCGGGCTTCAATCTCTTTCTTTTTACCTGCCCCTTCGATAATGGTTGTCGTATCCTTGCTGACCACAACCCGTTTCGCACGCCCCAGCTGGGATAATTCAATCTTTTCCAGCTTAACACCAAGGTCTTCCGTAACAACCAGACCGCCGGTTAGAACGCCAATGTCCTGAAGCATCGCCTTGCGGCGATCTCCAAAGCCCGGCGCCTTCACGGCACAAACCTTCAGCACACCCTGCAGCCGGTTAATCACCAATGCCGCCAGGGCATCTCCTTCCACATCTTCTGCTATAATCAGCAGCGAAGCCGACACCTGAGCAATCTTTTCCAGCAGCGGAATCAGTTCCCGCAAATTGCTGATTTTCTTCTCGTGAAGAAGAATATAAGCATCCTCCAATACACATTCGAGTGTATCAGGGTTAGTCATAAAGTACGGTGAAATATACCCCTTGTCGAACTGCATCCCTTCCACAACCGTCAGCTCGGTTTCCATCCCTTTGCCTTCTTCAACCTCGATCACCCCTTCCTTGCCGACCTTATCCATGGCCTGGGCAAGGATTTCGCCGATTTCCGGCGTATTGTTGGCACTGATGGCGGCGACACGGGCATAATCATCATGGCCTTTAACCGGCTTGCTGGCCGATTTAATGTATTCCGCGGCAACTTCGGCAGCTTTGCTGATGCCTCGCTGAACCGCCACCGGATTCACACCGGCGATTACATACTTAAGGCCTTCCGTATAAATCGCCTCGGCCAGCACGGTAGCGGTGGTGGTTCCATCCCCAACCGTATCACTGGTCTTGCTGGCTACCTGTCTGACCAGCTTGGCTCCCACATTCTGGAACGGTTCAGGCAGCTCGATTTCCTTACTGACAGAAACGCCGTCTTTGGTAATTTTGGGCGAACCATAACTTTTGTGCAAAAGCACATTTCTTCCCGTCGGCCCCATGGTAATTTTCACCGCAGCCGCCAGACGTCGAATCCCTTCCTTCAGCTGGGTTCGGGCGTTTTCCTGAAACATCATCTGTTTTGCCATATTCTTCAAACCTCCCGCCGTTGCAGGCGTTTGTTAGACTCTCTTAGGTTTCTCTTACTGTTCGACAATACCGAGAATTTCACTTTCACGAAGGATCTTGTATTCCACACCGTCAATTTCCACGTCGCTGCCGCTGTACTTGCCGAACAGTACAATATCATTTTTGCTGACGGACATCTTGGCCCGTGTGCCGTTTGCCAGCCGCCTGCCTTCTCCGACGGCAATCACTTTGCCCATCAGCGGTTTCTCCTTGGCCGTATCCGGCAGCACAATGCCGCCCGGCGTTTTTTCTTCAGCTTCCTGCGGCTTGATAACAACTCGATCATCCAACGGTTTCAGTTTCATAGGGTTCCTCTCCTGCTATTGTTCAAAGGTTTCTTGGGTTGAGCGGATTGACTCACATCATATCCATATCACTCATTTCATCCATATCCGGGCCGCCGCCATACCCTTTTCCTGCCGCTTTTTTCTCCTTGGGTTTTTCAGTCACCACACATTCCGTAGTCAGCAGCAGACCGGCCACCGATGCGGCATTCTGAAGAGCAGTACGAACAACCTTCACCGGATCAATTACCCCTGTCTCGAGAAGGTCTTCAAAGGTATCTTTATCAGCATTGTAGCCGAAGCCGCCCTTCCCCTTGGCCACCCGATTGACGACCAAAGCCCCAACCGCCCCGGCATTTTCAGCAATATAGAAGCACGGAGATTTCAGGGCCTGCATAACAATCTCAGCACCGGTTTTTTCATCACCTTCCAGCTGGAGTTTTGCAACTTCCTCAATACACCGCACCAGAGCCACGCCGCCGCCAGGTACAATCCCTTCTTCGATAGCAGCACGGGTTGCATGAAGGGCATCTTCAATGCGGGCTTTCTTTTCCTTCAGTTCCGCTTCACTGGCAGCTCCCACGTTAATTTGAGCTACACCGCCGGTCAATTTGGCCAGCCGTTCCTGCAGCTTTTCCCGGTCATAATCACTGGTCGTCGTCTCAATCTCGCTTTTGATTTGTGCAATCCGGCCCTGGATATCCTTCGCTGAACCGGCCCCTTCAATAATCGTAGTGGTTTCGCTGTCAATGGTCACCTTGCGGGCCTGACCCAGCTGGGAAAGACGAACTCGATCCAGTTCGATGCCCAAATCTTTAAAGATGGGTTCCGCACCGGTCAGAATGGCAATATCTTCGAGCATGGCCTTTCGCCGGTCACCGTAGCCGGGCGCCTTGACCGCCGCCACCTGCAGAATCCCTCTCAGTTTGTTGACAACCAGGGTTGCCAGCGCTTCTCCTTCCACATCTTCAGCAATAAGCAGAAGTGGCCGCTTGACACGGGCAATTTCCTCCAGCAGCGGAACCAGCTTGGTCACATTGGTGATTTTGTCTTCATAAACAAGAATGTAGGGTTTTTCGAGTTCGCAGACCATATGGTCCGGATCGGTTACAAAATAGGGAGAAAGATAGCCCCGATCGAACTGCATCCCCTCCACATATTCGACAGTGGTCTCCAAACCGCGTCCTTCTTCGACTGTAATCACGCCGTCTTTGCCGACGCGCATAAAAGCTTCGGCCATTTTTTTGCCGATTTCAAAATCATTGTTGGCGCTGATTGCAGCTACATTGATGATGTCATCTTTCTGGGAAATGTTAACGGGCTTGGCTATCGATTTGAGCTTTTCAACAGCAGCAGCTACGGCCTTCTGGATACCGCGATTTAAGCTCATCGCGTCTGCACCGGCCGCCAGATTTTTACAGGCCTCCTTAAAAATCGCCTCCGCCAGGACTGTAGCCGTAGTAGTGCCGTCGCCGGCTACCTTGGAAGTTTTGCTGGCCGCCTCCCGTACCAGTTTGGCCCCCATATTTTCTGTCTTATCCAGCAAATCCACCTCTTCGGCCACCGTAACACCGTCTTTGGTCACCGTCGGACTGCCCCATCCCTTGTCGATAATGGCATTCCGGCCGCGGGGCCCGAGGGTGGACTTGACCGCAGCGGCAAGCTTTTCCACACCGGCCAGCAATGCACTGCGTGCATCCGTCTCAAACGCTAATTGTTTTGCTGCCATAGCACTTCTCTCTCCTGATATTCTTTTTTATATCTAAACTGTCTCCGTACCCATTATGGCAAAACCTTTTATGCAAACCAAATACCAAAACAACCTTTTAATAAACAACCAAAAGGTTTATTTTTCCTTAAGACCTTGCAAAAATTATAGTTATAGTTTGTTGATGTTTTAATAAAAGAGCTTTCACAAAATTACAAACGAACCCTAATCTGCCAATTTAAACCAAAAAGAAATTTGCGAAACCGGCCATCTTGACAGGATAAAAAGCCATTGTGGATATTTTACCTCTGCCTTCCGGACTTTTCGGTAATCTCCGGCTCTCTTATATAATAAGGAACCAATGAAAAAATATCCTCAAAGTCGCTTGATAAATATTTTTGATAAGCAATTTTCAGCACACCCCGTGCTCTGGCAGGCCAATAAGATTCGGGAAGAATCCGAATCCCTGCAGAACGAAATAAATCAGCATGATAAAGGAGGCCTTCACCGACAACCGCCGGCCGCTCAAGTTCTCTCAACTTCTCAAGAAGACCCTCAGATGAAATCAGAGCATCACCGATGTGTTTTGTCCAGTTGCCGGCCTGGCATTTATAGACCGCTGAAAAAAAATGGTTCTGCTTGGCATCAAGAATGACTGCCAAATGTTCAATATCTTCGGAATATTTTTCGATATATTCTGCCGTATTTATGGCGATTGTATCGAGCGTATTTGCTGAAATAACGGGTATTTTCCGCGCAAAACCCAACATTTTGGCTGTGGAGACTGCGATGCGGAGCCCTGTAAAACTTCCCGGCCCCCTGGTAAAGCAAAAGGCGGAAACATTTTCTAAATTGCCGCCGGTCTCCTCCAGCAGGGTTTCCATAGCCGGAAACAATTCGCTGCTGTGTCGCATCCGGCCCGAAAAGACTTTTTCCGCAAGCAAATGGGGGCCCCGTGCCGCTGCCGCTGACCCAATTCGCCCAGAACAATCGATTGCCAGCAAATAAGGCATCTCGTTTTTCAATGTGAACCTCTGCCCCTTTTCCCCGTGGTTATCCCGCAAATGGCCGGAATATAGCGAGCCCCCCACTTAAAAACAAGAACCAATCTGAAAGTTTCCATTTTTTCACTTGCAAGAACGATTTCTTGTCTTTACACTTGCTTCTCAATCCGAGGGGAGTGGTATTGTATGGTTTCGGGTTGGTTTAAAAACGTCATAATTGATTGAAAACGCTGGAGGTAACGGTGTCAACAACTGACAACTTCAAAAAGGGGTACCTGCCTTGGTTCTGTCTGCTTGCATTGGCAGCGATTGTGGTCGGATTTGCCTTGCAATCTGTCTTTGCCGAAACACTCACCGAAACCCAATCCAAACAGAAAAAAGCAGAAGAATATATCCGGGTTGCCCAGGAGCAAATCAAACGCGGGTTGTATGAGTCCGCCCAAGCCCTCATCAAGCAAATCCGCGAGAATTATGCTTCGATTCTAACCGAGTCACAGAGGGCTGCGGTGGATACTCTCTCTAAACAAGCAGAAGAAGCCCTCGAAGTACGTCGAAAAACACCAGACATCATCAAACAGGCCGAGGAATTGTCTGCCGCCAAACAGTACCAGCAGGCACTGTCCATCCTGACCAATCTGCAGGCCAGTCCCTACCTAACTGAAAACGACCGAAACACGATTCAAAACCTTATCCACAATGTAGAGGCCAATCTGAACGAGGAACGCAAGCAGGCACAGGCCGTCTATGACCAGGCCGTTCAGGACTATCTGCAGAAAAACTATGAGAAAGCCAAAGCCGGTTTTATGCAGGCAGCCCAGTCAGGCATCGAGGTAAGCGGCTCTATTTCACCGATGGATTATCTGAAAATGATTGATCAGATTCAGCAAACGCCGCCCCCGCCACAGCCGGCAGCCGCAGCAGAGCCCGCAATCAAGCCGCAAGAACAAGCGGCCGCAGCAGAGCCCACGGTTAAGCCGCAAGACCAAATTGAAATCGAAATCATGCAGATGATCCCTGAACAGCCAGCGGAGACCGAACAACCCGCTCTCCCTGCTGCTGCTGAACAGCCGGCCGTTGCCGAAGAACAGCCAGCCCTTGCTGCCGAAGAACAGCCGGCCCTTGCTGCCGAAGAACCATCTGCTCCTGCACAAACGGAAGAACAGCCATCGTCGGCATCTCAGGCATCTGTTACCGAACAACCCGCTCCTCCCTCTCTCACAACCGCTGGGGCTGCAGAAGCAGCACCGGCCGCCCCGTCAGCACAGAAGGATTCTTATTTAACCGAAGTCCAGCGAAGGCAGGCTGTTCAAATTGGATATATCACAGCAATTGTTCAGGATGCCCTGGCAAAAGCGGATCAGTACCTCTCCCAAAAAGACTTTACCCAAGCCCGTCAGTCCCTGCGAAAGGCCTTTGCAGCTATTGAAACCAATAAACTTTTACTGGGAGATGAATTATATAAAGGTTTTCAGCTTCAGCTGGCCCAGAAAGAAGAAGAGGTCAACCGCACTCAGGATGCATTCACCACAGCTCAGCAGCAGCAGCAGGAAGAGCAGGCCCGTCAGCTGGCGGAGCAAAACCGCGAGGAAATGGAACAGCGCCGCACCAAAGCCATCGCAGATTTTATGCACCGAGCTTATGCCTTTTTGGATGAACAGCGATATGAAGAAGCCCTTGGACAACTCGAGCAACTGCTGGCCGTGGATCCGCTCAACCAAAACGCCTTGATTCTCAAGAAAACGCTCGAAGATACCGTCCGCTGGCGGGAGCAGCGTGCTGTTCAGGAAGAATCTCAGAAAGAAGAAATGCGACTCCTGCTCGAAACGGATCGGCGTACCATTCCTTACTTCAATGAAATCACCTTCCCCAAAAACTGGAAAGAAATTGCCGCCCGTCGGGAAGCTGCTGAAAAAGAAGACCGCGATCCCCAAAGTACGGCCGTTAAAAAACAGCTCGAAACGTTGGTAGATTTATCCACTGCCATTTCAGAAGAAACCACGTTTGAAGAAGCCATTGAAATCTTACGAACAGCCGTCGATCCGCCTCTTCGCATCACACCCATCTGGCCCAATCTGATTAATGTGGCTTTTGTGCAGCGGGAAACAACGCTGAACATCTCCGGGCTCAGCATGCAGAATATCTCCTTGAAAATGGCACTGGAACTGGTGATTAACGCCGTCAATGCCACTGCTATTACCGAGGTTGGCTACATAATCCGGGAGGGCGTCATTATCATTGCAACCCTCGACTACTTGGATGCCAATGTGGCAAACCGGTATTACACCAAAACCTATGACATCTCGGAATTGGTCGCTCCGCCGGCTACTTTTGATGAAGAGAATAGCGGCGGTTGGGGAGAAGCCGGCGATGAAGGCGGCGGAGGAGGAGGCGGTGAAGGCGGCAACCGAGGCGGTCAAGGCGGTCAAGGCGGCAACCGAGGCGGAGGAGGGGGTATGGGCAGCATGATGGGCGGAATGATGGGCGGAATGATGGGTGGAATGACGATGGGAGGCGGAGAGGACGCAGAGGAAACGGGAAACTGGCGTGCGCAATACCGTGCCTTTGAACTCATTTCCCTGCTTCTGCAGACAGTCCGGCCTCTCAGCTGGTACATTGCAGGCGGGGAAGGACGGGTCTGGCAGTACGACTCCAGCAAGCTGATTGTCTATCAAACAGACGAAGTCCATAAAGAAGTAGAAGAGTTTCTCAAAGCCCTGAAAGAAGGCCTCGGAGACCAAGTGGCTATCGAAGCACGATTTCTTCTGGTCGATGAAAACTTCCTCGAAGAAATCGGGTTTGATATAGACATCACCAAGTGGAGAATCGGGGGCGATTTCGGCGGCGGTACAGGCGTTATTCAAAACATCAATCAAGATTCGATTAACCTGGCAAGACCAAAGGCCACCTGGGTTCCTTCCAGTTTGGGAGATATCACATCCACTACAACAGGAGGTTATGCTTTTAATACAGGAACCATCAGCTGGGGGTCGCCTATGGATGATTTACAGGTTGAATTCCTAATCCGGGCTACCCAGATGCACAGGAATACCAAATCGCTGTCCGCCCCAAAAGTAACGGTAATGAACAGGGAATCAGCCAATATCGAGGTCAGGACCGAGAACCGAGTGAAAACAGATGCCAGCTTTACCACAGAAACCATCACAACACTGGCTGGCACAGACCGGACAATAGGTTATTTTGACCATACCATCGAAGATATTGATACCGGTATACGGCTCAATATTATGCCCACTATTACCGAAGACAAGAAATATGTTTTGCTCCGTATCATCACTTACATGGATATGATCGCAGGGGAGCAAACAGATGTAGCCTACGGATTGATGCCGAATCCGGCAGGCGGAGCTATTGAGGTTTCAGAAGAGTACTCCCTGCCGGCAGTTCAAACTTCGTCTGTTGAAACGCGTGTTTCCGTGCCGGACCGCGGAACAGTTCTGCTGGGAGGTCTGACTATGACAGGCGAGTATGAAATAGAGGCCGGTGTGCCGGGATTGAGCAAATTGCCAATCCTCGGAAGACTCTTCTCTAATCGAAGCAAAGTCAAGGATAAATCCGTTCTGCTGGTTCTGGTCAAACCCACGATTGTATTGCGGGATGAAGCTGAAGAGGACGCTATCGCCTCCCTAAAACCCTTCTAAGGCAAGAATTGTCATCAACCCAAAAGGACACCCAAGGGGTGTCCTTTTTTTATGCAGAGTTCCTGAGAAGCAGGCAAGGGACTCTCAGGAACGTACCTTTTCCCGGACCTGCTGATAACCCAGATGGGCCATCAGATGGTCCAGAATCACCATTGCCGTGTAATTTTCCGCCACCGGCCAGATACGGCCGACAATAGTCGGGTCTCTGCGGGTAATCGCAGCCAGCGTTTTGTTTTCAAGGGTGTATTTATCAATGGTATGCTGCGGTTTATCAATGGTAGGGGTCGGTTTGACGGTCAGCCGCACAACAATATCCTGGCCGGTGGTTAATCCGCCTGTTATTCCGCCGGCATGATTGGAATCAAAAACCACTCTGCCGTTTTCGCTGTGCATGGGGTCATTGCTTTGAGAACCAGTCATATTTTTGACGGCAAATCCTGCCCCTATTTCAACGCCTTTCACCGCCCCAATCCCCAGCATACGCCCCAGTTCCGCATCCAACTTAAAAAAGACCGGCTCGCCAAGTCCTACCGGTACTCCTGTTGCTCGCACCTCTACGACCCCACCCGATGAATCGCCGGTGCGGGTAATTCTATTGCAAGCCTCCACCATCGCTTCAGCCGTCTTCAAATCGGGACAATTCAGAATAGGATGAACACCATACCGCTCAACACACTGCTCAGCCGATATGTGAAGACCTTTAGCTCGTATTTGGTCAATTTCCTCCTCAATCTCCGCAAAAATTTTCATCTTTTCCAGAAACCGCATCTCCGGCGTAATCCGTTTTTTCACATAAATTTCCTGATAAAATGGATCCGTGTCGTGACGCATTTTCTTGTACCGCTCTGTATAATCAAAAATAGATGCTGAATCCATCTCCGGACAGCAGACCCCCGCCGCCTCTTTGATGTAAGAAAAAACTCGAATTCCAAAATGCCGAAGGACCTGCTTGGCTGTATAGCCGGCCGCTACAATGGTGGAAGTATAACGACCACTGAAAATTCCAGCCCCGATTGCATCGTCATCCGGCCCATATTTCATAAACGAGGCATAAGAGGCATGGCCGGGACGAGGGGTTCGGTTGGTATCCTGATATTGCTTGATATGAACAAAATGACGATCCAAATTAGGAATCAGGATGGTCAGCGGCGTACCATTCGTATGATTTCGATTTCCGGCGTTTTCAATGGTGTCAGCCGCATTAACTCCCGTATAGATAATCGGCAAATCCGGTTCCTTCCGCGGGCTGGACAATTCATCCGTACCGGGCTTGCGGAGAAGCAAATCCCCATAAATATCCTGCTCTCGGAAAACCATTCCTGGCGGCAGCCCCTGGATAACAGCAGTCAAACCTTCCTGATAAGATCCCCCTGCCACAGTCACCTGAAAAAAACGCCCGATATGACAGCCGATCATAGCATTTTCTCCCTAATGTCGATAGATATTTGGCAAAACCACAGTTTTTTAGCAGATTTTTCTCTCCATTTCAAATAAAAAGTCAACATCGCCCCTGACAAGTCATGGATTTGTCTGCGTCAAAAGGCAGCTGGCCAGGTAATCAGATGAAAAACCAAAAAGTTCTCTGTTGTTGGCAAGATTTGGTCTAAAAGAACGGGGGAAAACTGCTTAAATTTTCATAAGCCATTGTCATAAAAGCACTTATTGATACTTCAGTGTGTTTGGAGATCGAGAAGGCCTCCTGACACTGCCACGCAAACAGATTGCTCTCGCAAGTCACGGAAAAACAAAGACTTAAGTGAAAAACATCCGAACAAAAAACTCTCATCCAAAGTGCGCAAAAAATTGGCGAGGAGGTGGGTCCGTCTGGGGGGGAAAACGGATAACCACTTAGCCTCGCCGAGGACTATAGCCAAGTTGCATTCACAACTTAACGTTCATCTATAGTTATATCGGAAGGTTTTGGTTCTGTCAAGCAGGTTTTTTCAATATTTTTCTTTTCCTGCCGTTTCTTTGAATCTTATTTCATTTTACCTTCGTCCTTGCAAGCAATACGTTTTTCTTCTAAAGTATGTTCCATAGAAAATCATCAGCAGGAGATACAAAAATGGCTGCAAAATCTTCACAGCGGAAAAGCAATACAATGGTCAACCCGCCGGTTCTTCGGCGAATTGTTTCGAACGCCCGTGAGGTGTATGATAAAATAGAAAAAAATCAGAAACCCACGATGAGCACGCCGATCCGGTCTTTGGCCAATGTCAAATACATGCCCCAAAAAGGGCATTTTGAAATGGTCGGCAAGACCAAACGCCGTACTCTTACTGTCAGTACAGTCAAAACTTTCGCACAAACACTCAAGATGATGGCCCTGTCCAAAGAACTCATCGAAACCGATGATATGGCTACCAAACGAGAGGCCTACTATATTTCCAAAAACTGGGGCAAGGCCGGTTTTGAAGAACAGCCCGAATCGGATACCATTATGGACGACATCGAGGCCATGTTCGGCGTCAATCGCGAACAGCTCAAATTTGTCCCGGAAGAAAAAGGCGGGGACGTGGCTGGGCGTTTGTTTGTGATTGATCATGATGCCCAGGGGCGAAAACTGAAAATTGACTGCACCAAGTTCGGCTCAGGGGCCTATTCGATCCCTGTAGCCGTTGAAGACTTGCAGTTCGAAAGCAAGGCCAAGTTTATCCTGGCCATCGAGACCGCAGGTATGTTTCAGCGGCTGGTCAAATATGATTATTGGGATAAAACCAACTGCATTTTAGTGAGCATGGGTGGAGTTCCGACGCGGGCTGCTCGCCGTTTTATTCGGCGGCTCAGTGACGAGTTGAAAATCCCCGTCTATGCGTTTGTGGATGGTGACCCCTACGGCTATTTCAACATTTACCGCACCTTGAAGGTCGGTTCCGGAAATGCCGTCCATCTGAATGAATTTTTTTGCGTACCCCAGGCCTCATTTTTGGGGGTAACACCGCAGGACATCAAAGATTATCAGCTGCCGACACACCCGCTCAAAGAAGTGGACATTAAACGGGCCAAAGATGCTCTGAAAAATGATCCTTTTGTCAAGCATCACAAAGCGTGGCAAATCGCCATCAATCAAATGCTGAACATGGGTGTTCGTGTCGAACAGCAGGCCTTTGCCAAGCACGGTTTGGATTTTGTTGTCAATGAATATTTGCCGGCAAAATTGAAAGATCCTTCTCGCTTTCTTCCTTAAATCAGCCGGCAAATAGATTGTTGGATTATTCAGGACCATGCGGAATGAGTACGATTGCTGAACGCATTCAAACTATCCAGGAAAACATAGCCGCGGCCTGCCGCCGCTGCGGTCGGGAACCAGACCAGATTCAGATCGTTGTTGTTACGAAAAATGCCTCACTGGCAGCTATTCAGGAAGTAATCCGGCTTGGGTGTACCGATTTGGGGGAAAATCGGGTGCAGCATCTCAAACCAATCGCCGACGAGATTGACGCCTTTTTGAAAGAGCAGGCAGGCAATCCTGCTTTCCCCAAAAAGGTCCGCTGGCATATGATCGGCCATCTCCAGCGAAACAAGGTCAAGCAGACGCTGCAAGTCTGCGATTATATCCATTCCGTTGACACTCTTCGTCTGGCCGAAGAAATTAATACAGCGGCCGCCAAACTTGACCATCACCCGAACGTTCTTCTGCAGGTCAATTGTTCGGAAGAACCCCAAAAGTACGGAGCACCGGTTGGGGCCGCCATCCACTTAGCTGAACAGATTGCATCCATGCCTAACCTTCGGCTGATCGGCCTGATGACCATGGCTCCGCTGACTATGAATAAAGAAGTAGTGCGGGCCTGTTTTGCCCGATGTCGAGAAATCTTTGAGGAAATCCGTGCAGAAAATATTGGCGGAGCCAAATTTAAACACCTGAGCATGGGGATGAGCCAGGATTATGAAATCGCTGTCGAAGAAGGGGCTACTATCCTGAGAATCGGTTCGGCGATTTTTGCCTGACTTGCAAAAAGAAGGTCCGATAACTTAATTTGGCTCTTTTTGTTTTTGCTATATTTCTTTCCGCTGACTTTCCATCCTTCCTCAAGTGCCATCCCCAGTCAGACGATAACCTTATCAAAGCCGGATAGAAAAGCTGCAAAGCAGAGGGGCGTTATGACGCAAAAAACAGGCCAGATAACAGAAACAGAACTGTATAACCATACTCTATCGCCAGATTTAGCCGAACAGCTTGAAATGGCCGGTCGAGTTCAGCGTAATTTCCTTCCTTCTCAACTCCCTCACACTGAACATTTTCACTTTGCCGCCATGTTTCGACCAGCGGAATGGGTCTCCGGCGACATCTATGACGTCCGCCGGCTGGATGAAAACCATATTGGATTTTACATTGCCGATGCCGTTGGCCACTCTATGCCTGCGGCCCTTTTGACCATTTTCATTAAACAAGCCATGGTTATGCGGCAGACCTATGAACACAGTTGGCAGATTTTCTCTCCCAAACAGGTTATCAGCAATCTAAATCTGCAGATGATTGAACAGGAGCTGCAGGGATGTCTTTTCTCGACGGCCTGCTACTTTCTTCTCAATTGTGAAACACGAGAAGCTCGCTGGACCCGTGCCGGTCACCCTTATCCGATTCTCATCCGCGACAGCAAGCCCCAACTGCTCGAATCCCGCGGCGGACTGCTTGGTGTATTTGAGCATACGCAATTTGAAGAAAAAAGTATCCAGCTTTGTCCAGGCGACAAACTGCTGCTGTACTCGGACGGAGCTGAACCTTTAATCGGAACAGGGAAAGATTCCGAATTTAATTTCCACTTTTCTTTCCTGGATTTGTGCCGATTGCCCGCCGAGGAAATGATTGCGGCTCTCGACCACATGGCTGAGACCACCCGCTTTGCTCCCGCCCAGAAAGACGATATCACTGCCTTGATTCTTCAGGTATTCGCATAGTCCTAATAGCTTTGATTGGAGAAAAACTCTCTGCAAGGCCGATAAAACCAACGGGTCATAAGTATAATTTCAAAACCCTTTTTTCCATTTGCCAGCCCGTAAAAGGAACACTAAAATACTCCCCCAAGTAAACAAAATAAGGATTTTTCGAAAAACAGGGAAAAGTATGAACGTCCAAAAATCATATCGCTCTTTGCTCGAACAAGAAATCCAAACACTGAAAGCCCAGGGATGCGATGCCTTGGACTGGAACCAAATCGAAGTTGCTGAAGAATTTAATCCTTCCTATATACACAATGTATATTTTTCCGGCGCAGTCAAACTTGGCTGCTGGAAAAAGGCCTTTCTTCAAGATAAAGACCTCCGACGCCCTGCAGGGCTTTACAATTTAACCCTGCAAGATGTAACAATTGGAGATAATGTAAGAATCTGTAATGTACGAGATGTACTGGCCAATTATAGCATTGAAGACGAAGTATGGATAGAAGATGTTGCATGTCTCCAATGCGACACTCAAAGTACGTTCGGCAACGGCACGCAAGCCGCCGTGGTGAATGAAAATGGAAAGCGGTCTATCCCCCTTTTTGAACAACTTAGTTCTCAGATGGCTTACCTGCTGGCAATGTATCGCCACCGCCCCGCCCTGATGAGACGCATTTGCCATCTGATGCAGGACAATATTGAGGAAATGAAGGTTCCTCGCGGCCGCATCCAAAAAAACGCCCGCATCCTGCACTGCGGCGTCATTCAGAATGTTCTTATCGGCCAATCAGCTGTAATTGATGGGGCCTTGCGATTAGAAAACGGCTCGATACGGAGCGATCCGGCCGATCCGGCTTATGTCGGCCCAGGGGTAATTGCAAACGATTTCATCCTTTGCGAGGGTTCTCGGGTCCGCAACCATGTTATCCTCCGCCGCTGCTTTGTCGGTCAAGGCAGTGAACTATCGCGTTCGTTTACTGCTCAGGATTCTGTCTTTTTTGCCAACTGCTCGATGGGACAGGGCCAGGCCTATTCCGTCTTTGCCGGACCTTTCTCGGTCAGCCAGCATAAGTCCACGCTTCTGATTGCCGGCTTATGCAGTTTTTTCAATGCCGGCAGTGGCACCAACCAGGCCAATCATATGTACCGGCTTGGGCCCAACCAGCAGGGGATTTTCGAGCGAGGTGTTAAAACCGGTTCTGATGCTTATCTTGCCTGGCCTGCCCGCATCGGCGCCTTTTCTATCGTCATCGGCCGACACACCGGCCACCCTGACACATCCGATCTTCCTTTTTCCTATCTCATGGAACGTATGGGAAAAAGCGTTCTTTATCCAGGTCTGAATCTAATCAATATCGGACTGATTCGAGACCAGATGAAATGGCAGCAGCGAGATATTCGCAAAGCACCCGTGAAGTTGGACGCGGTCATCAGCGATATTATGACTCCCTATATTGCCCAAAAAATCAAGCGAGGAATTCTACTGCTTACCCACTTGACCCGGCAAAACCCTTCCGAATCCGACGGGATTCTTTACCAAGGACTGAAAATCTATATGGCCGAGCGAGGACTCGAATTATATCGGTGGGCTCTGCAGCAATATCGCGGACGCGTACTCATCCGGCGTCTGAACGCCCAAAAATTCATCTCTTTGATCGACCTTCGCGACAAACTCACCAGTACGGTCAATCTCGGCGAAGGGGATTGGAATGATTGCGGCGGTCTGATTGCCCCCGCTTCCGTTATCGAGACCCTTCTGCTCGATATTGAAAATGAGCGAATTGACACCCTTCATGCCGTCGAAAATCGCTTCCAGTCGCTCTTTAAAAGCTATGCTGAATACGAATGGGCCTGGGTGAAAGAAAATCTTGAAGCCGAGTTGGGCAAATCAGTTCGTCAATGGAATGTCGATGACCTGATTTCACTCCTCGAGGCCGCCCGAAATGCGTCTCAACAGATTGTTCAGGCCCAAAAGGAAGACGCCCGAAAAGAATTTGAACCAAAGATGAGGGTTGGATACGGAATCGACAATCCTGCCGCTTTCCGCGATGAAGATTTTACCGCCGTCTGCGGCACTGTAGAGGATGACCCCATCATCCAGCAATTTCACTCTCAGCTGGAGCAGGAAAAGAAAACAGTGGAACGGCTGATTGAGAAGCTCAAAGCCCTTCATTAGCCCCGCTGGGAAAACGCCTCAGAAATATTCCTCCGTATAGGGATGCTCCGTCCGGCGGACCACAGAGGGATGCCGACGCTGCACATTCATAGTAGGGGCTTCTTTTTGAGCAACTGCCAAAATCTCAATCCGGCCGCCGCTGGGCAAGCCAGAGACCTGAACAGCCGCTCGAGCAGGAAAAGGTTCCTGGAAAAACGTCCGATAGACCTCATTCACAGCCGTAAAATCGTTCATATCTGCAAGAAAAATCTGGACTTGAACAATCTCCTGCATGGAAAAACCAGCCGCAGAAACAAGGGCCTGAATGTTCAGAAGGGCTTGGCGGGCCTGAGCCGCCGCCCCTCCTTCCGCCAGTTTTCCTGAAGACGGCTCAATCCCCAATTGCCCTGAAAGGTAAAGAGTCTGGCCGACTTGGATCGCTTGAGAATAGGGTCCCAGAGACCGAGGGGCCTTCTCTGTCGAAATCGCTTTTCGCATGGCTCATTCTGCCTTTCCACTTTCGAGTCATTTATGATGCCGCACCATTTGCTTTTCGTCAAGTCCTTCCTGCCGGCTTGTGAAATAGGCCGGATGCGATACAATAGACCCCTTCAGGCCCTCACAAGAGGAAAGGAACACAAGATGAAAATTTTCTCGAATGCAGAACTGAACAATCAGATACCCAAAGGAGCCGTTTTGACCATCGGCAACTTTGACGGGGTTCATCGCGGCCACCAAGCCATTCTTCGGACGGCTCGTCAAGCAGCAGAGCAGGCCGGCTGCCCTCTCCTTGCCATGACCTTTGACCCGCATCCGGCAGTGGTACTTCATCCCGAGCAAAATCCCGCCGTCTTGACCCCCCTGCCGCTGAAGGCCTTCCTGCTTGAAACATTTCAAGTGGATATCCTGATTGTCCTTCGAGACACCCTCCATTTTCTCAATCAGTCACCCAAAGATTTTATAGACCTTTTCCTGATGGCTCATTTGGCTCCACGTATCATTGTAGAAGGCCCCAATTTTACATTCGGCTATGGACGCAGCGGTACCCTTCAAACCCTTCGTCAACTCGGCTCAGAACGGGGCTTTGAAGTAATTGAAGTCCCCTATGAAAGGGTTACCCTCAATCAAGACCGGAGAAACATTATTTGCTCAAGCTCCCAAATCCGCCGTTTTCTCGAAGAAGGCAAAGTCGGCTGCGCCGCCCAGCTTCTTACCCGCCCTTATCGCCTGATTGGCAAGACAATACCGGGCCGAGGCATCGGCAAAACCCTTGGCTTTCCAACGGCCAATCTAAATCCTATCGGCCAGATTATCCCTTCTGAGGGAGTCTATGCCGGCTATGCGTTAGCGGCAGATTCCTATGACCAGGTCTGCCGACAGCCGGCCCGCCGACCGGCCGCTATCAGCATCGGACGGGCCAAAACCTTTGTTACCGATCATCCCCTTCTGCTCGAAGCCCATCTGCTCGAAACGAATGTAGAAGACCTAAGTCAAAAATATCTGGCGCTGGATTTTATCGAATGGATACGCAATCAGCGGCGGTTTGAATCACGGGAAGACCTTGTTCGCCAAATATCTCTTGACTGTGAAAAAGCCAGGGAAATTTTGAAGACGTAACCTCGATTGACTATGCGGATGGGCTTTTACAGTCTTGCTGAAATGAGAACATTATCTCCAAAAACCTCAATCTGCCTCTGGTGCAATTCAATTCGCTCCATCCCCCTCAAGGCAGCCGACAGGTCTGCCTTGCCGGCTGCCCCCAGCAGCAGCGGGGCAATATAAATGCGAACCTCATCGGCAAGTTTCTCCTTTAAAAATTGACTCTGCAAGGTCGGACCTGCTTCCACCAGAATCTGCTGAAGTCCCCGTTTAGCTAATTGGTCGAGGGTCTCGTGCAAGTCGCAGTGCCGGCCGCTCTGGCTGACTTCAAGAATCTCCGCTCCTGCTTGTCTGAGTCTGGAAATCTTCTCCGGCTGTGCATGAAAAGAGGTGTGCGTAGTCACCACCCACGTGGGGGCCTCCTGCGTCATTAATACCCTGCAATCGAAAGGAATCCGCAATTGACTGTCCAAAACAATCCTGACCGGCGGTCTGGAAATCGGCTCTCCCAACCGCACCGTCAGCTGCGGATTATCCTGAAGAATCGTTTCAATCCCCGTCACAATTCCCTGGATTTTTTTTCGAAGCCGGTGAACATCCTGCCGGCAAGCCTCATTGGAAATCCAGTTTCCACCGTCTGACGAAGCCCGCCAGGCCATTTTCCCGTCAATACTTTGAGCCCACTTGAGAATCACCCATGGCCGGCCGGTGCGGTGGTACTTGAAAAACGGCGCATTGAGGGACTCCGCCTCAGCCCGACAAAGACCAACCTCTGTAAGAACGCCCGCCTGACGAAGCTGCTGAAGCCCCCTGCCGCGAACCTGAGGGTGAGGGTCCTCTACAGCTGCAACAACCTTAGCAACTTTGGCCTGCAGGAGGGCTTGCGTACAGGGTCCCGTTTTGCCGGTAAAACAGCAGGGTTCAAGGGTAACATACACAATTGCCCCCTCCGGCTCCTGTCCTCGCCGGCGACAATCCTCCAGCGCCTCTATTTCGGCATGAGGTGCTCCATACTGCCGATGCCATCCCTCCCCAATCACCTGACCATCTTTGACGATCACACAGCCGACAGCTGGATTCGGTTCTACCTGGCTCAACCCGCGCCGCGCCAGTTCCAGGGCTCGCCGCATGGCCTGTTCTGCGTCCATCCGGTTCTTCCCCCGGCAAACAAGTGTTATTTTAAACCGAGCGTTTCTTCAAAACCGTACAAAAGATTCAGGTTCTGAATGGCCTGACCAGACGCTCCCTTGACAAGGTTGTCAATGGCTGAAAAAATCAAAATCCTGCCTTTTACAACTGTCGGAAAAATATGACAATAGTTGCTTTTGGCTACATGCTTGAGGGCCGGTGGTTTGGAAAGAATCTGGACAAAGGGCTCATTTTTATAAAACTTCCGATACAGTTCGAGCAGCTGGGCCGCTGTTACTGCACCTACCGGCTCACAATAAACAGAGGAAAGAATACCCCGATCGAACGGCCCTACGTGCGGCTGAAAGACAATCTCCACCGGCTCGCCGGCTGCATCAGCAGCAACCTGCTCCATCTCCGGCATATGACGATGGGTCCCTACACCGTAGGGCAGCAAGTTTTCATTCATAGCCGGAAAATGAAATGTCGGACTGGGATTTTTCCCGCCGCCGGAAACCCCTGTTACAGCATTAACAATAATGCCCTTTGAGCAAATCCGTTTTCCCTTGAGAACCGGCAGCAGTGCAAGGAGCGCCCCGGTCGGAAAACAACCGGGATTGGCAACCAGCCGGGCAGAGCCAATCTGATTGCGATATAATTCAGGCAGCCCATAGACCGCATGGGCCAGATTCTCCCGATCAGTATGGGGGACATAGTATTTTTCATAAACAGAGACGTCCCGAAGCCGATAATCCGCACTGAAATCCACCACTTTCAGACCAGCGGCTAACAGTTTAGGCACAAAGCCCATCGAAACTTTGTGCGGAAGGCAGCACAAGACCGCATCGGCCCTCTGCTGAAGTTTATTCATGTCCAGCGGTTCAATAGGCATATCCAGCCGACCCCGAAGCTGACCAAATATCTCCGCTGCCGGGCCGCATTCCTCCGGAAGTGCCGTCAAATAGGTCAATTCCGCTTTAGGGTGACGCAGCAGGATTTCAATCGCCTCAACCCCCGTATAACCGCTGGCTCCAATAATCGCTACCCGAACCATACCGACTCCCTGTTTTCAGATGTTTCTGTAATACGTTATTATTTCTGCCTCTTGCGGTTCAAGCATGATTTTTTTTCTTCCCGCAAGCTCCCCTATCCTATAAAAAAACCGCCGAAATTTCTATCCCGGCGGTTTTAAAAAACAAAATCTCAAAAAAGAAATTAACGCTTGGAGAACTGAAAACTCCTTCTTGCGCCTGCTTTGCCGGGTTTCTTTCGTTCCACCATTCGGCTGTCCCGCGTCAGATAATTGCCGTCGCGCAAGACCTTCAGCAGTGACGGGTCATAAGCCTTCAATGCTCGGGCAATTCCGAGTTTCACAGCATCGGCCTGACCTGTTGTACCGCCTCCGGTGACCTTCACAAACACGTCAAAGGATTGAAGTCCGTTCACGGCCGACAAAGGAGCACGCACGGCGGCACGGTCTTTTTCCAAATGAAAATACTCCTCCAACTGATGCTCATTAATCTGAACAACCCCGCTGCCCGGTTTCAGACGAACACGAGCAACCGAATTTTTTCGCCGCCCTGTTCCCCATGCAAAACCAGCCGCATCCCGCTTGGCGGGCGCAGCTGTCATAGCTGCCGCTGCTGCTTGGGAGGTTTTCTCAAGAATTTTCGGATCAATCAGGAAACTTTCGTTTTCAGCCATAGATACGCCTGAATCTGAATTACAGCTCTAATTTTACAGGTTTCTGAGCCGCATGCTCGTGATGCGGCCCTTTGTACACTTTCAATTTGTTAAACATTTTCTCGCCCAATCCGCTTTTGGGCAGCATCCGCCGTACAGCTCGCTCAATTACCTGCTCTGGATGCCGTTCAATCATTCTTGCAAAGGGAATGATCTTTTGGCCGCTCGGGTAGCGGCTGTAGGTTTGATAGGTCTTATTTTGGGGCTTTCGTCCGGTCAATCGTACCTTTTCCGCATTGACAACGATTACATAATCCCCCGTATCCACGTGAGGAGTATAAATGGGCTTATTTTTGCCCATTAAAATCATCGCCACTTTGGAGGCCAGACGTCCAAGCACCTTGCCTTCGGCATCCAAAACCCACCACTTCTGCTCAACTTGGCCTTTTTTTGCCAGAAAACTCTTCATAACAGTTCCACTCCCGTCAGTTCTCAGAAAGGGGGATATTATAATAGATCCGCATCTGCTGTCAACGGCATTTTTCCTAAAAAAACAAAACGAGCAAAAAAGGATAAAAAGGGCCCTGATTGGGGATTGATTTACAAATTTTTATACTGGCCCACTTGAATGTTCAACTTTTCAAGTAGACGATTAAGCCGTCGCCGCTCGATTCCGAGGATTTTGGCCGCCTCAATCTTTCGTCCCTTTGTGATTCGCAGGGCCTCCTGAACCAGCCGCTGATTGGCTTCATCGAGGGTGGGCAAAGGCGAATCGACTCTGGAAAGATTTCTTATAAATATCTCCGGCGGCAGAACCGACGGCTCAATAACGGTACTTCGGCTCAGAATATAAGCCCGCTCCATAGCATTTGACAATTCCCGCACATTGCCAGGCCAATGATATTGAAGCAGGGTCTGCTCTGTTTCGAGCGAAAGCTTTTTGGACGGCTCCCCATAAAAACGACTCAGGTTGTCCAAAAAATGATATGCCAAAGGCAGAATGTCGTCCTGCCTTTGACGAAGAGGCGGAATTTGGATATTAATTACATTCAAACGATAAAACAAATCTGCGCGGAACTCGTTTTCGTCAACCATGTTACGCAAATCGCGATTGGTCGCGCAAAGAACGCGAACATCAATCGGGTATGCTTGGGTTGCACCTAACGGCGTAACGGTGCCCTCCTGAAGAACACGAAGCAGTTTGGCCTGAAGCTCAAGCGGAATTTCGCTGATTTCATCCAAAAAAATAGTTCCGCCGTCCGCTGCTCGGAAAAAGCCAAGCGTGTTCTCGATTGCCCCTGTAAAACTGCCCCTCACATGCCCAAACAACTGGCTTTCAAAAAGCTGACCGGTGAGCGTGGTGCAATCCACCGGAATGAAAACCTTGTCGGCCCGATCGGAATATTCGTGAATTTTACGGGCTACCATCTCCTTTCCGGTTCCGGTTTCTCCCGTAATGGTAATACAGCATTTTCTGGCCGCTACCGAACGAATTGTATCAAGAATTGCTTGAAATGCTTGCGACTGGCCGATCAAATCAAAACTTTTGCGGTCTGGTTGCGGCCGGTTTTGTCCAGATGGTACACCTTGAGACCCCAGACTGCCTCTTGGCGCGCTTCCCTGCGCGTAGATGTAGTCGTTGGCACTTGTCATTTTGTATCAAGCTCACCCGATGTGTCCACGTTCAAAACACATCCCCGCCGATGAACTTTCTTTTTTCTGTGCTGAAAAATGGGTGAGAAAACTGAAATGCACACGTCCTGGCAACAGTTTTCCTCACGCCTCCAATCATCAAATTTCTGATAACATCTTACCCAATAGAATCTGACAAATCAAGAGATTTTATCGGGCATTTTATATAAAACCGCAAAAAACAGCCCTATCTTCATTATAACAAAAGACTTACGTTTTTATACATTCTTTGGTTTCCTGCCGCCGGCAGTACTCGATTTATTGACAGAAAGCAAAATCAACGGTATGGTTTGTTCATTTTGTGGTATCATCTTGGGAAAAATGAAAAACCATGGACCAAAGAAAGTGATAATGCGATGAAAATTTCGTTAGATTGGCTGCGGGAGTATGTCGATTTAGATAATTCAGCAGAGGAAATCGCTGCACGCCTTAGCAACCTCGGTTTTCCGATTGAAAATATCGAAAAATCAGAAAATGACACTGTTCTTGATGTAGAAATCACCAGCAACCGCGGGGACTGCCTGAGCCATATTGGCATCGCCAGGGAATTAGCTGCCTCTTATGAAAAGCCCCTGAAAATACCCCCAGCAGATATTCAGGAAACCAGTTCTTCCGTTGAGGACCTAATCAGTATTCGAATTGATGAACCGGAACTTTGCCCTCGCTATACCGCTCGCCTTATCACCGGTGTCAAAGTCGGCCCTTCCCCCGCATGGATGGTCCAGCGGCTGGAAGCAGCCGGCATGCGAAGCGTCAATAATGTCGTGGACGCCACAAACTATGCCATGCTTGAACACGGCCAGCCGCCCCATGCCTTCGATTATGAGAAAATCCGCGGCCGGCAAATTATTGTCCGCCGGGCCGTAAGCGGTGAACGAATCATCAGTATCGACGGAACTGACTGTCCGCTTCAGGACTGGATGATCGTGATTGCCGATGCGGAAAGGCCAATTGCCATCGGCGGAGTCATGGGCGGACTGGAAACAGAAATAACAGAGAAAACAACGGCAATTTTGCTCGAAGAAGCTTCCTTTGATCCGGTGAGCATCCGCCGCACTTCTCGACGGCTGGGACTTCCCTCGGAAGCGTCCTTCCGATTCGAAAGACGTGTGGATACCGAAAATATTGACTGGGCCTCTCGACGCTGTGTCCAATTGATTGTCCAGGTTGCCGGCGGACAAATTGCCCGAGGAGTTGTGGATAATTACCCCAAAAAATCGAAGCCGGCTCCTGTCCGGATGCGGCTTTCGCGGCTGAAGCATCTTCTGGGCATCGAAATCCCTTCAGAAAAGGTCCTCCGCATCTTTTCGGGCTTGGGACTGAATCCCCAAACCGAAGGCAAAGAGGTAATTGTTTGCACCCCGCCGAGCTGGCGGCACGACTTGCTCCGAGAGGCAGACCTTATTGAAGAAGCCGCCCGCTGCTACGGTTATGACAAAGTGCCGGTCGAAAGCAAAATTCGGATCGTAGCCGTGCCCGTAGATCAGCGAGAGAAAATTGTTCAAAAAATCCGCGCTTTTTTGAACGGCTGCGGCTTTTTCGAAACAATTAATATCACCTTTATCGATAAGCAAACCGCCGAGTGGTTTTCTCCCACATCGCCGGCCGATCATTTGGCCGTCAGCGATATTGCCCGCAAAAGCGTCAATCTGCTGCGTCAAAATCTCATCGGCTCCCTTTTGAATACCATGCGTTCCAATTACCATGCCGGCAATATCCCCTGCCGAATCTATGAACTGGCAGATACATTCCTGCCGGCCGATGCCAATCAGGTGCTTCCTTTGGAAAAACCGAAACTGGCCCTTGCAGCTGACATGGATTTTCAGGAGTTTCGCGGAGTTCTTGAAGGACTTCTGGATCGGCTGGCTTACACTTCCGGTCGTTTTCAGCCCGCCCGATGGAAATGGTCGCAGGCAGGAACAGAAATTTACGTTGGAGAAAAATCTGTCGGTCTTGCCGGCATCGTAGAAGACACAATTGCCCGCCGGCTCGACTTAGACAAAGGAATGGTTTGTGCCGCGGAATTGGATTTGGAAACGCTGATCGAGCTGGCTGCCAAAGCAAAGCCCGTTGCCAAGCCCCTGCCTCGCTTTCCGGCAATTAAACGAGACCTGTCTCTGATTCTCGACGAAGCCATTCCCTGGGCCCGCATTGAAGAAGCAATTCAATCCGTCGCCCCTGCTGAACTGGAGGAGATTCGCTTCGGCGGACTTTATCGCGGAAAACCCATTCCCGCCGGTAAAAAAAGTTTGACCGTTTCTCTGCGGTTCCGCGATGAAGACGGCACGCTCCGGCATGAACAGGTAGACCAGTTTGAACAAACTATCCTGAGCACTCTCCAGGAGCAATTCCAGGCCGAATTGAGAACCGTCTGAATACTGGCAGCGTTCTTACGCAACCGTCGTCAGCCACTGGCGGGCAATCCAGGCATGTGCCCACGGATACGGATGCACCCGGTCAGGCGACCAGCGCGGTTCAGGAACCCCTTCCTTGATTTGTTCATAGGCCTGCTGAAGAGGGATGAGTAAAGTCTTGTATTCTTCAGCCAGACGATGCACCGCATCCAGATAACCCTTCAGCGCCTTTCGCATCGGGTCCTGCAAATCATAGCAGAAGTAGAATGGTTCCATTAAAATCACCCGGCTCCCAATTGCCGCCACCGCAGAAAGCATTTGTCGAAGATTGTCTTCGTATTCTGCCGCAGACACAGGGGTTTTGTGCGATTTAAAAATAGGTTTGAACTGCCGCCACAAATCATTGATGCCGATCAAAATACTCACTACATCCGGACATAAATCCAGACAATCCCTCTTCCACCGCCGGAGCAATTCACGAGAGGTATCGCCGCTGATGCCGCGATTTTCAATCTGTAAATCCAAATGAGGAAACGCCGCCTGCAGAAAACAGCCGGCAAAATACACATATCCGCGCCCCAGCGGGGCATGCGAAGTTTCACACCGCTGTGCGTCCGTAATACTGTCGCCGATAAACAGTATTTTCTGCCCCTGCTTCCACTCCATACCACCCATCCGGAGCCGCTCCTTCATTCATGCCGCAAGGCCACAATAGGATCCACCTGCGCTGCGTGAATTGCCGGATACAAACCGAATAAAATCCCAATCAGCATACTGATCAGCAGAGGCAGCAGAATCCCCCACAGCGTCAGAACGGTTGCCATGCCGGTGACAAGTGTAATCATAAATGGAATGAAGGTACCCACTCCCAGGCCAATGATTCCTCCGGTCGTGGACAGTACCACCGTCTCAATGAGAAACTGAAAAATAATCTGCCTTCGTTTAGCCCCGATTGCACGCCGAATCCCAATCTCTCGCGTCCGTTCTGTCACGGAAGCAAGCATAATATTCATAATCCCAATACCGCCTACCAGCAAACTGATGCCTGCAATAGAACCAAGAACAATATTGAACTGCCGCTTGGTTGCCTCCGCCTGTTTAAGCAAGGCCAGCGGAACACTGATTTGATAGTCTTTCTTCTTATGAAACCGACTGAGCATCAGCTCAATGGCAGCAGCGGTTGCTTCTACGTGCTCAGTGGAATCAATCTGAAGAATAACCTGATGCAGTTCCACCTTTTCCCGTTCGCGTGTGCCGGCTGTAACACGGGTCTGAAAGTCTCCGAAATATCGGCGGGCCACCTCAATCGGAATATAAGCATCCACCTGCTGATCCGGAATCTGGATATTTCCGGCCTGTCCGCCTTCGCTTCTGACAATCCCCACAACCTCAAAGGAATCGCCGCCGATACGAAGTGCCTGGCCGATAGTATGTTCTGTTGCCAAAAGCCGACGGGCGCCATATTCCGTTAGAACAGCCACAGGGGCTTTATTTTCCACATCAATGTTCATCAAAACCCGTCCGGCAATAACCTCACGGGGAACCAGCTCAAACCAAGCCGATGTAGTACCCACCACTCTCAGCTCAAGGGTACGTTCACCCAGCCGGGATTCTTTCCGGATGATTTTGGCCGGAGCAGTCTTCTGGACATTCAAAAAGCCCTCTGAAATCCTTTGATAATCCTCATAGGTCAGGCCATAGACACTCATAAAAACGCGGGTGTTAGACATGGACTCGTCTTCCACCGCTTTCATCGAGGAAACAATGATATTATTGCTGCCGAGTTTGCGAATCTGCTCGAGGGCTTCCTTGCTGGCTCCTTCACCCACAGAGAGCATCGCCACCACACTGCCAACCCCAAAAACAATGCCAAGCGTTGTCAGAAAAGACCGCAGTTTATGCAGCAGCAGATTCTCAATCCCAAGGGCAATATTGCGAACGATGCGAGTTTGCCTCACTTTTCACCTCCATCAATCCGCTCAATCTTCCCATCCCGCATATGCATTTGGTACTGGGCGAAAGCCGCAATATCCGGCTCATGAGTAACCATAATAATCGTTTTCCCCTCTGCATGCAGTTTTTGCAGCAGCTCAAGAATTTGAAGTCCGGTCTTCGTGTCAAGGTTGCCGGTTGGTTCATCTGCAAAAATGACCTGCGGATCATTGGCCAACGCTCGTGCAATGGCGACCCGCTGCATCTGCCCGCCTGATAATTCCGTCGGACGATGCCCAAGCCGCTCCCCCAATCCCACCTGTTCGGCCAGCTGTCGAGCTCGTTCACTGCTGCGATGAGAATCCCAGCCGAGATAGTACAGCGGCAATTCAATATTTTTCTGGACAGTCAGCTGCGGAATAAGATTGAAACTTTGAAAAATAAACCCGATCCGGCGCAGCCGAAGTTCGCTGAGCGCATCATCATTCAGCGTACTGATATCCTGCCCATCAAAATAGTAGCGGCCGGATGTAAGCCGATCCAGGCAGCCCAAAATATTCATCATTGTGCTTTTCCCTGAACCGCTGGGGCCCATAATTGCCCAAAAACTCCCCTTGGAAAAAGAGGTATTAATACCCGCCAGAGCGTTGACCTGCTGCATACCCATCTTGTAAACTTTCCATGCATCGGCCAGTCGAATCATCTCCGAATTGGCAGATGGACTTGATGTGCCGGAAACCATCACTGCCCCTCTTGTGAAGTTGTACCAGATTCTGCTGGAGCATGTACAGGTTTCTCTGTCCCCTCTTCCTGCGATGACCTGCTTTCAAATTGTTTTCGCATCTCCTCCCGCTGTTCAGGGGTCATGTTCTCAAAGCGGCGGCGCATTTCTTCCCTCTGTTCGGGCGTCATATTCTCAAGGCGTCGGCGTCTGGGACTCTGTTGCGAGAAAGACTGATTTTGGGCCTCTGAAGTGTTTTGCCGGCGAGATTCGACAGATGCGGAATCGCTCTGAGACGATGAAACTGATTCCTGAGGGGTAGAGACGCTGGACTCGATTTTTTCAAGATACTGCCGTATCTGTTCGCTTAACAGCTCGGCCGATTCTCCTTCTTTCGGCCCTAATCCTGCCGCCGGCGCCTCCGCTTCTTTGAGAGGAGGATTAAGCAGGACATTTTCCCCCTCCTGAAGTCCTTCAAGAATATGAATCGTTCGGTTATTATCTAATCCCACTTTGACCTTACGGCGTTCTAAGGAAGAACCATTGGCTACATAAACCACATACTCCCCGCCAACCTGAATAACCGACTGCACAGGCACGTACAATGCATTCTCGTAATAGGCCACGATGATTTCGGCTTTGCAGCTCATGCCCGTCCGCAGAGCCGGTTCTTCCCCTTCAATCGAGATTTGAGTATTATAAACCCTTAAATCCGGATTCATCCACATGCTTTGTGCATCCGGCAGCGGTGCAATAGAATCGACCTTTCCAATAAATTTCCGGCCCGGCAGTGCATCCACAGTAATCACGACCGGCAGACCCGGATGAACCTTTTTCAGACTGGCTTCATGGACATTCACTTCGGCAAGAGCCGAATATCCAAGCGGCAAATAAATCAATTCCTGCCGTTCATGTACCTCCTGGCCTTCCATCAGCGGCTCCTGATTACCTCGGAAGCCGCCCCGCTGTGCACTGGTGGCATAGATAACCAAACCTTCCGCCGGCGCATACAGTTTGGTTTTTGTCAGCTGGTCTTCTATTTTGGTCAGTTTGTCTTTTTGCTGATTATACTCGGCCTGACGGGCTTTTAATTCCGCTTCCGCCTGCACGACAGAGGCGTTGGCTTTCCGCAAAGTCCGCTCATAGGCCATCTCGGCCTGTCGAATATCACTTTCAAGCTGCTTAATTTGGCGTTGATAGGTAAAATTCTGCAGCAAATCTCGGCTGCTGATCGCCAACTCCAAATCCAGCTGCCGCCGTGTTACAGCCAATCGATCCGCCTGCAGCTCATTTTCTGAAATATATTTTTCCTCCCAAAGTTTCTGGGACCATGCTAAGGTATCCTGCGCCCGTTCAAGTTCCTCTTCAGCCAATTTAATCTGGGCTTCGGCCTCTCGAAGCAGTTTGGGATACTCTCCTTCTTTATATTGTTTGAGATCTTCGCGAGCAAATTCCAGAGTCAGTTGGGCTACATCTATGTCACTTTCGGCCTGATTGCGAACCACCTCCAGATTTTCCTTGGCACTAATAAAAGATGCCTCTGCATTTTGAACGCTGATCTCCTGGTCAATTTTCGAATCCAGCAGGGAACTGGCATCCAACTCCACCAGCAAATCTCCGGCCTTGACTCGCGTCCCCTCTTCAACCAGATAAATAATCGAAGTACGTCCCTCCAATTCATTCTTAATGATAATCTGTTCTTTGGCCTTAATGGTACCGGATTGAAGCACATCAATGGTCAGCGGTCCCCGTTTGACAGGAAACACAGCCATCGCTTGCTCTGAACCGCGGCCGGAAGCCAATAAATAAACTCCGCCTGCCAGCAGAAATAATAGTGCCAGCCCAGCAAGGAGAATCCTCTGAAATTTCTTAGGGGGCTTCTGCCCCAGATTGAGTTTCATGCAAAACCTCCGGACTAAACTCCTTCCATAAACCGGTTTCATCTACTTGCAAAACCCCCATATCCCGCTGGATGCTCAGCTCGGCAATCCGATAGCTGACAATGGACGCCGTCAGCTGATTTTGGGCACTCAAAAGGGCATCCTGAGCATCCAGCAAATCTCGAATTTCCGCGCGTCCCGCATCCAAAAACATTTTTGTGCTTTTCTGCCGTTTTTCTGCAACATTCACGGCTTTGGCCTGAATTTTCACCTGTTCCCGAGATTCAAGCAAACTTCGCAATTGATTTCGAAGAGACAATTTGATCGAATCCTCTGATTCCTGCAGAGTCCGAACGGCCTCCTCGAGGGCAATATAACTTTTACGATAGGCGTTTCGCTCTGCCGTCCGTTCCAAAGGAAGATCCAAATGCAGCAAAGCGGAAAAAAGCCCTTCATCAAACTCCAGCTGGGCATCCTCCGTTCGGGCGGAGTTCAAAGAACGACCACTGCCCCAGTTTGCCGAACCGAAAAGAGTCAATTCGGCCCGCAGCCGATCGGCCTTAACAATTACATCCCGCTGGGCATCATATACTTGCCCCATTGTCACCCACAAATCCGTGCGTTTCTCAAAAGCAGTCTTCACAACTTGATCTTCCGGCAGTTCCAAAGGGCCCGCATCTTCATTCGAAGGCGGCTGCAGCTCAATGGGACTATCTGCTGCGGGAAACTTGTCATCCTTTCCTGTCCCTGTTCCAGTGGCCTCCGGATACACAAAATAATCTTTATAGACTTGCAGCTTGTCCAAATCGCTGCGGTCAAGTTCTACAGATGCATCCGGCGGCAAACCCAGCCGAGTCTTAAAAGAATCCAGCCGCTGCTTATAGGTCTCCATGGCACTAATCCATTGAGCACGGGCACTTAGTTCCCGCTGAACCGCCTGGTCTACCTGAATTTCGGGCAGCCGACCGGCATCAGCCAGCCGACGGGACTGCCGAGCCGAAGCAATCGCACTGATATAGTTTTCCTGGCTGTTGCGGATTTGATCAGACTGACGAAGCACACCCAAGTAGTCGCTGGCAATTGTAACGGCAAACTCACTTTTGTACCGCTCAAACTCCCAGATAGCATACATCACACGTCTCTCTGCCAGTACGAGCGGCTCCGTAACAACATGAGCGCCGGAACCCCGCAGCAGAGGAACCGAAATACTTGCATCACTCGTCACTCCCATCGACGAAGCACCGCCAAGGGAGAGTAAATTAACAAGATCTGCCGCAATTCCAGCGCTGATTTCAGCACCGCTGGTCAGTTTTTTGGAAGCACTCAGGTCGCCGCTGTGAACAAATCCTCGCTGAGTCGGCGATGCGGTGCGATTTTCCTCATAATAACTTTCAGCGGCTCCTGCAAAAAGCGTTCGAAAGTCATTACGAGCAAGGTCTAAATCCAGCGCTGCTGAAAAAATTGCCTCCTTTCGAGATTGATAGTCAAAACTATTGGCTGCTCCGATTCGCAAGGCATCCATTAAAGAAAGGGTAATCACCTGATTCGGCTCAGTATCCCCCAAACCGTTTGGTTCTTTGGCAAAGGGGTAATCTTTCTCAGGCCAGTGAGCAATCGGCTTCAGATGGTCTGCACCCAGGGAGGCAGGATGAGAAGCCGGCAGGGCCTGAAGTTCTACCAAACGTCTTCGAAATAAATCGCTTGGGCGTTCAATGGTAAAAGATTCGGTCCGTCCAAGGGATTCTAACTGCTTTTCCTCAATAATCTTATAAGAAATCTCATCAGCATTCTTTCTGTAATCCGACGGTGATTTACATCCCCACAAAGGACCCAGCAAGGTCAAAAAACCTATACTAAGCACCCACCAGAATGTGTGTTTAACAAAACATTTCATCATTGGTTTTACTTGAAAATCACCTTTTTATACGCACTAAAACCTCTTTTTATTGCAAAAAAGAAAGAAATTGCCCTCTTTTGTAGCAAAATATTATGGTAAGTCTACAAGAAATTTCTTTCCTTATACAATATATTATATACCTATTTTGTGTGGTATACAGGGAAGGTGTGAGAAAGTGGTACATTTCAACAGCAAACAATAAAAAAAACTTAAAAAGACACGTCTTGTCCTGGAATGATAGGCACCCAACCAATCTCTACCTATAGGGTCATTCGTAACATAAAATACACTACATATAGTTAACAACCCGTCTCCCCCTTTTTGCTCCAACAATCTTCAGAAAAAACTTTTTATTTTTTAGAAAAATTGGTTTTGACACGAAAATAATAATGTGGTACTGTTCCCCATAAAATTAAAGATAAATAGCAAAAAATGGCACGATGTCCCATGCTTAAGCTAACAGGCGAATACGAGCATGTAGTTGATGAAAAGAACCGACTTTTCATCTCCACCAAACTTCGCAGCAAGGTGGATGCTGAAAAATACGGCAGCGATTGGATTCTTGCGCTCGGGGTCGATGGGATTCTATGCCTCTATCCGGAAAAATGCTATGAGCAGTTGCTGGCAGATTTGGCCGCAGATAAAAGCATTCCGGACGATGACATGATTAGCGTGGAGCGATTGTATTTTGCTTTTTCAAGCACAGTCGAATTTGACCGCCAGGGTCGGCTCCTCATTCATGAAAAATTAAAAAAACGTGCCAAGTTGGGCAATCAGCTGACCCTTGTAGGCGTTCGAGACCATATTGAAATCTGGAACACGGAAGACTGGGAGCGATTCGTTGCAGAAAAAGCTTCCACCTACGAACGGCAGCTGATGCGAGCCCGAAAGTCGCTTCTTCAAAAAGAGGCCCAGAAAGCAGCTTATACCGAAGAAGATGTCGAACAAATGGAGGAATAAAACATGAAGACAACCGAGGCAATCTATAAACTTCAACGATTTCTGGAAGGCAGCCATCCGCTGGATGAACAAATCCATCGCAGTTTGAATTTTCTGGAGGAACGGCTTGAAGAACTCAAACAAAAAAGTCCTCTTTTCGAAAAAGTATCTTTTTCGGAAGACGTGATACGTTTGGCAGAGCGGGCTGTAATGGCTGCTGCTCACTAAACAATACCAAAGGAAGGGTATTGAGATGACGCACAATGGCTGGGCGAATCTCAGGGAGGACTATTCGCCCAGTCATATTCCGGTTCTTTGTAAAGAATTAGTCGAACACATTCGGCTGCCGAAGGATGGGCTGGTTGTGGATACAACCATTGGCAGCGGAGGCCATAGCCGATTGTTCGGCGCCCAATTGGGCCCTGAGGGGATGATTCTGGGTCTGGACGTAGATCCAAAATGCATCCAGCGGGCCCAAGTCAATTTAAGCGGCTTGGCCTGCAAGGTCGTGCTCGTCAGAGAAAATTTCGCCAAACTGCCGGAGGTTATGAAAGAACACGGCCTTGCAAAGGCAGATTTCATCCTGGCCGATTTAGGATTCTGCTCGGCTCAGATGGAAGACCCCGAACGCGGACTGAGTTTTCAATCCGATATGCCGCTGGATATGCGGCTGGACGATCGGCTGACAGTAACTGCTGCGGATTTGGTAAATCAGCTGGATGAGAACAAACTGGCTGATTTAATTTATAAATATGGAGAAGACCGGGCTTCTCGACGGATTGCCCGCTTTATCGTCCAGGCAAGACAGCGGCAGAAAATCACCACCACCGGTCAGCTGGCCTTGATTGTTAAAAAGGCCTTATCCAAACCGGGTCGGCGGCCGGCCGGGCGAATTGACCCAGCCACAAGAACGTTTCAGGCCCTTCGGATTGCAGTAAATCGCGAGCTGGAATGCCTGGAATCACTGCTGGAGGACGCTCCGAACCTGCTCCAACCGGGCGGCTTTTTCGCAGTGATCAGTTTTCACAGTTTGGAAGACAGACTTGTAAAAAACAACTTCCGAAAGAATAAAATGGAACAAGTATATACGATTCTGACACCGAAACCTTTAACAGCGGCAAGAGAGGAACAGATGGCTAATCCTCGCTCCCGCAGTGCGAAACTGAGAATCGCCCAGCGAGTATAAAAAAGTTCAAAAAAGATAGAGGAGTCAGTTATGACCTCGGACGGGAAAATCGGTTTACTGATTAGTTTTCTCTTTATTGTTACAATTGCTTTTCTGATTAACGGCCCAAAAGGTTTATTTAAAACGGATAAACCCGTTATTGAAACGGCTGTACAGGTTCCCTCCGGCCGTTCGATTCTTATTGAGCAGGCCGTCGAAGAAGCGGCTCGCGAACTTGAGCCCGTTCCTCTTCGCCAGACCCAGCCCCCTACCGCGGTCCAAATCATAACTCCTGTCCCTACCGCTTCGTCGGCCGCTGAGCCGAGTGTCCCCGCAGTTCTACCTTCTCCAGACACTTCTGTCAGCAGCAATACCTCTGCCGCACCGGCACCGTCCGCCCCTGCTGCTATCCAGACCCATACTGTCCAAAAAGGTGAAACTCTGGCAGCCATTGCCTCTCGCTACTATGGAAAAGAAGCCGGCAATACCCGAGCCGTCATTCAAAAACTCTACCAAGCCAATCAGCATATTCTCACTTCGCCGGATATTCTCCGGGTCGGAGACAAACTGATTATTCCTCCTCTTGAAAAGGTGCTCAATTCCTCTTCGTCTGCTTCGTCTGCCTCGTCCGCCAAACCGGAGAAAGCCCTCCTCGAAAAGTTTAAGAACGTTTTTGAGCCGGTCTCATCGGGCCGCACTTCACCGCGGTATGTGGAATACGTTGTTCAACCTGGAGACCGGCTCTGGGACATTGCTCAACAATACCTTGGAGACGGCAAACGTTATACAGAAATCGTCCGAATCAATCAGGATCAGGTTTTGGATCCGGACAATGTGCCGGCAGGAATTCGTCTGAAAATTCCGGTACGCTGAGAATTGCCTATGTTTTCCCGCGCGCGTTTGAGGTTTGTGGTTTTTTTTCTAACCGCCGCATTGATTGTGACCATCCATCTCCGCATCAGCGCGTCACGGCTGTTTTATCAAGCACGGCAAGCCCAAATTCTCCAAAACCAGCTCCGTCAGCAGCTCTGGAAAAAGCAGATTGAGCTGGAAGGGCTTCTTCAGCCGCAAAAAGTTTTCCGCACCCTTTCCATCGAGGAGACCTCCCCATGAATTCTCCCACTTCTTCCCCCATACGGGTGCGCTCTGGAATCGTCCTCCTTTGTGTATTTCTCCTGGCAGGGTTTACAGGGTTAGGGGCGCGTGTTTTTGACCTTCAGTTTCAACGAAACAGAGTCTATGACCAAGCCAGTCGAACCCAGCGCTACGCTGTCGTGCGTCAATCGCCGCAGCGCGGGCTGATTACCGACCAAAAAGGACGGGTTTTAGCTGCCAGCAGCATGATTTACAACGTCTTCGCCGAACCTCGCCGCCTCCTCCAAAATGAACAATACAAATTGACCGCCGAAATCCTTCAATCTATTCTCGATGTGCCGGGCTGCGAAATCTCCAAACGCATTCTGGAGGCAAATAATCCCGGATTTCTGCGGCTCGAAAAAGACATTACCCCCGCTCAGCAGCAGGCCATTCTTCAGGCACGGCTGAACGGCATCGGCATTGAAGAGGCATGGAAACGTTCTTACCCAACCGGAGCCCTTTGTTCTCATGTAGTCGGGTTTGTCGGAAATGAAGGACGGGGTCTGGCCGGCATTGAATTAAAATATGATTCTGTTTTGGCCGGAAAAGGCGGGCAGGATACTTATGTTGTTGATGTTTTTCGCAGACCTCTGGCCGCTTATCCGGAAGGCCGCAACCCTCTCCAAAATGGCGATAATCTGGTTTTAACGATTGATTCGGTCATTCAGGAAATTGTACGCGAAGCCCTGCTGAAACAAATCAAAGACTATCAAGCCGAATCCGGTACTGCTTTGGTAATGGACCCGTGGACAGGGGCAATCTGGGCATGGGTTTCCCTGCCTGATTTTGAGCCCCACCACTTCTCCAAAGCAACTGCCAGCCAACTGAAAAACCGGATACTGTCCGACCCTTATGAACCCGGCAGTATCTTCAAACCCATCATCGCCGCTATTGCTCTGGACAGCGGGGCTATCCGTAAAGAGGAGAAGTTCGACTGTGAAGACGGCTATTGGGGCAAATACGGCGGTATTCATGAATTTGGCAACCATCGTTTCGGTCTTCTGACTGTCCGGGAGATTATTCTTAACTCAAGCAATATTGGTATGGCCAAAATCGGCTTAAAAACAGGTTCAAAAACGCTGTATGACGGCCTGCGTCTCTTCGGTTTCGGTCAGCCGACAGGGGTGGACTTAGCCGGTGAAGAATCCGGCATATTGCGTCCCATCCAAAAATGGAGCGGATACAGCCCCACACGGATTGCATTTGGACACGAGATTTCCGTCACTTCGCTTCAGATGGCCAGGGCTTACTGTATCCTCGCTAACGGCGGTACGCTGATTCAGCCCCATCTCGTCCGAGCAATCGTTAATCCGGAAGGGCAGATAACAGACGTAACACCTTCTCTGGTAGGAGCGGGTTATGTTATCCATCCGGAAATTGCTCGCTGGATTGTCCGACAAGCAATGCGAGCCGTCGTAACAGAAGGAACCGGCGATCAGGCAGCCATTGAAGGGGTAGAAGTTTTCGGAAAGACCGGCACCGCCAATATCGCCCTGCCGACAGGCGGCTATGATACGAGCAACTATATCGCTTCCTTTATTGGCGGAGCCCCCGCCGACAATCCCAAAGTAATTATCCTTGTTTCCATCCGAAAACCAAATCGCGCTCTGGGCAAGGGCTACAGCGGCGGGCGAGTAGCGGCCCCAGTTTTCAAAGAAATCCTTCAAAAAACCCTCGCCTATCTCGACGACAGGTAAAGGGAAGTTCCCGCTTTTTTTGATGCCGAATTTATTTCGGGCGAGGACGCCGGCTGATGGGGGTGCGCAGTTCGAGATATTTGACCTTGCCCTGCAAAGTATAGCCGTTCTGCGTATAAAATGTATAGAGAACGGAAAGTTTTTCCGCCTCATCCGCCTCCAGATACAGGGCTGCCTGGCCGTACGGAGCTCCCCAATGAATAGGCGTTCCATCTTTGACAGCGAGGACTATCTGCGGCAGGGAGGATTTTTTCCCGCGACTCCAATTCCCTACATCAACAGCAGCAATCTCCCTCAGCAGCGGCTTGTCTGGACAGCACTTCTGATCCATTCGACTGAACATCTCCAGCAGTTTCAAAGCGGCAGCAACCTCTTGCGAACGGCACAAGGAGCCGGGCGAGGGAATCTGCCGGGCCGGCAATCCCCGCAGTTCAATCACTTCACTGCCTGTCAGCAGAGGAGCATCCAGTACTACCCCATCCCGATCAAGATAAACCCAGCGTTCTGAGCCGATTTTTACACGCAAAACCGGCTTGCGATATACAGCATACACGCGAAGACAATGAGGAGTCGCCTGAACACGAACCTGATCCAGCCAGGAAAGTACGGAAAGTTTTTCTGCAACCTGACGAGCCGAATCCTCATTTAGAGGAAACACGCTGCCTCCGGCGGCCTCTGTAATGGCCTGTATCCAATTCGGCTCCACCCAGTCAGGTACATTGATCAGTTCCAGCGGACCAGACCTGCCGGCTTGAGGGTATTCAGCAAAAATGTATTGATTCAGATAGCCAAAACTGAGAACAATGCCGGCCCCAATCAGAATCCAAAGGCATAAGGCAAAGGCTGTCTTCAGCCGCTTCAGCCAAGACGAAGGACTCGGCTGAGAAAGAGAAGAGGCATCCCGGCTGCCTGTACGCAAACGGGTCCGCAGCCCCCCTTTTTCCCGAGCAGATTTTTGTTTTTTCCTTTTGAAGAAAGCCATCCGATTTATCCTTGTCTGTGAAAATCCCGCCATGCCGTTTCTAAAATCTTCAAACACAGCTGGGTATGATCCATCCCAGCCCGCGCTGCCGCCATCGGAAGCAGGGAGTGGCTCGTAAAGCCCGGCAGAGTATTGATTTCCAGCACATAGGGCTTGCCATCTCCATCCACGATCATATCCACCCGGCCGAAATGCCGGCAGCCAAGGGCATGGAAGCTGTCTATCGCCGTCTTCTGAAAAAGCTCCACTTGACGGGTATCTGAAAACGTGTCGAACAAAAATTCTGTATGCTCATCCACATATTTTGCCTGATAGTTATAAAAATCCTGCTTGGGACGGATTTCAATCACCGGCAGAACCATCTGATCCACAATCCCAACCGTAATTTCCCGCCCTTGGATAAATCGTTCAATCATGCAATCCCCATACTGGCGAAAGCACGCCCGGGCCGCCTCAACCGCTGCCTGGGGCGTATCAACGATTTGAACACCCACACTGCTGCCTTGACAAAGGGGCTTAACGACAAATCGCTTTGCTCCAAGTTCTTCGACAGCAGCCAAAAGTTCCCGGTCCCCCTCCTCCGGCTGAGGATACACCGCCGGCGCTGTAGGAATCCCCCTCTCCTGAAAACGACTCTTGGCTGCCCGTTTATCAAAAGCCAAACGGCTGGCAGCAGAATCCGACCCTGTATAAATCAGATGTTTGTCTTCCAGAATGCGCTGCAGTTGTCCATCCTCCCCAAATTGCCCATGCAGAATCAGAAAAAAAAGGTCCACTTCAGGATGGTCCAAAATTGACAAATCGTCCGGCCGCACATCCGACAGAAGTACATTCAAACCAGTTCTCTGAAGCGCCTCGGAAACGGTTCGGCCGCTCTGAAGACTGACTTGACGCTCTTCACCGACCCCTCCTGCCAAGACCGCCACCATTTCAAATATTCGCTTACAAAACCTCATCCTGATTCCTAATAAAAAACTGAAAGAAAGAAAAACGACGGACCGGTGAAAAATGCGCAGTTTTGCTCTTACCAGATTTCCAGTTCCAGTTCGAGTTCGACATCAAACTTTTCCCTGACTTTGGTGCGCACCAAATCAATCAGCTGCCGTACATCCGAACTGCGGCATCCCTTCTCGGCTATGAAAAAATTAGCATGTTTTTCACTCACAACAGCCCCGCCGATTTGGGTTCCTTTCAATCCCGCCCGGTCAATCAGCGCTCCGGCAGACATCCCCCGCGGATTTTTGAAAATGCAGCCGGCGTTATGAGTATCCAGCGGTTGGGTATTTTTCTTATAAATCCATACCTCTTTAACCACCTGCAAGAGAGATTCCGGGTCCGATTCTGTCAGTTCTATCGTGGCTTCTAAAATCAGCTTGGCTGTAATATTGGTGCTGCGATAGTCGAAAACCAGTTCGGGCTTGGCCTTTTCAAAAACTTGACCTTCAAGATTCATCACCGTAACACGCTGAACGACGGAACCCAAATCCCCAAACCGTCCGCCCGCATTCATTCGCACTGCCCCGCCGATAGAACCTGGAATCCCTGTCAGCGCCTCCAGTCCGGCCAGGCCCTTTCGAACCGACTCAAGCACCAGTTTATTCAAATTGGCGCCTGCACCGGCTTTCAAAGTCGTCCCTTCAAACTTAAACTCACAGAATACGGGATTCTCCAGCCGAATTACCGCCCCCCGCACTCCCTCATCTCCGACAAGCAGATTGGAACCAAATCCGAGCACCCGCACCGGCAGCTGATGTTCGCGGCACCGTTGAAGGACTTCCGCAATCTGTTCCCGACTCTGCGGGGTAATCAGATAATCCGCCGGCCCACCCAACCCGTACCACGTATAGGGGGCCAAAGGGCATTTTTCCTTAACAATGTTCTCTAAGCCACTGAATATACTCATCGGCCACCTTCCAGATTGTTCCGGCACCCATGGTAACGACCAAATCACCGGGCTGCACATGCTCACTCAAATAAGACACAATGCCGGGAAAATCCCGGATAAAAACTGCCTCACTGCCGCTTTGCCGAATCCGCTCAACCAAAATCTCGGCATTTACCCTTTTCCGGCTCTCAGCGGTATCCCGGACAAAGTAAATCTCCGGCACAATAGTTGTATCGGCCAGATTAAAACTTTCCGCAAAATCATCAAGCAAAAAACGTGTTCGGCTATACTGATGCGGCTGAAAAACACACCACAAATGTTCTGGATGATACCGCTCCCGAATAGCCAAAAGCGAAGCACGAATTTCCGTAGGATGATGGGCATAATCGTCCAAAATAGTTATTCCGCCGACCTGGGCTTTCAGCATCAGCCGACGGTCAATTCCCGAAAATCCCCCTAAATGTGCCAGAACCGTCTCAATAGGAATACCCGCGGATAAACAAGCCGCTGTCACAGCTAAGGCATTATCGACATTATGGATTCCAGGAACTGATATTTTTGCCCATCCGAGAACAGCCCCGCCCTTTCGAATCTCAAATTCATAGCAGCCATCGTTCAAATGCAGCCGCCCTGCTGAAAAATCACAGGCCTCACTGCGTCCAAACGTTTGGAACTGAATCTCACCATTCAATCGACGAAGCAGACGCAGGGTATTTTTATCCTGGCCGCTTGTAACTAAGATTCCCCCTTTAGAGATACCCCTTGCAAAATCCGTAAAGGCATCCACAATCTCTTCTTCATCTCTGTAATAATCCAAATGGTCTTGCTCAATATTCAGGACAATCCCAATTTGGGGGTGCAGATTCAGAAAACTTCGGTCATATTCACAGGCCTCCGCAACAAAAAAAGGGCCGTTGCCTATCCCGCTCGTTCCGCCCAGTTGAGGCACAGCAGCTCCGATCAGGAACGTGGGCGAAACACCGGATTTTTCAAGAATATAAGCGAGCCAGGCACTGGTTGTGCTTTTTCCGTGTGTGCCGGCCACTGCTATCCCTTTGTATTGGCTGAAAAGTCGGCCAAGCATCTCGGCATATTTGTAAATCCGAATCCCCAATTCTCCAGCCCGCGCCAATTCCGGGTTGCCCGCCGGCACGGCGGCACTAATCACCACAGCATGCGCATCCGCGGGAACTTGTTCTGGCCGATGTCCAATATATATCTGCACCCCGGCTTTTTGGAGATCTCGGAGCGTGTCGCTTTCCGTCATATCGGAACCAGAGACAACTGCCCCCTGGTTGAGCAGCATCTTAGCCAGGCCGCTGGTGCCGATTCCGCCAATTCCAATAAAATGAAACTTCCTGCCGCAGAACGATTCCATATCAACCTCAAACCATTAAGATAACTCCCCCTTATACTCTCCCGTTTGAGCAGATTCAACTTCAATCCGGCGTAAAACGCCATGCCCCTTTCAGGGCTTCAGAAAACTCCAAATGAACAAATCACTTTGGGCAATTTTAACTCCCCCAGTTTTCAAGTTTTTACAAACCAAACCGGTTATAAGCCCTTAATAAAAACCAAATTCAAGACAAATATTAGACCAAACCTGTCTTGTATAGATATCAATGTTGGGTCTTATTCAACTAAAAACCACAAAATGTAGTATCTTTGCTCCATTCTCAAAAAACTTTAAAGAAATTAAAAAATTTTCCGAAAAAATATTGACCAAACGGTCATTTCTGACTATATAGTCAGAATGATGATTATCGATACTGAAAAGAAATGTTTAACCCGTTCTGATAAAAGAGCCGAGAGGACAAGAAAGAAACTCGAGTCTGCTGCTCTGGAGGTCTTTACTGAATACGGACTCGATGCAACCACAATAGAAGATATAACGCAGCGGGCAGACCTCGGAAAAGGGACGTTTTACCGTCATTTTAAGGACAAAGAAGAAATCGCGACAATTCTTGTCGATTTAGCAATTGAAGAGTTGCTCGAGCGGCTTCGGACACCGGAAAAACAAATCAGAACCCTTTCTGAGGCCATCGAACACCTGCTGGAGGCGCACTATCGGTTTTTTTTAGAAGAATATGAAAAGTTTATTCTTTTATTTCAGGGAAGACTTTTGGTAAAACTGGAACGAAGAATTTCCGAAAAAATGGAAGGGCCGTATACTCGCTATCTTTGCGAGATGGAATCTGTGCTCTCTCCTTTCATCGGCGAAAAGATAGACCCGACGAAAATTCGCCGCCTCTCTTGTGCTGTGGCGGGTTTTGTATTTGGTTTCTTTTCATTCGCAATGATTGGAATGGAATTAGAGCAGGTGGAGTCAAGTATCCAGCCCCTGCGACAAAGTTTTGTACGCAGCTTGTCCTCGTTTTTGGGACATCTGCCGGAACATAAAGAATCGGAACCACTGTAAAAAGGAAAACAAAGTATGCAGCCGCAAATGGTGTCTTCTGCTGTAGAACGAGAAGAAGAGCAATCTTCCGAACCTCCGAGTAGATTGAGGGCGGATGAGCCGCCCTCCTCCTCTGTCCACGAATCAAACCCGAAACCCCCTTCGGCCTCCCAGTGGAATGACTGGCGATGGCAAATTCGCAATCGAATCCGCACGCTTGAACAATTGTCGGCCTATCTGCCCAGTCTGTCTGAGCGCGCAGATCTGAAAGCCGTCATCGCCAAATATCCCATGGCGATTACGCCTTATTACGCTTCGCTGATACGCCGGCCGGATTTATCAGACCCTATTTTTCGGATGAGCGTTCCGAACCCTCAGGAATTGTCCGATCCGCCGTGCCTGAGTGAAGATCCTCTGGAAGAGCATATCGATATGCCGGTACCGGGGCTGATTCACCGATACAAAGACCGGGCTCTTCTGATTGCTACCACCACTTGTTCGATGTACTGCCGGCACTGCACACGAAAACGTATTGCCGGCACGCGCGAAACGTCGATTTCCTCGCGTCGGCTTCGGCAAGTTGTCGAATATCTCCATGCTCATCCGGAAATCTGCGATGTGATTGTTTCCGGCGGAGACCCGCTGACAATGGCCGATGCAGCAATTGAATCCGTTTTGTCGGCATTACGCTCTGTTCCGAGTGTGCAGGTCATCCGAATCGGTACCCGTGTGCCGGTTGTCCTGCCGATGCGCATCACCGATGCTCTCGTCCAGATGCTGCATAAATATCATCCGATCTGGATCAATACCCATTTTAATCACCCCAATGAACTGACGGCTGATTCTGCCGCCGCCTGCAGCAAACTGGCCGATGCCGGCATTCCGCTGGGCAACCAGTCGGTTTTGCTGCGAGGCGTAAATGATCAGCCGCAAATCCTTGAAGAACTGTATCGCCGCCTGGTGCGGATTCGGGTGCGCCCCTACTACCTTTACCAGTGCGATCTGGTTCGGGGAGTGGAACATTTCCGCACTTCTGTACGGGCGGGCATTGAAATCATGGAATACCTGCGCGGCCGTGTCAGCGGTATTGCCATTCCGACATTTGTGGTCGATGCCCCCCACGGCGGCGGCAAGATTCCGGTGCTGCCCAATTACGTTGTCTCGATGAGCCCGACCCATACCGTTTTGCGGAATTACGAAGGGCTTCTTATCAATTATCCGGAGCCCGGAGTTGAAACAACGCCGGATGAACAGACCGAATTGTTAGGAACACCTGGCGTATGGGAACTGGCTGCCGGCAAGGCATCGGTTATCCAGCCGGCTAAGACCTTGAGGGGACAACGGCGGGAATCGCTCCGAAAACGGCGTGGCGAAGAACCATCGGGTTTTCTCTTTGACCGATAAACCTCGTTGTTTTCATAACCCAATCCCAAAACCAGTGAGGATACGGAGGGAGTAAGAGTACCCTCACGAGAGGGGTTGTCTTCCTAACAGCTGGCTATTTAGAAGAAATTTTCTCCAAAACTGTTGAGCGTCGGCTGTTTCTGCTGTACATATTACAGCAGAAACGCTGAGCGGCTCTCGTTCGGGAAAACAATAGATCCCGACCCATAAAAAAGGAATAAGATGAGACGCAAAAAAATCGGATTGGTTTACGATTTGCGAAAAGACTATCTGGCTGCCGGCTATTCCGAAGCAGAGGTAGCAGAATTTGACTCCGAAAGCACTATTGAGGCACTCCATCGAACAATTGAATCGCTCGGCTATGAAGTCGAACGAATCGGCAACGGCTGGGCTCTCTGCAAAGCCCTCGCTGCAGGAAACCGCTGGGATTTGGTTTTTACAATCGCTGAGGGGCTGAAAGGCCGCTGCCGAGAAGCCCAGGTCCCGGCACTGCTCGAACTTTACCAGATTGCCTATACCTTTTCAGATCCTCTGGTCTGCGCAGCAACTCTCGATAAGGCCATTGCCAAAAAATTAGCAGCTTCCGAAGGTCTGCCGACCCCTGCCTTTGCCGTGGTCCGTTCAGAGGCCGACCTGCCCGCTGTGAACTTGCCCTATCCGCTTTTTGCCAAACCGCTGGCCGAAGGAACCGGCAAAGGCATTGATCAAAACTCCAGAATTGAAAGCCACGCCCAGCTGGAGCAAATTTGCCGGCAGCTGCTGGAGCGGTATCGTCAGCCAGTCCTCATAGAAGAGTATTTGTCCGGCCGGGAGTTTACCGTAGGAATCGTCGGGACAGGTTCCAAGGCCCGTGTCATCGGCACAATGGAAATTGAAATGGCCGACAGGAGCCAACCCCCCATTTATTCCTATCTGAATAAGGAAGAATGTGAAAATCGCATTCGGTACTCCGCTTTGAAAGAACCAACTCTGAAAAGAGCGGTGGAAGACACCGCGCTTCGGTGTTATCAAGTCTTGGAATGCCGGGACGCTGGACGGGTGGATATTCGATGTGACGAACGGGGGCGTCCCTTTTTTCTTGAGGTCAATCCGCTGGCCGGTCTGCACCCGACGCACTCCGATTTGCCGATGATCGCTGCTCAGGAAGGGATGTCTTACGAAGAACTGATTGGTGCCATTCTCACCAGTGCTTTTGAAAGAGCTGAACAGGAGCAACTCCTCCATGGAAAGTGTCCTCGTCCTCTATAATCAAATTGACCCTTCCGATCCGGCATTTCAGGAAAGCCGCACCGGCGTACTCGAGCAGGTTAAGGCGGTTCTTGATGCCCTCGACAAACTTGGCATAGAAGCCGAGGCCCTGGCTGTCGAAAATCTCCAGCATTTGGTCAGTTTGCTAAAACTGCGCAAAGAAAAACTCTTCTTCAATTTGATTGAAGAATTTCCCGGCTCCGTTCGGGATGCCTGCGCTGTGCCTGCTCTTTGCGAAGCATTCGGGGCCGAATGCACCGGCAATGGCACAGAGGCCCTCTTTCTGGCACAGGACAAAGCCCGCACACGGGCGATTCTGACTGCGGCCGGTCTGCCATGTCCGGTGGGAGTGTCCGTAGAGCCGGGCTGTCCAATTCCCCTGGAACGTCTCAAAAAAGGAACTTATATCATTAAGCCGGCCTGCTCCGATGCCAGTGAAGGCATCGGCGAAGATTCCGTCGTAAAGATTCCGTCCCAGCAAGCAGCCCAAAAAGTGAAGAAAATTCACAGAGAGTTCCATCAGGCCGCCATCGTCGAACAGTTTATTCCTTCGCGGGAATTAAATGTTTCCATCATAGAGACCTGCGGCAAAGTACGGATTCTGCCGCTTGCAGAAATAGATTTTTCGGCTTTCCCAAAAGAAAAACCCCGCATTGTGGATTATCAGGCCAAATGGGTAAAGGGCTCTTTTGCTTATGAACATACCCCGCGAATAATTCCAGCCCCCTTAGAGGAACCGCTGGCAAAAAAAATCCGAACATTGGCCCTTCAGGCCTGGCGCGCATTGGATTGCCGGGGATATGCCCGAGTGGACTTCCGTTTGGATGAAAAAAATCGTCCTTTTCTTCTCGAAATCAACCCTAATCCAGACATTTCCCCCGATGCGGGCTTTGCCGCCGCTCTGGCAGCAGCCCCTATTCCTTATGAGCGTTTTATCTGGATGATGCTGCAAAATGCAATCCATATCCGTACCCGAAATGCCCTTACTGCTCAGAATGGAGGGGCTTAATGAATCCTTCAATCACCATTCGCCCCGCCCAGGCCTTTGATGAAACAGCCGTGATGGACCTTCTGGAAAAAACCGGCTTTTTCAGAGGGGTGGAATTGGCTGTCGCACGTGAAGTCTTCTGTGAAGCTGTCTCCGGCAAACCAGAGTGTACGTATCAATCTTACGTAGCTGATACGGGAGGCAAAGCTGTCGGCTGGGTCTGTTTTGGACCAACTCCCTGTACGGTAGGCACCTTCGATATGTACTGGATCGCCGTCAATCCTGCCATGCAGCGGAAAGGAATCGGAAAACTTCTAAGCCAATTTGCCGAAGAAGTAATCAAGCAGCAGAACGGGCGACTCATTGTCGTGGAAACCTCCGGTCTGCCGCAGTACGAGCCGACTCGAAGATTTTACGAAAAAAATGATTATTTTCTGGCGGCAGAGGTACCTGATTTTTACGCACCCGGCGACTCCAAGTGCATTTACCTAAAACCCCTCTACTGACACATTGCCCTTTTCACAACTAACCAACCTCTGGCAGAAAATGACAATCACAGCCGTCAGAGCAAAAACCGATATAGAAAGGTCTTTTTTATCCAATCCCTAAAAATAACCAGGTTGGGGGAAAAACCTGCATTGGGCTATTCCCCTGACGGGAGGTGTTTTTTAATTTGCGGTGAAAGCCCAAACGTGTTAAAATAGAAAAAATTGAATTCAGTGGGGAGTTTGGATTCTATACAAGAACTATCGTGAGTTTGGCCTGCATCTCATCTTTTTCCGTATGGAGACTCTTATGAAATACAAGACCAAGGAAATAAAGTCGTTGTGTTTCATTTTATCGGCTCTGCTTTGGTTTGCTGTCTTGCCGGGACGAGCAGAACGCATCATCACTCGAGAAGTAGACTGGCGTGCACCGGCAGGCGGGCGGATTCGACAGGTCCGTTTCCGCATTCCCGAAGAACCGGCGGCAGCGGAAGAACAGGCCAAGGCCCTCAGCCAGCCGACGTCGGGCAATGTGATTGACTCCCCTCCTATTGACGGATTTGTGCCATGGATTGCCGTCACTGCGACCAATCGACGGCTGGACGAAGGCGAAGTGGATGCGGTACCATCTACGTCTGTGGTGGGACAGTTTACCACGTCCAATTGGCAGAAGGATTTTGCCATCGGTATTTTCGATACCGGTGCCAGTGCTCATGTGCTCAGCTACGCTGCCGCGGTTGATCTGCGGCTGAACAACAGCGCTTATCTGACCGACAATACAATCACAATAGCTGGGGTTACGGGTTCTGTGGATGCTTACGTGAGTTATCCGTTGGGACTGTTTATGGGCGGGCTGAATCTGCTTGAACCCAACCAAACACCGGATCGGGAAGTCAAACTCACCTCCGTAAACGGAATGGTGGGAGAATACAACGTTTCCGTGCTGGTGGGACAGTATCCAGGTCAAAACCCGGATTTGGTTACAGCGGTAGGAACGCCGATGAGTGTCTTCTGGACAACCTTGATTCAAAATGACCATCCGATCACGGCGGTTCATAAAGGAGAGGTTTATACCGGCCCTGCGTTGAGTTTTTATTCTGCTGAAGAGGAGTCCGCACCGAGCTACCGGAATCGGGTTCCGCTGGAACTGCGGCCGCTGGGGGCGATAGCCGTCCAGTATATTCCCTATGATATAGATGATCTTTTCAATTTTGACTTTAATCCGTCCAGTCCGTCGGTCCTCATTGGGACTGGTTCGCAGAGTTTGTTTTTTGTCCACAGTGTGGACCTGACGGAAGGAGAACGGTCGGCTATTGACCGAAGCCGGTTTATGCTCGATACCGGAGCCCAAATCACGGTTATCGGCGACCGGGTTGCTGCGCGGCTGGGACTGGACCCGGACGGGTGGGAGTTTCAGGTCCCCATCCAGGGGGTTACCGGTGAGACGATTGATGCACCCGGCTATTACCTTGATTCTTTGAGTATTCCGGCTATTGGAGAATGGCTTGAATTCAGGAATGTTCCGGTGGTTTGGCTGGAGATTTCGTCGCCGGAAGGCGGCAAGCTGGATGGGGTTATCGGGATGAATCTGTTTACGGAGTATAATCTGATTTTGCGCGGGGGCGGGCTGTTTTTGGAAGAAGACCCGTCGCTTGAGTTTTCGCGAATTACCCTGCCGTTGACAGGGGATATTGCGCCGGAGGGGGGAGACGGCAAGGTGGATATGCTGGACCTGGCGGCCTTCAGCAGCAGCTGGCTGAGTCAAAGCGGCCAGAGCGGCTGGAATTCTGCGGCGGACCTTGCCGGCAGCGGGCAGGTGGACCTGGCAGATTTGAACCTGCTGGCCGAACAGTGGCTGACAGCAGCGCTGCCTTAAGAAACAGGGGCATCCGTCGGCTGCTGAAGGGAATGAAGGACGATGGCCTGGCTATCTCGTCCGGGCAAGAGGTCCCGGCCGGGCAGAAGGAGTATCTGCTGACCCGGCTTGGCCCAGCCGTGCTTCAAAACCGCTTTCTGGGCATAGGCGGTAAACTCCTCAAGAGAGGCCATCATCGGGCAAACGACCCCGCTAACACCATAGTGCAGCCCCATCTGCTGATTGATGCGTTCATCAGGGCAGAAGGAAATAATCGGCACATCAATGCGGGCCTTGCTGAGCAGCCGTGCGGTGGTTCCGGTTTTTGTGGCAACCAGCACCAGCGCACAAGGGATTTCGTCGAGCATCTGGGCAACACAGCGGGCAATGACGGATAAAGAATGCAAATCCGGGTCGGTTTCAATGGGGGGACGCGGCAGTTTCTGTGCATCGAGATATTCTTCGGTCCTGGCGCAGACCTGGCTGATGACCTGGGCGGACTCCACAGGATATTTGCCGACGGCTGTCTCGCCGGAAAGCATAATCGCATCTGCATAATCCATGACGGCGTTGGCAATATCGGATACTTCGGCACGGGTAGGCGAAGGATTTTCAATCATGGACTGGAGGACCTGGGTGGCAACAATGACGGGCTTGCCGAATCGACGGCCCAGCAGGGTAATGCGTTTCTGAATGAGGGGGACTTCCGCAGCAGGCATTTCCACACCCAAATCACCGCGTGCAACCAGAATGGCATCGGCAGTGCGGACAATCGCCTCCAAATTGTCCACGGCGCGGGGCTTTTCAATCTTGGCAACGACCTTGATGGGCGAATGTTTCTGCTGGAGGGCCTGCTTGAGCTGGACAATTTCATCGGCCTGCTGGACAAAACTGAGGGCCAGATAATCGAGCTGATTCTGAACAGCCCAATCCGCCCACTGCCAATCGCGGGGGGTGATGGCGGGGATGCCCAAATCGGTATCCGGAAGATTGACGCCTTTGCGGCTTCGGACGGGGCCGCCGACCAGGACGCGGCAGAGGAGGGCGTCGTCTGTTTTGCTCTCGGCCTGGAGGACGATGGCGCCGTCATCGAGCAGGACGCGCTGGCCGAGCCGGACGCGATCGACGAGTTCCGGCAGCGTCGTCGCAAAGCAGTCGGGGCGGCCTGCGTCCAATTGACGCAGGATGCGGACGGTTTGGCCCGGCTCAATGGTGCCGCCGTCCGGCTGGATGGGGCAGAGCCGGATTTTGGGGCCGCACAGGTCGCCCATCACCGAGACGGCAAAGGGGACCTTCTGAGCTGCGTTGCGGACGGCGGCGAGCATGGCCTGGTGAGCGGAAAGTTCGCCGTGCGAGAAATTCAGGCGAAAGACTCTTACGCCGGCTTCGATAAGATGGCTGATGGTTTGCGGAGCGGCGGAGGCCGGCCCGAGCGTTGCGACAATCCTTGTTTTGGTAATCATTTCTGACCTCTCTAAAAATGTGCTGCGACAGGAGCCATTGTATCGGGGGACAAAGAAAAGACCACCTTTTTGAGGAGGAAAAGGTCGGAATCTCCAGAACCCACACAGGGAGCGGAAAAGGGCAAAAGCTGGTTTTTAACCCTGAAAATGGGGTTTTTGGGGAAATTTGCGCACCGCGGCGCGCAGGCGGCGCGCATTTTAAAGCCATTTAAAAACGGCCGCGCGCATTTTAAAGCCGGATTTTGGACCTGCGGAGGCGTCGGCGCGCATTTTTGAGCCAGTTGAAAAGGGCTGCTGAGGGGGTTTGGGGGAAATTGCTGAGAATTCAATTGAGATGCAGATTTTTGAACCAGTTGGAAAGGATTGAGGAGCAATTGGTGATAATTCAATGGAGACGGGGATTCTTGAGCCAGAGGGGAAGGGTTGAGGGGATTTGGGGGCAGGGGTTGGTAATTCAATGGAGAGGCGGATTGGGGGGCCAGGCGGGAATGGCTGAGAGGGGGCAATGGAGAGGAAGTGGAGGGGAAAAGCCGGAAACAATGGGGCAAATAGAGGGAGTTTGAGGCGGATAAGCGCTGTCGGGTTTTGCTCCTTCTGCTGCCCATTTTAATTCCTTTAATTCCTTGCGGCTCCTTTGGGCCGGATGTCTGCTCCTTCGTCATTCAGGGGGTATTATACCATATATGATTTTGAAATCAAGGAAATGTTTGGTGATTATCAAA
>CALMLO010000064.1 GCA_937868095.1 uncultured Phycisphaerales bacterium | reverse complement strand
GGCAAGAACAAACACCGGCACACCTTTAGTTTTTCAGGCGGCGGGTCATCCGGAGTGCCGGTCAGCGGCTCAATCAATGTGCAAAGCGGAACTGGTGCTACCGCGTATGGATCGACTCATGCCCACAGTTTCAGTTTCAGCGGCGGCGGAGCCACAGAATATCCATCTGAGGAGGGAGAATCGTCATCGCTGCCTCCCTTTTTTGCCCTGGCCTATATCATGAAAGGATAATCCGCTATGATTCCCCTGGCCAGGACCAAGCAGTTGTTCTTTGACCGCAATGCCGTCACCAGTGCCCTGGATAAGGGAACCCGCCAGGTCCTGTCTCAGTTCGGCGCCCTGGTCCGCAAGACCGCCCGCTGGTCGATCCGCAAGCGGAAGAAGTCCTCCTTGCCCGGCCAGCCGCCGTCCAGTCATACCGGGCTCCTGAAGCGGTTTCTCTTCTATTCCTATGACGACTGCCGCAAATCGGTGGTGATCGGCCCGGCCAAACTGAATGCCAAGAACACCGGCGCCCCAGAGGTCCTCGAATACGGCGGCACGGCCCTGCTCCAAATCGGCAAGGACAAAAAGAAGATCCAGATTGCCAGCAGACCTTATATGAACCCGGCCTTCGAAAAGATCAAAACCCAGCTGCCTTCTTTGTGGCGCAACAGCATTACTCAATAATAGGAGATTCTAATTATGGCAACCACGTATAAGCTCGGAATGGATGCAGTGATCCTGTACCAAACCCCTGCGGTGGACAATCCTTCGACCCTGACTCCGTCGTCCATGACGGAGCTGACCAACGTGCGGGACGTGACAATCAATCACGAGACCGGCGAAGCGGACGTGACGACGCGAGGCAACCAGGGCTGGCGGGCCACGGCGGCGACTCTGCGGGAGTGCTCTGTCGAGTTTGAGATGGTATGGAAGCCGGGGGATACCGGTTTCGAGGCCATTAAAAACGCGTGGCTGAACAGCAGTGAAATCAGTCTTGCTGTTCTCAGCGGGGATCCGGACGACTCTGAGGCAGAGGGACCGGTCGGGAACTTCTCGATTACCAACTTCAGCCGGAGTGAACCGCTGGAAGAGGCCATAACGGTCTCCGTGACGGCCAAACTGTCCGCCTGGGGGAAGTGGCATAATGCGTCCGGGCAGCAAACGTAATCCGATACGTACGGAAAGGACAGCAGAATGAAGGCGTTTGAGGATGCAAAGGGGAGGCGATGGGAACTGTCGCTGACAATCGGCTCGGCCAAAAGGGTTCTGGAAAAACTTGGTGTCAATCTGCTCGAGCCCGAAGGAGGGGAGCCGCCCCTCCTGACGCGGCTGGGAGCGGACGCGATGCTGCTTTGCGATGTCCTGTACGTGCTGTGTGAGCCGCAGGCGGAAAAGAACGCTGTAAGCGATATCGACTTCGGCGAGTCGCTCGGCGGGGATGCAATACGGGAAGCGATGCAGGCGTTCTACGAGGAACTTATCTATTTTTTCCAGCAAAGCGGCAGACCGGATCGGGCAAAGATGGTGCAAAAACAGAGGGAAATGATTCGGCTTGCCGTGCAGAACGCAGAGGGGCTTGTGGACAGGATCGACACCCAAGAAGAGGTTCTGAAAGCGTTTGGGCTGGCGTCTGGAAGCTCGCAGGGGTAATCGGGGTAAATCCACTACCGCTGACCTTGCGGGAATTGGTCTGGATGTCTGAGGGCCGATTCGAAAGCCAGTGGGCGCATACAAGCAGCATAATGGCACTGATTGCCAATGTGAACCGCGATCCCAAAAAGGGGAGAGTGTTTACACCGGATGATTTCAATCCGTATGCCCGAAAGAAAACCGACCGAGTGATTGAGATTAGCAAAAGTAATATTGGTTTGATGCGTCGAGCGTTTACAGGGAAGGACTGATTCTGTGGCTGGTCAGGCAGGTGCAATTCGAGCGGGAAGGGCCTATGTCGAGCTGTTTGCCGACAACAGCCGCTTTGTGGCTGGGCTGCGGGCCGCCGAAAGCCAGCTGCGGGCCTTTGGCTCCAAAATCCAGGGGATAGGGGCTTCCATGGCGGCGTTCGGCTCTGCGGCCCTTGCCCCTTTTGCCGTTTCAACCGGCATTTATAAGGGCTTTGAAGATGGGATGCTGGCCGTACAGGCGACCTCAGGGGCGACGGCGGAAGAATATGAACGGCTGACGGAGAAGGCCAAATCTCTTGGCATGACAACATCGTTTACGGCCCAGCAGGTTGCCTCGGGGATGCTGAACCTTGCCAGGGCTGGGTTTTCCGTCAAGGAGATTGACAACTCGATAGATTCCATCCTGAACCTTGCCAGGGCAACCGGCACCGACTTGTCTGAGGCGACCGATATTGCGGCGTCCACCCTTCGGTCATTTGGGATGGAAGCAAGTGAGATGCAGCGGATTGCCGACGTGCTGACTGCCACGGCGAACCGTTCGGCCCAGACACTGTCCGATCTTGGGGAGGCCATGAAATACGCCGCCCCGACGGCACTGGATTTTGGGCTGACGGTGGAGGATGTAGCAAAGGCCCTTGGGACACTGGCAAACTTCGGCATAAAGGGATCCATGGCCGGCACGGCCTTCCGAAATATCATGCTCCGAATGGCCGACCCAAGAATTATCAAGAAACTCAAGGAGCTCGGCGTTGTCGTAAAAGACAGCAGCGGCGGGTTTCGAAACCTTGCGGATATTATGAGAGACCTTGGGGCAGCGACAAAAGATATGGGGGATGTCGAACGCTTAAGCATTTTGAATGAACTTTTTGGTGTGCGGGCCATTGGAGCAGGGGCCAAACTGACAACAGCACAGTTTGATGAACTGATCAAGGCGATTGACAATGCTGCCGGCACGGCGGCGAAAACCGCAAAGGTGATGGATAGCGGGCTTGGCGGGGCCTTGCGGCGTATGTTTTCTGCCTTCGAGGGGATTGCTGTTGCCATTGGAAGGGCAATCTCCAAGCCGCTGTCCATTGCAGCGGACGTGATTGCCGCAATCAGCAAGAGAATTATTGAGTTTGTTGATGAACATCGAGTATTGGTCGCTGTGAGCGGTGCCGCCGCCGCTGCAATCGTTGCAACCGGTATGGCTTTGGTTGGGCTTGGGATAGCGTGTAAGGTGGCGGCTTTCGCCTTGGGAACCGTGCGGGTGCTGATAACCGCACTGCTGCTGCCGTTTAAGGCCCTCTCTGTCGTCTTTGCTATGCTTGCCTCGCCCATAGGGCCGATGGTTGCCGCCCTTGGCGGATTGACGGGGGCCCTTCTGTACACAAGCGGGGCCGGCGGCAAGGCCATCTCATTTTTGTCATCGAAGTTTTCCGAGCTGAAATCGACCGCCATTGAGGCGTGGGAGGGGATATCGGCTGCCTACGCAAAGGGGGATCTTGGGCTGGCGATGAGGATTGCCTGGCTGACAATCAAAATGGAGTTTGTGGAGGG
>CALMLO010000063.1 GCA_937868095.1 uncultured Phycisphaerales bacterium | reverse complement strand
TTTGCCTCGGAACCGCCATCTTTTTCAACCTTCAACTATGAAAGGGACACCCTCTCGGAACCGCCATCTTTTTCAACCTTCAACTATGAAAGGGACACCCTCTGAGTACGAATTAAGCGATTTAGTTTTTGTGGACGAGGACATTTTAAGAGAAGCAATAAGGATGGTTGAGGAACAATGGGGCTTGACAAATTACGATTTGCTTGGCACTGAGGGCGCGAAATATAATTGTCAGGATTTTGTAAAATGGGTAAAAATGTATTACATCCGTTTAGGTGGAAGGATTTATAGAAATGGGATACGGGTTAATTAAAAAAAGTAAAAAATATATTTGGCTGTTTTTCATGGTAGCAATTTTGGCAATTATGCCACTACTGTGGTACAGCGCGCCTTCTGTAATTAGAGTTGTGTGTTACAAGAAATTCAGCCCCGGGGTTTATAAGAGGATCATTGAAGATAACCAGTTTGATATTAGCGCAGGTGAAGTTTCTAAAACTTATGATTTTAATAATGAATACGCAATCCCTGTTGTGATTGAATGGCATATAATTCAAAATAACGGGGCCGACATTCCTGCTGATCCAACACGATGCCAGCTATATGAGCTAAAAATTAAAGCAGAATTATTGATTGATAATGAGGTTGTCTCAACCGTTACAAACTCAAAAGATATTCCTCTGGGGTATAGCAAAAACCTTCGAACAGGACAAGAATATCGGTATTTCCCTTTGTTATATTGTGATTTTCCTGCAAGTGGCAAGTTTAGCAGTAATTGTCAATTGCGTATTACTGTCCTTAAAACAGATCCGAAGTTAAAAGGTCTTAAAGGTGTTCTTGTGGTTAAGCCAAATACAACATTATAAGGGGAGATTATGAAATGTGTTTTCTTACAAACATCAAATCTTTAATTTTTATAATAGCAGTTCTCCTTGTTGCAAATATATGTTTAGTCGTTCTCCTTATTAAGGAGCAGGCTATGCGGAATGAATTTGCATTGAGTTCAATATGTTGGGCTTCGATTGCTGGTAATTATAAGGCCGAACTCGACTACAGTCGGGGAGTTCGTGAAAAAAGAGAAAAACCAGAAAGTACATATACTGAAGATTTTGATGTTATGGCTCAGAAATCATATATGAATTCTTACAGCAAGAAGTTCAGCTCATTGAAAGAGCAGGATAAAGTTCAACTTGAAGAATAATATCCCTCGGCACTTAACATTTTGTTCTTTCACAAGTCGAGAATGAAAATTTTGGCCGCAGACGGTTCGGCTCTGAATGAATCCTATGCCTATGACAGTATGGGTCGGCGGGTTTTGGCAGATGCCGAGGGAACTCAGACCGTGTATGTGTATGATGGGGCGCAGATGATTGCGGAGTATTCCCTCGTGAGCCAGACGCTGACTCTGAAGAAGCGGTTTATCTACGGGCCGGGGATTGATGAGCCGGTATGTATGATTACTTATGCCGCAGGCAGTGAGAGCGGCCGGTATTTCTACCATTTTGACGGACAGGGCAATGTCATTGCCTTATCCAACAGCAGCGGCAATGTAGTCGAAGAATACGAGTATGATGTGTACGGATTGGTTTCTGTGCAATCTCTGGGCCAGACTTGGGATCGATCCCAATACGGTAATCCGTATCTGTTCACCGGCCGACGCTGGGACGGCGATACCGGCCTGTATTACTACCGTGCCCGGATGTACAGTCCGGATCTGGGGCGGTTCCTCCAGCCCGATCCGCTGGGTTATTTCGACGGGATGAACCTGTATGCCTACTGCGGCAATAATCCCGTCAACTGGATTGTTCCGTTGGGGTTGTGTAAGAGTAATAAGTTGTTTATTCCTGATCCTGAAAAAGTTGAAAATGACTGTTTTGATCCGTCAAATAGAGAGCATTGGATTTTAAACCCTGCAAGAATGAATGAGGATGGCACTTATAATGTTTCACGGAGGGACCTTATTCAGGAAATCGCATGGGCTAGAAAATATCACAAAGAAACGAGCGTGTATTATACAGATAATAGATTTAAAAATAAAGACCTCGATTATATATTTAGATTTAGTGGTCGTACATTTGCAGGCGAACATGTGAACTATGCAGGTTTTATTGCAGTTGTGAGAATGCGATATGGATATTTTGTTGCAGCAAATATTCCGTGGGGGCTTGATTTCTTTTATGGCTTATCTGCGTATAGGAAGGGAGGATTTGAAATAACCTTTGGGGATTTACGAGAGATGTATTTTGGATATTTAGGAAGAAAGAGGTACAGTGATAAAATTTTTTATATTACTTTTGACGAATATTTACGTAAATATCATTACGATGCTTATATGGCAGGATATTCGTTTGTAGATATCCTAATGATGAACAAATAAGGTTAGAGATATGAAAAGATTTAAATTTGTAATATGCGAAGTAGCTCGTTTATTGTTATTTGTGCCGTGTGTATTATTTTTTGTTTATTTTGTTACGCAAAATTATATTGAAAGTCGGATATGGGGCATTTTTTTTCAGAACAAATTGTCGGTGGACACTTGGTTTCACTTGGCAATTTGTATCTCTATGATATTTTTGTTATTTATTATTTTTCTGGTAATTAAAATAATTCAATTGTTTTTTTTGAAAGGGAAGAAGTTTAAGGTATGTATTATTGAAATAATTCTTATAATTCTGCTTCCTACATTTGGAATGCTGATTAATAAATATTTTATGGAAAAAGAGATGATCCTTAAGAGTCTTAAGTTATCTTTTGTGAAGGAAGATGTTGATATCCAAAAAGTGGTTGCGTGGTTAAACTCATTAGACGTGAAATCTATAAAACATAATAAACGGCTTGATTATGACGACCTATATTTCCCTGATGATATTCGTAACATTATTTCTTCTCTTAAGCCAAACATTGTTCTAATAAAGGTATCTCCGGATAATCGTCCATATGCGGATTTGCATTTCGAGAATCCAATATTGGACATAGGTGTTGTTATTGGTGTCGAACCAGAGATGTTTTCTACTAATCAAGAAATAAAAACCATTGTAGTAGATGATAATACATTCATATGGATGGAAGTTCCATAAGACAATCGTGGATTCTATTTGAAAGCAGTCTGAGTTGCTGGTGAACGGGGCTGAACCAGCGTGCTGTATGGTGTGATGGCGGAGACCTATGCATTCGATGAATATAACCAGCTCAACCAGTATGAGTCCGTAACCTTTGACAGCCAGACACAGCCAATGGACTATGATCTCAATGGCAATGTTATCCAATACGACGATAAGACCTTTACGTATGATTATCTCAACCGGATGCTGACGGCCGCAGACGGTTCGGCTCTGAATGAATCCTATGCCTATGACAGTATGGGCCGGCGGGTTTTGGTGGATGCCGAGGGGACTCAGACCGTGTATGTGTATGATGGGGCGCAGGTGATTGCGGAATATTCCTTGGTGGGTACAACATTAACCCTGCAAAAGCGGTTTATCTGCGGCCCGGGGATTGATGAGCCGATTTGTATGATTGTCTATGCCGCGGGCAGTGAGAGCGGCCGCTATTTCTACCATTTTGACGGACAGGGCAATGTCATTGCCTTATCCAACAGCAGCGGCAATGTAGTCGAAGAATACGAGTATGATGTGTACGGATTGGTTTCTGTGCAATCTCTGGGCCAGACTTGGGATCGATCCCAATACGGTAATCCGTATCTGTTTACCGGCCGGCGGTGGGACAGCACCACAGAACTGTACTACTACCGCATGCGGGATTACAGTCCGGACGCGGGGCGGTTCCTCCAGCCCGATCCGCTGGGTTATTTCGACGGGATGAACCTGTATGCCTACTGCGGCAATAATCCGCTCAACTGGATTGATCCGTGGGGATTGTGTAAGACAGATGAATTAGAAAAAGACATCAGAAATGAACTGCAAGATATAGTAAATGATGCTCAATCTTGGCATCAAACAAGCCGAGGATATCGACCGTATGTTAATGACTGTTCGGTGCAGGCTGCATATATGATAGATGCCGTGACAAATGAAAGGAGAATCTATTGGACTCCTAGTTTGATAAAGGGCGCATCGAGAACATGGGGCATATTCGGTTTCAAAGGTAATCATACGGCAACATTATGGACTCCTAGTCAAAGAGCAGAACAACTTGGCTTTAGACCTGTTGCTATCGATCCCTTTAAGCCTCCTTTCGGAAGTAAAGATATTGATCTCTATTCCGAAGAAGAATTTAGGAGAAAATACCCTTATCCTCAAAATGATTAAAGTAGGTATATTACAGACATTACAGGAGATAGATTGTGTTAAGAAAAACTACCCGAAATAAAATCCTGCTATTTCTAACAATTTTATTGGCCATAGGAGCCATTGCTTACTTAATGCCAGCGTTCGGACGAGTTACCTCTAAAGCAGAACGTATTATTAGAATCGTACAGCTTCGATCATGGTATGATCAAGTAAAATCATATGAACAAATAAATGGAAAAGTTCCCGAATCTTTATATGAAGTATGTTCCTTTGAAGGTGGTGGAATTCCGTATATATATGTTAATTCTAGTCGGAAAGCCAGTTCAGAAAAACAAAGTGAATTGATTAGAGACCCTTTTCTTTTTGAAAAAGAGGTTGAATATAGATTGTTGAAAAGTAATGATAAGTGGATAGTAATAGAAACAAAAAGTGGCCAGCATTACCAATCCTATTTAATGGTAGATTGCGAGGGAAGACTCTTTAAAATAGAACAAATTCATAATTGAAAAACAAAAATGATTGTTTGACAGATTAGCCAGACAGAGGAGTGCGCTACGCCAACCTATGACAGCCGAGGGAATATGACAGCCGGGGCAATGTGACCTGCATCGGAGGGCCGGAGATGGAATATGACTGCGAGAACCGTCTGCTGGTTGTTGAGGAGCCGGCTCCTTTGATCAACGTTTGCTACGGCTATGATCTATTGGGCAGGCGAAATTGACAGTTTTTGACGTTTTTGAATGAGGAAACCGTCTATGTCTGGGACGGGGCGCATGTGAACGCCGAGTATGTAAACGGCTCTTTGGCAAAGAAATACATCTATGGGCCGGGAATAGATAATCCTGTGGTGATGGTTCGATACGTCAGCGGTAACGGGAACCGGTTTTATTACTATGCCGATGCGCTGGGGTCGATTCGGCTGCTGAGCGACAGCGCCGGCAATATCAAAGAAAGTTATACGTATGATCCATATGGCCGGCCGCGGGTGATGCGGGCAGGCGGCCCTGACGGCAACTGGCTGACGGAAGATACGGCCGTGTATGCCTCCAGCCATCCGCTGCTGTACGGCAATCCGTATCTGTTTACCGGCCGGCGGTGGGACAGTTATATGAGATTATACTATTACCGCATGCGGGATTACAGCCCGGACGCGGGGCGGTTTATGCAGGCCGACCCGGCCGGATACATCGACGGGATGAACCTGTACGCCTACTGCGGCAATAATCCCATCAACTGGATCGATCCATGGGGACTATTTCGTTGGAAACAGTTTTTTGCAGGCATCTCAAAGTTGGCTGGAGGACTAGCGCTAACATGTGCAAGCATGGGAGAATTAATTGCTACAGCACCTACTGGAGTAGGTGCTGCGGTGGGTGCTGTTGGTATGACTGCTGGTATATATACAATGGCATCTGGATTAACAGATGTGGTAGGTGCATTCGCTGATAAAGATACAAGTCAAGTACCTGATACGGCTTCAGGCTGGTTCGCACAACCTGGAGGAAACATTGCAAGAGAAACGGCAGATTTAATAGAAAATTTTGCACGTGGTGGGACCAATTGGCTTGATATTGGCGATGATGTAATTAGTTTAATAAGCGATATTAGTGATATCTGCGAAGAAGATAAAAAGAACCAACAAACAAGAAGCGAAGAAAGATGAAATAAAATATTGTTCTTAAAGTGAGATTTTATTATGAATGAAAAAATACATGATACAATTCTATTGGGGATTATGTTCTTTATGTTGGCATCAGGTTATTTATTTACAATAAAGGGAACAAGAATACGTGAATGGTTCCAAAAAATTACAGGATGTTCGGACAAAGGTATGGGGATTATCCATCATGCATCTTTGTGGGGAGGAATTATTTCTTTCATATTCTTTGCATTATCTCTATTTATGAAGAATTAAGGAAATAAAATATGCTTAAACTAAATAATAAACAAAAAATTGCATTATTATCAGGTATTTTAGGAGGGGCATCGCTTTTTTTAATCGTTCGCATTTTGATGATGGGCCATATAACGAGAATCGAAATATTTAGTATTATAATCGCGATTATTTTAGTAATACTTATGCTTTTTATAATGATTATGTCCCAGCCGTAGTTGAAGGTTCATAGCGGCTCCATTGTTTTAGCC
>CALMLO010000062.1 GCA_937868095.1 uncultured Phycisphaerales bacterium | reverse complement strand
ACCTTTACAACGTACTTGAAGGAAGTTACTACAATCCGGACTATGTCCCCGTCCTGACACTCGAAGGAGAATTTGCCCTGTAGCAGCCGCCTGTCCATAGTAAAATCCATTTGTCAATCCAGGGCTTTCTTCATCCGCAAGCCCGCCTCCGACAGCAGCGGCAAGGATTTTGGGCATGTTTTTGTTCTCTTTCGAGGCATTTTTGTCTGTCCTTACTGTGGGAAAGGGGGTTTTCTGGGTTTTTGGGCTGGAAATGGGGTTTTTGGTGAAATTTGCGCACCGCGGCGCGCAGGCGGCGCGCATTTTAAAGCCACTTAAAAACGGCCGCGCGCATTTTAAAGCCGGATTTTGGACCTGCGGAGGCGTCGGCGCGCATTTTTGAGCCAGACAAAAAGGGCTGCTGAGGGGGTTTGGGGGAAATTGCTGAGAATTCAATGGAGAGGCGGATTGGGGGGCCGGTTGGGAATGGCCGAGAGGGGGCAATGGAGAGGAAGTGGAGGGGAAAAGCCGGAAACAATGGGGGAAATAGAGGGGCTTTGAAGGGAACTGCTGATAATCTAATGGAGAGGCGGATTTTTGAGCCATCGGCCGGGACGGCTTTTCGTTTTCGAGGTCGTGATGGATTTTGACCAGGTCCGTGCCGGCCTGACGGACGATGCCGTATTCGCCGTTGTGGGCGGCTGCCTGCATTGGTCTGGTTCCTCCGTTGAGTGATCGGCTCTCTACCTTGGGGCGGGGGTGCGGGAATGGGCTGAAAATGCGGGGGGCTTGGGCGGTGGCGGCGTCTGGAAGTGCTGGAAAAAGCGGGGGTAAGAATTTTTTGATATGGGGGGATTTGAGAAGTCGGGGGTGTTGCGGAAATTGTTCGAGTTCGACTATTTGGGTCGAGAATGAATGAAGGGGAAAAGTGAAGAGGGGAATAGTCGAGGAAGCGGGTCGGGTTTTCGGGGTTTTGGGTGAAAAATAAGCAGAAAATGAGGGAATGGCTTGCCAGCCGAAATCGGCGAGGTATAATAGCGGCGAAACGGCTGCTTTGGAAAGACATCGAAAAATAGAAGGGAACAAATAAGGAGTCTGTCAACCTTTGGGCGTGCACCGAGTTTCCGGGGTTGAGGCAAGAGAGGCCGTAATTTGATTTGAGGAGGATTAAAAACAGATGGCCGTCTTGATTTTTCCTGTTTTCCCCGAACTTTCCGCAAGAACTGAATATGGGTGCGGTATGGCCGGGAATCCTGGCCGTCAAAATGGACCAAAGACATCGTGCAGTCAGCATAGCCGGATGGCTTTACGGTGGGCGACGGCCGCCTTCCTGGAGACCGAGAAACACTTCCAGAGAATCGGAGGCTATAAACATCTATGGATGCTGAAATCATATCTGGATGAACTGGAAAACGAACAGACGCTTGCAGAAAAACGAAAGACAGGATAGACTAAAGCAATGGAGCCGTCACAAACCTTCAACTACTGGTGGGACATAATCCCTTTTGTTTTTTTTTATTTCTGTCGGTGTTTGCTTGTTTAACTTATTCGTTTTACAACTTCGGTTTAGAAATTACCTTAGAAAAAACCATTTTGAAAAATGGAAATATTTAACAAGCAGCTCTTGGTTTGGACCTGGCGGTGCAAATTCATTAAGAGGGATTCTATTTTTGTACGGTGACGATGATCTGAATGATAAAAATATCGAGCTATACAAAATAAAGATGCGGCATTTAATACTGTATATACTGACAGGAGTAATTGCAACTTTAGTGTCTGGGATACTATGTTGTACACTCGATTTGTACACTCGATGATGGAGTAGCAATCACCTGTGTTAGAGACGAGGCCCTACAGCCCACCTATCCCTCGGCACTTAACATTTTGTTCTTTGGCAAGTTCCCAAGCCATCTCCCCAACTATCCTTTATTGGGGGGGTAGTGTCAAAAATCTTTCGCACATTTTCTGAGAGTTCTTTTTCTGGTCATGGTTCTTGTCTTACCTGCCACCGCCGGGGGCGGCGGCTGGAAGTGCTGGAAAGAGAAGGGGTAAAAGTTTTTTGATGCGGGGGGATTTGAGGGGTCGGGGGTGTTGCGGAAATTGTTCGAGTTCGACTGTCTGGGTCGAGAATGAATGAAGGGGGAAAGTAAAAAGGGAAGAGGGGAATAGTCGAGGAAGCGGGTCTGGTTTTTGGTTTTGGGTGAAAAATTACGCGAAAAACGGGGGAATGGCTTGCCGGAGGGGGTTGGTTGGGTATAATAGCGGCGAAACGGCTGCTTTGAAAAGACATCAAAAAATAGAAGGGAACAAATAAGGAGTTTGTTAAGGAGTCTGCCGAGTTTTGGAAGGATGCCGGAGTTTCCGGGGCTGAGGTGAGAGAGGCCGTAATTTGATTTAAGGAGGATTAAAAACAGATGGGCGTCCTGTGTTTTCCTGTTTTCCCAAAATCTCCCGCAAGCACCGAATGCAGGTGCGATATGGCCGGGAATCTTAGCCGTCAAAACGGCACAGGGAAAGAGGTATCTTTTTCTGTCTTGACAATGAACGGAGGTTTTGTTCGGGGAATAACAAAAATTATAATTAAGGAGAAACAAAATGGCACAACAGCAACCGCGTAGGGCACGGCAGCCGCATGATGGGAATCCGCATAGGGCACAGCAGCCGCATGATAATTGGGCTCGATATTATGATTTTGTCTATCAGCAAACTTACGGGGACCTATACACAACATTTAACGAAAACACGGAAGATGTCTGTCAACGATTAATCAATAACTGTCCAGCCGGTAAGAATAGAGTATGTGTATTAGATATTGGAGCGGGAACCGGAAGACTTGCGATTCCTCTCTTGGAAAGAGGACATCATGTTACCGCTGTGGAACCATCTGAATTTATGTGTGATGAAATTCGGAGAAAATTAGCAAGATTAGATAAGCCGCTGCACAATAATCTTATCATAAGGCAAGATCTTATACAGAACGTTGATCTCCCTTCCCAATTTTTCGACATTGCTTTATTGCTCTTTACAGTAATTGCTTATATCACGGATAAAGAAGACTTGGAAAGAGCGTTTAAATCCATAGCCGGCAGTCTCAAAGAAGGCGGCTTCGTGTTACTGGATGTCCCTCGAATAGAATCTTTTCTTCAACCTCAAGTGTATAATCGTCGCTCAATGGAACGAACCGTTAGCATCACAAAAAAAGGAGATGATTTATATCTTTATCGTGAAACCTGTGAAGGCGTGATGGAAGGCGAAGCTCTTCGATATTCAGACGAATTTCTTTTAAGACGATGGTCCGATGAAGACATAATTTCTCTATGCGAAGAAAACGGCTTAATTCGGAACACAAATCTGGATAGAATGCTGAAGAATTATTTTCGCGGGATGGGAGCAACGTATTATTTGTTTGAAAAAACGGAATAGATACATGACGGACGGCAACGGCCGGCCGTATGTAAGCGACACGTACTCCTACGACGGCTACGGGGTGATGCTGGGCAACGGTCCGGATGGGGCCAAAGCCGCTGCGGCCTGCTTCGCCGAATAATTCCTCCGGTCCTAAGCGATGAGTTGAATCAGACCCCAGAAAAACAGGAGGATGCCGCCTGTTATACACACGCTGACTACGAATCCGATGGTATCCGTGCGGGTCCATTTGCAGAATTCCCAGTTGGAGCGGGGAAACAACTTCAGGTGATCGAAGCGGGCGGGGTCGGCATAACTTTTTTGGACTTCTTCGGCATCTTTGAGCGGATCGGGATGCACGGGCGTTTTGAGCCGGACGTAAAAACGGGCGATATCCGCTTGGGGTATTTTGTCGCGGGTGAGTAAGCTGATGGGGATCAGGAAGACAAAGGGGAGGATGGCCGCGATCAGATATCGGAGTGTCAGCAGGGCGGAAGGGGTCATGGAGGGCAGGTTGAAGCCGAGGGAGTGGGCCAGAATCAGTTCCGTGTGCAGCCGCCCAATGCCTTCGTAGGGGGACTCCGGGTCGTCCGGATTCATCAGGGCAATCGTGTCATAGTAAATGCCGGCTGGCGGTATGCGGACAGGTTTGCGGATACTCTGGCCAACCTCTTCGGCCAGTCCCTGCCGGACATCTTCTTGGGAAGCATGAACCGAACGGACAACGGTCTGCTCCTGGGTCCGCTGAGAAAAGAAGGGAGAGTGCTTGACGGTCTCAAAACACGGGAGCAAATGGGGCAAAACGGCAAGCACAATGGAACAGACGATAACCTCTGCATAAACGGCTGTACGGGTCAGCCGCTTCCAGAACAGCAGCAGCAGAACGGGGGCCCCGAAAATAATATTCAGAGAAGGCAGGGCCTTGACCAAATGAATGATGCTGAAAGTCGTTACTGATACATAAATGCCCAGCAGCAGAAAACAAAGGATGGCCAGCCGGGATACATTGATGTAATGACGGGTGCTTTTGTTTTTGACGAAGGGTTTGTAGAGGTGGCGGACGAACAGGGCGGACAGATACACACAGACGGCATCGAGGGTGGACATGTTGGCGGCGAGAATGCCGGCGACCATCAGCCCTCGCAGCCCCGGCCCGAGCAGGTTGTGGCTGAGGACTCCCCAGGCCATATCCGGATCGGAGATGGAATCAGAGTAAAGGGCATAGGCAAACAGCCCGCAGAGAGCCCAGGCAATTGTCAGGATGCGTTTGGTGTAGGCGCCGCCGATGTTGGCAATGCGGGCGGTCAGTTCGTCGCGGGCAGAGCCGTTCAGCGCCATATTGCCTTGGTGGCCGGTGATGCCGATAATGGTGGCTACCATAAGCGCGGCAATTGAGTTCCAGGCAAATTCTTCACTGGTACAGCCGAAGACAAAAAGCATGTGGTCAGGGATGCGTTGGGTAAACTCCGACCAGCCGCCTACCGCCACCAGCGAAAACGGGATCAGCATAAAGGAGAAGAACAAAATCAGGAATCCCTGGATGATGTCGGTGACGGCGGCGGCCTTAAAACCGCCCATCATAACATAAAAGGCAATAAAGACGGTATAAATCAGGTAAAACCAAAAGGGCTTTGTAAAAGAGGTAAATGAGCTGATTTGCCCTTTTTTGTAGAGGGCATCGAGCAGTTCATATTCGGAGGTTTGTTCCGGACTGAGCTCCTCGGTTTTATACAGCTGCCTGAGATGACGGTACCGTTCATAAAGTTCAACTTTCCGCTTCTCGGCAGGGGTGCATTGTTTAGGCGGTTTGATAGTCATCGCCTGAAAGGTGCGCAGAGAGGCCTTGTAGCCGATGCCGATAATCAAAATGCTCAGCCAGATGCTGATGAGCGCATAAAAGGTCGGCAGCACTTTGCTTTTGAAGCGTTCTTCGAATAATTCGGCCATCGTTACCAGACGAACCCGACGAAACCAGCCCGCCATAAACCAGTGGTAAGGGCCGGTGAACACCCCAATCAGCATCAGCCACACGCCGCCCAATCCTTTTTCGAAGGCGAAACTGGCGGTGCGGATGGCACTGTTGGCATCGCTGAGGGTGCCCATATTCAGAAAGTACTGGAGCCATTTATTGAAGGAGCGGCCGGCAAGGAAAAAATCTTCTTCGGTATGGATTTTTTTATAGAGTTTCTGTCCAATATAGGTGATGGCAAAGAGATAGAGAAGAATAATCAGCAAGTCAACAGGATGAAAACCAAGCACTTCCATCGAATCCCTTTTCTTGTTTCAGGACGGCCGAAACAAAGCAAAATGAGTATATCTTGAATATCTTTTTTTTCCACTTTTTTTTGAGGAGTGCAGGAAGAATAAATCTTGAAAAAATCTTAAACTGCTGGCAAGGCAGGTTGTTTTGGTTTATAGTACGGTTATGAAAATCATTCTGAAAAAAAGGATGCTGACAGGGGTCATCTGGTGTCTGGGGTTGGGGATTGTGTTCGGGGCTGATGGGGGTGCGGCCGGCCGTACCGCTTCGGTTTCCAAGGTTTGGGTGGCTGATAAAGGCGACGGAACATATAAAAATCCTATTCTGTATGCGGATTATTCTGATCCGGATGTGGTTCGGGCAGGTGAGGATTATTATATGACGGCCTCCAGTTTTACCTGTTTTCCAGGTCTGCCTATTCTGCATTCCAAAGACCTGGTCAACTGGACGCTGCTCAGCCACGCTGTCCCTCGGTATCCGGATGCGTCTTTTGATGTGCCTCAGCATGGCAATGGAATCTGGGCGCCAAGCATCCGATTTCACGAAGGAAAGTTTTACATCTTTTGGGGTGATCCGGATCGCGGGATTTACCGTGTATGTGCGGTTCGGGCAGAAGGTCCGTGGGAGGAACCGTTGCTGATTTTGCCCGGCAAGGGGCTAATTGACCCTTGTCCCTTGTGGGATGATGACGGCAATGCCTGGCTGGTTCATGCGTGGGCGGGCAGTCGTGCGGGGGTTAAGAGTCTTCTGACAGTTCGCAAGATGGATTGGCAGGCGACCGAGGTGAGCCGCGACTGCCGGCATATTTTTGACGGCCACGAGAAACACCCTACCATTGAGGGGCCCAAGTTTTATAAATATAACGGTTATTATTATATTTTTGCGCCTGGCGGAGGGGTCGGTCAGGGCTGGCAGGTGGTTTTGCGTTCGAAGGATATCTACGGTCCTTACGAAGACCGCATTGTTCTTCATCAGGGCTCCACGCCGATCAATGGGCCGCATCAAGGCGGCTGGGTGCAGACGCCTTCCGGCCAGTCGTGGTTTGTTCATTTTCAGGATGCCGGCCCTTATGGGCGCATCGTTCATCTCCAGCCGGTTTTCTGGAACGACGATTGGCCGCTCATGGGGACGGATGCGGACGGGGATGGGATCGGCGAACCGGTGCTTTCCTGGAAAAAGCCGGATATTGCCGGTTCGTATCCGGTGATGACGCCGGCAGAGAGCGATGAATTCAGCGAAGATGGGCTGGGTCTGCAATGGCAATGGCAGGCCAACCCCAATCCGGTCTGGTTTGCCCGGATTCGCGGTACAGATTATTTGCGGCTGTTTGCAATCCCGCTTCCGTCGGCGGAGTCAAATTTATGGCAAGCGCCCAATCTGCTGCTCCAGAAGTTTCCGGCACCTGATTTTACGGCATCCGCGAAGGTTCGTCTGGTGCCCGAGCAGCAGAGTATTCGCGGCGGCCTGATCATTTTTGGGGAGGATTATGCGGCTGTTGAGGCGGCTGTTGAAAACAAGGTGATTGTTCTTCGTCAGATTGTTTGTCGGCAGGCCGAACGCGGCAGCCGGGAAATCATTGCAGCCAAACGGCCGCTGGAGACCGATACCATTTTTCTTCGCGTTCAGGTTGCCGGGCCGAATGCCGTCTGTCGATTCAGTTATAGTACTGACGGAAATGTTTTCACTCTGATTGGCGAATCCTTTACTGCTAAACCCGGCCGTTGGGTCGGGGCGAAAGTCGGGTTGTACTGTCTTTCTGAGGCCGGCAGCCGCGCAGGCGGCTATCTGGATGCGGATTGGTTCCGGATTGAATGAGCCGGCGGGAGCAACCTTACGGCATCGGCAAAAGCCCTTCCCAGCGAACCACCCACTGTCCATTGTCTGGAAAGCCCGGGGCGTGACGGTCGCCTGCTCCGTCCCAGCCGGCTGCCATCATGGCCGCAGCGGTCAGAAGGCCTCCATTGCCGGGCAGGTAAAGCGGCAGGTTTTCCCGCTGGTAGTTGTGGCCGTTGGGCCAGTACAGATTTTTTTTGGACTCGATAAAAAAGGCATCCACAGCCAGCTCAGGCAATCCGACCCGAGCCGCCGTCATCGCCAGCATCGGATAATCCCATCCCCAGGTGTCTGCCCATTGCCAATTTTCATAGACCCAGCGGGCGGTACGCTGCATTATTTTTTTGTCCGCCAGCGGAGTTTTCGGAAGTACCCCCCAAGCAGCGAGCATGGACGGATGGTCAGTCAGGTTGGTGTAGGGTTCCGGTTCGATTGCTGTATAAATCCCGCTGCGAGCAGGGAGGGCGGAAAGATGATGCAGCACATGCTCCCATTTGGGTTCTCTCGGCAGTCCCAGCCGAAGCCGCCACTGCTGGGCGGTCTGCAGCCCCCAGTACCAATAGCATAATTCATAGGTAGGGTTCCACGTGGAGGCGTATTTGTAGTTTTCCTGGGCAGGAATAACCGGCGGACCGAGGACATAACGCTTCCGCTGGGGGTCCCAGTGGGCAAAATCCGCCATAAACCGGGCTGTTTCGAAAACAACATCTTTGAATTTGTTCAGCGTGGCGACTGTGGGCCTTTGGCGATAGACCAGCTCGGCGAAGTAAATCGGGTGCGGCTGCTGCCAAATCAGAAGCGGCCCGATGCCGGAGGGCGAGTCCTGCCCGTCGGGACTAGTCATCTTCGGCCAGCGTACCCCTTCATAGCCCTGCCGATGGGCAATGGAGCGAGCGGCAGGCAGGGTTTTAATATACCAGTCGAGCCCCCTTTCCAGCAGCGGCAGTCGATTCCAGAGGGCAAAATGGACACTGTGCCACCAGTGCATTTCCAAGTGAAATTTGCCGAACCAGCTGCTGCAGGTCAAGCCTGTTTCCTGCGGCGGGTATTGCTGGGCGGACTGAATGGCTGTCAGATATTGAGAAAGGACGATTCGGCGTTCCAATTCTTTCCAGCGAGGGTCTTTGCTCAAGGAAAGGTCAATTGCCCCGCCGCTGTTCCAGAATGTTTTCCAATGCTCTGCGGCCGCCATCTGCGTGTCTTCAAAGGTCGGCAGCTCGGCAAGTGTGTTTTTCTCCTGGAAAACAACTACACCCTCCAGAATGCTTTCGTTCCTTTGGGGCTGCCAGGTGTAGTGGTGGTCAGCAGTCTTTTGAAATTGTCCGCTGCCTGAAAAAGCGGCCGCACAAAAATACCGTTTCTGATCCATGGTCCGTTCGAACATCAAGTGTGTTTCGTTCTTCTGGAGAATGGTTTTGTGCTTGTCTGGGCTGTTCCAGTCTGCCGGGTCATTGCCCCAGGTGCCGGCAGCATACGGAAATCTAATCTGAACGCCGAGCCGCCCTGACTGAAACAGGGGAGATTCAATTCGGAATGCAACAGTGTCCTGCTGCGGATGCACACACGTTTGTACCTTGACCGGCTGTCCTTCCAATGTGAATTGGCTGTTCAGAATGCCCTCCCATAGATGCAGGTGCTGGCGGATGTCCTTGATGTCTTCCGGCTTAGCCGCTGTGCCGTCGGACTTCTGCAGGACCAGACCAATCTGGCCTAAGGTAATTTGATGCGGATTGGCGCGGAGGTACTCCGCCGCCGGTCCTTTCTGATTGATATTGTAAAGCACCGGACGTCCATAGGTGTCGACCGGTACAAAAGCATCTTCCAGTTTATAACCGGCCGTATTCGGAAAGGAGTGCCAGCCCCACTCGGCCATCGCGGTCAGCGGAATACCTTTGCTGTAGGCGGCGGGAAATGTTTGCAGGCCTGTGATGTCGGCTGTAAAGGCAAACCGGCCGTTTCCGACTGAGAGCGGTGAAAATGCATCGATTTTGTCTATTCGAACATCATGGCGAGCGGTCAAGGCCTGCCGATCGATCTTGCCGAACGGATCTCCTCCGCCGGCCAGGTATTCGAGATAATCCTCAAGGTTGGTGTAACCATCCTTTTCTGGGTCACCGTTTGAGTCAGAAAAGTCGCCGGCGGGAGAGTGAGGATTCAGATGATGAATGATTTCCCACCAGTCCGGCAAGCCGTCATGGTCTGAATCCTTCGGGGAAGGGCCATTGCTTAAAGCTGCTCTGCGAGTCTCTAACTCCATGGAGAAGAGGGGGGTGCAGAGAAGAGAAACAAGGAGAGAGAAAAATAAGGTTAAAAAACGTGCCTCTTGCGCTCCGCTCATAATCGGCTCTCGAAAAATGGTATTATCGTTTGCTGTTTTGTGCAGCAGATTATAATTTCCTTTTCTTTGAAGGAGAAGAGTTTTCAGGAAGTCTTCCTCTGATTTTTGCGCAAATTGACGGTTTCTTTTGCACAAAATGGTTTTTAAGCAAAGAATCATTTCTTTTCGTCTTCATCGGGGTTGCCGGAAGAGGGCATCTGTGATAGGATAACCGTGACGACTGGTTGAATCAGACGGAGATGATTTATGCGAAATGTAATTGGGTGGTGGTTTCTATGCAGGTCGGCATTGCTTTGGGCAGCGGAGATTCCCGAGCAGAATTGTTTTACGATTCCTCTTTGGCCCCAGACGGTTCCAGGAGCGCTTGGCTCTGAACCCAAAGACATTCCTGAGATTTCTGTGTATCTGCCTGCTGGAGCAGTGGGCTCTGTGCCGGCTGTTGTGATTTGTCCCGGCGGCGGTTATGTTCGGCTGGCGGCGGAACATGAGGGCAGGGAAATTGCAGAACGGCTGCGGCAGCAGCAGGCAGCCGGTATTGTTCTAAAATATCGTCTTCCTGTTGACGGTTATCGTCATCCAATTCCTTTGCTGGATGCTCGGCGGGCGATTCAGATTGTGCGGCTTCACGCTGACGAATGGAAGATTAATCGGGAAAAAATCGGCATTCTCGGCTTTTCTGCAGGGGGACATCTGGCTTCTACGGCGGGGACTTTTTTTGAGGAAATTCCGTTGGCGGCAACCGTTCAGGATGCGGCCAGCCGGATGGCATATCGTCCGGATTTTATGGTGCTGGTTTATCCGGTTATTTCTATGCGGGACGATATTACCCATGGAGGTTCCAAAGAAAATCTATTGGGGCCGCAGCCGCCGCAGGAATTGGTGGAGCGACTGTCCAATGAACGGCAGATTACCAGTCAGACTCCGCCGACCTTTTTGATTCATGCCAATGATGACACGGGTGTCCCGCCTGAAAACAGCATCCTCTTTTATGAAGGTTTGCGGAAGGCCGGCATTCCTGCTGAACTGCATATCTACCTGAAAGGCGGTCATGGATTCGGGATTCGCCCGTCGGCCGGGCCGGCCTGCGGCTGGCTGGATGCCTGTCTGGTATGGATGGAGCAAATGGGGCTGAGGGACAAGCCCGCTGCCGAGTCGAAGAAATAAGAGGTGGTTTTAGGGTTGAATCCTTCGGCAGAAATGATATAACAGTGCAGACAGCCAATCAGCAAAAACAAGGTGGGGGTACGGCATTTTAAAATGAGGTGTACGATGAAGAAGCAAGCGGTTGTGTTTTGTCTGGCAGTTTTGGGAGCGGCCTGTCAGGGCCAGCAGGAGGTGCAAATTACCGTGTCCAATCCCACGGAGGTTCACCGCCGGCAGGAAACCATTCAGCTGGATTGGATGGATGTTCAGAAGCATTTACCGAATCTGGGAGCCGAAGAGGCGGCCGTGCTGGATGTTCAGACGCACCAGCCCCTGATGGCGCAGGTTTTGAAAATAGACGGGCGTACGGCGCTGCTGTTTCAGACGACGCTGGAGCCCGGACAGAAAAAGCAGTTTATTTTGCAGAAACGTCCGGAAGGGATGGAGCCGCCGGCCTCTCCGATAACGACGTACTGCCGGTTTATTCCTGAGCGGAAGGACGACTTCGGCTGGGAGAATGACAAAGTTGCTTTCCGAGTGTACGGGCCGGCTCTCGAGGATGAGACAATTACCAGCGGCATCGATGCCTGGGGCAAATGTGTTCCTTATCCTGTCATTGACAAGTTTATCCGCGACTATAATGAAAAGCAGATTCCTTATCATTATGATCACGGTGAAGGCGGTGATTTCTATAAGGTGGGCAATACTCTCGGCTGCGGCGGGCTGGCCCCTTTCGTGGATGGCAAAGTCTGCCTGCCGTCTCATAATTTTGCTGCATGGAAGATTTTGGGCAACGGGCCTATTCGTTCCGTCTTTGAACTGACCTATCGCCCCTGGCAGGCCGGTCCCTATACGGTCAGTGAGGTCAAGCGGATTTCCATCGACTTAGGCAGCCAGATGAGCCGCATTGAATGTACCTATACATGCAGCCAGACGGATACGCTTCCGCTGGCGGCTGGGATTGTGCTTCGGGAGACCAGTCGGCAGACCTGGACCGCTCCTCAATCCATTGCGTATTGGCTGCCGACGGATTTCATCAAGGGATTTATGGGGTGCGGTGTTGTCTTCGGCGCTGAGTGGGATGTAAAGCCGCTGGAAGCCGATGGGCATCTGCTCCTGACGCTTCAGCATAAGATTGACAAGCCGGTTGTTTATTATGCCGGTTCCTGCTGGGACAAAAATGAAGAGTTTAACACTTTTGAGAAGTGGCAGCAGTACCTGAAGATTTTTAAGCAGCAGCTGGATCATCCGGTCGCTGTTGAATGGCAGCCCTGATTTTTTGGAGGAAACTGTTATGGAAATTCGTTATATTCCAGACCCTATTTGTTTTTCCCGAATGACCACAGAGGAAATTCGGAGTAATTTTCTGATAGGCACTTTGTTTAAGCCGGAGCAGATTGAACTGGTTTATTGTGATGTGGATCGGGTGATTGTCGGTTCCGCGGTGCCTACGCAGAAACCGCTGACGCTGGCGGCAGCCGAGCAGCTGCGGGCAGATTATTTTTGTCAGCGGCGGGAACTGGGAATCCTCAATATCGGCGGCGGCGGGCAAGTGAAGGTGGACGACAAGCTGTTTCCCATGGCCCGACTCGATTGTCTGTATGTCGGACGCGGCAGCCGGCAGATTGAATTTCTCAGCCAAAACCCCTCGCAGCCGGCACGGTTCTATCTGATTAGTTATCCGGCTCACAAGGAATACCCCACTGCTCATATTTCCATTGACAAAGCCAATCCGGTGCCTTGCGGCAGTCTTGAGCAATCCAACAAGCGGACGATTTATCAGTGTATTCATCCCAACGGCGTGCCCAGCTGCCAGCTGGTGATGGGCTTTACGAGACTTGAGCCCGGCTCTGTCTGGAATACAATGCCGCCTCACACGCACGAACGGCGTATGGAGGTGTATTTGTATTTCAATATGCCCGAAACAGACCGAGTCTTTCACCTGATGGGTAAACCAGAGGAAACGCGTCATTTGGTAGTTGCTGAAGGACAGGTTGTGGTTTCGCCCAGCTGGTCTATTCATTCCGGTGTCGGCACGGCGGCCTATACCTTCTGCTGGGGAATGGGCGGGGAAAATCAGACCTTTGATGATATGGACCATTTAACAATCGATCAGATTCGATAAGGAAGGTGTATATGATTCTGGATAAATTCAAGTTGGACGGTAAGAAGGCAATCGTAACCGGTTCTGCCCGCGGGCTCGGACGGGCCATTGCCATTGCCCTGGCGGAAGCAGGAGCGGATTTGGCCCTGGTGGATATTCTCGATATGTCCGAGAGCAAGTCCCGCATCGAAAAACTCGGCCGCAAATGCATTACCATTACAGCGGACCTGAGCAAAAAGGATTGCGTGGATGTAATTATCAAAGAAACGGTCGAAAAACTGGGCGGCATTGACATCCTTTTTAACAATGCCGGCATTATCCGGCGGGCACCGCTGCTGGAGTTTTCGGAGAAAGACTGGGACGATGTGATGAATATCAATCTTCGAACCCTTTTTTTCCTCAGCCAGGCGGCAGCGCGAGTCATGGTCAAACAGGGCCGGGGCGGTAAAATCATCAATACGGCTTCGATGCTCAGCTTCCAGGGTGGGATTCTTGTGCCTTCCTATACGGCCTCCAAGAGTGCTGTGATGGGCCTGACCCGTCTGATGGCATGCGAGCTGGCTCCGCATAAGATTAATGTCAATGCGATTGCTCCCGGCTATATGGCGACCGACAATACCAAGGCCCTTCGGGAAGACCCGGAACGAAGCAAGGCGATTCTCGATCGGATTCCTGCGGGCCGCTGGGGCCAGCCGGAAGATCTTCAGGGAGCAGCGGTTTTTCTGGCCTCCTCGGCCTCGGACTATATGCATGGCTATACGGTTGCGGTTGACGGCGGCTGGCTGGCAAGATAACCCTGACGGAAAGAGGCGGTTCTATGGCGGTACTCCAATTACGTCCCGAATCAGAGTGCAAATATGATATTCTTTCCCTCGGCGAGGTGATGCTTCGCCTGGACCCGGGGGAAGAGCGGATTCATACCACCCGGAGTTTTCGCGTCTGGGAAGGCGGCGGCGAGTACAATGTGGCCCGCGGTCTTCGACGCTGTTTCGGCAAACGAGCGGCCTTGGTGACCGCAATTCCCGACAATCCGGTCGGACATCTGCTGGAGGATTTTCTCCTGCAGGGCGGTGTCAGCCTGGACTATATTCGCTGGGTGCCGTTTGACGGCATTGGACGCAAAAGCCGGGTAGGGCTGAACTTCACAGAACGCGGCTTTGGTGTTCGGGCGGCGGTCGGCTGTTCTGACCGGGCTAACAGTGCTGCCTCCCAGATGAAAAAAGGAGAAATTGACTGGGACAAAATCTTCGGCCGTGACGGCGTCCGCTGGTTTCACACCGGAGGGATTTTTGCGGGTCTTTCTCCGACAACGCCGGAGGTGATTCTTGAAGCGATGGAGACGGCCCGCCGGTACGGTACGGTGATTTCCTATGATTTGAACTACAGGGCCTCGCTTTGGAAAGAATTCGGCGGCAAGGTGCGGGCTGTCGAGGTCAATCGCCGCATCGCGCCGCTGGTGGATGTGATGCTCGGCAACGAGGAGGATTTTTCAGCGGCCCTCGGGTTTGAGGTGGCTGGTCTGGATCCGGACTGTTCCAAACTTGACCCTTCCAATTTTAAAAAGATGATTACAGAGGCCATCAAGACCTTTCCGAATTTTAAGGCCGTGGCAACTACGCTTCGAAACGCCAAGACGGCTACTCGAAACGACTGGGGCGCGGTGCTTTATTATGACGGCCGTTTTTATGATGCAGCGATGCGGGAAGATTTGGAAATCCTGGACAGAGTCGGCGGCGGCGACAGTTTTGCTTCCGGTCTGATTTATGCCCTGATGGAAGGCAAGAGTCCGCAGGAGGCGGTCGAGTATGGGGCGGCTCATGGGGCTTTGGCGATGACCACACCGGGCGACACGACCACGGCCACCCTGCAGGAAGTCGAACGGGTGATGAAGGGCAAGTCGGCCCGCATCAGCCGCTGAGGGAGAAGGTCGAAACCGGCGGAAGACGCTTTCGCGGATGAATAGTCCGGGCCACATTGCGGTAGGGATGGCCGGCTGGTCCTATCCGGACTGGGAGGGGATTGTCTATCCGAGGGCAAGAAGGGAAAATCTTCGATTTGCAGCCGGCTTGGTGGACTGCATTGAAATCAACAGCACATTTTATCGTCCCCCCGAGAAAAACACAGTTCGTTTCTGGAAGCAGCAGGTCGAGGACAAAAAGCCCTTTTTCTTTACAGCCAAACTCCATCGAACTTTCAGTCATGAAGGCCGAATCGATTCCGAATTGGTTCGACAGTACAAAGAGGGCCTTTCTTTGCTGGCGGAAGCAGGTTTGCTGCGTCGGCTCCTGATTCAGTTTCGATATGATTTTGATGCATCGGAGGAAAATCTCCGCTATCTGCAAACCCTGATTGGGCGGTTTAACGATTGTTTCTCCATTGCCGTGGAGCTGCGGCATTCTTCCTGGCAAAGAGCCGAACGGCCGGCTGAACTGGAACAGATGGGGGTGACAGTTTGTGCTCTTGATTATCCGACCGGGCCGGATTCCTTTCTGCCGGCAGAGCAACCCATCGGCTCGGATGGGTATATGCGTCTGCATGGACGTAATGCGGCCGCCTGGTTTGCCAAATCAAGCCGAGATGAACGATACGACTACTATTATTCCTCGGAGGAATTGGGGGAGATTGCGGCCCGTATCCGCCTTCTGGCGGCTCGCTGTCAGAGTTATACCGTCATTGCCAACAATCATTACAAAGGTGCCCAGTTGGCCAATGCGCTGGAGTTGAAGTTTCTTTTGACCGGACTCAAGCAGCCCGTACCGGATGGTTTGCTTGCAAGATACCCCTCGCTTGGGCGGATTGCCCTTTCTCCGGCTCTTTTTGAGTAGTCTGTCCCTTTGAAACAGGGTGATTTGCTATTTTTCCTTCGGCAGCGGTTTGGGCAGGACAGGGGAAAAGTTTGGTTTGGCTCCTTTGTGCCACGCCAGCGTCCACAGCTGTTCGTGAACAAGAGTTTCCACATGCATATCGAGGAATGATACATTGGTTTTTCGGCCATGACGATTGAGGACAAAACGGCCGATGGCTCGGTCTGTTGTTCCGGATGTTTGATCGCCGATGTCATAAAAGTTTACGGAGCCGCTTAGTGCATTGGCAGGCAGAACATTGGTATTCTGCGGCCAGCCGTCCGCCCAGTTGGCATCCAGAAAGATAGGGGCTAAGCTGGACACCTTCACTTCATTCAAATTGGCGTAGGGATAATTTTTCATGGAATCGGGAACCCAGCGGTTGGCATCCCCGTAAAACCAGCCATTGAAACCATAGCTGCCGGTTTCATATCGTTTATAGGATTGGGCGGAGTAATTCCACAGCCAGGGCCTTAATGAAGTCCCCCATATACTGGTAGAACCATTGTATTCGTTTTCCACCTCCTGCCGGCGGGATACAGTTTCCGGGCAAAAGCGGACTTCATCAATATTTGCAGTGTTTTGGCCGATGTAGTCAAGCCAGAGAACGCTGGTTACGTTGTCTGGATAGGGGAAAAAGCGATTTTTATTGTGGGTCAGATACAACTGCATGGCCGTACCGAGACTTTTCAGATTGTTTCGGTCGATTACCATGCGGGCCTGGTATTTGACCTTTTTCAATGCCGGCAGAAGCACCGAGAGCAAAAGAGAAATGATGGCGATGACAACCAGCAATTCAATGAGCGTAAACCCTTTTGCTTTCTTTCGCAATTGGCCGTTTTTCGCGTTTTTCATAGGTATCTCCTGCCAAAAAATATGTCGTCCTCTGATATATAATGTTCTTACAGGGAGTTTTTTAACACGCAAAAACAAAAAATAACGTTAGTTAGGTGTAAATTTTACGCTTTTTTGAGACAGCGATAGGTCCTTTTCTTTCCATATACTTAAAGACAATCAAAGAAATCAGAGAGGATATATCTTTTTATTGTTCTGAACCTTTTTTGTTTTGAAGCGTGTAATAAAAACCTAACCAAGTCCTATTATTTTGGAAGAAAAGGATATATATTCTTTATTTAGGATAAATGGATGCAGATAGTGTTTCCTAATATCAGGGAGGAGCTTATTATGGATGCTATGATGGCGGAACTGGAAAAACAACAGTCGCAGCGAGAAGAAGAAATCTACCAGATTTCAACGCTTGTGGCGGGAAATTTTGACCTTCAGGAGGTCTTGGACCGTCTGGCCGAAGCGGCTGTACGGATTACCAATACAACGGCCTGTTCGATTCGGCTGCTGGATGAAGAGTCCGGCGACCTGAAGATGCGGAGCACCTATGGTCTCAGTGAGGCCTATCGGAACAAAGGACCGGTTACCAAAGATGACCCTGTAATCAAAGAGGCCTTTGAGGGCAAAGCCGTTGTCCTTGATGATATGCGGGTGGATCCACGCGTGCAGTATCGGGAGGCGACGATTCAGGAAGGACTGATCAGCCAGTTGACCGTCGCCATGATTTTCCGTGATAAGCCGCTGGGGGTGCTTCGTCTGTACAGTTCGGAGCCCAACCGGTTTGATGAAAATTCAATTCGGCTTGCGCGGCTGGTGGCCACGCAGTGTGCTGTGGCGATTACCAATGCTCGTTTGTATGCCGAGGCCCTCGAGGGGGCTCGTATGGCTGAGCAGATGCGGCTGGCGGCGGTTATTCAGCGACGAATGATACCGGAAAAAGCCCCGTGCATGAAGGGGCTGGATATTCGAGCCCATTACCAGCCCTGCTATGAAATCGGCGGTGATTTGTACGATTTTCTGCAGCTGGATGAGCATACCCTTGTTGTCGGGATTGCAGACGTGATCGGCAAGGGACTTCCGGCGGCGATTATGATGAGTATGTTCCGAGGGGCTCTTCGGGCCTATGCCGACGGCGGATACGGCCGGCACAGTATGCAGGAAATTATTGCGAAACTGAATCGGGTTGCGTGCAGGGAATGCCGGGATGGAGAATTTATCACGCTGTTTATGGCCCGAATTGATACGCGGGAAAATACCCTCACCTACTGCAATTGCGGCCACGAGCCGGGCCTTCTTCGACGCGGAAAAGAACTCATCGAGCTGGAGGAAGGGGGTCTTGTTCTCGGGGTCTGGCCGGATGCGGAGTATTCCATTCACTCGATTGCTCTGCAGCAGGATGACATTTTGCTTCTTTATACAGACGGCCTGATTGATGCAATGAATTTTGAAGGTGAAATCTGGGGCCGGCAGCGTTTTTTTGAGGCCATTGGGAAGTGCTGTGTCCACAGCTCAGAATCTTTTATCCGCTCTCTTCTGACGTGGCGTCGTCGGTTTGTCGGCTTGGCCAGCCAGACGGACGATACCAGCTTGGTCGTTATCCGACGGGATGAAAAGTATATCCCATCCCCAGAGGACTGCGATTGTTCGAAAAGCGAGGGCAAATAGACCGCTAAGGGGACAAAAAGAGTCTTCTATTGTTAAGGAAACCGCTCCTTTCTTTTAAAAAATTCGCCAATAATCCAAGAGATTGGCTATTGCTGAAAGGAGGGGGAGTGGATATACTAAATAGACAGGGGGCGCGATCAAGGGGAGAGTTGCTTATGGCGGCAAAAAGAGCATTTACGCTTATTGAGCTGCTGATTGTCATCGCTATCATTGGACTTCTGCTTTCGATTCTGATTCCCGCACTCAGCAGAGTTAGAACGGCTGCATGGGAAGTGCTCTGCAAGAACAATCTCAAGCAATACGGTGTTGTCGGCAAGATGTATCTGAATGAAAACAATGAGATTTTTCCTAACGCCTGGTGTTCCATTTACAAGTCTTTTGATGAAAGCAGCCATCCCCGTGTTTGTCAGTGGCACGATGCTTCCCGCAATCCGGACCGTCGCCCTGAATTGGCCGGAAAGTTTTACCCCTATTTCGGCAGCTGGAGTGATGTTCATGTCTGTCCTACTTTTCGACGATTTGCCAATGCGTACGGCCCGGAACATTCCGGCCAGTGCAATCCGTCGATTATTCCTATCGAGCCGCAGTTCGGCTACAGTATGAATGCCTTTCTGGGCGGGTTTGAAAATACGTCGCTGACTACATACTCGCAGCGTCTGGTGATTAAACTGTCGCAGATTCAGTCGCCGGCGACCGTGTTTTTCTTTTCGGAGGAAAACTGCTGGCTGATTGTCCGCAATGGCGTTGTTGTTCGCTATGAGGCGGTTTTTAATGATAATGCGCTGTGCGGCGCGCCGCTTCATCCGCAATATCCCAATGCCTGGACTTATACAACGCCTCCAGACCCCGACGTGACCCGTTTTCTGGATTGTTTTGCCAGTTTTCACAAAACGACGCTGCAAAAGCGAAACGATGGGCTGTCCAATGTGATTTTTTTGGATGGCCATGTAGATTTCGCCAGTTATAAAGACACCTACAAATATACAAGGCCCCTCAAACAGCAGCCTAAATTGCTGTAGGAATCGATTTTTACTGCCGGTTTATCGTTGCGGAAAGAAAGACGAAGTTTTTCTTGCATCAGAAAGCCCTCCCTTTACCTTCCGGGGATTCAATGCTATAGTGCGAGGCCGCAGATGCTGGTATCTGCGGCAAGGAATGCTTTTTGAAAGAATCAGAACGAGCAGAGATGGATTCCTGGGTCATTACGATTGACGGGCCGGCCGGATCCGGCAAGAGCACAATTGCCCGAATGCTTGCTGCCCGTCTGGGAGCGGTATGTCTCGATACCGGCGCCATGTATCGGGCCGTCACGGCGGCGGCGATGGACAAAGGGGTGAATCTGGAGGATGGGGAGGCCCTTTTGAAGGTGCTCGAGACCACGAGGTTCCAGTTTGAACCTGATGGCCATGTTCTTCGGGTTCTGGCGGATGGAAAAGATTACACGCAGCAGATTCGCCGGCCGGAAGTGACGGAAAATGTCCGGTTTATTGCAGGTCAGCCGGCTCTGCGAAGCCGGCTGGTTCAAATGCAGCGGGATTTTGCCAGCCGGTTTCCAAAGGTCGTCGCTGAAGGGCGCGACCAGGGAACGGTGGTTTTTCCAGATGCCCGATGGAAATTCTTTTTGGAGGCCGACCCGCTGGAACGGGCTCGTCGGCGCCAAAAGGATTTGGCTGAATGCGGTATCAAGGTGGATTTAGAGGAGTTGAAAGCCCAAATCGAAAGCCGCGATGCTTCTGACAGAAACCGCCCCGTCGGGCCTTTAGCAACGGCTCCGGATGCAATCGTGATTGATACCACCTTGATATCTCCGGAGCAAACCGTAGAGGCGATGGTTCAAAGAATGGGGAAAGGCAGCAATGGCAGAGATTGATATTCTTGACAGATGGGGAGGCCGCCTTTGGCGCAGATTTGCTCAACTTGTCACAGTCGGCTTATCTACTCTGCTCTATCGCGTTCGTGTGTACGGCCGAGAGCAGGTGCCTGCTCGGGGGCCGATTTTGGTCTTGTGCAATCATCAGAGTTATTATGACCCGATTTTCAGCCAGTCATGGGTTTGGAGGCCGTTTTTGTTTGTGGCTCGTCAGACGCTTTTCCACGGTTTTTTCGGTTGGCTTATTCACTCGCTGGGTGCTATTCCGATTCGGCAGGGTCAGGCGGATATTCGATCTATTCGTACTGTGATCGGTTTGCTCAACAAAGGGTGGGCGGTCTGTCTGTATCCGGAGGGAAGCCGAACCCTCGATGGCCGTATTGCTGTGATCAAGCCCGGTTTTGGGCTTATCAGCCGACGAGCCGGGGCCCCTATTGTGCCCATGGTGATTGATGGGGCCTTTGAATGCTGGCCGAGAACCCGAAAATGGCCCCGGCTGACAGGACGTGTCGGGGTTCTTTATGGCAAGCCAATTTCGCCTGAGCATGTCAAAGAGGCAGGAGATGAGGCCTTTGCGGAGGAGCTTACCAGTCTGCTTCGGCAGCTGCAGGCCGAATTGCGAGAGAAGATGGGGCGTGAACCCCTGGATTATTCTACGCCAGTTCCGACAGATTAGAGAATCTGATGAAAGTCTTCATTGCAGAAAAATGCGGTTTTTGCCCTGGCGTAAGAAACGCTATCAAACTTGCCGAAAAGACACTGGCAGAGGAAAGGGAGGTTTATTGTCTTGGGCCAATTATCCACAATGAAGATGTAGTACGGCGGCTATCTGAGGCGGGCTTGAAGACCATCGACTCCATTGATGAAATCCAGTCTGGGACAGTTTTAATTCGTTCCCACGGAGCCACCTCGGAAGAACTGGATAAAATCAAGCGAAAAGGCCTGAAAATCGTTGATGCTACCTGCGTCCTTGTGAAACGAGTTCAGCAGATTGCGCGGAAATTAAATGAAGATGGTTATCGAGTAATGATAGTTGGAGACAAGAAACATCCGGAAGTAAAGGCCGTTGTTGGTTCAGCACCGGATGTTCGCGTTGTCGCCGGACCGGATGATTTAGATAACTTTCGTACAAATGAGAAGTTAGGAATTCTTTGTCAAACCACCCAAAGTCCGGGTTATTTTGCGGACACCGTTTCTGCGGTCATTAAGAAGGGCTTTTCTGAACTTCGGATTGTAAATACACTATGTCGGGAAACAATTGCTCGTCAGGAGGCCGCCGTGAAACTGTGCTGCCAGGTGGATGTGATGTTTGTGCTGGGGGGGCTGCACAGTGCCAATACAAAAAAGTTGGAGGAGTTGTGCAAAAAACACAATCCTCAAACGTTTCATTTGCAAAATTGGGAGGAAATTGATAAAAAGATACTTTCTGGCAGAAAGACAGCCGGCGTAACGGCCGGGGCGTCCACTCCAGATTGGGTCATCGAAGACTTTGTCAGATACTTGGAACGGTATTCTCCGGATTCCGGAACAGAAATGAGTTGAAACAGCGGTCGGCTGTGTGGGTCGACGGCAGAAAATTCTTGATAAACCAGGAATGAAAAACGCTCGGCGGCGTACATGTGGGGCGCTGTCGAGGCAGAGGAACAGACTCCACAGGAGACGATTTTTTATGGTTGACAAAAATCTTATCAGCAGGCTGGGTCTGACGACCGAGGAACTTGAAAAGCAAGTCAATGAAATTTTTACCGATGAGCATGACCAGCTGCTCGGCGAAGTACTTGAGAAAAATGTTGAAGCCCTCGTGCCCGGCAAGATTGTCAAGGGACGCATTATCACCCAGATTGGCAACGATGTGATTGTGGAGTTGGGCTTAAAGAGCGAAGGTATTGTCGATGCCTCCGAGTTTGATGATCCCTCGGAGATTCAGCCCGGCAAGGAAATCGAGGTTTTGCTTGAAGAAGTGGATGCAGAAGGGGCAATTCTGCTTTCCAAACGCAAGGCCGATCGCATTCGCGGCTGGGAACATGTTATTACTCATTATAAAGAAGGGGATGTGGTAAAGGGAATTGTTACTCGGCGCATTAAAGGCGGTCTGCTGGTGGATATTGGAGTGCCGGTATTCCTGCCGGCTTCCCAGGTGGATATTCGCAAGCCAGGCGACATCAGCCGCTTTATCGGCCAGGAAATTGAATGCAAGATTCTCAAAATTGACACGGAAAACCACAATATTGTGGTCTCCCGACGCAAAATTATTGAGGAAAATCGGCAGGCCAATAAAGAAAAACTGCTGTCGGAAATCCAGGTCGGTCAGCTTCGCAAAGGGGTGGTTAAGAATATTGCAGATTTCGGCGTGTTTATCGATTTGGGCGGTTTGGACGGCCTGCTGCATATTTCTGACATGAGCTGGGGCCGTATCTCGCATCCTTCAGAGATGGTGCAGATGGACCAGGAAATCGAATGTGTGGTGATTGGGGTGGATCATCAGACCGAGAAAGTTTCGCTGGGGCTTAAACAGAAAACGCCCAGTCCGTGGGAAACCGTCGAACAGCGTTATCCGGTCGGCAGCCGGGCCAAAGGTACGGTGGTTAACATTATGAATTACGGCGCCTTTGTGCGGCTTGAAGAGGGTGTGGAAGGATTGATTCACATTAGTGAAATGAGCTGGACCAAGCGTATTGCTCATCCGGCGGATATCCTTCAGGTGGGCGAAGAAGTGGAAGTGGCTGTGCTGGATATCAACAAGGACAAGCAGGAGATTTCGCTCGGCCTCAAGCAGCTTGAAACCAATCCTTGGTCTATCGCCGGCCAGAAGTATCCGACGGGTACGATTGTGACCGCTCACGTGACCAGTCTGACCAATTACGGCGCCTTTGTGGAAATAGAGCCGGGAATTGACGGCCTGATTCATATCTCCGATTTGAGCTGGACGAAGAAATACAATCATCCCGGTGAATGTCTTCAGAAAGGACAGGAAATTAAATGTGTGGTCCTCGAGTTGGATGAAGAAAAGCACCGTATTTCATTGGGTGTCAAGCAGCTGACGGAAGACCCCTGGATTCGGGCCATTCCTGAAAAGTATATTCCCGGACAGATTGTCCGCGGCGTGGTTACCAAGTTGACCAATTTCGGCGTGTTCGTGGAGCTGGAGCCGGATTTGGAAGGACTTCTGCATATTTCAGAACTGTCAGATGAAAAGGTGGATTCTCCGCAGGATGTTGTCAAAATCGGTGATGTGCTCGAAGTTAAGATTCTGCGGGTAGATACGGATGCTCGTAAAATCGGGCTTTCCCTGCGTCGAGTTCGCTGGGCGGCGGAAGATCAGGCCGCGGCGTCTGAGGCAGAAGAGAAGAAATCTGCTGCCGGAGAAGCCAAGAACGACACTCCGCAACGGCGAGGCGGCCTGGATGGAACGCTGATGCCAGGCCCGATAAACTTTTCTCCGGAAACAAACCAGGAGAACGCCTGATTGTCCTGTGCCCAGAAGCTGGGTTTGAATATTCAGCGCCGCATTCCTTATGAATGCGGCGTTTTTTTGTTTTGCGGCGTATTTGTGGGTAAAGGAGAGGTTAAGGCGGAGGAGTATTGAGCCGATAAACAGGCGGAACGATTTGCCTGTACAGGCAGCAGCGTCCGAAAAAACGGACATTTCGAGTACTGTGGAACTCGCTGCTCCTGATGGGTTGGCAAAGGCAGGAGAAAACCGCCATGGCTTTTGATGTTACGATTAAAGAATATTTGAAAGAAATCGATGAGGCCCCGCTGCTGAGTTGGGAAGAAGAAAAAATGCTTGCGGAAGCCATTATTGAATACAATGACCCCGAGGCCCGCGACCGCCTCATTCGCTCGAATCTTCGACTGGTGGTCAATATCGCCAAAAAGTTCTCCGGACGGGGGATGACATTGGGAGATTTGATTGATGAAGGCAATCTTGGTCTGCTTCGGGCGGTGGATACCTTTGATCCGGAGCGGAAGGTTCGCTTCAGTACGTATTCGGCCTGGTGGATTAAGCAGGCCATCAAACGGGCGATTCTGAACAATGCCCAGCCGATTCATATCCCGACCTACATGGTAGAGCTGATTAACCAGTGGCGCCAGGTTCAGGCAGAGCTGGAGCTGAAGCTGGGCCGTACGGTCAGTTTGGAGGAAATGGCTGGCGCTTTGAAGGTGCCGATTCGCAAGGCAAAGGCCATTCAGGATATTGTGTCGGTGGTCGAAGCCGGCTTCCAGTATGACTGTGCGGAGAACAATACAGGTCTTGAAGATGCAATTGAGGATGAGCAGATTTCGATGCCGGATGAAGAAATAGGCACGGAAGAAGAACTCAGCCGGGCCTTGGAACTGTTAGAGGAAATTGACCCTCGAGAGGCCCAGGTACTTCGGCTGCGATTTGGGTTGGATGGTCAAAAGCCGCTGACGCTTAAGCAAATAGGCAAAAAGCTCGGTCTGACCCGGGAACGAGTGCGTCAGATTCAGCGAAACGGCCTGGCCAAACTGAACGAATTGATGAGTTGACGGCAAAAGCCAGTCGCTGAAGAGAAAAGCGGGCTGGGTGATAGGCCCGCTTTTTCAGTCCATAGGGGGCGAAAAAAGTGTTTTTTTGAAGGAGTTTTTTGGTATAATCCCGTTTTTCTGAGCGGCCGAGAGAATGTTGGTTCAGAAAGGGATTCAGTTTGGATTTAAAACCCTATATTCGCCAGATTCCTGATTTCCCAAAACCGGGGGTTGTGTTTCGGGATATTACGCCTCTTTTAGCAAATGCGGAGGCATTTGGGTATGCTATAAGGGAGATGGCGAGTCCGTATATAGACAAATCTGTCCGTTATGTGGCTGCTGTAGAAGCCAGGGGATTTATCTTCGGTTCGGCCATTGCCACTGTTTTGAAGGCGGGCTTTATTCCGATGCGAAAAAAGGGCAAGCTGCCTCACCAGACAGCCGCGGTCGCCTACGGTCTTGAATACGGCCAGGATGCTATCGAAGTGCATCGGGATGCAATTCGTCCAGGCGAGCGGGTTTTACTGGTGGATGATGTGCTGGCCACAGGCGGAACCATGGCTGCCGCCTGTGAGCTGATTCGGAATCTGGGGGGCGAGATTTGCGGGCTGTCATTTTTGATTGAGTTGTCTGATTTGGGGGGACGGCAGAAGCTTTGTTCCTATCCGATTCACAGATTGATTGTGTATTCGTGAAGATGTCCTCCTCTCTCCAAGATAAACTGAAGTGTTTTTCCGTATCGGTTCCTGCCGTGCCGGATGGGCAGTATGAAGTTTTTGTCGGCAGCGGCTATCTGCGGTTTCTGCGGGCGGCTCTTCAGGAACAATTTGCTCCGCGGAGTCCGTTTGTGATTACCGATGCTTCGCTGGTGAAGGCCGGTCATTGGGATGCTTTTCGCGGCGGCGACGATTTGAGTGTGTTTGTGATTGACCCGCCGGGAGAAGTTTCTAAAAATATGCAGACGATTTCTGCGATTCTGGAGGCAATGGAGGGCTGCCTTCTCGGACGCGACAGTCTTGTCATCGGGCTGGGGGGCGGCACCGTGGGGGATATGGCTGGTTTTGCGGCGGCCGTTTTCAAGCGGGGGGTGCCGGTAGTGCATATCCCGACGACAACGGTCAGTCAGGCCGATTCGAGTATCGGCGGCAAAACCGGAGTGGACAGCTCACAGAGCAAGAATGCCTTTGGAGCGTTCTGGCAGCCGGCTGCTGTTTATATGGATACGGCAACGCTTCAGACGCTGGACGATGTGCAGTATCGGGCGGGATTGGCTGAGTCGGTCAAGCATGCGGCTATTGCCGACGAGGGCTTTTTTGCATGGCTGGAGGAACATACAGAGCCGCTGCTCAAACGCAGAACCGACGCTCTGGAACATCTGGCCTGTGAAAACTGTCGGATTAAGGCATCTGTTGTGATGGAAGACCCTACCGAGAAAAATCGGCGGAGGATTTTAAATTACGGACATACGATTGGACATGCTGTTGAAGCCCTCAGCGGCTATACCCTTCTGCACGGGCAGGCAGTCGCCATTGGAATGACAGCCGCCGGCTGGATTGAGAAAGAAATGGGTTTGGCTGCTGATGATCGGCTGGAGCGGATTGAAACATTGCTCAAAAAACTGGGGCTTCCGACGCGAATTCCCCCTTTGTATTCACCGGAGCAGATTCTTTCTCTGCTGAAGCTGGACAAGAAAGCCCTTGGACGCCGCCCGCGTTTTGTGCTGCTTGAAAAACTGGGGAAAGTTCTTTGTCAAGACGGCCAATGGGCGGTTGAAGTACCGGAAAATCTGATTGAGCAGGTGCTCTGCCGCCTGACAGTCCAACGGTCATAAAAGAAAAGGAGTCCTGAATGCGATACAGCCAGACGTTTATTCCGACTGTGAAGGAAGTGCCCGCTGAAGCGGAGATTATATCCCATCAATTGATGATTCGAGCCGGCTTGATTCGCAAGCTGGCCAGCGGCACCTATATTTATCTGCCGGCCGGCCAGCGGATTCTTCTGAAGGTGATCGGCATTGTCCGCGAAGAGATGAACAGGGCCGGTGCCCAGGAATGTACGGTGCCGGTGGTGCAGCCGATGGAACTGTGGCAAAAGACCGGACGGGATGCGGACTATGGCGAAACCCTTGGCAAATTTCGGGACCGGCACGGGCGGATGAACGTGCTTTCGCCAACGGCGGAAGAGGGATTTACTTATCTGGTTTCTCAGGAGGTTCAGTCCTACAAGCAGCTGCCGCTGAATCTGTATCAAATCAATACGAAATATCGGGATGAATTTCGACCACGCTTTGGTGTGCTTCGCTCGCGTGAGTTTATTATGAAGGATGCTTATAGTTTTCATGCGAACGAAGCATGTCTGCACAAGACCTATATGGATATGTACAATGCCTACAAACGGGTGTTTTCCCGCTGCGGGCTGGAGTATGTAATTGTCGAGGCCGAGACCGGAGAGATGGGCGGTACCGGCTCCCATCAGTTTACCATTCCCTGTGAAAACGGCGAAGACGTGATTGTCTATACCGAAGATGGCACACGGGCCTGGAATATTGAAAAGGCGCCGGTGGATCCGCTGCCCAAACAGCTCGCTGTAGAGGTCCCGCCGCCGGCGCTGGTGCATACGCCTGGGGTAGGGAGCATTGAAGCGGTTTGCGAGTTTCTCAAAATACAGCCGCAGCAGCTGATTAAGACCCTCATTTACAAGGCGGATGAAGAGGTTTTTGCTGTGCTGGTTCGCGGCGATCATGAGGTCAACGCGGAGAAGGTCAATCAGTTTTTTATCGGCCGACATATCGAACTGGCAGATGAGCAGACGATTCAAAAGGTTACCGGTGCTGCGGTCGGTTTTGCCGGTCCGGTGGGTTTGAGTGAACGGGTGAGCCGGATGCTGGTGGATTATGCGGTAGCCGCTATGGCTGTCGGCATAACTGGAGCCAATCAGACAGACTATCATCTGAAGAATGTGGTGCCGGGGCGGGATTTCCCGCTGGAAGGAGACAATGTGCAGGTGTGCGATGTTCGAAATGCTGTCCCAGGGGATACCTGCGGCGGGAAAAAACTTCTTTTTAAACATGGGATTGAAGTCGGCCAGGTGTTTAAACTCGGCACCAAATACAGCGTCAAACTGGAGGCCAACTTCCTTGATGAAGAAGGTATTCGCAAGCCGTGTCTGATGGGCTGCTACGGCATCGGCATCAACCGCATCATTGCCGCCGCCATTGAACTGTTCCACGATGAGTGGGGGATTATCTGGCCGATGAGCATTGCTCCCTGGCAGGTGATTGTTACGCCGGCGGCACCCGATGCGGATGTGATGGAGGCGGCGGAAACGGTATATCGTCAGCTGCTCGAGAAAGGGGTGGAGGTGCTGCTCGATGACCGCGACCTTCGGGCGGGTGTCAAGTTCAAAGATGCAGATTTGCTGGGGATTCCAATTCGAGTAACCGTCGGCAAAACCTCGCTGGCAGAGGGCAAAACCGAAGTCAAACTACGCAGTGAAACAAATAAGCAGCAGGTGCCCGTTTCCCAGACTGCTGGGCATGTTGCCGAAATGGTACAGCAAATGCTTGAACAGCTGAACAGGATTTAATCAGCCAATCTTCTGTTTTCGAGTTTTTCACAAAAATGGGAAAACCAGAAGCCCCACAGCCGGTAAAATTGATTTGCGGCATTCTTGCATCGGATCAGCAGTGTTTGGAAGCGGCTCAGAAAGCGCTTCGGGACCTATTCGGCCCGACCGATTTTGTCAGTCCGGTTTGGCCGTTTACCCAGACGGATTACTACAATCAGCAGACGGGGCTGGCGATTGTGCGCAATTTTCTGGCCTTTGAACGGTTAATTGACCCGGGCCGGCTGGCGGCCGTCAAGTACCAGACCAATGCCCTTGAACAGCAGCTGGCTGAGCAGCTTCAGACGTCCTGGCCTCGTCCGGTCAATCTTGACCCAGGTTATCTGGAGCCGGCCAAACTGGTGCTGGCCTCGACCAAGAATTTTTCCCACCGCATTTATATCGGCCAGAATATCTATGCGGAGGTGACGCTGATGTTTCACAAAGGCGGCTGGCGGAGTTTTGAGTTCACTTTCCCGGATTTTCGCGGGCCGCTGTACCACGATTTCTTAAACCAGGTTCGTGAAGAACTGATTCGTCAAAGACGGCGAAGCTGAGAGGGGGAGTTCTCTGTCGGCAGGGCTGGGGGTTCCGCTTATTCCATCTCTTTTTTGATTTCATTAAGCAGGTTGATGGCTTCGAGAGGGGTCAGGTTGTTTACATCCAGGTCCTTAATCTTTTCGAGAACGGACTTGTGTTTTTCAACAAACAGAAGGTCTTTCTCGCTGGCGGTTTTGTGTCGGGCAAGTTTTTCGCCGGCGGCTTCTTTGGCAAAGGTGTTTTCGAGGTCGCTGAGGATTTCTTCTGCCCGGCGAAGGATGGATTTTGGAATGCCGGCCAGTTTGGCAACGTGGATGCCGTAGCTTTTGTCTGTGCCGCCGGCGACAATTTTGTGCAGAAAGATAACCTGTCCTTCCCATTCCCGCACGGCAACATTTAAGTTTTTCACGTTGGCCAGCAAGTGTCCCAGTTCGGTCAATTCGTGATAGTGTGTGGCAAAAAGCGTGCGGCATCGGATTTGATTGGCCAGGTATTCGGTAATCGCCCAGGCCAGGGAAAGACCGTCATACGTGCTCGTGCCGCGTCCAACCTCGTCGAGAATTACCAGCGAGCGCTCATCGGCATTGTTCAGAATGTTGGCGGTTTCGGTCATCTCGACCATGAAGGTGCTCTGGCCGCGAGCCAGTTCGTCCGAGGCCCCGACGCGGGTAAAAATCCGATTCACCAGACCGATTTTTGCTTCTTTGGCCGGAATAAATGAACCCGTCTGAGCCAGCAGAACCAGCAGGGCTGTCTGGCGGATATAAGTGCTTTTGCCGGCCATATTGGGACCAGTGATAATGGCCAAATCTCCGCTTTCGCTGCCCAGTTCTACATCATTAGGCACAAATTCAGACCCCATCAAGTCCGCCAGAACCGGGTGTTTGCCCTCGATAATTATCAATTCTTTCGTGTCCGTCATCGTCGGGCGGATGTAATGCTGCTGACGAGCCAACTGGGCAAAAGACGCCAGGCAGTCAATCTGGGCTATCGCTTCCGCCAACTTCTGAAGACGGGGGATATATTGTGCGGTGCGGCAGCGAACCTCCTCGAACAGTTCCTGCTCCCGCTGGAGTGCCTTTTCTGAAGCGGTCAAGACCTGTTCTTCATACTCCTTGAGCGGCTCAGTAATGTACCGTTCTGCATTTTTGACGGTTTGCTTTCGGATATAGTCGGGCGGCACTTTGTCGGCCATCGAATGGGTCACTTCGAGGTAATAACCGAAAACCTTATTGAAGCCGATTTTCAAATTAGCAATTCCTGTTCGCTGGATTTCTTTCTGCTGATAATCCGCCAGGAAACTTCGTCCGTCTTTGGAGAGGGAACGGAGTTTGTCCAACTGCTGATCAAATCCGGTCTGGATAACGCCGCCATCGCGAAGGTGCATCGGCGGCTCGGGGATAATGGCTGCCTCCAGCAGGTCGGCCAGTTCATCCATGCTGTCGCATTGCCCGCCCAGCTGATTCAAAAGAGGAGCACTGCAGGAATTGAGAATCTCACGCATCGGGGGGATTTTTCGCAGGGTACGTCCGGCGGCCGCCAGGTCTCGCGGTGTTGCACGGGCCGTACTGATGCGGGCAGCAATCCGTTCCAGATCGGATATCTCTTTCAGCAAATCGCGAAGACGGCTGCAAAGGGCTTCTTGTTCCATCAGTTCCTCGACGGCGTCCTGCCTTTGCCGAATTGCCTCCAGGTCGTACAAAGGCATGCAAAGCATGGAACGCAGAAGGCGGCTGCCCATTCCGGTGAGGGTTCTGTCCACCGTATGCAGCAGGGTCCCCCGCGTATGGTCACCCCGAATGGGTTGGATGATTTCAAGGGAATGGAGCGAGGTCGGGTCAATACGCAGAAATCGGCTGGGTTCGACTTTTTCAATTTTAGTGATATGGCAGAGGGCGGTTTTCTGAGTTTCTTCGAGATATTCAAGGATGGCTCCGGCCGCACAGATGGTCTCATCGCTATCCCCCAGGCCAAATCCCTCGAGGGTGGCTACCCCAAAGTGCTTGAGCAGTTTTTGCCGGGCCGAGTAAGGTTCGAAATACCAGGCCGGCCGTTCGGTTACCGTGGCGGAGGTCATCTGCCGTATTCGGGCGGCCAGGGTTTGCGTTTCGGCGCCAAACAGTTCTCCTTTGCGCTCCGCCAGCAGCACTTCCTTGGGATTCAGACGAAGAATTTCATCCAGTGCTTTTTCATTTGGTACGCTCTGGACGAAGAAATGGCCGGTGGATAAATCCACCCAGGAAAGAGTATCGGCGGTCCGCCCCAGATGAACAGCGCACAAAAAATTGTCTTCCCGTTCATTCAGGAGCATCTCGTCAGTCAGGGTGCCGGGGGTTACGATGCGGACGACGTCGCGTTTGACAACGCCCTTGGCTTTTTTGGGGTCTTCGACTTGTTCACAAACAGCCACTTTATAGCCGGCCTGAAGCATCTTTTTCAGATAGCCGTCCACGGCATGGTAAGGGATGCCGGCCAGCGGGATGGGCTTGCCGCTGGATTTGCCGCGGCTGGTGAGTACCAGCCCCAAAACACGTGAACAAATCACCGCATCTTCGAAAAAAGTTTCATAGAAATCCCCCATCCGGAAAAACAAGACAGCGTCCGGATACTTTTCTTTGAAGCGGCGAAACTGCTGCATAGCAGGGGTCAGGTTGTCATTTGAGAGCGATTGCATAAGTCTTGATTATACTGTCCGGCCTATTCCAAACAACTGTTGAACAAGGGATTTTGTTTCGGAGAGGTTTTTTACGGATGCGAGCTTTTCAAGAAGACGGATTTGACGTTCGGTAAAGGCGGCGGGCAGGGCCGGCTCGAAGGATTCAACTTGAAGAGTTTGCAGAATACGTCTGCTGAGATGGTCAAGGTTCATACCGCAAAGGGCGCTGATGGCGATTTGTTTGTCCGGCTCAGGAGGATCAATATGGGATAAGTCGTATTTATTCAGCACCGTAATCAGCGGAATGGCGCCTGGTGCGGGCAGCTGCTGTGTCCATTGCGGCTTTGATGTGTCCAGAACATACAAAATCAAGTCGCAATGGTTCAGCAGATGGTGAGTTTGCTGCTGGGCGATTTGTTCGAGTGTATCCGTTCCGGCCAAATCTTCATCAAGGCCGGCGGTATCGATCCATTCAATCCAAAGCGGTTCGATTCGCCCAAAAGCCGCTATCCAATCGCGGGTGGTTCCCTGAATATCCGAAACAAGGGCTTGTTCCCCGCCGGTCAGCCGGTTCAAGAGGGTGCTTTTGCCGCTGTTGGGCGGGCCGGCTATCACAATGCGAACCCCACGGAGAATCCGTCGGGCGATTTGACTACGCTGAAAGATGGTTTTGGCTTGTGAGCGAATGGTTTCTATGTCGGCGCATCGGCTCCATTGCTCAAGCACTTCTGACAGGCCGCCGCTAAGCTGATGATGGATGAGCTGAACCCCGAGGAGCGAAACAGATTTCAGCGATTCTAAACGGGCTTCTATTTCCAGAAGATTGGAACTTTGGGGGGCAAACCGTCTGGCGAGCATCTCTTCTAAAGAGACAATCCGGATTCCTGCAGTTTTCAAAAACTCAAGAATCCGCCTTGCTATCAGGGGATTGCCGTGGCAGTGAAGAACCAGCCGCTGAGGACCTTCGACCGCAAGAAGCCCTTCGTCAATTTCCTCAGATTGAACGAGGAATCGCCCCCGCAGAATCTTTCCTTCCTCAAAGGAAGTGTCTTTGGCGGTCGGCTGAAAGCATTGCCGGGCAACTGAAAAAACGCCGGGGCCTTCGATTTCAATGGAACCAATCGCAGCGATTCCCTTGCCTGTCCGAATACAGGCCCAGGTTTCTTTGCAGTCGGTTTTGAATGTGTCCATTCCAGCCAAAAGCCCGAATCAGGGGGTCTTTTTTTTAGGAGATTTTGGTGTCCACTTGGGCTTGTCTTCGCGTTCGAACTGTTCAATTTCGGCCTTTTCGTAAAGGTATTTCTTGTAGGCAATGACAATGCCCCGAACGGCCAGATTCGGCACATATGAATCAACAAATTCACAGTCCTCTTTGATCAGCGAAGCTCCGCCTCCGGTCAGAATAACCTGCGGCCAGCGGCCCATCTGTTCGGCAAACTTACGGCAGATGGTTTCCAGAAGCCCCACAGCCGAATAATAAAGGCCGGAGCGAATGGCTTCTTCTGTACTGGCTCCATTGGGACTGATGGGTTTGGCCATGGTAACGGGGGGCAGTTTGGCCGTATTTTCGTGAAGGGCTTTGGCGGCCATTTCAAAACCAGGGCTGATGGTTCCCCCGAGAAAGACGCCGTTTTCGTCAACCAAATCGATGGTGACGGCGGTGCCGAAATCCGCGACTACTACGGCGTCTTCCACGACGGCAAAGGCAGCTGCGGCGGCGACAAGGCGGTCTGTGCCGACCTCAAGAGGATTGTCCACACTGGTTTCGATCGGCAGCGGAATATCCCGCCCGATCAGAAACACCTTTTCTCCCAATTCCTCTCGAGCCAGTTTTTCCACCAGTTCAGTCCAAACCGGTTTGACGGAGCTGACTGCCAGGATGCCGTCCCGCACCGGTTCGGCGGCGGCCTTGGAAAGGGGAATACTGTCCCAGGCCTCGATGAGGGTCTGACGCAGCGTTTTTTCGAGGGATTGGTCTCCTGGAATTACCCGCAGCCATTTTTCTTCGTCGTTACAATAGAGGGCGACTTTTATACTGCTGTTGCCGATATCAATCGCGACCAGATTCATAGGTTTTTCCCTTTCCGAGACTCCAGAGGAGTTCATTCAATTCGGCAATCCCCTCACCGGTAACAGCGGAAACAGCCAAAATTGGTTTTTCGCCGGGCAGCCGCTCGGTATATTCCTTAACCAACGTTCTATCGGGATCCAGGTCAATTTTGTTGAGGACAATCACTTCCGGTTTTTCAAGGAGTTTTGGACTATATAATTCCAATTCTTTCCGAATGGTGTGGTAGTTCGCAATCGGGTCTGAGTGGTCAGTCGGCAGAATATCCAGCAAATGAACGAGAATCCGTGTTCGCTCAATATGCCGGAGAAAATCATGTCCCAGACCGGCACCCTTATGGGCTCCCTCAATCAGGCCGGGGATGTCCGCCATCACAAATCGCCGGAATCCTGACAATTCCACAATACCCAGCACAGGGGACAGGGTGGTGAAGGGATAATCGGCGATTTTCGGCCTTGCTTTGGAACATCGGGAGATAAGGGTACTCTTGCCGGCATTGGGCATGCCTGCCAGACCTACATCGGCAATCAGTTTCAATTCAAGCCGAAGATTGCGCATCTGGCCGGGTTTGCCTTTTTGGGCATATCGCGGCGTCTGGCGTACCGATGTGGCGAAGGCCTTATTGCCCTTGCCTCCCCGTCCGCCTCGGGCGATACAGACCTGCATTCCTTCCTGGTCCAAATCCGCCAGAAGGAGATTCCGTTCGTCATCATAAACCAATGTCCCTGGCGGTACGGGAATAATCAGGTCTTGTCCGTCTGCGCCGTGTTTGTTTTTGCCCTCTCCCGGCTGCCCATTTTGAGCTTCCCATATATGCCGACCGGAGAAATCCAGAAGGGTATCAACCGAGGGGTCCACCCGGAAGTATACACTGCCCCCTTTGCCCCCGTCGCCGCCATCCGGCCCGCCTTTGGGGATAAACTTTTCTCGCCGGAAACTCACACATCCGTGGCCGCCGTCGCCGCCTTTTACAACAATTTTTGCACGGTCAATAAACATATCTTATTATACCGGTTTTTACCGAAAAAGTTTTATTTTATCATCTCTTGTTAGAATTAGCAATCTCCCTTGCCTCACGGCAGGAAAGATGGAAAACGTCTTGAAAATCAGCCGAAAGAGCATAAGATGCCCAAGGTTTGAGATAATTGTCAATTTATCAGGGATATCCGAATGAAGCAGTTACTTTTCCGCAATCTTAAAAAAAACAAGACACAGAAGTTCCTGTTCTTGTTTCTACTCCTTTTCTCTTCTGCGGTGTTTGCTCAAATCCAGCCGGCAGAGGTAAAGAGCATTCTTCCGGAAGAAGGGATAGCCGAAGAACAAGTGCGAGCATTTCGAAAACTTGCTGCTGAGGCGGCAAATCTTGACGGAGAAACCCGACAAAAATTATTGGGATTGTACGACGAGATTCTAACGACTCTGGCCCAAAATAAGGAAATTCAGACCCAGATAGAATCCTATCGTCGAATGCAGAATGATATTCCAAACACTATCGAGCAAACCCGACAGGCGCTGGTCCAGATGGAGGTGGAACCTCCGATGCCTGCTGTAGAGTCTATGACGACAGCAGAACTTGAAAAACGCCTGACAGCGGCCCGGTTGGCCCTGGAAGAGGCCCGAAAGAATGATGAACGGATTCAGCAGGAGTCTCTTCGCCGTGCTCGTCGGCGAACCCAGATTCCTGAGGAGATCAATACTTTTCAGCAGCAGCTGGAGCAGATGAAACTTCAATATATTCCTTCTTTGTCTCCCTTTCATCCGACGGATTTGGCGCAGGTTTCCGGCCTTCTCCGACAGGTTCAGTTGGACAATCTTCGCCTTCGGATTGAATTGCTTGAGGAGGAAGATAAGGCCTATGCTGCTTGCGAGCCGCTGCTGACCCTTCAGCGTGATTTATCCTCTCGGCAGCTGGCAGCGGCGGAGCGTCGATTCCGTTTTTGGGAAGAAGCCGTTCAGAAGGCGCGTTTGCAGGAGATAGAACAAATTCAGGCCCGCGCCGAGCAAACCGCTCGGCTGGCTGAAGGGGCGCATCCGGTTGTTCGCCGGCTGACGCTCGAAAATGCGCAATTAGCGCGGCTTCAAACAGACCGAGTCCATCAGATTGAGAGGACTGCCAATTACGCCCTCACCATTGAGGCGAAACTGAGAGAGATCAGTAAAGATTTTGATAATATTCAGGCACAGATTGCCCAAGCCGGCCAGGTGACCGGTACTTTGGGTGTTTTGCTGCTTACAAAGAAAAATGACCTGCCGGATCTGCGGCAGCACCAAAAGCAGATTCGACAGCGGATGGACGAAAGTACAGCTCTTCAGCTGGAGTGGAGCAAGTATGACCAGCAGTGGTCGGCATTGAGCGACCTTCAGTCGCAAGCGGCTCAACGGCTGCTGGAGGCAGGTTTGTCGCCTTCTGACCCTGATTATCCGATGGTTTTTCAGCAAACCGTCAGTTTGCTTGAGGAACAGCGGCAGCTCCTGCAGGGTTTGGCCGGCTATACAATGAAATATCTGACCGCCCTGGCCCATCTGGACATTCAGGAACGGACCCTGGTAAGCACGGTTCGTCGTTATCAGCGTTTTATTGACGAGAATAGTTTTTGGGTCAAAAATTTTTCTCTGCTTCGTCCGGATGACTTTCGATTGGTTTTGCCGGTGCTGCGGGAGTGGATTCAGCCGCATCGCTGGCGGCAGATTGTGTCTGCTTTCTGGCAGGATCTCCGTACGGAATGGATTGTCTATCTTGTCTTTCTTGGATGTCTGGGGACACTGGTTCGCTGGTGCGGGTGGATGAAACGGACCTGCCGGAAACTGGCGGAAAAGATCTCCCGCGTTGAGACAGATCGGTATGTTTATACCCTTTATACGCTGCTTTTGTCGGTTCTTCTGGCGTTGCCCTGGCCCCTTGGATTCACGTTTTTCTGGTGGCGTCTGAGAGAGGGAGCGGTGCTGGCACCGGAGGCAGCTTCTTTGGCCGAGGCGTGCTATGAAACAGCTGTTCGGCTCTTTGTGTATAAAATCATTGTTTTGTTCTGTTCTCCAGGCGGCTTGGGCGAACATTTTCAACTTCCTGCGGATTTTTTGAGGGCATTCCGCCGGCATGCGGCCTGGTATTTTCAGATTGTAATTCCGCTGACCTTTGCTTCGTGTCTGGTCAATGATCCTGCCATTGAAGAGACTGCTCGGAATGCGGTTTTGCGTTTTCTGTTTCTTGGACGGCAGATTCTCCTGATGGTTTTTCTGGTGGTTCTTTTCCGGCCTTCCGGCGTTTTGATTCGTTCGTATTTGGAAAAGAGTCTTTGGCTGAAGAACCTCATGTATGTCTGTTATGGTCTTTGCTGGGCGGTTCCTCTTTTTTTCTGTTATTTATCCATTGTCGGATACGGCTATACGGCTGAGCAGCTTCACCAGCGGCTGCTGACTACCTTGGTGTTTTTACTGGCGGTTTTTTTCCTTTATGGAATGCTGATGCGGTGGCTGCAGGCGTCCCGCAATCTTCTTGCTTATATGATGCATCTTCAGTCTCTGGGGCTGGTGAGCGGTCTGGTGGAGACTGCTTCCATCTCTGAAGGGATTTCTGCAGGAAAGAGGGAGCGGCAGGAGCAGCGGCTGAATCGTTTGTCCCGGCAAAGCCGCAAACTGATTAATACGCTTGCTTTTCTGCTGATTTTAGCCGGTGTGTTTTGGATTTGGAGATCTGTGCTGCCGGCGCTGGGGGTTCTGGACAAAGTGCATCTGTGGACATCCGTGGATGCAAAAGGTCAGCCGAAGATTGTTACGCTGGCTGGAGTTTTCTGGGCGATTTTCATTACGGTGTTGACGGTGATTTTGACCCGCAATATCCCGGGCTTTCTGGAAGTAAGTATTTTGAGGCGGTTTCCTTTCGATGCCGGGATGCGTTTTGCCATTACTTCGATTACCCGATATATCCTAGTGATTGTGGGTGTCATTCTGGTGTCTGCTCAGTTGGGGATTCGGTGGTCAGCTGTTCAGTGGCTTGTTGCTGCCCTCAGCGTGGGGTTAGGCATCGGGCTTCAGGAGGTGTTTGCTAATTTTGTTTGCGGCCTGCTGCTTCTATTTGAACGTCCCCTTCGAGTGGGAGATGTGGTAACGGTCGGGGATGTTACCGGGAAGGTTACTCGGATTCAGATTCGGGCGACTACGATTCAATTGTGGGACCGTAAAGAGCTGGTTGTGCCCAATCGGGAGCTGATTACCGGTCGGCTGGTAAACTGGACGCTCTCTGATACCGTTCAGCGTCTCATTTTTCCTATCGGTGTGGCTTACGGCTCTGATATTAAAAAGGTGGAAGATGCCCTGTATCGGGTTGCCGCCGCTCATCCGAAAGTACTTCATGATAAGCCGGCACCTTTTGTCGTCTTTGACAGTTTCGGCGATAGTGCTTTGCTGTTTGAGCTGCGGCTGTATATTCCTTCTATGGATTGCTTTTCGGAGGTTAAGCATCAAATCAATTGTGCCATTGATGAGGAATTTCGCAAAGAGGGCATCGAAATCGCCTTTCCGCAGCGTGATTTGCACATTCGGACGATTCAAGCCCCTCTCTCAATTCAGCAGGAGGCACCTCGGCAAGGATAAGCCGCCGCGCAGAACAGGGCAAAGGGAGCGGCTGTCAATCCTCCCAGGTTCCCAGGAGAACAGGACTGCAGAGAGATTCTTTTTCGGCGGCAACGCGACCGCAGCTTTTGCAGACGTAGCCAGGGTCTTGGACCAATCCTTTGTATTTTTCCGGTTGGTCCCGATGAAGGCCCTCCGCGGTCAGCTTGCACAGGTGATGAGAATGGTTTTTGAGATCAGGACAGGGCTGCATGAGCAATTCTCCTGAATGGAAGATTCTAAGGTTATTTAGGCGCAGCGGGTGTCTGGTCAGGGGTTTTCTTGTCAGTGGTTGGCAGCGGAGGCAGCACAGTTACCTTTTCGATTTTGAAACTTCCAAACACGCTGGTCAGATTGATAAAGTCTGTCGGATTTCCATTGCCTCTTGCCAAAGCGATATGACCAGGGCCATACCCCTGGGGAGCTCGCGTTGCATCCAGACCCGTCCAGACGCCGCCGATGTAGGCCTCTGCCCAAGCATGCCCGCCGAAAACGTTTTTCTGACCAGCCAGGTTTTCTACATACACCAATCCGCTTACCAGGCGGGCTGGAATGCCCACGGCACGACAGAGAGCGGCGGTGAGTACAGCATGTTCACTGCAGTCTCCTTGCCGGCTTTCTGCGACCTCCCTGGCCGAGGCATAGCCGATGGAAAAGTTTTGGTCTTTTATATACCCTTTCACGAAAGCTTCGATCTGTCTGGCGGCTTTGGCTGCATCGGTGGTGCTGCCGACAGCAGCACGGGCCATCTCGAGAATTTTCGGATCATTGCTTTGGAGATATTCGGTTGGTTTGAGTGCCTCGAGAATAGTCGGATCGGTCCCGGTATAGGGGAAGGGAACATCCGCCGGCGGCACGACAGGACGAACCGTCAGCAACAGCCGTTTGTCGTCAAGCGGTTCTACAATTTGGTTGTCGTCGGAAGGGATGTGAATCTTATCCGGTGAAAGAATCGAAATTTCATAGGTGATAGCGGAAGCCGTTCCAGCCGGCGGCAGTGCAGCCGGACAGGCAATAGTCATCAGCGAAAGAAAGTCGAAAATGTCTTCCGGACGCAAAGCAAGTTCCTTTTCGCAGGCAATCAGCTCGAGCATTTTATCCCCGAAAGGAACCAGGATTTTCAGCGGTTCAAGATTTTCATCGCAGTAATTGACGGTTCGAATGGTCTGCACCTGCTCCTGAAAAGGCAGAGGAATCCGCAAAAGAGTAGAGGTTTCGTAGGCCTGGACTTTTTTGCCGAGCAGGTCGATTTCCTTCTTGGGTCCTCCTTTGACCGTCATCGAGAGTACGCCTCCGGTTGTTTCGAGCATATCCGGTCGGAACACAACGGCCTCAAATTCCACCCCTTCTGCCAGTCCTTTTGCCTTTTGCAGAAGCTGAAGCCCTTCATTCATCAGGGCCCCTGGGGGATAGTTCAGCAGTATGGTTTGTTTTGTGCCGCCAATTTCAATGGTTACTTCCATTTGTCCGTTCGGCCGGATTACGCCGCTGCGTTTTTGGAGTCCCCCGCCGGTATCCTGAATCATTTCGAAGCCGAGCGGCTTGCCGTCTGTACTTTCCAGATGGGTTTCTTTGGTGTACAATCGGGTTATTTGGGCGGCGCGATAGACCGTAAAATTCATCTCCTCGGTGGTGATGACGCGGTCACCGGCTGTCTGGCGGGTGCGAATGGAATGGCCGACTTTTTTCCCATCGAGGAAAATAGCCATATAGGTGGGTTTTTCCTCCGCCCTAACGGGGGATTGTCCGAGGACGAAAGACACCCATCCGAGGATAAACCACGCCGGCAGCCGGCGAGATTGAATCAATTTCGGAGCAAACCGAGCTGTTTTCGAGATTTTCATAATTCCATCCTTCCTTTTCAGAGGTCTGGCTTTATTTTGTCGATAAAGAATTATAATCGACTTTCTAAGATTTGCAAAGTATTGAAAAATTGATTGTAGATTTGCGATGTCTGAAAAAGAATGAAGATAGAGAGGGAATATGGCTAAAATGACCTTAACAGAACTGTTGGCCCGAGTTGGTGCGTCCGGTTCTGATGTGCGGGTATGCAATGATTCCCGGCAAGTCCGTCCGGGCGATGTTTTTGTGGCCGTTCGCGGGGCCCATCTGGATGGGCACGCCTTTGTCGAGCAAGCCGTTCGGCAGGGGGCACATTATATTGTGGCTCAGGAGCCGGTTCCTGTGCCGGATTCGGCGGAGCTGATTGTGGTTCAGGATACTTCGGAAGCCCTGGGGCAGCTGGCTCAAGCGTCCTATGGCTATCCTAACAGCCGACTGACCAATCTGGCTGTAACGGGAACAAATGGGAAAAGCACGATTGGCTATCTTGTGCGTTCTGTACTGAATACCGCAGGGATGCCCTGCGGTCTGATTGGAACCATTCAATATGATTTAGTCGGTCAAGTTGTTGAGGCCCCTTTGACCACACCCGACCCGCTTACGCTGGCCGCTGCGGCTGCTCAAATGGTCGAGCACGGCGGCCGTTTTATGATGCTCGAGGCCAGCAGCCATGCGCTGGACCAGAATCGATTGGCCGGCCTCTCTTTTTCGGCGGCGGCCTTTACTAATCTGACGGGTGATCATCTTGATTATCATAAGACAACGGAGGCGTATCTGGCAGCCAAAACCAAACTTTTTACCAGTCTGCCTATCCATGCTCTGGCGGTGATGAATGCTGATTCGGATGCTTCTGCTCAGATTGCTTCCCAAATCCGCCGGCGCATTTTATGGTATTCGGTTCACCAGGAAGCCGATATTACGGCGGAAATCGAATCGATGGATACGACCGGCAGTGAGTTTTCGCTGGTGTTTCGGAATATTAAAGAAAAAGTGCAGACCCCATTGCCGGGGCTTCATAATGTGAGTAATCATTTGGCGGCGGCAGGCCTTTGTTTTGCTGTGGGTCTGGATGTCTCGACGGTTGCGGCGGGGCTGTCGGCACTTCAGGCGGTTCCCGGCCGGCTGGAGCCGATTTTGTGCGGTCAGGCCGAAGAGGCGGACATTCGGGTTTTTGTCGATTATGCTCATACTGATGATGCGCTTCGGAATGTCTTAACCACATTGCGGCCTCTCTGTCGGGGTCGGCTGGTGGCAGTCTTCGGCTGCGGCGGCGACCGAGACAAGACCAAGCGTCCGAGAATGGCCCAGGTGGCTCAGGCCCTGGCTGACTGGGTGATTGTCACAAGTGATAATCCGAGAACAGAAGATCCTGCTTCTATTATTCAGGATATAGTAAAGGGCTTCACCAATACTTTCCGAAATCAGGCCGTCGTTATCGAACCGGATCGGCGAAAGGCAATCCGGCTGGCAATCTGTGAAGCCAAAGAAGGGGATATTGTTTTGATTGCAGGAAAAGGCCATGAAAATTACCAGATTTTGGGAACTCAAAAAGTCCACTTTAGTGATCAGGAAGAAGCCCTTCGTGCGTTAAGCGAACTCTGAATGTCCCGTTTTCCCGTAAAATCCATTCCTACACTTGCCATTGCGGCCAAACAGAGGTAGATTCAGTGCGGTAAAAAAGAAAGGGTTCCAGTATACTCAAAGGAGTACCGGCGATTCTTTCGCCTGAATTGATGAAAGTTCTGATGGAAATGGGACATGGGGATGAACTGGTTCTTGCTGACGGCAATTTTCCTGCTGTTTCGATGGCACAGCGTCTGGTACGGGCGGATGGGCTCGCTATTCCGCCTCTGCTGAAGGCAATCCTTCCATTTTTTCCGCTGGATCAGTATGTCGAACGGCCGGCTGTCCTGATGCAGGTTGTCCCTGGCGACCCGACAAGACCGACCATTTGGGAAGAGTATCGCCGCATCCTGAAGGCCGACGGCGGGATATTTACAGAGTTTGAACACATGGAACGAAACGCTTTTTACCAGCGTGCCCGTCAGGCCTTTGCCGTAGTTGCTACCAGTGAGGCGGCCCTTTATGCAAATATCATTCTTAAAAAGGGTGTGGTTACGCCGGCGGCTGCTGGATTTGGTTCAGCTGGAGCGTGAATTTATTTAGTTTGCTGCCGCCCTCTTCGTACTGGTTTTGAGCATTGCGCAGGTGCTTGCCGAGAATCTCCCATGTTTCGATGAAGGATGAAAAGCTGCCGGCCAGCTGGTTGAGTGCAGCACGAATCTGAGCGGCCTGCTCTTCAATCTGCATTCCGTGAAGCCCCATCACAATAGTCATCAGATAGGCATACAGCAAATTTGGCGAAACAGGGATGACCTTCTTGCTGAGGGCATATTCGAGAAGGTCCGTCTTGTCTGACTCATAACGGATAATGGTTTCATAGTAAACATTTTCAGCCGGAATATACATCAGAGCAAAATCCAGTGTTCCCTCGGCGGGCTGGATGTAACTTTCGGCAATTTTGTCGATGTGCTTGCGGACATCGCTTTGAAACTGCCGGCGAAGTTGAGTTTTCTCTTCCTCCGATTCGGCGGCGGCCATTTTTTCAAAGGCAGACAGCGGAAATTTGGCGTCCACGGGTATGGAATAGTCCGGCAGCCGAATCAGGGCATCGACGGTTCTGCCGTTTTTGAATGAATGCTGAATCGTAAAATGTTCAGCGGGCAGAATGTTTTTTAACAGCCCTTCGAGGGAATATTCGCCGATTTGGCCGCGCAGTTTGGGGGCCTTCAGGATATCCTGGAGTTTGCGGACTTCCTGGCCGATGCGGAGCATCTGTTCGCTGTCGCTTTTGATCTTGCCCATCTGTTCTTTCAGTTCGCCGAGCGTTTGTCCGCTGTGTGTCAGAAACTGATGGATGGTCTGTTGGCCTGCTTGAAGGTTTTTGTCAATGATTTGAGAAAGGGTCTGCTGGCTTTGCCGCAGGTTCTCCAGCTGCTGCTGGAGAAGTCCGACGGCAGTCTGCCCGGCGGCCGACTGACGCCGCATCTCTGACAGATGGGAAAGCATCAAGCCGACAGCGGCGATCAGCAAGACGCCCACAATAGCAACTATGGTCAGCAGAACGGTTTGCATTTCACTTCCTCCAGCAATTTTTTGCGAAAGTCAGGACCGAAATAATCATAACTGGAACGGATGGCTTCGTCAAAAGGCAAATCCTCCGGCTGATTGGTCATTGGTCTGTGAAAATGTTTCTGATGGCCCTAAAAACAGGTTAAAAAAATTAAAAGAATATGCTGTCCCAAAAGCGAAGTTTAGAATATGATAGTTGTGAATAAATTTAGGTCAGGGTTTAAGGAGAAATCTGATGCAGAATTTTGCAGATTTGTCTAATCGAGCGCCTCCTTGACCGAAAAGTGATAAAACGTTTTTATGTTTCCTATTTTAACCTATTGTTTTAGGAGAGCAATTATGAGAAAACTCGTATCTATTCTGATGGTTCTGTCGGTTGTTGTGATGGCCGGCTGTCAGTGTATGCAGTCAAAGCCATGTGCCAAAGCCGAGGCGGCGGCGCCTGCGCCAAAGCCGGCTCCAGCTCAAGAGGCAAGCGCCTATTATACGGCTGTTCAGCAGTATAATAATGACTGCTGCGGCGTGCTGAAGATTGAAAAGGCCCTGCCGAAGGTTGTGACGCTGAATGCTCCTTTTGAATATACCATCAAGGCCTCGAATCTGACTGATAGGACCCTGCATTCTGTGATCATTACGGAGCATTTGCCAAAAAACTTCAAGTACATCAGTTCCACGCCGGAAGGAAAACTGGCTGACCAGATTTTAACCTGGCAGCTGGACAGCATGGGCCCCAATGAAGCCAAGACAATGATTGTCAAGGGGCAGGCAACCGGCGAGGGGTGGCTGATGACGTGTGCAGATGCGACCTATATTGTTCCGGCTTGCGCCAAGACGCAGGTAGTCCAGCCGGCGCTGGAGCTGGTGAAGAGTGCTCCGGCTGAGGTATCGATTTGCGATCCGATTACACTCACCTTTACTATAACCAACAAGGGAACCGGCGAGGCGAAGAATATTCAGATTACCGATACGCTGCCTGCAGGGCTGACTACCATGGAAGGCGCTTCTCAAATCACATTCAAGGTGGATTCGCTTGCGGCCGGCAAGTCGGCAAGCCAGACGGTCAAGGTGAAGGCCGCCAAGACAGGTACCTTTGAAAACCGTGCTCTGGCCGCGGCTGACGGCAATTTGAAAGCTGAGTCCAATATAACCCGCACCAAGGTGACCCAGCCGATCTTGACGATTGATAAGACCACTGGACGGGAATGGGAATATGGCGGCCGACGGGTGGAATACACCATTACTGTGGCCAACAAGGGTGATGGAGTGGCCAAGAACACGGTTGTAACGGATACAGTTCCGGCCGGCGTCGGGCAGATTCAGATTAGCGGCGGCGGAACTCAGGCCGGCAATGTGATTACCTGGAATGTCGGCGATTTGGCCCCTGGCGCGTCCAAGCAGTTCACCGTGTCGTATGTGCCGTCTTCTCTTGGCAAGCTGAGCGATACTGCTTCTGCTAAGGCGGTTTGTGCTCAGGATGTTTCTAAGTCGGCGTCGATAGAAATTCGGGGTATTCCAGCCCTGCTGCTGGAAGTTATTGACGTATCTGACCCGATTGAAGTAGGCCAGAATGAGACCTATGTGATTACGGTAACCAATCAGGGTACGGCTACGGCGACCAATCTGAAGGTGACCTGCACGCTCGAAGACTCGATGCAGTTTGTCTCGGCGGGAGGTGCTACCCAGCCGGCAAGCCCGGCCGGACAGAAGGTTGTCTTTGCGCCGCTGGCTTCTCTGAATGCCAAGGCCACGGCGACGTGGAAAGTTACGGTCAAGGCCCTTAAGGAAGGCGATGTCCGGTTTGGTGTTGTCCTGAATGCTGACCAGTTGGAACGCGATGTTCAGGAAACTGAATCAACACATTTCTATAAGTAAGCCTGACAGAGAAGAGATTGTTTCAAACTGTGGGGGCTTCGGCCTCCACAGTTTTTTTATGGCCTGAGCGAGAGTGCAAGGGGCGGCTGCCGGCGGGGAGGGGGCGGGTTGGTGCTGCGTACAAGCGGGGCTGTTTATCCGAAGGCGACATCAAGAATCATCATCACGGTAAAGCCGAGCATGGCGGAGGTTGTAGCCAGATCCACATGGCCGGCCCGCTGTGATTCGGGGATGACTTCTTCGATGACGACAAAAATCATGGCACCGGCCGCAAAAGCCAGGGCATACGGCAGAAGCGGAGTAATGCTCATCACGGCCCAGGCCCCCAGCACGCCGGCTATCGGCTCGACCAGGCCGGAAAGCTGACCGTACCAGAAACTTTTGAGGCGGCTGAATCCTTCCCGCCGGAGGGGTACGGCGACGGCGGCTCCTTCGGGGAAGTTTTGAATGCCGATGCCGATGGCCAGGGCACAGGCGCCGGCAAAGCTGGTTTCCACCAATCCGTGCCGGAGAGCACCGAAGGCGACGCCGACCGCCAGGCCTTCCGGGATGTTGTGGATGGTGATGGCCAGGATGAGAAGAATGCTTCGCCGCCAGGAGGTATGAATGCCCTCGGCCTCTTCGACGGGATAGCCCTGATGCAGATGGGGCAGGATAACATCCACCAGCCGAAGGAAGGCACCGCCGAGCAGGAATCCTGCGGCGGCCGGAATCCAGGCAATGCGGTTCTGGCTGGCGGCCATTTCGATGGCGGGGGCCAGCAGAGACCAGAAGCTGGCGGCAATCATTACGCCGCCGGCGAACGAGAGCATGGCATCGAGCATGCGGCGGCTGATGGTTTTGAAAAAGAAGACGGTGGCGGCTCCCAGCGCGGTCAGTGCCCATGTGAAAAGCGTGGCCAGCAAGGCCTGAAGGGTGGGGTTCATTTGTTCCATTTGTTCAAGCATTGTTTGCCTCGGGATTCGTATTGGACGGCTTGAGTATAATCGGGGTTGGGTTTGCCGGCAAGCGGCAGATCTCAAGAGCCGCCAGGAGGGAAGCGGAGTTTTTTGTGGTTTTGCGGGTTTTTGGGCTGAAAATGGGGTTTTTGGGGAAATTTGCGCACCGCGGCGCGCAGGCGGCGCGCATTTTAAAGCCATTTAAAAACGGCCGCGCGCATTTTAAAGCCGGATTTTGAACCTGCGGAGGCGTCGGCGCGCATTTTTGAGCCAGTTGAAAAGGGCTGCTGAGGGGGTTTGGGGGGAATTGCTGAGAATCTAATGGAGAGGCGGATTTTGGAACCATCGGCCGGGGCGGCTTTTCGTTTTCGAGGTCGTGATGGATTTTGACCAGGTCCATGCCGGCCTGACGGACGATGCCGTATTCGCCGTTGTGGGCGGCTGCCTGCATTGGTCTGGTTCCTCCGTTGAGTGATCGGCTCTCTACTTTGGGGCGGGGGTGCGGGAATGGGCTGAAAATGCGGGGGGCTTGGGCGGTGGCGGCGCCTGGAAGTGCTGGAAAAAGAAGGGGTAAGAATTTTTTGATGCGGGGGGATTTGAGGGGTCGGGGGTGCTGCGGAAATTGGCTGAGTTCGACTGTCTGTAAAGAAAAGAATGGAGGGGAGAAGAGGCGGATGTGAATTTGAGGACAAAAAGAAATTGACTTGTTCTTGATTTTATTTTGGGTATATTTGGCGGCAGATTATTGGGAAAGGAAAGGGCAAGGGTTCTATGGGTGCACCTCAACGGATTTTGGAACTGGTAGAACTATTTGCGCGAAATCTTGAATCCTATAAGAGCGACCGCTATAACGAGACCCAAGTCAGACGGGAGTTTATCGACCCGTTTTTTACGGAATTGGGGTGGGATGTTGAAAATCGCAAGGGGTATGCGGAGGCGTATCGGGATGTGATCCATGAGGATGCCATCCGAATCGGCTCGGCGATTAAGGCACCTGATTACTGTTTTCGTGTTGGGGGAGCGCGCAAGTTTTTTGTGGAGGCAAAGAAACCATCGGTTAATCTTTGGGACGACCCGGAGCCGGCCTATCAGCTGAGGCGGTATGCATGGTCTGCCAAGCTGCCGCTTTCCATTCTGACGGACTTTGAAGAGTTTGCGGTGTATGACTGCCGTGTGAAGCCCGCCGAACGGGACAAGGCCTCCATGGCTCGGGTGATGTATCTTCGCTATACAGAGTATCCGCGGGAGTGGGAGCGGATAGCGGGGATTTTTTCTCGTGAGGCGGTGCTGAAGGGTTCGTTTGACAAATACGCTGAAACGACCGAGCGGAAGAAGGGCACAGCCGAAGTTGATGATGCGTTTTTGGCGGAGATTGAGCAGTGGCGGGAGGAGCTGGCGCGCAACCTTGCTTTGCGCAATCCGAATCTGACAAGCCGGGAGCTGAACTATGCGGTGCAAAAGACGATCGACCGGATTGTGTTTTTGCGGATTTGTGAAGACCGGGGGATTGAGCGGTACGGTCAACTGCAGGAGCTGCTGAACGGGACCGATGTTTATCAGCGGCTGGTGACGCTGTTTCGTCAGGCCGATGACCGGTACAATTCAGGGCTGTTTCATTTTACCAAAGAAAAGGACCGGGCGGAGGGGCCGGATGAACTGACGCCAGGGCTGACCATTGATGATGCTGTGCTTGAGGGTATTATTCGCCGACTGTATTATCCGAAAAGCCCGTATGCCTTTTCAGTGCTGCCTGCGGAGATACTCGGACAGGTCTATGAGCGGTTTTTGGGGAAGGTGATTACGCTGACCCCCGCTCATCGGGCGAGGATCCAGGAAAAGCCGGAGGTTAAGAAAGCGGGGGGTGTGTATTATACGCCGTCGTATATTGTGGATTATATTGTGCAAAATACGGTGGGCCGGCTGGTGGAAGGCAAGACGCTGGCAGAGGCAGGGAAACTGAAAATTCTTGATCCGGCGTGCGGGTCGGGGTCGTTTCTGCTGGGGGCGTATCAGTATCTGCTCGACTGGCATTTGAAGTATTATACGGAGCATCAGCCGAAGAAATGGCTGGCGAAAAAGGAGCCGCCGATCTGCGAAAAGAATGGGCATGGAACGGGTGGAGACTATAAGTTGACGGTGGCCGAGCGGAAGCGGATTCTGCTGAATAGTATTTACGGGGTGGATATTGATCCGCAGGCGGTGGAGGTGACGAAGCTGTCACTGCTGCTGAAGGTGCTGGAGGGGGAGCGGGAGCTGGTGCTGTTTCACAATGAGCGGGCGCTGCCGGATTTGGGCAGGAATATTAAGTGCGGCAATTCTCTGATTGGGACGGATTTTTATACCGGCCGGCAGATAGAGATGTTTGACGAGGAGCAGCGGTATAAGATTAATGCCTTTGACTGGGAGGAGGAGTTTCCGGAAATATTCAGACGGAAAAATTCGGGCTTTGACGCGGTGATCGGGAACCCGCCGTATGGAGCGATTGTGAGCTGTGAAGAATCAATTTATTTGTGTGAAAGGTATAATTTATACGATCAAATACGAGACATTTATGTTTCTTTCATACAGAAAAGCCATGACTTGTTGAAAAAAGAAGGGCATTTTGGATTTATCATTCCGTCAGCGTGGTTAGGGGGGCCTCACTATACACCCTTAAGAGAGTATTTATTAAAGAAAAAGATAACTTCAATAATTTTACTCCCATTTGACGTATTTAAGGATGCCTATATTGATACTCTTTTATTAACAACGCAGAATGTGCCTCTCCCAACAAACCATAAAACTGTGACATATGAGTATCCAAAGCGAGACAAAATTAATTCAATAAAAATAGAAGAATTGAAGATTAATAAAATTGCTCAAAGTAAATGGAATGAAATGGAGGATAAGAAGATTGTTTTAAACATGGAGATGCTTAAAGTCTTAATGAAAATATTTAGGTCGAGTGCTAAAGTATTCTCAGATGTTATAGACATAAAACGAGGAGTCCTCTTTGACCAAGACCTCCTAACGGTCAAGAAAACAGGGAAAAATTCTCATCCATATTTTGAAGGCAATGTTTACCGATATGATATACAAATGTCTGCACCCAATTGGGTGGAATATGGTAATAAAATGCAAGAATACCCCAACGAGTTCAAATGGTTTGAAGGTCCTCGGATATTATTGAGACGATTGGTAAGCAGAAAACAGCGTTTAATGGCCAGTTATATAGAGGATACAGTAATTACAAATAAGAATCTATACACAATCATTACAAAGGGGGAAATAGACCTATTCCTTATATTAGGCATTCTTAATAGTAAACTTATTTCACGGCTATATCTTGCAATGGTTAGTCAGTCGGCAAAAGATGATTTTCCGCAAATAACAATAAAAGATATTAAAAAATTACCTTTCCCCGACATACTTAATGACGATAACCGCATCGACGAATGTAATAAAATAATACAAAATGTTAAGACAATGCTTGAATTGCACAAGCGTTTGCAGGAAGCGAAGACGCCTGATGAGCGGGTGAGACTGGAGCGTCAGATTAAGAGTACAGATCAAGCGATTGATGAGCTGGTATATACATTGTACGGGCTGACGGAGGAGGAGAAGCGGATTGTAGAGGAAGGGGGATTGTAGGGGTGTTTTAGGAAACTGCGAAACTGGCTGGATACCTGCGCGGGCGGGTATCCAGCCGTCTTTCAGACACCTTCCGCAGTGTTGGTTTTTCGGATGCTATTCTTCCTCGGGCGTTTCTTGGAGTTGGCGGGTCAGTTCGAGGAGTTTTTCAGCGGCGTGTTGATTGGCCGTGTCTTTGGCTGCCTCGGTGAGATGGGCGGCCGCCTTGTCAAGGCGGCCCAGTCCCAGATATTGATAGCCGAGGAGGAGGTGATAATCGGCGGCAAACGGCTCGTTCTGGACTGCCTTCTCGAGTGCTTCGATCTGCTCTGTGAGCGTTTCTTCCTTTTCGTAGAGGCCGCGCGGGTAGTAGATGGTCAGCTGGTCCTCCGGAATTGCCGCCAGGGCTGCCCGCAGGACGGCGGCGGCGTGAGCATAGTCGCTGTCGGCAAACAAGGCCTGACTGTATGTGAAGGGCAGGATGATATCCTCGGGGGAGACGCGGACGGCCTCGCGGAATTGAGCGGCTGCCTCGGCATATTTGCCGGCGAGGAAGAGGTCTACGCCGTGTGCAAAGCAGAGGTCGGCGGCTGTCTCGAACTCGGGGGCGTCATCGGCGGAAATCCTCTGGATGTAGTCGCTTACGTCATAATTGGGGTCTCCAAAGGGATATTTCCATGCCTCCGTCTGCTGCTGGTCGGCGGGGGCGGCGGTATAGTAGTTGTATGTGTTATAGGTGTTCTGCTCGACAACGGCCGGAGGAGTTATGACGGTTGCGCCGTACCAGTAATAGGGATGGCATCCGTACCAGTAGTAGCGGCGATAGCGATACTCACACGGCCACCAGCCGCCGATGCTCACGAAGACATAGCGGCGGTGATAATGGGGGTAGTAATAGGTGAATCCATAACAGCTGCCGTAGGGCACATAGGCCAGGCGGGCACAGGAGTTCCAGGAGAAGGTGAGGGCGAAATGGGAGCCGCACCTGTGCCAAGCAGAGTTGCGGTGCACAATTGCCGTATCATGGTAAAGGCGTCGCGGGATGTAGGGGCGCGGCCGGTGAGGGGTGATGCGGCCGACAACTTCGAGTTTGTTATCGCTGGTGACATGGATTCGGCTGTCGTAGCGGTCTGCATGGCTTCTGCGGGCGGAGGAGCGGGCGGAAAGGTCCCGATGGGTGCGGTCGGAGGAGGCGGCCAATGCTGAGGCGCGCGTGAGGGAGTTTTCGCTTGTGTTTGCAGAGGGTGTGCGAAGATGGCGGGTCTGTTCCTGCGATTTGGAGCGGCCGGCGGAGGGGCTGGGGCTGTCAATTCGGGAGACAATTGTCTCTCGTCGGGAGCGGGGGCTGGTGCTGTCCGTCTTTGACGCGTCGGTGCGCAAGGCGATGCGGGTTGTGCTGTCGTGCTGAGGGGCGGTCAACGAGTGCCTGGAAGGGGCAGCGGTACGGGCGGTGTCCGTCTGAGCAGGTTGGGTTTTGTCCGAGGTGCTCTTGTTTGCGACGGAGGTGTCCGCTGATTGCGTATGCTTTTGTTCCTGGCGGCTGTGAGGAGAGAGGACATAGACGCGCCGCTGGGTGCTGAGTCGGCCGGCGGAACGGGAGCCGGCGGCGGAGGACCGCGCGGCTGAAGCGGAGGATGTCTGTTTCGTCGTTGGGGCTGAGACGGCGGTGTTCGTATTCGCCGCTTGCCGATTGGTCTTCAGGGAGGCGGCGGTTGAGGATTGCCTGACGACAGGGCGGCTGAGGGCGGAGGAGGAAGAGCGTCTCACCCCTGTTGTCGGCGAATTGGATTGGGAAGCGGTTGTTTGGGTCCTGACAGTTCTGCTGCTTGTATTTGAATACGAGGGTCTCGCCGGGCTGGCGCTGTGAGCGGAGGGTTGCGAGACGGCCGATGGGCGTGCGGATTGTCTGGATTGGGAAGGCGGCTGAGAGCGTGTTTGAGAAGTTTTTGATGCAGCGGATTGGCCGGCGGAACGATGGGGTGATGAGCCGCGGCCGGCGGATCTTTCTTCTGCGAACACGAGAAAAGAAGCGGCAAGGAAGACGATGCCGGCGAGCATCCATTTTTTGCCTGACCTGTTCATAGTAATCACCTTTCCCCGTCGGCTGCACGGCCTTTTCGGAAGGGGCGTTTCCGGCGGTTTCATCTGAGAGCGAAGGTTTTCGGGCGCTTCGGCCTCAGGGTTTTGCTGGGGGCTTTTGCATTTGGGCCAGATGAGTATCCAGATATTCGATTCCCCGCCTGCAAATGCGAATCAGCATTTCTTTTTCTTCTGCGGTTGCGTTAATCGCCTGAAAAAGGGTGTTGTATCGTTCGGCCTGCTGAGCCAGGTGCTTTTGAATCGCCGTTTTGCCTTTGTCTGTAATCTGGACGAGGGTGACTCGCTGGTTGTCCGGCTTGATAATCTTGGAGACGTATCCTTTTTCCCGCCAGAGCCGCGTGATGGTCATCGAGATGGTGCTTTCGCTCACGTTCGGCCAGGATTCAGCGATTTCGGAGATTGTCATCTGCGGCCGCTCCAACAACTGCTGGAGAATGAGTGCTTCGCGTTCCGTGAGGGAGCTTGGGCTGTCGCCTTCCTGAATAGCGCGAATCAGCAGCATTCTCAAGGTCAAATCATGGATGACTTTCTCCAGTTCCGGACTCATAGGCCTGTTGACCCTATTTACTTTTTCTATTGTATTATACGTCCATTATAAAATGAATATTTCAGAAAAAGCAAGTTTTATTTGCAAAACAGTTTAATTTTTGAAGTGTTTTTTCTTATCTTATTGGAAATAAATGGTTTACAGATAGTCAAGTTCGTGAAAAATCAGGAAAAAGATTGTGAAAAAGATGGACATCACGAGTGCGATGGCGGAGAACGTTTTCTGCCAGCCGCAGGTTTTCCAGGCCAGTGCGAGGGCGGAGGCGGCGATGGCTATGCCGACAATCGGTATCAGCGAAGCAGGCAGTGCGAGGACGGCCAGCAGAGAAGTGCCTGCGGATGGAACGGCTTGTTCGAGCATCTGGTTGAGGGTGTCTGGAGGGATTTGGCTGAGCTGGTCTATGGGGAGAGGGAGCGCAAAGATTTTTCCGCACTTGAGGCAGCAGAGTTTTGTTCTTCGCAGGCGAAAACAGGGGATGAAAAACAGAGCAAACCAATCGATGACCTCCTTTGAGACGGCGGGCGAAAGGAGTCCGCAATGGGGGCATTGAATGTCGATTGTGGGGCCCTGGTTTTCACGGCGGGATGCGCCAAATCCGAATAGGATAACCATTTTTTCTCCTGTTACTGTTGGTCTTTTTGTTTCCAGGCATAGATACAGCCGTCGCCGCAGCCGACGAAGATGCGATTTGCCGCCACAGCGGGGGATGAAATCGGCTGGGCCAGGTTGGCGGACCACCGTTCTTTTCCGTCGGCGAGGGAGACGATTCGCAAAAAGCCGTCGTCGCAGCCGAAGAGGGCGCTGGTGCCGCAGAGAACGGGGCTGGAGTTGACGGCGCCTTCGGTTTGAAACGTCCAGCGGATTTGGCCGGTTTGGCGATCGAGGCAGAGGAGTTTGTTTGACTGGGAGCCGATCACCAGGCAGGAATCATTGACGGCGGGGGCGGCAAAGAATGCGTCGTCCGGTCTGCTGGAGGTCCAGGCAATTTCTGCGGTTTGAATGCGTATGCCAAGGATTTGTCCGCTGAAGTTGCCGACATAGGCAAAGGGTTCATAGACGGCCGGACTGGAAGGGATGTAAGAACCGGTGTCGATGCGGCGGACCTGATTGGGTTCGTGCAGGGAAAGGATGTGGAGGTTGGCGTCGCATCCGCCGATGAGAATTGCAGATTGGGAGGCGGCGGGCGTTCCATTCAGATAACTTTCGGTTTTGTAAGACCATAAGAGTTTGCCCTGCGGGCTGAGTGCATGGAGAACGCCTTCGTAGTCGCCGAAGAGGATTTGGCCGCTGACGAAGTTGGCCGAGGCGGCGATTTTTCCTTTGGTTTCGTATTTCCATTGGATAGAGCCGCTTTCGGCGTCGAGTGCGTAAAACCAGCCGTTTGTTGTGCCGACATAGACTGTTTGGTCGGCCGCCATCGCGGGGGCCTCTATCTCTCCATCCAGTTCTTTCTGCCAGAGGAGGGTGCCTGTGTTGGGGTCGAGGGCGTAGATGTTCCGGTCGGTTGAGGGGGCAAAGACTTTGCCTGCGGCGACGATGGGTGCGGCTTTGACGGGGCCGCCGGTTTTGAATTTCCAGGCGATTGTGAGCTGGTCGGGGAGGTTTCCTTCGGCCAGGCCGTTCAGTTGGGGATTGCCTCGGAAAATCGGCCACTGGGCCGTGCCGAAGTTGGAATGTGCCGTTGGGATGGGGGCGGACTGTTTTTTCTTCAGCAGGGCTGCGTTGCGGTGAGCGGCGATAACGGCGATTATTGCCATCAGGGGCAGCAGAAGCAGCAGGATTGGGGGCAGTGTCCGCTGCAAGTGCATGGGCGGATTCCTTTCGTTTTTTCAAATGCTCAGGTGGCGCTCAATGAAACTGGTATCCACTTGATTTTTGACAAACAGATTGTGTGAAAGAATTTTCAGACAGGCGGGAATGGTGGTTTTGAGCGGTTCGATGCGGAACTCCCGCAGTGCCCTCTTCATGGTAGCAATGGCCTGTTCGCGTGTGGGCTGATGGACAATGAGTTTGGCTACCATGGAGTCATAATAAGGAGAAACGAGGGAGCCCTGGGCCAGGTGTGTATCGACTCGCACGCCGAATCCGCCCGGCTGGATAAAGCGATGAATGGGTCCGGGACAAGGGGCGAAATTGCGTGAGGGGTCTTCGGCGTTGATGCGGCATTCCATGGCGACTCCGTTATGCCTGATGTCCCGCTGGCGAAGGGTCAGCGGGTTTCCGGCGGCGATTTGAATCTGCCATTTAATGAGGTCCTGGCCGGTTACCATTTCTGTAACGGGGTGTTCGACCTGGATGCGGGTGTTGACTTCGATGAAATAATAATTCTTGTCGCGGTCGAGCAGAAATTCGACGGTGGCGGCATTGTGGTATTTGGCTTCGGTGATGAGGCGGATGGCGGCTCGGCAGAGTTCTTCTCGTGTTTTTTCGTCGATGACGGGGCAGGGGGATTCTTCGATGAGTTTCTGGTGGCGTCGCTGAATGGTGCAGTCTCGTTCATAGAAGTGAACGGCATTGCCTGCTTTGTCGGCCATGAGCTGGACTTCGACGTGGCGCGGCTCGAGGATAAACTTTTCGAGATAGAGTGTTCCGTTTTTGAAGGCGGCTTCCGCTTCGGTTCTTGCGGCGGCAAAGGCCTTATGGAGACTGATGTCATTGTGGGCGATCCGCATTCCTCTTCCGCCGCCGCCTGCGGCGGCCTTGACGATAACGGGGTAGCCGATTTTGTTGGCGAGTTTGATGGCTTCGGTTTCGTTCTTGAGTTCTCCTTCTGAGCCCGGGACGAGGGGGACTCGTGCCTTCTGTGCGACAAGTCGTGCCTGGACTTTGTCGCCGAGCATCCGCATGGATTGGGGGTCTGGGCCGATGAAGGTGATTCCGCATTCATTGCAGATTTCGGCAAAATGGGCGTTTTCGGCCAAGAATCCGTATCCTGGATGAATGGCGTCGACGTCGGCTATTTCGGCGGCACTGATAATGGCTGGAATATGGAGATAGCTCTTGGCTGGCTGGGCCGGTCCAATACAGATTGTTTCATCGGCTGTTTCGAGGTAGGGGGCGCCGCGGTCGGCCTCGGAAAAGACAGCCACGGCTTCGATACCGAGTTCATGGCAGGCGCGAATAATGCGAAGTGCGATTTCACCGCGATTGGCAATCAGGATTCTGCTGAACATAGGGTTCCTCTATTCGGCAAGAGCGGCCCGCCACGGTCAGGGGCGTACTTTAAAGAGGGGCTGGCCGTATTCGACGGATTGGCCGTCTTTGACGAGTACTTCCACGATGGTACCGGCTGTTTCCGCCTTGATTTCATTCATTACTTTCATGGCTTCGACGATGCAAACGACGGTATCGGGCTTGACCTTATCTCCTACGTTTACATAGGGGGGCGCATCAGGGTTGGGTGCGGCGTAGAAGGTGCCGACAATAGGGGATTTGATTTCGAGGAGGCCGGCTTCTTCCTGCCTTGCTGTTTCGGTCTTTGGCTTTTGGAGTTCGGCGGCTGGAGCGGCTGGAGCGGGTGCGGGGAGCGGCGAGGAAACCATCTGGACGGCCTGCTGCTGGGGCCGCTTCAGGTGGATTTTCTTGTCTCCGTCGGAAATTTCAATCTCGATGAGGTCGTTTTCCTTCATCAGACCAATCAATTCCCGTACTTTTTTCAATTCGTCCAGTTTGTCAGCCATCGAAACAATCCTTTATAGTAAAGAAATGGGGATAGTCTTTTTGAAACTGCCTGAAAAGTATAGAGAAGTGTTTGTAAAAAGCAAGGATTTTCGAAAGATTATCGGGCAAAGATGACCTGTTATGCCTTGTTTTGGTTTATTTTTTCCTTTGGCTGCTGTCTTTACAAACTACTGAATTTGTATAAAATCGCTCCAATGAAAAAGGGGTTTTTACAGCGACTTCGTGAAGGCATTCTCCTCGGTGATGGGGCGATGGGGACGATGCTCTATCAGCGGGGTGCCTTTGTGAATACGTGTTTTGAGGAGTTGAGTTTGTCCCGTCCGGACTGGATACGCGATGTTCATAAAGCGTATATCGAGGCCGGGTGTGATTTTATTGAGACCAACAGTTTCGGGGCCAACAGCATCAAATTGGGGCGGTTCGGGCTGGCTGATAAGGTGTCGGATATCAATCTTGCGGCGGCGGAGATTGCCAGTGAGGCAGCGCCGGTGGAGGTTTTGACGGCCGGCTCGATGGGTCCGAGCGGACTGAATGTTCCTGTGCCTGATCCGGAACTTACGTCTTATCTTCTTCCGATTTTTGCAGAGCAGGCGCGAGCGCTTTTTGAAGGAGGGGTTGATTTCTTTCTTCTGGAGACGTTCAGCAGTGAATCGGAACTTCTGATTGCGGTGGAGGCCGTCCGTTCTGTTTGTGATTTGCCGATTTTGGCTCAGATGACCTGCCTGGAGAACGGGCAGACGATTTTCGGGACGCCGATTGAGCAGGCGGTGGCGGCGGCCGCCCAGCATCCGGAGGTTTCGGCGGTGGGTTTGAATTGTTCGGTGGGTCCTTCGTTTATGCTTGAAGCCCTTCAGAAGATTCGTCCGATTACGGATAAGCCGATTTCTGTTCAGCCCAATGCGGGCCTTCCGCGGCAGGTGGACGGGCGGATGCTGTATATGTGCACGCCGGAGTATATGGCGGAATATGCCAAGCGGTTTTTTGAGAACGGGGCGCGGATTATCGGGGGCTGCTGCGGTACCACGCCGGAGCATATCCGGCAGATAGTCAAGTCGGTGCGTCCGTTGGATCGTGCGGCGGGGAGCCGTTCGGTTCCGTCGGGGCGGATTGTGATTTCGGAGCCGGAGGCCGCTGAGGCCAAGCCGCTGTCGGAGCGGTCCTCGCTGGGTGCTAAACTGGCGGCCGGCCAGCCGGTGGTGTGTGTGGAGCTGACGCCTCCGCGAGGGGTGGAACTTGAGCAGGTTCTCCAGCGTGCCGCTCGCTGTGCCCAGTTGGGGGTTGATGCGATTAATATTCCCGATGGGCCTCGTGCGAGTGCTCGGCTGAGCCCGCTGGTGACGGCTGTGAAGATTGAGCAGGAGGTGGGGATTGAGACGATTCTGCATGTGTGCTGTCGGGATAAAAACCTTATCGGTTTGCAATCGGACCTGCTTGGGATTTATGCCGTCGGTCTGCGGAATGTGCTGATTATCACGGGGGATCCGCCTAAACTGGGGGATTATCCGGATGCAACGGCTGTTTATGATTTGGATTCTGTGGCGCTGACGCGGGTTGTCAGCAATCTGAATCGGGGGATTGATATTGGGGGCAATTTGCTGCCGTCTCCGCTGGGTCTGACTATCGGGGTAGGGGCGAATCCGGTGGCGTCGGATTTGCATCGGGAGATTGACCGATTTCGTCTGAAGGTGCAGGCGGGAGCGGAATATGCGATTACGCAGCCGGTTTTTGACCTGGAGATGTTTTATGCGTTTCAGGCCAGCGTTGAGAACTGCCGGATACCGATTCTGGCGGGCATCTGGCCGTTTGTGAGTTATAAGAATGCGGAGTTTATGGCCAATGAGGTGCCCGGCGTTGTGGTGCCGGATGCGCTGCTGAAGCGAATGGCGAAGGCCAAGACGAAGCAGGAGGGCCGTCGGATTGGTGCGGAGATTGCGCACGAAATGATTGTTCAGCTGGCGCCGCATGCGGCCGGCTTTGCGGTCAGTGCGCCGATGGGTCAGGTGGAAATTGCGCTGGCTGCTTTGGGGCGGATTCCGCTGGAGGAACTTTAATAAGGACTGGCGGGGGCTTGGGGGCAGCGGGGGCGGGGGCGGATTGTTTGGTCTGCGGGCGGGGGGTTACTGGTTGGATTTGGTGATAAAATTCCACACTTCTGTGGCGGCAAAGTTTTCGACGGTTTCGAGATAGGGCCGTGGGCCGAAACGGCCTTCTCTGCTGATGATGCGGGGTTTTGGCCATGTAAAAGCGGTTTCCACGAGGAGTTTGGAGGGTTCCCGCAGGAAAGATTCAATTCGCAGTTCTATGGTTACCGGTTCCTGGGTTCCGGCGGAATGAGGGGGGATGAGGAGCCGCAGTCCGCCGCCGTGAACGGGTCGTCCGCCGAGGGCTTTGAAATCTTCGGGCGACTGGTTGAGTCGGTTTTCCCAGAGGTACTGAAATGCGTGAATTTTTGTGCTGTAGAGATGGTCTATGCGGGCGGTTGTGTTGAGAATCTGGTACTGCTCGGCGGGCCAGATTTGCTGATAGGCGATGGTTACGGCTTCGGCTTCCCGACAGAAATAGTCCAAATCACAATTGGGGCTGATGGCCAGGATTTTAAGGTTGTGGATTTGGGGAGCCGGGCTTTCGAGAAGAATCTGGAGGGGCGAGGATGGGGCTTCGCGGCGGAGTTGGAATCCGTTTTTGTAGAAGTTGGTTTGGGAAAATTCCAGACCGTTTTCGAGGAGGGCTTTCTGGAAGTCGATTTGGACGCTTGGTTCGGCTGTCCAGCCGCCGGCGATGACGAAGCTGATGCTGAAATGGGAAGAGGTTTTTGATTCTCGCAAAATCAGGTCCATAAAATCTCCTGTGTTTCAGATACTTTGATTATACGGTTATAATTCCTGTTTGTGTAGGGGAAAAAACGGTGTTTTTGGGGGTGGGGTCGGTTAAGAGCGGTGTGTTTTCGGCCGATAGAGAAAAAGAGTTTTTCTGCGTCAAGATAAGGACCTGAGATGCTGAAGCGAATTAACAATAAAAACGCCCCGTGGCTTATCCTGAATTGCGAGATTAAGGTTTATCCGAATATTCGAAGCTGCATCAAGCCGGATATGAAGCAGGTCAAACCGGAGCAGATGCCGCCGCTGATGGTTCGCAAAGCAGGATGGCGGCGCTGAGGGCGGCCGAGAGCGGGGAGGGAAGGGGGAGCGAAGAAAACAGAAGCCCAAGAGCTGGGTTTGTGAGGAATAAAAAACGCCTGCCGAGGAAGAGTTTTTCGGCAGGCGTTTTCGTGTTTTTTCGGCGGTTATTTCCGTTTGATTCGTGGATAGTTGCCGAGGTATTCGGTCGGGGGGAGCTGGCCGACGAGGGGCAGGGCGTACTCCACAAAAGCCGGCGTAACGCCGCTGCCTTCGGGGGTGATGAACTCGTCGGGCATGGATTTCGTTTTTTCGGCTACATTGGCCAGTTCAGTGCGGAAATACTCGACGCCGTAGTGTTTTCCGCTTCCGGTGCGTTTCATTGCTACGGAGCCGTTGTCAAATTGGATGGAGAACTCCACGGCTTTTCGTCCGCACATTTCGGCTTCCTGGCGGTCCACGTCGGACTGCAAGCCGGCAAAACTTCGCTGGAGGTAGCCGAAGGTGTCTGCGCGGACGCGTTTGACTTTGAGTTTGGTTTTAACCTGTGCGGCCAGATAGTCGGCCAGGGCGCCGGTTCCGGAGAGCTGGACATTGCCGTGGGGGTCTTTTTCATCGACGGCGGCGATTTTTTTGGTCCAGACGACACCATCGGTGTCGCAGATTCCTTCGCTGACGGCGACGACACAGCGGCCTAATTTTTTGTAAACGGCTTCCACGTCGGCCAGAAACTTCTCCATGGCGATCGGCCGTTCGGGTACATAGACCAGATGGGGCCCGTCGTCTTCTCGCTGCCTGCCGAGGACGGAGGCGGCGGTCAGGAAGCCGGCGTGGCGGCCCATAATCACATCAATCTTGATGCCGGGCAGTGCCCGATTGTCGAGGTCATCGCCCATGAGGGCACAGGCGACGAATTTGGCGGCTGTGCCGTATCCAGGGCAGTGGTCGGTTACCAGCAGGTCGTTATCGACGGTTTTTGGGATGTGGAAGGCGCGGAAATTATAGCCGACTTTTTCGGCCATTTCGTTGACAAGGTAGCAGGTATTGGCGGAGTCGTTGCCGCCGATGTAGTAGAAATACTCAATATCGTATTTGCGGAATACGTCGAGGATTTTTCGACAATATTCTTCATCGGGCTTGTCCCGTGTGGAGCCGAGGGCGGCGGAAGGCGAAAAGGCCAGCCGTCTGAGGGTTTCGACGGAGAGTTTTTTGAGGTCGATAAAGTCTTCTTTGACGATGCCGGCAACGGCATGAACGGCACCGTAGAGATTGTCGATTTCCTTGTGCTTGATTACTTCATTGATTACGCCCACCAAGGAGGCGTTAATCACGCCTGTTGGGCCGCCGGATTGTCCGACTACTGCATTTGCCATAGATTGATCCCCTTTATTCTAAACAACCGTTTTTGAAGCATATCGGGAGACCTATTATAGGGGTTTTCGGGTCAGAATCAAGGCGGAAAAAGAAAAAGTGAGGGACAAAAATATGGGGATTTTGCGGGGGGCAATTGACAAATGCGCGGGGTCGTTCGTATAATAACTGTTTGTTTGAGGCCGGATGGAATGAGCCGGCCGGTTTTTGCGGTGGAAGTAGCTCAGCTGGTTAGAGCATCAGATTGTGGTTCTGAGGGTCGTGGGTTCGAATCCCATCTTCCACCCTTATTTTTAGCCTGATAATGAAGATTATTAGGTTTTTTTTATCTTCTCACACTCCCTATGGCGTAAATTATGGCGTAATTTTACGCCCACTTTGAGTTCGCCATCTGCCGTAATCCCTCTCTATAATGCTGCAACCCTAAAATCTCAGCAGCATAAATATCAGCATGGCTTTCAAACTTTGGAATAAGCATTTCGATATAGACACGACGCCACAACCAGAAACTTACTACTAAAACAAAGGCCTGATCTGATAGAAAGTTTTCACGTTCCACTTTAGTCACAGTGTTCACAGCGGCGGTTGGACTACCGGGTAAATCTGACTCGGATTAGAACCATCATCGTTTTCTGCCGGATAGGCGATGGGATTTGACCCGTCTGCGGCAGATGCTGGCCCGGTTGCTGATTCAAACCTGCGACCCCAAGGGCAGCTTCGCCGATGCGATGGCGTGTCTGCGTCGCTGGCTTTGGCGGGAACGAATAAAATTGATGTTCGGAAATTCGACCGTACATAATAAAAAATTCCGGTTCCTGCTGGAGGCCTTAGCGCCGGCCGCTTAAAATGTTAACAAAAATGCGAAAGTTTACATTGAGCGTGTTCACTGAAAATAAATTTTTCGGTTCCTCTTTATGGGTATAATTATAATGCAAGATAGTGTTCCAGTTCCTAATTAAAAATAAAACATTTGTTTCTGGGTGATAATTTAATATATGGATATTCCTACCTAAAAGTCTTTTATGGCATACAGAAAGATTCTCATCAAAAATAAATACGCTTTCATCTGCCTCCAGTATAATGGTATCTGGGAATGCAAATACGCGGAACAATGGATTATTTGTTTCATAAATTAATTTATCTCCAACAAATAGTCGTCTTGACTTGTCTATATATTGCCCTTTTTCATTTTTTCGAGGATATGCAGTATAAACAAGTTTTTTATCAAAGATTCCATTAAATGCGATCTGACAGCTTTCTTGAATAAATCTCTCTGTAATCATAACATTGCGCCCATCACACAATACTTTTGCGATCGTATGGTTTTGGTCTGTCATTAAATATAATTCTTTGTTATTTAACCAAACAAGACCGCTGTGCATATCAATTCCGGTCAACTCACAAGTTCTCCCTTCATCGTAAGAAACCGCAAGTTCGCCACTATTAATCAATTGGCTTAATGGCTTAAATGCCATACCAGCCAGTAAACTGCCATTCGGATTCCATTGAAAGTTTGTAATAATGTGAGGATGGCCATCTTGACTGATTTGAGTTGCCAAACTGTTGTTTATGCTGGCATCTAACATCATTAACCTTCCGGTGCCACGTTTGAACCATTTTTCACTCTTGGGTTCATAAAAAAAACCCGACCCGTATACTTTTTCAAAAGTCGTATAATAGAAATGATTATTGTGGCCGGGTCTCCAAGCCATGTCACGGAATACCCAGTCACCATAATGCTTATAACTATTGAGTGACGAATTTTCATCTAATTTCAATAAAACAAGGTGAGTCTCTAACGCTGCGGGACAATCCCATCCCTTTATCTTTAGGCCAATCAATATGGCCAAAATATCTCCTTTTGAATTTAAACATGAATGTTGGCTTATAGCCGTCTCCAAATTGTGTTTATCATTGCATCCTGTTGACAACAATAAGGATAATCTCAGCATTAAATATAAGACCTGATTATTGAACATTATGTTTATCCTTTAAATAATTACTTAAGCATATTAATAATAACAATCCAATAATAACACCTTTATTTGACGATCCCCAATCAATACCCCCATCCCCACCCCCAGCTGACTGTACCCCTGTCTTTGGTCCATTTTGACGGCCAGGATTCCCGGCCATATCGCACCCATATTCAGTTCTTGCGGAAAGTTCTGGGAAAACAGGAAAATTCAGGACGCCCATCTGTTTTCATTCTCCTTAAATCAAATTACGGCCACTCTCGCCTCAGACCCGGAAACTCGGTGCACCTCCAAAGGTTGGCAAAACTCCTTATTTTTATTTCCTTCTATTTTTCGATGTCTTTTCAAAGTAGCCGTTTCGCTCTTATTATACCCCGCCAATTTCGGCCGGCAAGCCATTTCCCCAATTTTTCGCTTAATTTTTCACCCAAAACCCAACACCCTACCCGTTTCCTCTCCAACCCCGCCGCCCCCGGCGGTGGCAGGTAAGGCAAGAACCATGAC
>CALMLO010000061.1 GCA_937868095.1 uncultured Phycisphaerales bacterium | reverse complement strand
AAACAGACAATGTAGAGCGACATCCAATATTAGAAAATGTGATAAGAAATGAGAATGGGGCAAGATAAATGGGGAAAAGATGGGAAAAGGCGGGATTAGGGTAGTTGAGCCGGTTTGTCTTGTTTTATCAAGAGGAAGCAAGGGGCCAAAAAACAGAGGGCGAGACAATCGCCCCCCAGGGTTCAGGCCTGATTCTTTACAGGAATCGGTGTCTTAGCGTGTGGAGTTAAGTTTGTCTTTTCCGGCTGCGGCGATGCAGAGTCAGACCGGCTGGCTGCATGGCGGTCGATAAGAGCAAGCAGGTCGTAAACTGTTTGCTGGAGGCATCGTGCCTGATACTCCAATTCGACGGAAGAACTGGCCGATTCTTCGGCGCTGGAGGCATTCTGCTGGGTTATCTGGTCGATCTGATTGACGGCTGTAAAGATTTGTTCGACGCCTTTGACCTGTTCGCTGCCGGCTTGGGCGATTTCCTGAATGATTTGTGCTGTTTTGGCGACGCTGCTTCCGATGTCGCTGAGGGTTTGGCGCACCTCGCCGACAATGGTCACGCCGTTTTTGGCCTGCCCGATGGCCTTTTCAATGAGGGCGGATGTGTTCTGGGCGGCTTCTGCGCTTTTGAGCGCCAGATTTCGGACCTCTTCGGCGACGACGGCAAATCCCTTGCCTGCTTCGCCGGCCCGTGCGGCTTCGACGGCGGCGTTAAGAGCCAGCAGATTGGTCTGAAAGGCAATCTCGTCAATGACCTTCATAATCTTGGCGGTGCCTTCGGAACTTTTCTGAATATTTTCGATGGCTTCGTTCATTTTCTCGATGGCCTGGCGGCCTTTTTCCGCTTTCTGTCGGGCCTCGGAGGCCAGCCGGTTGGCTTCCTGGGCGTTTTGTGCGTTGGCTTTGGTCATGGAGGTGATTTGTTCCAGATGGGATGTAGTCTGGGCCAGACCTTCGGCCTGTTCGGAAGCTCCGTCGGCGATGTTTTTGGAGGAGGAACTGAACTGAACGGCCGCAGAGGACAGATATTGAGAGATGGTTCGGTTGGCTTCGACGGCCTTTCGGAGCGGGCGTATCACTGTTTGTGCTGACAGCGGAACCAGCAGAGCGACGATCACGGCCAGGAAGACGCCGACAATGCCTATGCTGAGCCAAAGACTTTTGGAGAGAATCCGACGATTGTTTTGCTCCGATTCCTCAACGGCCTTCTGAATCGTTTGCTGCTGAGCGGCAATGCTGTCCAGGATTCTGTCCTTTTTCATTTCCACAAAAAGCATCCCGTACAGCTGCCCGATCTCCATCGTGGGATTCATCCGCACCATATCGGCATCGAGGAACAAAGGCATATAGAATCGAAGGGTTTTGTCGTTTCGGTCGCGTCCTTCCATGACGATGGTTTTTGTTTCCCTGACTTGACGGAACACCTCCGGCGGGACTGTTTGCCTGTCGGTAGCGGGGTTTGAAGACAGTTCCAGCCGACCGTCCGGACCGTAAAAAGAAAATTCATTCAACTGCTCCAGCTGCACCTGTTTCCGGGCCAGGTCGAGAAACTTGGCTGCTTCGCCGGGCTGGAGAGAACTGCCGACTGAGATATAGATTTCCTGCAGCAGGTCTTTTGCCGATGCTTCACTCAGAGAGGTCATTTCACCGACGGCATGGTCGCTGATCTGGTTGAGAGACTGTTCAAACTGCCCGACCAGCGAGACCAGATTTTTGCGGGTCAGTGCATAATTGACGCTCTGCAGAATCATCGCCAGCAGAATGAAAGGCAGCAGGGTAATCAGAAGCATTTTTGCGAACAGAGTAAGCTGAAACGATTTCATTGCTTTTAAGCTCCTTTTCGGTCTGTGTCTGTATAGTCAACCGGATGCTGCCGTTCCCCAAGCCGGTAGAAGGGGAACGATTTTTTCTTGGCAAAGTGGGGGGAAGTGCAGCCGATGCAGGGAGCAGCGGCCCGGATGCACCAGTTTACGCCGCCGTTCCACTGACGATGGGGACACTCCGTCCGGGTCAGCGGCCCCAGGCAGCCCAGTTTGAACAGACAGCCCTCCGACTGGCCGAAGTGTTCGGCAAAGATTTTCCGTTCGTAGTTGTGATAGCGCGGGCACTGGTCATGCGTCGATGTTCCATAAAAGATTTTGGGCGTCAAGAGGGTTTCATCCACTTTCGGATACCCTTGGGCAGCCAGATAGGCCAGTGTGCCGACAATGGGTTTGGGATGAGTCGGACAACCGGGGCAGTTTACGAGTTTCCCCTTCCAGGGCAGGTTGTGTTTGTTCATCAGGTCCTGGACGCTTCCGGAGCCGACGGGGTTGCCTTCGGCGGCTGGGATGCCTCCAAAAGCAGCACACGTGCCCACCGCCACAACCGCCTTGGCTTTGGGAATCAGGCGGACAAGAATTTCTTCGGACGTTCTTCCGCCGATGACACAGGCCCGGGGCATCTCCAGCGGAATAGACCCTTCCACGACCAGCAGATAGCCGTTCAGTTCGGCGGCCTCGTCCAGGGCTTTCATAAAGGTTTCGCCCTGTGCTGCTCCGAGGGTTTGATGAAGGACCAGGGAGATATATTGGGTGAGCAGTTCGGCCGGGCCCGGTTCGCTGCTGTTTAGGAGCGAAACCGAGTCGCCGGAGCAGGACTGGGCCTGAATCCAGAGGACAGGCGTATGAGAGGTCATTTTTTCCAGGCCGGCGGCGAACACGTCAGCCCATTTTCCGGGCAGGGTCACTGAGGCGGCCAGAAAACTGCCGAGTTTGAGAAAGTCACGACGAGAAAATTCGGTTTTCATGATTTTGTCCTCAATGAACGGCACAGGCAATGCAGGGGTCAAAGGAGCGAACAATCCGGCCTGCTTCGATGGGCTGGGCCGGGTCTTCGAGCACGGTTCCTTCGAGGGCTTTTTCGACGGCGCCGGCTCTGCCCTGGTCATCGCGCGGCGAGCAGTTCCACGTTGTCGGGACGATGCACTGGTAGTGCTCGATTTTGTAGTTTTGGATGGTCAGCCAGTGTCCGAGGGCTCCGCGAGGGGCTTCCGTAAGCCCGACGCCTCTGCCTTGACGGGGGAGGGAAAAATCGGCGGCGGCTGGCTGGTCCAATTCAAGTTCATTCAGCCAGCGGACGCACTGATCGGCCAGCCAGCGGGCTTCCAGTCCGCGGGCCAGATGACGGCCCAGGACCGAATTCATTTTTTCAACGGGAACGCTGAGCGAAGATAAGGTGTCTTCGATTTCCTTTTTTCTGGCATCATTGCCGGGGCCCAGATAGGTTACCATGACGCGGGCGAGGGGGCCGACTTCCATTACCTGATTGTCATAACGGGGGGCTTTCAGCCAGCTGTATCCTTTGGACGGGGCGGGTTTGGTCTGCCCGTCCCACGGATGCAGATTGGAAGGGGAACTGTAGCGGGAGTTTTCTACATATTCACGGATTTTCTGCGTATCGAGGGGCTGGAAACGTCCGCCGATGACCACACCGGAGGGAAAGAAGTTAAGCAGGTTTTCGCCGGTATTTTCTTCCATTCGAAAGGCCCCGTAGCTGAGGAAGTTGCCGTAACTTTGGCCGATGTCCCAATAGTGGCCGAACGCAGCGGCAGCCGTAAGCAGGTCGGGCAGATAGACGGATTGAACGAACTCCGTAATTTGCGTCAGTCGGGCTTTATAAGCCAGCACCCGTTCGATGGTAATTTCACCGGTTACGCCGGTGGGAACCAGCGAGGTGGAATGCGGAAGTTTGGCTCCGAAGACCGCGGCCATTTCGTGGGCAAGTCTGCGGATTTGGAGGGCCTGGACATAACTGTTGATGAGTTTCCAGTTGCTTTCATCGGAGTTGAGATACTGCTTGACCTCATAGCGCGGCAGGAACGGTGCCCCGGGAAAGGCCAGATTTTTGTCGAGGGCATTCTGAACCCAATTGCGAAGGGCAGACAGGGTGGGGTCGTTTCCATTGTAATTCAGAATAGCGGTGATATCGACAAAGTCCAGTGCCGCCAGATGGTAAAAGTGGAGGATGTGAGACTGGAGGTAGTTGGCCGCAAAAATCAGGTTTTGAGCAATTCTGCCGTTGCGGGTCGGCCTGATGCCGTAGGCCGTCTCCTGAGCCATGCACGAAGCCAGACCGTGCGAGATAGGACAAACGCCGCAGATGCGCTGGGTAATTTGCTGGGCATCCAGAGGGTCTCGGCCCTCGAGGATGGTTTCAATGCCTCGGAACATTTCGCCTTCACAGCGGGCCTGCGTGATTTTGAAACGGCCGGTGGAGCCGTCTGGTTCGACCTCGGTATGAATAGCCAGATGTCCCTCAATCCTTGTCAATGGACTAATCGTAACCGTTTGGGCCATAGAGACCTCCTGAAACGTCTGAACTTCCTCGCCTTTCTGTTGAAGTGGATTTCAGCAGAAAAAAGAAAACATTCACTATAGAGTGAATATCGTATCGGAAACCCCTTGTCTTTATAGGGATTTATGCGGAATCAGCGGGGGAAGAATGCTTACACTTTTATAAGATGTTTATAAAAAATGACTTATAGAACGAAAAAGACAGGCGGGTCAAAAGGTTGTTTGAGAGGAATTTTGTCTGGAGGCGGTTTGAGAAACGGTTTATGGGACTGAGCAAAAATCAGCAGCGCCGCCGAGGGGAAAAGAGTCAGCCGGCGGAGTCTTCGGGCTGGCTGGAGTGGACGGCGGCGATGATGTCGGCTGAGCGGATGGTTTCCATTTGCTCGTAGAGCCGGGCGACCGCAATCAGATTGCCGGAGTTGGCGACGGCAGCCAGCGCTTTGTCAAAATAGTCCTGCATTTGCTGCAAATCCCCCTGCCGGCGGCAAATCCTGGCGCCAAGCAGATAGGAGCCGACAAGCATTTGGGAATTTTGGCCGTAGATGGCTTGCTGAACGCTCATCAATTTCTGAAACTCGTCGGCTGCCTGGGCGTATTGTTCTGTTTCCAGATAAAGTTCAGTCAGCCCTTGACGTGCCTGGAGCAGGTAAGGATGGTTGGGGCCGAACTCGGACGTGATGCGCTGGAGCATCTCCGTAAAGAGCACCTCGGCATAGTCATAGGAGCCGAGTTTGGTCAGGAGGATGGCCTGGTCGATATAGAAGGGAGTCAGGATGCGATTGTCAGGGAGATGATGCTTCAGAATGATGTCGAAGGCCCATTCGAGGGTTTCGGCAGCCCGGTCGAGCCGTCCCTGGCGAATGTAAACGGCGGTAAGGTTGCGAAGGGTGTGCGCCGCATAAGGATGGTCGGCGCCAAGCGCGTTTTGCTGGGCGACAAGCCCCCGCAGGAAAAGTTCCTCGGACTCAGCCAATCGCTCCTGATAATAATAGAGGGTAGCCAGGTCAATCAGGCAGATGGCTTTTTCGCTGTCGGCCTGCTGGAGAGGGGCGAGTTTGCCAAGGGCCTGCTGGATATAGGTTTCCGCCTTGTCATATTGGCCGCAGGCCATATAGAGACGGCCGATATTGCGGAGTTTTCGGGAATGGCTGAGTTCTTCCTGAAGAGGAGCGGCGGAAAGGACGGCGGAACAGACGGCTGCAAAAAGCAGAACCGCTGCGAAACGGAATGTTCGAGTGAAGGTCTGCATCCAGTCCGAAGACCTTTCTTTTTTCCCGGCCCTTTTCTGGAGGCCGCTGGGGCAGGGTTGCTGTTCCTAATCCCCCGCGCTGGCAGAGGGAAGAGAGCAGAAAGCCCGACCTATTGAAAGTTTAATTAACAATGAGTCAGACGGCAAAATAGGCAATCTGGTTAATCTGAGAATTGTTTTTGGCCCAATAAAGAGGAAAAAGAAAAGGAAAAGTCCGATAAAGAAGGATTGGAAAGGAGGGGTTTTGTGTCGGGGCTGGGCGGCAGGCAGAGGCGGAACAAAGGGTTTTAGAAAAAGGTCGATTGTTTCGGAAATAAAAAAACCCTTCGGAGAGTTCCGAAGGGTTTTTGGGCAGAGTATGGTTTGGTTTACTGCTGAACCTGCATCAGCAGGAAAGCGACGATATTTTCATTGCCGGCTTCTGCCAGACGGGTCCCGTAGCGGTTCATCGCGAAGGTCACAGGGTCATCAATAGGCGCCCGCAGCTGGCGATCAACAACCGTAACATACTGGACGAAGGCCTCCACATACTCGAGGGCCGAGGCATAGCGGCTGTCGGCTTGGGCATTTTGGGAAATGGCGGCGGCGATAGCGGCGCCCATTTCCGGTGTGAAGGGCATATCGGACGGGGCAAGCTGCTCAAATACAGCCGCCAGCGCTGCGGTTCGGCTGCCGTCCATATCCCGCAGGATGGTAGCGGCGGTGATAAGTTGGGCGCAGGCCTGGCAGGGGTTGAGAGTTGGATTCAGCGCCAGCGAATTGGCGACGGCCACGTGGATTTGGTCGGAACTGATGCCCAGTTCAGCAGCGGCGGCGTCCATTTCGGCCGGACAGCCGCTCAGCCGGGGTTCTTCAGGCCGGTACAGCGGAGGCACTTCGCCGGCGGCTGCGGTCGCGGAAGGCCCTTCCAGTACCCAGGCCCGGCCGTCGGTGATGTCCGCATTTTCAAGACCGGCGCCGCGGAGGACATAGGCATAGCCGGCGGGGAAGGGGCCTTCGCCTTCCGCCGGGTCGGCATAGGGCAGGCGGCCGTAGGCGCTGCTGAGCCATTCACTGATGCGGGAGACGACCTCGAGGCGATCGCCGACGCGGCTGGTAATGCCGTTGCCGGCCAGCGACATTTTGAAGATTGTCCCGAAGGTAACGGTATCATAGGCATCGATGACCATAGCCCCCTTCGGAGTCTGCGGGAAACTGATTCCATTCGCCGCCGGCACGGCCGGCGGAATGGAAGCGGGCTGCGGGATATCTGAACAGGAGAGAATCTGAGTGCTCATATTCACAAAGACATTGCCGGTGGTGCTGGCGGCATAGATGGCCGCATCAAAGGCGTCGCCCGGATTTCTGTCGTATCCTCCGATTTCCGCCGGCTCATCGAGCAGGAAGAGACTTTGCCGGTCATCGACATCGTCGTAGTATCGGCCGAACGCGTTCAGAGAACCCGCCGGGCCGAGAATTAAGTCGTCGGCGCTGACCAGGGCGATGGCAAGCCGGTTCATCTGCTCAAAAGGACTGTCAACATTCACCAGCGGCAGCTGCACCCCAAGGTCGGCATAGTGATCGGAACTGCCGGTGATGTTCACATTCAGGCCGTCTGCGTATTCGGTGTATAGACGCCCTTCTGTCGAAAGCATCAGCACCCCGCCGGTTGGCCAGGGACCATAGAGCGAGCAGCCGAAAGAAGGCAGAGCACCGGTGCAGTCCGGCCCGAAGGTGGTGATGTCGCCGGAGACCTGAATATTGTATCGGCCGAGCATCCAAAGATTGCCCTGATGGGTGCTGACGGCCGGGCCTTGCCCGCTGTATCGCAAATCGATGGAGCGGTACAGTTCATCGAATCCCCCGCCGAGGAGCCGCAGGTCGCCGGCGGTGCATTTGCGGAGGAAGCCGTCGGCCCGGATGTATCGGCCGGCTTCAAGCAGCTGCTCTCCAAAGCCGTTAAGTTTGGTATTGGCCGTCAGGTGAATATAGCCGCCGGCGCGGGTGTTGCCGGCCAGAGAAATGGTATCATCAGAAGCATCCATCCGGATATTGCCGCCGGCTGTTACATCGCTGGAGAGGACAATATCATCGGCCGCACGAAGGGTGATGTTCCCCTTGTCGGCGGTGATAGGACCGCTGCCGAGGAGGTCATCCGAATCGGAGACTGCCTGAATATTTCCCTGATAAGAATGAAGCGAGCGGGTGCGGATGGTGTCCGTGCCCTGGAGGGTAATATCGGACAAGGCGGTCGATTCGATGGATTGCCACTGGTCGGCGGCGTTTTCGTCTTTTCCGCCGTTGGCGGCATCGACGGCGATGACTGCACCGCCGGTGCTGTTGGCAATCAGGTCTGTGTTGTTCTGGTTGGCAAAGATGAAGTTTTTCAGATCCAAATCAGGCGTATGCTGGAGTTTCAGCGTGCTGCCGGAGACTTCAATGAGGGTGTTTTCGGCGTGAATTTGGCCGCCGGCAATCAGCGCCAGATACTCATCGCCGCGCAGAAAGGTGCAGTTGTCCATCGCTGTGGGGCCGGCGTTGTCATTTTTCAGCAGGATGTCCCGTCCGGCCTGAAACGTTACGCCGTTTCCGGATACGTTGGTGGTATAGGTGTCATTGTAAAGAAGGATGGAGCCGCCGGCGACGACATCCCCATCAAGGGTGATGGTGCCGGGGATATATTGGGTGGTTGTTCGGTAATAGCCGGAGCCCGGTCCTGTTGGCACCCATTGAGAAACCTTTTCTTCACCGGTGGCTGAAATCTCGATATTTCCGCCGGCGGCAAGGACACCGTGGGCGTGGATATTGCCCCAAACCGGAGCGGGTGCTGTGCAGTCTCGGCCGGTGATAAATAAGCTTCCGCCGGCAAGGACATCGTCCATCAGGTCAATATCATTGCCTCGAAGGTCGATTGTGCCGCCGGAGATAAGGGCTGCTCCCGACGCGGTTTTCAGGTCTCCGGCGACATTGTGGTCTGCATCGGCCGTCAGGTTCATACGGAGGCCGGCTATCAGGGTCGCATTGACCTGAATGTCTTTGTCGGCATTCAGGTTGATGCTGCCGTGCGTGGTCAGAGGAGCATTGACAATGATATCCGTTTTGGCGTTGAGGGTGATATGGTTGTTGCGGTTGAACTGGATGCCGCTGTCCATCTTAATCCAGTTGTCGGCGTTAACGGTCAGGGATGTGCTCTCGCCGTTTCGAAGGCTGCGTCCGGCATCAAACCAGACCCAGCCGCTTTGAGCGCTGTGCGGGTTATTATCGTCGGTTTCGAGAATGACCGAACTGTAAGACAGGTAGTGCTCCAGCCGACTGATGGGCAGAGAAGAATATTGGAGGTCATTGCCGCTGCCGTCCCATGGTTCCCAGATGTCGGTGGAGTCGTGGAAGGTTCCCTCCTCCGGTTCGTCGGCGACGATTTTGATATTTTTGGGGTCGATTAAAAAGGTTCCGCTTTCGCCGTTTTCGGCGGTCAGGTCGATATCGCCTTTCATATCGAGATATTCTTTGCCGGAGAGTTCAAAAAATCCGCCGCTGCCTGCCTCTGAGCCGCCTTTGGCTTCGACGCGAGCGCCTTCCCTGAAGAAGGCGGCCTGCGGGGAATAGACGATGATATCACCGCCGCTGCCGGTGCCGGCTGCATTGGCGGTGGTCCGGCTCTCCTGGCCGAGGACGACCTGCCGGCCGGCTGTCAAGGCGATGTTTCCGGCGTCGCCGGTCTCGCTGTCGGCGGAAAGGGTGCCGAGCTGGGCGACCTGGCCGGAGCCGGTTTCCACCGAAGCCCCCAGACCGCCAAGGCCGTCCAGCGCCTGTACATACAAATCCCCTGCCGCCAGCACGATAGTGCCTTCGGGGGCCTTGATGGTTCCTTCCGTGTCATTGACTACGGCGGCCGGCGCATCGGCATCGGAAGACAGACGCACCCGCACGGGGCTGGTTTGGCTTTCGGCCAGATAGACCTCGTCGGCGGAAGCCAGCAGCACAAACCCGCCGGCCGGCGTTTGAATAGTTCCCCGATTGATGACCTCTCGGCCGATGAGGGCAACCTGTTCCGCGGTGATGCTGCCGAGATTTTTGACAGCCCCATCCGTTACAACAAACTTCAGCGCATCCTGCGTGAGGAAGTCCTGATCGCTGACGGTCATGGCTCCGGCTGTGAATTTGGCCGCCTGAACGGAAGCAGTGGGGCCGAAGATGATGCCGTTCTGGTTGATAAGAATGATATGGCCCTGATTGCCGAGAATGGTTCCGTCGATTCGCGTGGCGCTGGACTGCATATCGCGGTTGAGCACGACAAAGGCCCCTCCATCACGAATAAACTGGAGTGTTTGCTTCTCGGAGATGTTCAAATCCTGCCAGTTAATGATGGCTTTGGCCGCGTCGGCTCCGGCGTTGACCGTAACGGTGGTAACTCCCTCGGCCGCAATGGGGCCGACGGAAACATTGCCCGTCTGCGGGTCGGCGCCGCTCATGGCTGTGGCGGATGTAACATTCAAATGAAGAATGCACACGGCCAGCAGAAGAGACGTCGCCTGGCGAAGCGTAAGAGTTCGGAAAAAATGAGCAATCGTTTTCATTGCGTTCCCCTCAAAAAATTATTTTGCGAACCCTATTTTTCACAGTTATCCGAAAGCAGCCGAAGGGTTACCATCGTATGAGGAAACCGGCGTGAAGCCGGCCCTTGCCTTCTCGTGTGTTTTCAGTTGCGATTAACGGATAACCGGCATAGACCACACCGCTGAAATGCGTTCCGAGTTCGGTAATCAGTCCGCCGCCCACTGAGCACAGTTCCGTATCGGTGTCTTCGAAGGGCAGGGCGTCTTCAATGCGGGCCTGACCGTAGTCCACAAACAGAACCGGAGCAAGTTTTCTCATGAATGGTTTGGGCTGCCGTGCGCCGGACAGGTCTTCTCCGTACCGGGCGCGGTCGGCCTGAACCAGGTCGTATTCATACTGGAGCGAAGCCAGAATGCCGCCGTCGGCAATGACTTCATATTCATCATAGCCGCGTACCGTGTACATCCCGCCATAGGCGGACATGCGGGAAGGAACCAGCCGGCCGTCGGACGTAGTCCAGTTGAAGGAGCCGCTGAGCCGATGAATCTTATCGGCATCCAGATACCGGCTGCGGCGCACCGCCGTCGTGTAAACAGCAAAGTCCTCATCCGCCGCCCCGGAGCCCCGCACCGTCAGGAAGTCGCCGGAGGTTTCGTAGGTCTGGAGCTGCGAGAAACTGACAAAGGTTTCGGCAAGGTCTTCGTTTTTGTACAGTTCGACACCCCAGCCCCACAGATTCATCCGGACATCGGAGGTTTGCACGAGCAGAGGACTGCTTCGGCTTTCTTCCTGAATGAGGGTTCCGGTAAAATCGAGGAACCAGCCGTTCTGCTGGAGGGTATGAAGTCGCAGCTGCATGCCGTAAAAATAGCCCCGTCCGAGGAAGTCGAAAACGCCCAGCCCCTGGCTGTTGTATTCACTGTAGGCGCCGAAGAAACTCGCCCGCAGGAAGGGACTCAGCAGCGGAAACTCATAACTGCTGTAAACGGAGAATTCGTCTTCAAAGCCGTGTTCGGGCTTGGCCTGGTATATCGTCGTAAACCGGTCGTCAAAACCAAAGGCGTTGGTATGAATCAGCCCGACTCGAGGGGCCCATTGCCGGTCGTTGGTGCCGGAATTGTCCACCTGCAAAAACCAATGCCAGGGATTGGCCTCATAGACATTGTAATGGACGGCCAGTGCGTTCGGCTCGGTCCCCTGGCTGATGACCGCCGAAACATAGCGGTCGGGATTCAGATTCAGGACATTGAGGAAGTCGCTGAGTTTTTTCTGATTGAGGACGGTGCCGCTTTTGGCGGGAGACCATTTCTCCACCAGGTCCATCCGCAGATAGGAACGCGGGGCCGGCTCAAGGTCAGGCGTAAAGGGCCGGCTGCTGACCGTCTGAACCTGGGCCTCAAGGATGCGAACCGGCAGAATGCCTTGATGAATGGGACCCTCAGGAGCAAAGGCGTCGGCGGGCACATAGACATAGATGCCCGCATAGTTGTGTTTCTGATAAAGATGGAGCAGGTATTGAGTAAATCCCTGAATCGTTCGGGTGGAGAGAGTTCGAGGCGTGTCGGGCTGAGCGGCTAACTGGCGAAGTTCCCTGAAGTCGTACAAAGTGCTGGGCTCGGCGGGAAGTTCGTAGCGGCCGGAGGAATCAAAAACGACGGGAATATCTTTGAGCAGCTGCTCCTGCGTGAGAACCCGATTGCCCTCCAGCTGAATCCGGCGGATAGCGTAGCGGGGCGTATCGTCCGCAGGCAGATAGGCAATCAGCGCCTCCGCGGACACTTTGCCTTTTTTGACAGGGGCTTTGGGCTGAGCGGTTTTTTCCTGTTCAGCGATTTTTTCAAGGGCTTCCTGCTGGGGACTGACCTCCGGCTCGGCGAATTCTTCTTTGGCCGCGGCCTTAGCCGGCAGCGCAAGCCAGACAAGCCCGGCGAGGGAACAAAGCAGCACGATTCGGGCCGCCTTCAGCCGTTTCCGAACAGCAGACAGATTCCATTCTTTTGAATTTGACCTCTCGGCCTGGTCCATTTTTATCTCCTTAAAAAATGGCTGCTGCTTTCTTAGAACTCTGCGCTGAAACACCTAAGTTGGCGTCTTCGCTCGGAGGACGGAAGCCCTGGCGGCCATGACGCGACCAACAAAAAACTTTACAGAGATTATTTTACAGGGAATAAGAGTATAAGTCTACGGTTTTTTAAGGAGTTATAGTAAAAAGAACTACCGTCCGATAAGAAAAGTTTTTCCTTTCTTTTCAAAAGAGGCCGCCGCCGGCAAAAAGCGGCCCTGCCTTGAAATTTTTTCCAAATGGATTTGACAGCCAAAGGATTATTTGCCATAGCGGCAGACGGCGAAACTTTGCGGGAAAGGAGATTGACGAGGGATAGATTTTGGGCTATTGTGCCCATTTTAACGGCAGAGAAAACGTGTCGTTCTTGGAAAGGTGAACAGCTTGAAACGAACACATTGTTGCGGACAACTGGGTCGGGAACAGATCGGACAGGAAGTATCTTTATGCGGATGGGTCAATTCCTATCGTGACCATGGCAATCTGGTGTTTGTGGATTTGCGGGACCGCAGCGGTCTGGTTCAGGTTGTGTTTGACCCGGAGTGCGATGCCGAAAGCCATCGTCTGGCCCGCGGTCTCCGGTGCGAGTGGGTGATTGCCTGCGAGGGAAAGGTGCGTCCGCGCGGCGAAGGGCTGGAAAACCCCAAACTGGCAACCGGCGAGATTGAAGTGATTGTTCATCGGCTGACAATTCTGAACACGGCCAAGACCCCTCCCTTTGACCTCGACAATGCTGAGCAGGTCAACGAGGAACTTCGGCTGGAGTATCGCTATATTGACTTGCGCCGGCGGGCGATGCAGCATCGGCTGGAGGTCCGTCATCGCACGACCAAACTGGTGCGGGACTATTTTGATCGGCACGGATTCTGGGAAATCGAAACGCCGATGCTGGCCAAGAGCACGCCGGAAGGGGCGCGGGATTTTCTGGTGCCCAGCCGGCTGTGCAAGGGGATGTTTTATGCCCTGCCGCAGTCGCCGCAGCTGTTTAAGCAGATATTGATGGCGTCCGGCTGTGAACGCTATTTTCAAATTGTGCGGTGTTTCCGCGATGAAGACCCGCGGGCGGACAGGCAGGCGGAGTTCACGCAGATTGATGTGGAGATGAGTTTCGCATCCGCCGACGATGTGATAACGCTCAACGAGCGGCTGATTGCGGAGATTTTTAAGACGATTCTGGATGTGGATGTGCCGCTGCCGATTCCGCGGATGAAATATGAGCAGGCGATGGCGGAGTACGGCATCGACCGGCCGGATTTGCGGTTTGAAATGAAATTGAAGGATATCAGCGATATCGCAGCGGCGTCCGCGTTTAAGGTTTTTTCGGAGGCGGTGCACAAGGGCGGCATCGTCAAGGGGCTTTGTGCGCCGGGCGGCGGCAGGTATTCCCGAAGCGATATCGAAAAGACCCTGACGGATTTTGCAGCCGAACTGGGCGCAAAAGGGCTGGCGTGGTTTAAGACCGCTGCCGCTGAATCGGGACAGGGTGTGGAACTGAAGAGCAATTTGGTTAAGTTTTTTACGCCCCAGCAGCAGCACGAACTCATCAGCCGCTTTGACGCCGGGCCGGATGATTTAATCCTGATGGTGGCCGATAAGCCGTCCGTTGTCAATAAGGTACTGGCTGCCCTGCGGCTGCGGCTGGGCAGAGAACTCGGCCTGATACGGGAAAATGAATTTCGTTTTACCTGGGTGGTGGATTTTCCGCTGTTTGAGTGGAATGAAGAGGAAAACCGGTTCGATTCGGTGCATCATCCGTTTACGGCGCCGGTGCCGGAAGACCTCGAGAAACTGGACAGCGAGCCGGCTCATATTCGTTCGCAGGCCTATGACCTGGTGGTGAACGGCTCGGAGATTGGCGGCGGTTCGATTCGTATTCACAATCCCGCTGTTCAGGCGAAGGTGTTTGATTTGCTCAAAATCAGCCGTCAGCAGGCCCAGGAGCGCTTCGGATTTTTCCTGAAGGCCCTTGAGTATGGCGCCCCGCCCCACGGAGGCATTGCCTTTGGGGTCGATCGGCTGGTGATGCTGCTGACCGGCACCGACAACATCCGCGACGTGATTGCCTTTCCAAAGACGCAGAAGGGCCAGTGCCTGCTGACAGGAGCGCCCAGCGAGGTGGACCCCTCCCAGCTGCAGGAACTGAATCTGCGCATCCTGAAACCCCAGCGGGGGCAGAAACATCAGACGGAATCATAACCGGAGATGAAGCGATTGCTCACATCGCTGTACCGGGGGGCGGCCGGAGCAGTGAATCTGGTTCGGCTTGGCTCACTGTCGCTGGCGGAAAAGTGCCGGCTTCTGTTCGGAGGAGCGATGCTGCTGACGCTTTTGCTGGCCCTGTCCATTCCCTATTTCTGGATGGGCAAACTGACGGAAAAAAGCGTTCTGGATGCGGGGCGGGCTGTTACGGAGTTGATTTTTGAGCGGCATTTTCATTTGATTTCCGCACGCGAGGGAGGCCGGCCTTTGCTGACGGAACTGGGCAGCCCGGCCGATCCGAATCACTATGTAGTGCGATGGCTTCGACTGGACCAGACGGACCAGACGAACCAGACTTCTTCTCCGCTGGCGGCTTTGACCGAAACGCAGCGCAGGAAACTGGCGGAAATGATGGAGGATGAGCAGGCGGAGGATACCGCCTGGTACGATGAAGAAAACCGACCCGCCCGCAATCTGTATCTTCGTCTGGTTCGCGCCAAGGATACCTGTTTGCAGTGCCATTCCAAAGAGGGCTCGGCGGTCCCGTTCAACCCCAATCAGCAGGTCGGCGTGCTGGTGGTTCGCACCTTTCCGCGGGAGATGGCCCGCACGGCGCTGATGAATCGGCTGTGTGTGATTTTTGCCGGCTTGATTGCCGCCACGGGTGCTGTGATTGCGTTTTATATGATTACCCAGCGCGTGATTCTCCGGCCGGTCCGTCAGTTGCGCGGGCTGGTGAACAATATTGCCGAAGGCAATCTGGAGATTCGCAGCGCCATCAAAACCGGCGATGAATTTGAACGGCTCTCCGATGCGTTCAATCACATGCTGGACCGTCTGCTCGAGTCGCAGCGGAAACTCCAGGAGGCCAACCGCCAGCTGGATGCCAAGATTGCTCAACTGTCGGAAAAAAACATCGAACTTTACAAAGCCAATAAACTCAAAAGCGAATTTCTGGCGAATATCTCTCATGAGTTCCGCACGCCCCTGAATGCGATTCTCGGTTTTGCTCAGCTGCTCTATGAAAAGCCCGCCGCAGATCCGGAGAAGTGTCGGCGCTGGGCCGAAAATATCCTCATCAGCGGACGCTCTCTGCTGAACCTGATTAATGACCTGCTCGATTTGGCCAAGGCGGAATCGGGCAGGATGGTGCTCCGCGTGGAGAAAATGAGCATTTCCGAACTGTGCGAGGGATTGGCGGCGTTCTTTTCTCCCTTGACGGAGCAGAAGCGGCTGAAGGTGCGGCTGGAGATGGAGGAGAATCTTCCCCTCGTCCAGACAGACCCGGGCAAGGTGCAGCAGATTCTTTACAACCTGCTGAGCAATGCGGTCAAGTTTACGCCGGAAGAAGGGCGAATCCAGATTCGGGCCTTTCGCCTGGACGAGCGGACGGTGCGGATTTCAGTAGCGGATACCGGCCCGGGCATCCCCAAAGAAGAGCAGGAAAAGATTTTTGAGAAGTTCCGTCAGGTGGACGGCTCGCTGACACGCAAGGAGCCGGGAACCGGCCTGGGGCTGGCGATATGCAGACAGCTGGCCGAATTGCTGGCCGGCACGATTGAGGTGGAAAGCGAAGTGGGCAAGGGCTCCGTATTCTCGCTGACAATACCGCTCTGCCTGCCGCAGGGGCCCGAAACAAAATCGCCTGAATCGCCGGCAAATCCTTAAAAAAAACACACCCATTTTAGGCGGTTTTATCGCTGCTGCTGAATGTTCTTGAAACAGAGCAAGCCCGCGAGGGATAAGAGGGCCTGCGGCATCTGCGCCCGTTCAGGGCTGTATGCCCTCTCGGCGGGGGAAGGTCAGGGCATCGTGGCCTCGCTTTTCATCGCATCCTGAAAGCTCTTCAGGTCGTTGGCCCATTTTTGGGCCTCCTGGAGACTGATTACCCCTTGTTTGACAAGGATGGCCAGATGGCTTTCAAAGGTAATCATTTTTTCGTCGGCGGCGTCTTTGGTCTTGACCTGCATCTGGGAATAAATCTGCTCAATTTTATTCTTTCGGATGAGGTTGGCGACGGCATAATTGCTGTTGAGAATTTCCATCACGGCTACGCGGCCCTTGCCGTCTTTGCGGGGGATGAGTTTCTGGCTGATGATGTAGCGCAGCCCCAGCGACATCTGGTTGCGGACTTCCTCCTGGCGGCCCTCCGGAAAGAAATCAAGGATTCGGGTGATGGTGCCCGCCACATCACGTGTATGCAGCGTGGAAAAGACCAAATGGCCTGTTTCGGCGGCCGTCAGGACCAGCGCGACCGTTTCCGCATCGCGCATTTCCCCCACGAAGATGATATCCGGGTCTTCCCGCATCATGGAACGAAGACCATGGGCGAAGGTATCAACATCGCGTCCTACTTCCCGCTGCGAAATCATCGAGTTTTTCTGGCTGAAAATGTATTCAATCGGGTCCTCCAGCGTGATGATTCGGCAGGCACGGTCTTCGTTGATGCGTTCGACGAGGGAGGCAATCGTCGTGCTTTTGCCTGCACCGGTGATGCCGGTAAAGAGAACAAGCCCCTGTTTGCGGCGGACAATATCTTTCCAGGCGGTATTGGGAAAGCCGATATGTTCCGGTTTGGGAATCTCGGTCCCCAGCGCGCGGATAGCCACCGCCAGCCCGTCGTTGTCCAGAAAGGCATTGAGCCGGAATTGCAGCGTCCCGTAGCGATAGGAGCAGTCCACCGCCGTATCACGCTGGAGGGCTTCAATATTTTTAGGCCCCAGCAGCGGATAGACCAATTGCTCAACGATTTCCTCCGTTACAATGCCGCCTTTGAGCCGAACAAGATCCCCGTCAATCCGATAGCAGGGCGGCGTACCCACTTTGATATGAAGGTCGGAAACCCGCATGGCCCCCATTTTTTCAAAATAGGCCAGCATGTCGTTAATACTCAGAAAATTGCCCTCGCCTGCCGGATAGACCTTGGCATCGGGAGAATAGGGGGATTCTTTCAGCGCCATATTGTATCCACTATATCCATATTGGTTTTGCTGTTTCAATTCCACTTGGATTATATGCTCAAATGAGCAGAAACGGAAAAGATTTTTCAAATGAACTTTTCCCTTCTAACAGATAGGCAATATCTTGTAAAAAAATTATTTTTTTAACTTGCTTTTTTCAAAAAAAATGTTACTCTGTTCGTTAGAAGAATGGAGGAGGCCTATACTTAATCGTATGGGTCTGTACGACAGGAAAGAGACGGAAAGTTGAATTCTTGTTGAGGAGAAGTTGGTGATGGCGGCAAACCCCTTCCTTTTCAAGTCACCTTTTCTGTTCGTTCTCACTTTTGTCCCCCTGCGGATTCCTCATAAGAACACGCGCCTTTGACAAGACTGCAGAGTTCACCATAAAAGTCTTTGAGCACGGCCGGAAATAAACAGTACCATAGATAAGGAGTGAAAAAATGAAATGTAAAAAAGCGGTTCAAAAAACCTGGATTATTCTATTCATATTTTCATCCGCTGCCTTTGCTGGTTTGAAATATGTTGATGTTGTTGATTTGGATTTGGGAGGGTGTTATTTTTTTGATAACGCCGCTCAGCAGTTTCGATTGTTCACAGCAGCCGGCGGCAGCGAAGTGACCATTGATATAGGAAGTCTTCATATAGCCGGAGGCGGCTGGGACTACTCCTTCACGGGTAAGATTATCGTAACACCCAGCGACCTGTACTATAAAAATTCATCCGGTCAAAGGGCGCATGCTTTTTTTACCAATTCAGACGCGACGCTGACGATTGTTGCCTCGACGCTGACCGACAAACAAACCGCTGAGGAGATTGTGAATCCGACGACAAATCCGGAAGGGGTGGTTCTGCTGACGGCTGTGATGAATGATGAGGAGGGGGTCTGGCTGGTGTCCGAGACAGGGGATTATGATAATCATTTCTACGGCTACACGCATTATGCAATTACGGGCGGCGAATTGAAAGACGGCTCGCTGCTGCGGATGCTTGATTTCCGGGCCGTGTGGGATTTTGATGCCTGTTTGCCGACCAACATTTCTCGTTTTGATCAGGATTTGTACAGCGGCATGCCGTCGTTGGAGTTGATTGCTGAGATTCCGGAACCGGCAACCATGCTCATGCTGGGCCTTAGCAGTATGCTTGTTTTTGCTATGCGGAAAGCGGCCTAAAAGCAGTCGTCTTCTTCTCATGATGCGAGATATCCAGGGCCGTCTTGTCTGAGACGGCCTTGCTTTTTTAAATGCCTTACTCCATCAGCAGAACACATCTCCCTGCGTCTGATGCATACCCGCGCAAAATAAAAAAAATATTGTACGTTATAAAAAAATTGTAGATTATCCGCCGGCTGCCTGGCCGGTGCGGAGCAGCAGGACGGCCTCAGTAGCAGAGCGGCCGACGACCCCGACGACCTTGTCAACCACTGTTTCGGCTTACCTTTATTGACAGCCGCCCCCCTTCTTGAACTGGGCAGAAGTGGTGATTGGCGACCCATTAATGCGGATTGCTTGGCCCTGCAGAAACGAAATCCTGGTCGTATCAGGCGGGCTATGCCAATCTTGATAAAATAACGAACATAGCCGATGTTCACTCCGTTTCCTGTTTTTACGGCGGGAATTTGGAGACCTCTCAAGAAGAAAATTTCCAAAAATATTACGATTTGTATGATGTGGACCAAAATAGTCTGATTAACACGGCGGAGGTCTATGTTGCCTATCTCTATACACAATATCCAAAAACAAGAGAAAAATTTTTCGCTTTTAGATTTTTTTCTTGATTTCTTTCTTTCTGTCGGTCATAATATCGCGTTGGTGGAAAGATGAGGTAGAGGGCTTCCGGAAACGGAAGCAAAACAGTGCCGTGGAGGATGGAAAGATGGATATGAGGAAAGTGTTGGAGAGAGGGTGGGTGGCTGTATTAATCATTTCTTCGATTACCTCTGCTGGTTTGAAGTACGTTGATGCTGTGGATTTGGATTTGGGCGAGTGTTATTTTTTTGACAACGCCGCTCAGCAGTTTCAATTGTTCACAACAGCCGGCAGCAGCGAAGTGACCATTGATATAGGAAGTCTTCATATAGCCGGAGGCGGCTGGGACTACTCCTTCACGGGTAAGATTATCGTAACACCCAGCGACCTGTACTATAAAAATTCATCCGGTCAAAGGGCGCATGCTTTTTTTACCAATTCAGACGCGACGCTGACGATTGTTGCCTCGACGCTGACCGACAAACAAACCGCTGAGGAGATTGTGAATCCGACGACAAATCCGGAAGGGGTGGTTCTGCTGACGGCTGTGATGAATGATGAGGAGGGGGTCTGGCTGGTGTCCGAGACAGGGGATTATGATAATCATTTCTACGGCTACACGCATTATGCAATTACGGGCGGCGAATTGAAAGACGGCTCGCTGCTGCGGATGCTTGATTTCCGGGCCGTGTGGGATTTTGATGCCTGTTTGCCGGCCAACATTTCTCGTTTTGATCGGGATTTGTACAGCGGTATGCCGTCGTTGGAGATGATTGCTGAGATTCCGGAACCGGCGACCATTCTGCTTCTTGCCGTCGGCGGACTGCTGTACCGGCGGGGAAAATAGTTGGTTTACGTTCATCGCAAAAATAAGGTGTAAGGGAAGCGTTGTATTCAAAAGGAACTTTATTGGAATGAGGAGGTAAGTGATGAAAAAGTTAATGGTGACCTTGATACTTCTGCTTGTTGCGGTTCCATGTGTGGCCGGCGGTGGTGTAGTAGCAATCCGCATCGATAGACTTCAAGCAGATGGGGTGACGGCTGTTTATGATCACGACACCCAGACCCTAACGTGGACGGGCGGTGCTTCTGTTTCGCTGTATACGGGCATCGGAGAGCCGGCAGCGGTCTATAACCAGGGAATTAATATTCAGGCGGCCTTTACGGATCTGACGGATGAATCTGCCGGCGGAGCAGCCAAGGCCTCCTTTGCGGCTATTGAGTGGTCGGTATTGGTTGCGGGACAAAAGGTCATTTGGGGCACTCAAGAGGACGGAGAGCTGTTTGTGGAAGAAGAGCAAATTGCCGCCCTGCCTTTCCCGCCGTTCACCGTGGAAGATACGGGCATCTTGTTTGGTTCGGGAGTCGTTCGGGTAGTGGGCAGCAACTTTGATTTGTTGAATCCGGATTTTGTCTGGAGCGATACGAATAACGATGCCCGGCTGAAATCGCAGATTTCCGGTCTGGACTATTTTGACAGTTATCTGACGGATGATTACAATACGCTGATTACGACAATGTGGCTGTTTGCCGATGAGGCGATGGTTCCGGAACCGGCAACCATGCTCATGCTGGGTCTTGGCAGTATGCTTGTTTTGGCTATGCGGAAAACAGCATAAAAGCCGCTTTCTTCCCTCCTCATGATGTAGATACTCCAGGGCCGTCTTGCCAAAGACGGCCCTGCTTTTTAAATGCCCCCTCTGCCGGCAGAACATCCTTCCCCTGCATAGCCGTGCAAAGTATCATACCTTGCTAATTTACCAGGGGTATATCCGACTGGGATGATGCGATAATAAACTGGGGAAAACAGACGCTTGCCAAAAAACAAGCAGTCGGATAAACTGGCTGGGTTGGAGCCGCCTCAAACCTTCAACTTGGGATGGGACAAAATCCCCTCGATAGGGCGGATAGGGCAAAATCAGCACTGGCGATTATTGTCAAGAACAGTCACAACTTCTGTGGCGAATCTATGGAAATTGTAAAATGAAACGAAAATATGTAATGATGTTAATGGCTGCTGCCGGAGTTTTCGGGCCGCTCGGCTGCAAAGTGGGGCCGGACTATGTTCCCCCGGAAGTGGGCCCGCTTTCAAAGTTTGAACGCCGCCCGCCCGATACAGCAAGCATCGGCAGCACAAGTACATTGGATCCCAATGTTTCCCAAATGACTCAATGGTGGACTACCTTGCAGGATCCGCTGTTAAACGACCTGGTAAGGCGAGCGGCTGCTTCGAATATCGATTTGAAAATAGCAGAATCACGCCTGCGCGAGGCAAGGGCGAGATTGACAATGGTAAGCGGGAATCGAGCACCGCAGGTCGGTTTTACCTCGGAATACTCACGCGAGCAGATCAGTCATACCGCCTATCCGACCGGTCCCTTGGCCGGCGGTGAATCCGGCATCCCATTAAGATGGAATCTTTATGATTTCGGCTTTGATGCCTCATGGGAACTTGATGTGTTTGGCGGGCTCAAACGCAGCGTCGAGGCCGCCCAGGCGGACATGGGGGCCATGATAGAAGATCGGCGGGATGTACTGGTCAGCACGGCAGCCGAAATCGCACGCAATTATGTTGAACTTCGCGGTCTCCAGCATGAGTATCAAATTGCCCAGCGGAATCTGGCTGTTCAGCAGCAGACCCTGGAACTGATTATGGACCAGAAGAATAAGGGGACCGCAACCCAGTTGGATGTCGATCGCGCCGCTGCTCAGGTATCTGCGACCAAAGCAGAGATGCCCACCCTGCAGGAACGGCAATGGCAGTCCATGCATCGGCTCGCCGTCCTGTTGGGTGCAGGACCGGAAGATTTGGTTGAAGAATTGTCCACAGCCGCTCCCATCCCCGTACCGCCGCAGCATATTGGAATCGGGCTGCCGTCCGATCTGCTTCGCCGCCGTCCGGATATCCGGCGGGCCGAGCGCCAACTGGCTGCTTCAACCGCAAGACTCGGTGTGGCCGCAGCGGACCTGTTTCCGCGGTTTTCGCTTACCGGTTCCGCAGGTCTTCAAAGTTCAAATACCAACAATCTATTGGAAGGCGACAGCAACAGATACTTTTTCGGCCCTTCCCTGAACCTGCCGATTTTCAACGGCGGACAATTGCACGCCATGGTAAAAGTCCGTACCGAACAGCAGGAACAATGTTTGATGCAGTATCAGCAAACGGTGCTGACGGCTTTGCGCGAGGTGGAGGATGCGATAGTGGCTTTTCGTTTGGAGCAGCAGCGGCGGCAGTTCCTCCAGGAAACCGTTTCCTCAAATCAGGAAGCCGAGGAACTGGCTCAGCAGCTCTACCGCAATGGGCTGACCGATTACTTAACAGTTCTGGATGCTCAGCGTTCCCTCTATAAGTCCCAGGAAATGCTGGCCGTCAGTGAAAAGAAAGTCACAATCAATTTAATCGTTTTATATAAGGCATTAGGAGGCGGCTGGGAGCCGGAATCGGCTCCGGTCGAAACGCCGGAAACAATGCCCCCGGCCATGGTATCCCATTCAGTATCTCAAAAAACCGTTTTGGATGTAACCCCATAGCAAAGAGACAGATTGAAAAGCAGCAGCGCTGTTTGAAGGACGTAATCTTATGGCACATGAAGCAGGAACAGACAGTCAGCAGACACCGAATAGGAAAGAAGCAGACACATTTGTAAAAAATACTTCTCAAAAGGGAAAAATGGATATACCCCCCTATAGTCGGCCGTTTTATAAACGCCCTCTCTGGATGGCCATCGCCATTCTGATGTCGGTATTAATTGTGGCTGCTGTGGTATGTTATTGGCTGCATAGAAGGCAGTTCGAGAGTACTGATGACGCCTTTATTGACGGTGATATTGTTCAGGTATCCGCTAAAGTATCGGGAATTATCGAAAGCGTTTATGTGGATGATAATCAGGATGTAGCGGCAGGAACGGTCTTACTGCAGATTGACCCCAAAGACCTTCAGGCCCGCCTGAATGAGGCCCGCGCGTCTTTGATGGCGGCGGAGGCGAAATTGGGCGAGGCAAAGGCCCAGGTCGATGTGGTCAAAGCCGCGACCGATGCTTTGCTGACGCAGGCGAAAGCCGGCGTGGAACAGGCAAAGGCCGCCGTCGAATCCAGCATCTCGCAATTGGCTTCCGCCCAGTCCGATGTGGTCGCAGCAGAGGCGGAAGCCGTCAAGCGTCAGGCGGACCTCAAACGCTTCAAGTCCCTCGACCCGCGAGTCGTTTCCCAGCAGCAGTTGGATAGCGCCCAGGCGGCGGCGGATACGGCGGAGGCCTATCTGGTTTCAACTCGCAAACGGGTTTTATCCGCCGAGGCCGCCGTGAAAGAAGCACAAGCGAAGTATGCTCAATCCCTTGCTGTTCTGGCGGCGGCGGAGACCGGCCCTCAGCAAGTCGCTGCCGCCGTCGCACAGATGGAGAACGCCCGGTCCGGAGTCGATGAGGCAAAGGCAAAAGTCGATGCCGCCGAACTGAACCTCTCCTACACCACCATCCGGGCTCCCGTCAGCGGACGGGTATCCAAACGGACAGCCAGGCCGGGGCAGTACCTCCAGGTAGGCCAGAATGTCCTCGCATTAGTACAGCCGGATGTGTGGGTTACCGCCAATTTTAAAGAAACCCAGCTCACCTGCATGTGTCAGGGGCAGAATGTTGAAATCGAAGTGGATGCTTACCCGGGACATGTATTTCATGGCCATGTGGAAAGTATTCAGGCCGGAACCGGCTCGCGATTCAGTATGTTGCCGCCGGAAAATGCAACCGGCAATTACGTCAAAGTCGTTCAGCGCGTCCCTGTAAAAATACGATTCGATCAGAAGGATACACAGCAGCGGCTTCTTGCCCCTGGAATGTCCGTTATCCCCACCGTACGCGTGGGACGGGACAAACAGCAGCATCCCCAGCCGATTATGCCGCCCTCTGAGCCGGCCGTATCTGGGGCAGCCGACCTTTCACCGAAAGCCGACTGCCCGTCCGAGGTTGCCCAATGAGCCGGCCGTATCCATCCGCTCAGCAAACGGCCGATCAGCCGGCATCGACAGCCCATCCATGGCTCATTGCCGTTGCTGTGATGTCTCCCACCGTTATGGTGGTGCTCGCAAGCACGGTGGTCAATGTCGCATTGCCGTATATAGCCGGCACCGTCTCCGCCGGCACGGAGGAGGTAACTTGGGTGATTACCAGTTATCTGGCGGCGAACGCTGTAATCATGCCTGCCACGGCCTGGCTAAGCCGCCTCTTCCGGCGTAAAAGATTCGTTATGGGCTGTATATTAACGTTTTCTGCCGGCTCCCTGGCCTGCGGGATGGCACATTCGCTCGGCTTTCTTGTTGCAGCACGTATCATTCAGGGACTCGGCGGAGGGGCGATGCAGCCTGTCAGCCAGGCAGTGCTCCTGGAGAGTTTTCCCCCTGCCAAACGAGCGGTTGCCATGGCGATCTACGGCGTCAGCGTCATCGTTGCTCCCATTGTTGGACCGATTCTCGGCGGATGGATTACCGATAACTACTCCTGGAGATGGGTCTTTTACCTCAATCTTCCCATCGGATTGATTTCCCTCCTGATGGTTTATCTTTTTGTGGAAGACCCTCCCTATATTCGGCAGGGGACCGCACGAGTTGACTATATAGGTTTAATTCTGCTGGTCATTTGGGTTGCAAGTCTGCTTATCATGCTGGACAAAGGACAGCAGGAAGACTGGCTTGATTCCCGTTTCATTCGTACTCTGCTGGTGATGTTTATCCTCGGCCTGACAGCATTTATTTTCTGGGAACTGCAAGTCCGGGAGCCGGTCGTCAACTTGCAGCTTTTGTGCAATCCGACTTTTACAATCGGCACAACCATTAATACCGTCGCCAGCGGAGCGGTTTTATTTTCCTACACGGCCTATCTGCCCCTCTTTTTGCAGACCTTGCTTGGCTATCCGGCTTTGCGGAGCGGCCTGACAATGGCGCCTCGCGGATTGGGCGCACTTATTACCATGTTTCTGGTCGGACAGCTGATCAGCGTTGTCAGTCCCCGATTGATGCTGGCCGCCGGATTCCTTACGCTGGGCTATTCCCTCTACGCTGTCGGCAATCTGAATCTGGAAATATCGCCCCGCAATGTTGTGATTCCCAATTTCTTAAGCGGGACCGCCAGCGGCCTGATTTTTGTTCCTTTGACAACAATCACCATGGGAAATCTGAGGAGGGAAGAAGTAGCGAATGCTACGGGGATTTACAATCTGTTGAGGAATATTGGGTCAGCCATCGGCATTGCCGTTATGGCCACACTTATGGCCCGCGGTGCACAAGTCCATCAGACAAATCTGGTAGCTCACATGACCCCCTATGACACGGTGTACCAGCAAAAATTAGAGAGCATCCAGTCGGCTCTGACCCCGCAAAGCGGCGCATGCACCGCGGCCGAGCAGGCCGTGGCCGTGCTGGGCAAAGAATTGCTTCGCCAATCCACCTTGCTCTCTTATGTCGATAATTTCAGGTACCTCGCATTGGCCTCGGTGGCGTGCATCCCTGCATTGCTGTTTCTTAGCCGCCGGCGCCTCAAAAGCGGCTGACCGATATGCGAAGGCGGATTGACCCCATAGGAAGCGGAACAGTTGGAGGACGATTCAATTATGAGCAAAAAACCTTTCATCGCGATTACAATTGCCCGTCAGATGGGTGCCGGCGGCCTTGTGGTCGGACGCAGCGTGGCTCGACGATTGGGATATGCCTATCTTGACCGGGCCATACTTCGCATGGTGGCCCGCCAGTTGGGAATAACCGATAAGGAACTGGAACATTGGGATGAACACGTTTCTACCTTCTGGGAGCGGCTGAGCCGAGTGCTGCTCATTGGGCCGGCCGAAGCAACCTATACAGGCGTTCCTCAAGCAGCCGGAATCCGCGATCGGCAGCTGTTCCTTTTGGAGTCTCGCGTGATTCGTGAGGCGGCTTTCAGCCGTAATGTGGTTGTCATCGGGCGGGCGGGCTTTGATGTGCTTCGCGATCACCCGGGACTTGCCAGCGTGTATTTGCACGCGCCTCTGCCCGCTCGCATTGACATTGTCATGCGTACGCATCACCTTACGGAGCCGGCAAAGGCCAGGGAATTGATAGAACGTACGGATGCCGATCGGATACGTTTTGTCCGGGACATGACAGGCCGACTCGCCTATGATGCCAACTGCTATCACCTCTCCATTAACACCGACCGCACCGGCCTTGCATTAGCGGAGGAGATGATAGTCAACCTGGTCGAACATGTCCAACAGATGCTTGCCGGGAACTCTCAATAATCGTTCGCACGGATTCGGATTGTTTCCCTACCCATCAACCCAAGCGAGGGTTTTTCTTTTGGGCCCGATAATAATGTGCGAAAAATATTGTGCGTTCTCAGCTGCTGCTCCTCCTTCTGCCTGATTCCGGTAAAGAGCTCCGGAGCTCGACGGGCTTCTTCGACAATCTCATCCAGTCCAAGTCGCAGTGATTTTTCATGAGGGAGGCGGAACACTTTGAAAGAGATATCCGGAGGAAGATCGACTGTGATCGAAGTGCTCGGTTTCAATTCGATGGTGAAAGCATTCGGCTCAAACGGCTGATTGAATCGGACTGCCTGAATCTGAAAAACCTCCCGTTCTTCTTCTTCCCCGGTGGTGGTGTTATAGCGGATTCTTTCAAAGTGCATAGGATAATAAAGTCCGTCAATTCTTTGATAATCCTGTGCAATCTGAACTAGACGCAGATGATTTTGATTAAAGAACTCTGTCTTCAAATAACGGTACTCTGCCTCAGGGGTCGCATAAATAATCAGCTTGGAATCGGGTTTTTGAGAGTACACAATTTCATAGATCACGACATCCCGTTCCTGCAGTTTCCCTTTCTGAACAGATGTCGCTTGGTCCATCTTTTCCCATTGTCTCGGAGTCAGAAGCCCATGATAAAGAATATCCGCATAGGCCGTCTCGAATGCTTTCGCACTGATCGGATCCACAGAGACAGAGTCATCATCCAGAGAATAGGAAAGCCAGTGTCCCTGCCCGTTAACCAGCAGAAATCGATTCCACGCTCCATTCAGAGTCTCATTGTTTTCTTGTTTTTCCCAAAGTGGAATTTCTCGTTTCCAGAATAAACGGCCGGGGATATCGATTCGGCATATCCAGTCCGCTTCCGTCCTGCCGCTGTAAAATTTCAGCAAGTTCTGGAGTGCATTTTCATGTGCCTTTGCTATGTTCTCCCTCATTTCCGGAGACAAAGAGGCCCAAGAATTCGCCCATCTTTCCTGGTGCAGCTCTTCCAGAACCTCTTTATGCTGCTTATACTGCTGAATCGCCTCTTCATCGACTTTTTTTGTCATCTGGTAACGAATGTTCAGTTGCCCTCTCTGCAGCGATTGGAAATGTTTTTGATGAAGCTGCCGGAGCTCCTGAAAAGAGGGAAAAGTTTCAGCCGGCACGACCGCCGTTTCCGAAAAACAGAATGCCAAAATCACAATCCATAGATTCATTGGCTTGAGCATAATTCACCTCTTCTTTTAAAAACAGAGTTCGAATCTTGAATCAATCCAGCCGGACGGGGCCCATATCGAATTAGGGGGGAACCCAAACATAGCATGGCGGACACGGCGGCGGTGGGCAGGAAAGCAGAAGCTCGCTGAACAAAAGCCCCCATGCCGACATCACCAGCCCGATATGTCCTGTATCCCTTCTTTGTCTCTTCATTGGCAGACCTCCTTTCCTTCCAGCAGCCGACCCACCGCCGCGACCAGTCCCATGTTATCCTCCGCATGGTCCAAAATCCAGTTCAAATACACACACGCCGTCACCGGCCGCCCGCGGGCCAGATTCATCTCCCCCAGCCGCATCGCCGCATGTTCTACAAATCGGATCGCTCGGCTACCGTTCACAGTCTGGCCCCCCAGGTTCGGGTCTGTCTTTTGGTTCTTGAGAGGGCGGCTGCTATGTTGGGTCTTCTGCAAATTTTCCACCTCGGATCGTGTATCTTTTATTCTGGATTTCGTCGCGGATCTGATCCCCCTCTTTCAGATAAGTAAGTTCAGAAAAGGTGCTGTCCGCAATGGGGGTATTGATTTGCTGTTCTTCTATCGTACATATTTCTTTTCGCATCAATCCGCCATCCGGAAAATATTGCGACATCTCCCATTTCCTGGGCAGGAATACACCCTGGAGAGTGGTAAATTCTATTGTTTTTTTCGAAAGCAATGAACCATCCTCATAACGGTTTTCAATGGAAACCGGATGAAACCCTGCTTCACTGTCAAAAATGAGAACAGAAAAAGGCCGATTCTTTCCGGGCATGGAAATTTCTATACGGTAGATTATTGAATCGACGGAGGAATTTTCTTTAAGAAGAATACCATACGTCTCAATATTGGAAATTTGTTGTATATCAGATAATTGTGATAAGGATAACCATAATGTTTTATCTCCTATATAAAACACGTTTCGTGGATCAGTTATTCGGATTGATCCGGCTCTTTTTTTTATGGCAAGTTTGTTTAAGAGAAGATGATCTTTTGTTTCAGTCAAAGGGCTTATCTCTACTTGATGTTCAGAGGTATCAATAATAATTGACTCTCCAGACCCCCATTGCAATGGATATTTTACCTCATTCTTTGGGTCAAAATAACAGGGAAGTTCAGTATAATTGGAAAACTTAAAAAACCGATTATTTTCAACATCAATCTTGAAGTCTATGGTCTTGTTAATGATCCTTTGGATTTCATGTGGAAGATTATTTGGCTCAACGATAGAATTTTTTTTAATTAAATCTGCGGCCTTCCAACCTCGAATTGTAATCATATTTTTATTTGTAATCCGTCCTTCCCAACTCTTTATTTTTTCAAAATTCGCCTGAGTTGCCGATGCCAGCATAGACAGAATGTCAGGAACTTCACTGGAATCCACGATTTCATAGTCGATGTCCTTGGCATGGACAAGGACATCGAAACTCAAACTCATCACAACTGACAAAAGAACAAACGTGTATGTCTTTTTCTGGATCATTTTTCTCTTCATACAGCAAAGCAAACTTTCGCATTTTTGACACAGTTTTAAACTGCTGGCGCTAAGGCTTCCGGAAAAATAAAAGGGTAAGATTCCCGACCATATCGCACCCATATTCAGTTCTTGCGGAAAGTTCGGGGAAAACAGGAAAACTCAAGACGGCCATCTGTTTTTAATCCTCCTTAAATCAAATTACAGCATCTCTCGCCTCAGACCCGGAAATCCAGAGCTCTTCCCAATCTCGGCAGACTCCTTAGCAGACTCCTTATTTGTTCCCTTCTGATTTTTCGATGTCTTTTCAAAGCAGCCGTACCGCCCCTCATTATACCCCGCCGATTTCAGCCGGCAATCCATTTCCCCAATTTTTCGCTTAATTTTTCACCCAAAACCCAACACCCTACCCATTTCCTCTCCAACCCCGCCGCCCCAGGGGGTGGCAGGCAAGGCAAGAGAGATGACCAAGGAAAGAACGATTAGGAAAAGTGCGAAAGACTATTGACAGTCCCCTCTCCCTGTTGGCGGTATTCCATTTGCTGTTGATACATCAAGACAGGATTTTCTGTTTTTTCCTCGGATGAATAATATCCCTTTCGTTCTAAACATATCTGCAGGGAAACTATTCTATCACGAGAGACAAGCATAATCTTGAACAGTTCATTGGATGTTAAATTGTTGGCAAAAACGAATGCTTTAAGTCCTTCTCCGCACACCCCCAAAAGAATCAAGAAGAGTAAAAATCGCTTTATATTGAACTTCCTTTCCAATGGAAGCAGTAAACCGCCATTCTTACCAGCCATCATATTATAACCAAGCTCCTTTACGAACATTTTTACAGAACTCGCCGACAGTGTCAATCACTCATTTTCCGCCGCCTCATTTGCCCCGACAACCCCATCGGCTTAGATCGGTTTATTAATCCTTTTCTATTTTCATTAAAATCTCCGTCGCCATTTTCTGTATTTCCGGGCGAGGATCCTTTTTCATCTGCTCAGCCGCTTCTCTTATTTTCTCCGGGTTATTCCGTAATCTCTCTATGAGCATCCGAAACGCCGCAATCCGAATTTCCCAGTCGGAATCTGACAGCAAACTTCTTAAATCGTCTTCGCGGCTGTCTTCTGAAAAGATAATTTGTGATTTTCTTTCGTATTCGGCTGCTCTGTTCATAGATTCTTCTCGAAACTTTGATGGATCTCGCACATCGTAAACTCGGTAGTCCGCCGGCGGATTACAGTCAAATACCTCCGGCGGAATTTCCGGATTCAGTATGATGTTCTCAATGTGATACGTTTTTTTCTTGTTAAGTGTCCCGTCGATTTTATACTCTGTCAGAATAATGAAATGTGGAAACCCTTGTTTATCATACTCGCTGAATTGGTTGTGGAGAAACAATAGACCTGTCTTGGGAAACCACATTTTCTGCGTATAAACCTTTGAATAATCCTCTCGATCAACAATCAAAAGCAAAAAAAGACCGTCTGGATTGTAGGCCTGAATTTGAGTCCTTCCGGCCGGTTCATTGGGATCCGGAAGAAGCTTGACACAGATTCCATCCCCGACACAACCTGTTTCCTCCAGTCGGCGAAGCTTGTCTGGATCCGGTTTCGCCTCAATGGTCCCTGAACCTGCTGAAATAGAACCCAAAATTCCCTGCAGAAGATTTGCGGGGGTATAAAATTTCTGAAGATCGTGAGTTTCGGGCCTCTGGCGGCGGGCAAAAATCCACACGCAATGGTTGTCATGCGCAAACAAGTATACACCTTTTTCTGTTGTAACCATCGTGATCTCGTAAGGCGTATCGGGCCCTGCAGAGGTCGCCGGTTGTTTCTCTTCATAAGAGGTCCCTTGGAAAAACACCATCTCCGGATACAAAATAATTTGGTCAATTCGCCTGTTGACTCCGGAAAGCCGCACTCGCTGTTTTACCCTTCGTCCCGCCGCCTGCTCCTGCAAATCCCTTTCAATATTGCGGCGAAGATTGCGTTCACGGGATTCACGCCGCTCATCCGAAAGATTCTCCTGGGAACCATAACTCTTCTGAAGACCGCTTTCGTGGCGGAGGCGAATCGATTCTTCTGATTCCAGTGCCTGCTGAATATGAATGTACAACGTGGCATCTATACTCTGGAAGGGTTCTTTCCAGGCGGCATGAACCAGACGTTCAACTTGCTCCGGAAGGATACCCTTCTCTGCTGCGGCCTTGCATTCATAAAATAAACCGAACAGACTTGCTGTTATCGTCCAAACAAGCAGAAACGGCCGCTTGAACATTGCCTCTTTTTTTTGGACCATAATAGTTCTCCTAAGAAACGCCTTCGGATTGGGCTGATAACATGAACATTACCGACGACAGCAGCTTCCGGCCGATTCTGCGGCCGCATTCTGTTTCTTTGTTGCAGGTGGTCCCATTCCCATAACCGCAGCACTCCTGCTGAGAAACGGAATAGCACTCTATCCCGTCGCAACAGGCGAGTCCCTCGATTCCGCCGCACACCACGCAGGAATTATTCTTGCAGGACTCACACCCCGTACATCGATAAACGCAATTAGGGGGAACCCAAACATGGCATGGCGGACACGGCGGCGGTGGACAGGAAAGCAGAAGCTCGCTGAACAAAAGCCCCCATGCCGACATCACCAGCCCGATATGTCCTGTATCCCTTCTTTGTCTCTTCATTGGCAGACCTCCTTTCCTTCCAGCAGCCGACCCACCGCCGCGACCAGTCCCATGTTATCCTCCGCATGGTCCAAAATCCAGTTCAAATACACACACGCCGTCACCGGCCGCCCGCGGGCCAGATTCATCTCCCCCAGCCGCATCGCCGCATACAAGGCTCCTCGGTCCTCCGGATACCGCTCAAAGACCGTCTGATAACCCCATTCCATCACCTCCTCTGCTGGAAGATTTTTTCCTTCGGTTCGCAAATCTGCACAACTTCTGGTTCAGTCGAACTCGCACATGCGGCCATCGATTCAGAAGACGGGTTTTACAGTTCAAAAGTGTAAATTCTTATTGCGACCGGCATTTTTTTTATCTCGGATATTACCTCGGGAATGCTCACTTCGGAAGTGACCGCGGCTGCCGACTTATTGTTCAATGGGAAAAGACCATGCAGAGCGATTAGTTTTCTCTCTTCGGGAGAAGAAACCGAAGCCATCTGTTTTCCCTCGAAATCAAATGTTAAAAAACTAAGACGGCCCATATGATTGATCACGAAAAGGAATCGTGATTCGTCTACTAACACGGTCTCAAACGTATGAATATACCGCAAGGACGCTTCGTCTGGGACAATTTCAAATTCGCAAATATTCTTTTCCCATATCAGTTCAAGCTCATGTGTATAATGGCGAGCAAGAATAGAAATCTTCGCAGCATCCATCCCCTTGGCGGTGGAAAAAAAACTTATAAAACAGATACAGGAACCATCCTTGAGGGACAAAATCTTTGGAGACATTAACGTTTCAATCGTTCTAAGCCTAATCCTCCGGGCGGCCTCTTCGGGAAAATCCTCGTGATAGACTGTTCCTATATTTGGCAAAGCAACCTCTTTTAGAACGCCGCCGTCTTCGCCTCTTAATAGATTGACGGAGTATTTATATTGTCTTTCCTCTCCTCCTCTCATCCTTTCTCTTCCGATCATGACAATCGTCTTGTTATTTGAAGAAACTCTTTCATAATCACAGACTTCATAACCCTGACCCATCTTCCTTTCGCTCAGCAATTCTCCCCATCGATTCAGTCGCAAGAAAACATCTTGAAAATCCTCCCGACTGCTGGCGAACGTAATCAGAGTCTCATCCTCCAACAATAGAAGTTTGGGAGGACTCACAAGAAAACGCAGATCTGTATATTTTTCATCAAAGATCAGAATCTGAATTTCCTTGGGAGTCTCCGACCCTTGCTCAGGCAGATCTATTCGACAACGCAGGGGAAGGTCAATCCCGCTTTCGCGAAACTTTTCGAGATTATACTGTACACTTGTCACAAGCAAATATCCGTCCGGCATATATGCCATCGCACACTCCCGAATCGGCAGTGAAAGGGGGCTTCCATCTTCATTTTTCAAAGGGATCTGCCACAAAACACGCCCCTGGCGGTCTATCTTCCACAAGATTAGCGAGCCAAACCAATCCATCGTTTCAGAATCAACCGGAGTTGTCTTTGTAAGCATGTAGAGATTCTGCCTTCCTTTATCCAGACAAAAACCCATTGGGATATTCTTGGACGTTAAGTCCGTGACAGCGTCTTGGATTTCATGGACAACAAGCCGACCTTGAACAGAAACGGCCAAAAGAATAAAACTCAAAGCAGCTCCTTTTATTATTCTTTTTGTTTCCATAATCATCCTTTCTTCAATAAGATAACAACTCTCCGCAACAGACGCATGCATCCGTTTGGCCTTCTGACCAGTGCTCGTATCCAAAGTTGTGAACCGCTTCATAATACGCAGTGGCAAAAGCGATACATAGATCATACAGCGGAAATGGATACCCGCTGCATAAGCCTGTCATACAGGTATGAAAAGCAAAGTCGCATCCCGCTTGGGCACTATGACAGGTTCCGTAGCATATGTCATGGCTGTCACAGCACGTCTCGAAAGGAAACCCACCCGGGTTATCCGCCACAATCTGCCCTTTCCATCCATCTGGTCCACATCCATTTGTAGAAGGCGTATGGTTTGGATCCGGAACAATAGATCCCTGGCACAAAAGCAAATGACCATAGTCTACCGCCTTTTGAAGCGATGGCTGACATGATCCGGTTGCCCAATCGCATCGCTGGCAGGACCAATCGTCACAGCAAAATTCGCGGCAAACCACCCCGGTACCAAACCCGCAGCATTGTTGTGTCATGGGATCATCATAGCATGTCGTATCGTCACAACATGTTGGCTGGTCTTCTGAACAGCAGTTGTTTGCGCAGCAATCGATGCCGTTATCACAGTATATCCCTGTTCCATAGTTGCAGCAGTGCTCAATTTTCGTGTCATAGCACTCTATCCCGTCGCAACAGGCGAGTCCCTCGATTCCGCCGCACACCACGCAGGAATTATTCTTGCAGGACTCACACCCCGTACATCGATAAACGCAATTAGGGGGAACCCAAACATGGCATGGCGGACACGGCGGCGGTGGACAGGAAAGCAGAAGCTCGCTGAACAAAAGCCCCCATGCCGACATCACCAGCCCGATATGTCCTGTATCCCTTCTTTGTCTCTTCATTGGCAGACCTCCTTTCCTTCCAGCAGCCGACCCACCGCCGCGACCAGTCCCATGTTATCCTCCGCATGGTCCAAAATCCAGTTCAAATACACACACGCCGTCACCGGCCGCCCGCGGGCCAGATTCATCTCCCCCAGCCGCATCGCCGCATACAAGGCTCCTCGGTCCTCCGGATACCGCTCAAAGACCGTCTGATAACCCCATTCCATCACCTCCTCCGCCTCGTCTGCCCCGACAACTCCAGCGGCCTTCATATTCTCATAGCAGACCCCAATCATCCAGTACAGCGACCCGGCATACTGAAACTCCGGCTCGGCCTCCAGTGCCGCCAAAAAATAATCCGCTGCGGGTTGCCATTGTTTCAGGTGCCAGGAATTGAGCCCCATCATATAGAAAGCCATGCACCGGCTCTCGGCATTCGGCAGCACAGGCAGGGCCCACGCTAAGACATCGATCCCCTTTTCATACGCCGCCGCGGCGGACTGCGTGTCTTGTCTTATGGCTGCCCTTTGGGCGGCCCAATAATATTCCTCTCCGATATCCAGTATCGAAGAGGCCGCCTCTTTCGGATACTCCGAAAAATAGTTCGTATAAATCAGATCAATCTGCTCCTGAACCCCCGCGTCATCACCCAGCCGAACATATCCCTTACCGATTCCTTCTAGGCAGCGAATCTGGACTTTAGGGTCCGAACCGGCCGCAGATAAATCCTGATACAGCCCAATGGCATACTTCACATTTTTCGGCCCGTTCAGATTCATGATCGCATCGATATTTCTTATCTGTACCCAAGCGTTTTCCTCATGTTCCGGATATAAAATCAGTGCCCGTTGTCCCAATTCTACAACTTTCACAAAAAGTTGCTTCTTCCAATAATATTCCTGCAGATCAGCCACTGCCTTTAAGAATTTATCAGCGGGTTTCGGGTATAGACTGTACAGCAGTTCCAATTCTCTTTCCGCCTGATTCGGATCACCCAGCTCGACAAAAATCTGCACCATCTTTCCGGTGATCTCGGCCGACCGCAGAGCAGGATCTTGTTCAAGCAGCCACTCATGGAGACGACCTGCTTTTGCCGGTTGATCATAGTCAAGATAATAAACGGCGATTTTTTGTATGTACTTACCGATCTCAGGATGATAGGGGTAATTTGTGATCAGATCTTCTACAACCTGATCCGCCTGTTCAAACTTGCGTTGCTTAATCAACGCACTGGCCAAGGTACATTTTGTCTTAATCACCTCCGAATGATCCGGCCAATGGGTTAGAGCCATCAGGCACAATTTTTCGGCCATATCGGGTTTTTTCGGACTGAAATAATAAGAAGCGATCCGCCCGATACAGTTGCCGAGCTCCTTGTGATCCGAATAGTCCGCTATCAAGTTTTCAGTGAAAATATCGGCCTGGTCAAACTCGTTCAGTCGGATACAGTTAATCACTAGATCCCGCTGGGTAAAGATTGCTTCTGGATGACCCGGCCAACCGCGGAGGGCCGTTTGGCATAATTCTTTGGCCTTCCTGGACTGATTGGCCTTAAAATACGCAGATGCGATTTTCCTCAGCCCCCTGCCAATCTCCGGACTGTCTGGGTAATCTGCGATCATTTTGCCAATAACTGCCTCGGCATCGTTGTATTCGCCAAGTTGAACATGGGCGATTGCCATGTCTCGCTGGAGCAAAACGGCATCCTGAGGCTTTACCTCCTTGGTCAATGCCAGGCGGCATAGCTGCTTCCCTTCAACTGGCCGGTTCTCGCTTACATATACTGTGGCGAGCCTTCTCAAACAGGTACTGATTTGCGGATATTCACCATAATCAGAGATAAGTTTCTGGATGGCTGTATCCGCTGTTTCCATATTGCCCATTTTTTTTATATATGTCACAGCAGCATCGTACAGCGCCTCGAATGCATAGGGAGTATCCGGAAAAGTACTGATAATGGCTTCATATTGCTGGGCAGCACACCCAAAATCCCGTTGGGCAATACATTGTTCGGCCGCCTGCCGGAGGTCCTGAACCATTTGCGGAATTGCCCCCTCTTGTGCCATAAGAAGGCCAACGTAGCCAAGAATAAAAGCGCAGACAGAAAATACAAAAAACCGTATTTGATTATCAGTGTGTCTCATAATAGAACTCCTCTTTTCCATGACAGATTCCCCTTTCTTTCTGCGGAGTTTCAAAAAGAGTCCCTGCCCTAAGGTGGTTCTGCGAGAATGTGCCTTCTTCTTTTTGTCTCCTGTATTTTTTTCTGCTCAAGCCCTTGTATTTCTTTGCCCTGATGCACTCTGCGGAGATGGGATACAAGTTATCTTCCTCTTACCCCCCCCGTTTCTTTTGTCAAGAAAAAAATCTGAAAAATTTAAAAATTTTTTACCAAACCCCCAAAAACCCGCCCCGCTTCCTCGACTATCCCTCTCTTCACTTTTCCCCTTCATTCATTCTCGCCCCAGGCAGTCGAACTCAGCCAATTTCCGCAACACCCCCGACCCCTCAAATCCCCCCGCATCAAAAAATTCTTACCCCCTCTATTTCCAGCACTTCCAG
>CALMLO010000060.1 GCA_937868095.1 uncultured Phycisphaerales bacterium | reverse complement strand
GAGAGCCGATCACTCAACGGAGGAACCAGACCAATGCAGGCAGCCGCCCAGTACAACCCCGCCCCACAGCCCCGCTCCTTCCTTATCCCCCGCACACACCCCGCTCAGCCGTGCCCCCCGCCCGCTGACAACCCACAGCCCGCCCGACGCCGCCTCTCACCCCAACAAAAGGCCTTCCTCGCCGACATCTTCCACAACGGCCGAACCCTCACCCAGGCAAGAACCAACCTCCGCCTCCGACCCCTCATCCTCCACAACTGGCTCCAAAGCCCCCTCTTCCGACAAACCCTCCACACCTTCCTAACCGGCTATCGACGCCAGGCCCGCCTCGTCGCTCTCCACCGCATCCCCGTCTCCCTCGGCACCATGCTCATCTTCACCGAAACCCAAAACCCCAAACACGCACGCCGCGCCTCCCTCGACATCTGGCAGACCTATCGAACCTTCTGCCGCTCCCCCCAAAACAAACCGTCCAACACCAACCCTCAACAGGAGTCCCCTATGACAAACAATCCCGCCCCCCAAAACCCGCCCCGCCTCACCCGCAAGCAGCAGTGGTTTCTCGAAACCGTCTTAGACGTCGGCTGTCCCCTCGAACAGGCCATGGCCGACGGCCGCATCACCCCGCGTCTCCTCCACAGCTGGCTCCAGCAGCCCCGCTTCCTCCACGCCGTCGAAATCCGCATGGCCCAGTACCGCCTCGAAACCCGAATCGAAGCCGCCCGCGCCGCCTGTCAGGCCGTCCACACCCTCGCCCGCATCACCGCACACGCTAGCCGATACGACATCGTCCGTCAGGCCGGCATGGACCTGGTCAAAATCCATCACGACCTCGAGAACGAAAAGCCGCCACAGCCAATGGTTCAAAAACCCGCACCTCCATTGAATTATCAGCACCTGCCCCCAACCCCTCTCCGCAACCATTCCCAACCAGCTCAAAACTTCCTGTTTCCATTGGATTCTCAGCAGTTCCCACCGCAACCCCTCACCCCTTTCCCTCTGGCTCAAGAATCTGCATCTCAATTGAATTCTCAGCAACTCCCCCCAAACCCCCTCAGCAGCCCTTTTTATCTGGCTCAAAAATGCGCGCCGACGCCTCCGCAGGTCCAAAATCCGGCTTTAAAATGCGCGCGGCCGTTTTTAAATGGCTTTAAAATGCGCGCCGCCTGCGCGCCGCGGTGCGCAAATTTCCCCAAAAACCCCATTTTCAGCCCAAAAACCAAGAAAACAGCAATTTTCGACAACACCCCCCGCCAAACACCCTTGGAAAACTCAGCCCCCCACGATGCACCGACAAAAAAAGCCCCGGCATACCAGGGCTTTCGTTCTCGTTTCGACCCCTTCACGTCCGTTATAGATTCCGGCGAACAACAGCCGCCGCCGCCAGCGTCCGCGAGAGATTGGCCCCCTCATCCTTATCCGTGACGGTCATCGTAATTCTCACATTGCGAACCTGATTGGGCCTGCCGGGCATAGCCGCCCCGACAAATTTCATCTCCGTCACATGCTCGCACAGCACATAGGACTTCTCAGTCCCGGAAGAATAATCATCCAGATACAGTATCTCTTCTTCCGCATCGTACCGATAGGTTATATCCGCCTCCCCATCTCCCGTCTTATCAATGCTGCACTCGGTATGCTCAGCGTTTACCACCACCCCGCGAGCCGTGCGGATATCGTTGGTAATCCGCAGCAGTGCCGCCCGCGCCGCATTCATCGTCTTCGAAATGGCCTCATTATCCTTATAATTCTTCATCGACGCATCGAAGGCCGCCGCCACCGCCGTCAGCAGCACGGCCAGAATCGCCATCGAAATCAGAACCTCCGCCAGCGTAAACCCCCACCGGGATTGGCACCTGTTTTTCATAGTTCTTCTCCCGAAACCCTACATCTTCGCACGGATCCAGCTGGCCGAACTGATAGGCCGCCCGTTTTTCGTAATGGTAACAGTAACCCGGACAAAATCACTCGACTCCGTTATTTCATCCAAATCCGCCCCACCAACACACTCCACCCGAACCTGTTGACCAAACACCCCGAAATCCTCCAGCTGTTCCCCATTCACATCAATCGGCGGACAGTAGCTCGCTTCCTTCATCGCCGCCAGCTCGTCAAACCCCATCATCGCCGTCCGCTCCCGAATTTCCTCAATAAGAAACTCCGCCGTGGACAAATCAACCGCCGCCCCGTTCTTTATCGTAAAGGCCCCGCTTGTAGCCACCAGCGAGGCAATCGCCAGCCCCACCAGCAGAACCGCAACCAGCACCTCCACAAGGGTAAACCCCCTCCTGCGTCTGTTGCTTCGTCTTTTGTTCATAGGTCTCTTTCCTTCCTTAACCGCTGGTAACCACGCTGGACATTTTGAAAATGGGCAGAATGATACTCATCGCAATAAACCCAACCAGCACGCCCATTACCACAATCATCAGCGGCTCAATCATACTCGTTACCGTTTTGATAACCGTCCGAAGCTCCCGGGCATAAAACTGGGAAATATCATCCAGCACATCCCCCAGCGTCCCCGATTCTTCTCCAGACTGAATCATCTGAACCACATTGCCGGGCATCAGCGTATAGCGCCCCAGACTGGAAGCAATTTTCTTCCCCTCCCGCACCTCCTCAAAGACCCCCTTCCACATCTGCTCATAAAGGGAATTACCCGTAATCTGAGCAGTAATCGAAATAGTATCGAGAATCGGAACCCCCGCATTGGTCAGCACACCCATCGTGTGCATGCTCCGCGTAATATACAGACTTCGGCACAGCGTCTTCAGAAGCGGTATCCGCAGTTTGGTACGGTCCCACCACTGCTTACCCGCCTGGGTTTTGCGGGTTAGATACCAGAATCCCCACATCAGCCCGCCAAGCGCCGGGAAAATAATAAACCAATAACCTCGAATGCCGCTGCTCAAAGCCATAATCAGTTTGGTGGGAGTCGGCAGCAAATGCTCCTTCCCCTCAAACACCAGCAGAAACCGCGGCAAAACAAACGTCAGCAGAAAGGTCACGCACGTAACCGCCATCACCCCAATGATAATCGGGTAAACCATCGCGCTGATAACCTGACCGCGAGTCTCCGCCTCCTGGTCAAGATATTCCGCCAGCCGCTGAAGCATCGAGCTCATAGACCCGGATATTTCCGCCGCCGCCACCATGTTAATATAAAGATTGTTAAAGACCTCCGGATGGGAACCAAGGGCCTGAGAGAAGCTCTTACCCGCCTCAATCTGCTGCTTGAGGTCCATCACAATGGCCCGGAATTTTTGTTTCTCCATCTGAGAGCCAATAGATTCAAGGGCATCCTGGAGACTGATGCCGGCCCGCAGCATCACTGCCAGCTGGTTGGTAAAGTTCAGGATATCCTTGCGGCTTGGACCAAATTCAAATTGAAATCCTCCTTTCGGCTTTGGAGTTTTGCCGGGAGCAGCCGCTGTCTTTGCCGCAGACTGCGAACGAGAGGATACGGAGCTGATTTTTTCCAGAATATTCATACGTTTTCTATCCTGTTCTGTTATGCAATAACTTTAGTTTTGGGAGAGGCCGCCTCCCCCTTCCGGGCAGGGGCAGGAGACAAAAGTTTTTCCATTTTGGCAGGATTGCTCGAGCGGTTAACCGCATCTTCTCGGTCGATATAGCCGGCCTCATACATCTGCTGAATGCTGTAATCCATGCTTTGCATTCCCAGCCGGCGCGATGTTTCAATAACATTGGGGATTTCATAAATCCGGTTTTCCCGGATGCAGTTTCGTACCGCCGACGTACACAGCAGAATCTCCGTACAGGGAACCATCCCCGGCTGATCCGCTCGGCGAAACAGAGTTTGTGAAATCACCGCCTGAAGCGTGTTAGCCAGCATCGCCCGAATCTGGTTCTGCTGACTGGCCGGATAAATATCAATGATACGTTCAACCGTCTGAGAGGCATTAATAGTATGGAGAGTGGACAGAACCAAATGTCCCGTTTCCGCCGCCGTAATAGTCGAACTGGTCGTTTCAAGGTCTCGCATTTCACCAACCAGAATGATATCCGGGTCCTGACGAAGGGCATGCCGAAGACCAGATGCAAAGTTCGGACAATCGGAGCCGATTTCCCGCTGCTCAATCATGCAGGACTTGTTTTCGAGCAGATACTCAACAGGGTCTTCAAGGGTAATAATGCGTTTTTTGTATTTCTTGTTGATCACCCCGATCATCGAAGCCAGCGTTGTGCTTTTGCCCGAACCGGTATGACCAGTTACGATGACCAGCCCTCTTGGCAGGTCCGTCAGCTCTTTAACGATTTCAGGCAAATGGAGGTCATCAATATTAGGAACTTTATTAGAAATGGCACGGAAGGAAATGGCGATGGTATCCTTCTGATAATGGGCATTGACACGGAACCGGCTTCCGTCATCAATCATTGTCGAAAAGTCAAGGTCTCGCTTTTCCTCGAATTTTTTGAATTTTTCCGGCCCAACCATTTCGAGCACCATAGCGGCGGCATCTTCATTCGACACCTCCGGCAGGTCCATCAAAATCAATTCTGTGTTGATACGCATTACCGGCGGCAAAGTTGTATTGATGTGCACGTCTGATGCGCCGGACTGGATGGCAATCGCCAGAATATCCTTCACTGGAATCATGTTTTTTTCCTCGCTCGTTCTGTCCGTTTCTTCTCTGCAGGTTGTGATTCGGTTTTTTCGGAGGCAGATTTAGCAGATGGCTTAGCCGCTGATTTGACAGGTGGTTCCTCTCCCATCTCCAAACGAACCTCCTCAGTTACCCGCAGAACTTCTTCAATCGTGGTAATCCCTTTTTTCACTTTCTGCAAACCATCCTCAAATAGGGTCGGCCACCCGCTTCGAACAAAGGCCTTCCGCATGCTGTTAACGGAAGGGTCTTCGTGAATCAGCTGACGAAACTTCTCATCGACGATAAGCAGCTCAAAAAGGCCTGCCCGCCCTGAATAACCGCTTTGACGGCATTTCTCGCAGCCCTTGCCGTGCACCAGCTCCTTAACCTCGATAGAGGCCCTTTCAAAATACTGCCGTGCTGCATCGGGCATCGGATAACTTTCTTTGCAGTGTTCGCAAATTCGCCTTACAAGCCGCTGCGCCAGAATCGCATTCAGCGACGCCGCAATCAAATAGGGTTCAACGCCAATGTTGACCAGTCGGGAGACGCTGCTGGGAGCATCGTTGGTATGCAGAGTCGAAAGCACCAAATGTCCTGTCAGAGCTGCCTGAACAGCAATTCGTGCCGTCTCCTGGTCGCGTATTTCACCTATCATAATGATATCCGGGTCCTGACGGAGCAGACTGCGCAGAGCTGCTGCAAATGTCATCCCCGTTTTTTCATTGACCTGTACCTGGTTGCAGTATTCGAGATTATACTCGACTGGGTCTTCTACTGTCGAGACGTTCAGCCGTTCGCTGTCCATCTGCGCCAAGGCCGAATAAAGCGTAGTACTTTTGCCGCTGCCGGTTGGACCAGTCACCAGCAGAATACCGTGAGGCAGGTCGATTTGCTCCCGAAAGGCCTCCAGAACACGCGGCTCCATTCCCGACTTGTCCAGACCAAGCATAATGCTTTTACTGTCCAAAAGGCGCACAACCACTTTTTCCCCATGGCTGGTCGGCAGGACCGAAACCCGCAGATCGATTCCCCGTCCGCCCATAATGACGGCAATCTTACCGTCCTGCGGCACACGACGTTCGGAAATGTCAAGGTTAGCCATAATCTTCAAACGCGAGATAATTGCCGGATGCATTTTCGCCGGCGCCTGGCGGATTTCGAACAGCACTCCATCGATCCGATAGCGAATTTTGGTGTATTTTTCCTTCGGTTCAATATGAATATCGCTGGCCCCTTCCCGCAAAGCATTGCTGAGGATATAGTTAACGAATTTAATCACCGGTGATTCACCGGCACTTTTTTCTAAGTCCTCAATATCCTCCTCAGTTTCCTGGATCAGCTCAATTTCGCCCAAATCACTAATAATTTCATCAACGTTGTAATCGAACTTGTTCTGATCAAAGACATCGCACACAGCTTCGATATTCTGAGGAGTGCAGACTACCACCCGAACATTCATCCCCGTCTGCCGCTTAACATCATCAAAGCCGAAAACATTATCTGGATCACTGACCGCCAGCACCAGCGTACCATCTTCAATGGACACCGGCATCAAATGGTTGCTGCGGATATAATCCATCTCGAGTTTGCCGAAGGCCTGACGGTCCACTTTCTCCGGCTCCAGACAGACAAACTCATAGCCGTACAAACGGGCTTTGCCTTCGAGGATCACCTCCGGAGAGAGCCCTTTCTTCTTAAGATGCTTTTCGAGCTCTTCCCGACGGACTTTTTCTGACCGCAATTCCTGCAGCTGCTGGTCGGTTAATGCCCCCATTTCCGCCAGCACATCCGCCAAATCTCGAACATGCAGAGATGCTTTCGGCTCCGGACAATATAAATTTCGAAGGCCGGGAGCCAGCTCAATCTGGCCATCCTGCTCTTCGAGCTCTGTCAGAGATACCGATTCGAGGACCAATTTATTTTTCCCAAACAAGCGTTTCATTCATTCCTCAATCTTCAGCTCCACAGTGATGTCTTCCCAGCCCAGCACGACCCGGTCCGGAAGAATCTGCTTGATGACAAACCCCTGAATAGCATCTCCGACATAAAGGACCTTATCTCCAATCATACAGCAGGAGTTCTGCTCTCGAAGCGTGATGCTCCATAGTTTGAGAGTAGCCGCCTTCCGACGCATTTCTTCTTTGCGAATCAAAGTCTGACTTAAGGACAAATCTTCGCCGGAAGAGGCCGCCGACCATTCCTGCCGGAAAGGATTTTTCTTCAGATCTGCCACCGTAATCTGCCCCAGTTCAGAAACCTGGGAAAAGCGGCTGGAGACCGAATTCATCTGAGAGTTCATATCTTTTTGAAAGCTGCTCAGCTGCGAGAGTACCTGATCAATCTGAGAGGTTTCTGCCGTCGCCCCCTGGGCTTGAGAGAGGCCGGATTTTTTAATCATCCACCAAACCGCAGCTCCACCCGCCAGAAACAAAACGGCTAAAATGATGGTTCCCTGCTTTACCGTTTGGGTCCGCACCGCCGGACGCAGAAACTCCTGCGAGGCACTGGCCTGCTCCTCCGAAGAAGAGTCCCCGGCATTCTGCATCTGTGCTGCTGCCGGAGTCTGATTTTCATCACGTAAAAAAGACAGCATAGGTTCGACTCCTTATCATTTAAATCAATTTCAGCATAGTGGATGATAAGTCCCCTTACGCTCGCGAATTCTGGAAAAAGATGCTCATGATAAATTTGGCTTCCGTCTGCCCTTCATACTTGGATTTCTTTTTCAGCTCCAGCTGGCGGATTTTCGTGATTCGATCCAGCCGCTCCAACTCGAGCAGAAAGGCATAATACGAGTTGAAATCTCCGTGCAGCTCCATTTCGAGGGGCTGCTCAATATAGCCGCCGTTGGTTGTCGTCTTGAGTGTGCGAATCATCTTGGGGACCAGCCCATGACGTTGGGCAATCAGTGTTACGTTTTCCAACACTGTGTGAATTTCACTGCTGGGCGGCAGTTTGCTTTCAAATTCTCGGATGATCTGCTCCATCTGCTCAAGTTGCTGGCTGAGGTCTTCCGATGCGGCTGTGGCACGCTCCAGTTCTGCTAATTTGGCTCGACTGGCTTCCATCTGCATCCGCTGTTGAGTCAAATGCTCATTGGCCGGTCGAATCATATAGGCGTACGAGACATACACCATCGCAATGATCAGCACAAAGAAAATGATATGTCGAACTCCGCTATTCATCGAACTATCCTTTCGGTCAGCTGGTTTGATCCCGTTTCTTGCGAATCTCCTCGATATCCTTCCGGGTAAGCTTCAGTTCCGGTCGAATCCGAGCCGCCAGGCGAAACTCCCTGAATTTAATCCCTTCCACATCGCGCTCTTCACTTTGCACCAATTGCACCTGGTCAAATAGGATGGATTCATTCAGGTTCGCAATATAATTGGCAACCTCAATATCACTTGGGGCTAATCCCTGAATCATCAGCGTTACCTCCGGCTCTGGAGGTGCGCTCGGCAGGTCCGGTTCTACTTTAGCAGGTGTGGAGCCAGCTTTACCCGCCGCAGCCGCAGCCGGCTTTTTCGCAGTCCCAGATTTGGTTGGAGCAGCCGTCGGCGTCTTTGATTTTTCTTTTTCCTTCATCTCCAGAGTCGTCAGTGAAACGCCGGCTGGTAGGTTATTGGTCAAACAAGCCAGCAAAACGCTTCGCGGCACCTGTTCAATCAGTGAAGCCGTCATCATCATAACGTTCAGACGGGTTTTGTTCTTGCTTTTGAGTTCTTCGAGCTTGGTAATCTGATCTTTGGCCTGAGTGAGCTGGCGGCTCAGTTGGGCCAGTTCGGCCTGAACGGAACGCTGTCGCATCTTCAACACTGAAAACGTCGCCCCGATCCCGCAAAGAACCGCTACCAGCAAAATTAAATAGAGAGAATTGGCACGGTTTGACTGCCGCTGCTGAATATAATCATCCGGTACAAAATTGATGGTTGCCATATCCGTATTCTCCTGATTATACTTGCTTGCTCCCCGTTTTCAGTCCTTGCAAAGCCAATCCGAAAGCCAGCGACCAATCCACTTTGGCATTTCGCCGGTCAATCATCGTCTTTTGCTCGGCAAAATCCACCCGAATCGCTGAAAGCACATCCCCCACCTGTGCTGCAATCTGCAAACGTTGAGCTAATTCCGCCACCCCTTCGCAAACAGAACGGCCAACCCCACTGCCAGCCAGAAAGAGCAGCCGTTCAATGGGCTCAACAGCCGACATCGTCTGAAAATATCGCGTACATGCATCCAGTTCAGCAATCAGCCGATTCATCTCGTCAGTTTGCCTCAGATGAGCAAAACCAATCGGTACTACCCGCGCAAACAGCAGCGCCGAACCTCGACATATCACGATATTGCAGTGGTGCGTACCAAGCGACATCAGCATGGAAACCCGATCCTGCTCGTTGCGCCGTCGGCAGAAAAAACACGTATAGCTGCTGACCATGGCCAGCGGCCAGGGAACCATCCCTGCTACCTCCAGCCCTGCCTGTTCATAAATGGCCAGATGAACTTCCACTGCAAGACGGCTAGCTCCCATCACGACTACCTCAATCTCCGCCCCTTTGGCCTCCGGCTGCTCTACAAAAACACATTTCAGCAGTCCCTCTTCCGCCTTAAACGGCAGTTTATTCTGCACTTTCGCAAAGGCCGCTCGTTCAATTGCCTCGGGAGAAGAGGAGCGGCTGACTCGAACCTGATCGATAAACAAATCATCAGACGGCAACGCTGTCATCACTTTAATGCCTTTGAAGCGGTTTTCGCGAATGATTTCTCGAAGGGACTCCATCGCCCACCGCTGCCATTCGGGGGTCCCTGCCTTGAGCTGGTCAGGTTTTGTCTTGATCCCCCCTGCGTGAAGAAACAGACCCTGTCCATTCTGCGCCAGCTGGACGGCTCGCAGATGCCCGCTGCCCAAATCGACTCCAATCGGACCGTACTTTTTACCAAACATATTCCGTTTCCGTTCCTTGGCGCATTGCCTTTAAACTCCCTGCCAATTCCCCGTCGCTCAGTTCAAAACCACTTTTCTCACGCTGTTTCGTCGTCAGGATATTTCTTCAACATTAGCACTTATCCCGTACTCTTCTGACAGGAAATAAACCGCCGGTATTTAAAGTGTACATAATGTTCGGCTTTTTGGAGGGTTAAAAGGCAAACTCGGCAATTTTGTCGCTCATCGTCCGATAAGGAATCGCCGCATTACTCAAAAAACAGAAACCACGCGGGGCAAAAATACCCCTTCCGGTTTTTCAAAGAAAGAATCAAAAAGAATGATTCCGGGTTCTGAGAAGATTGGACTAACAAAGTCCTATAAAAAAAGAGGGAAATCAGAAGACCATCGATATGAAACATCTTCTTTTTGAGTGTTCATTCGGCCTTCAGAGAGCGGCTCATCAAAGCGGCAATCGCCTCCCGCACATCCATCTTGTCGGATAGAACAGCCAGAATCGCCTCCGAAATCGGCATTTCCACCCCCACCTTTATTGCTAAATCCACCACGGAGCGGCAGGTGGACACTCCTTCGACTACACCGGCGGTCTGCGCCAGAGCTTCTGCGGCCGACATTCCGCGGCCAATCCGCTCCCCGAATGTCCGATTGCGCCCTTTGGGAGAAATGCAGGTGGTCACCAAATCCCCAAGCCCGCTCAGGCCAGCAAAAGTGCTTTCCCTCGCACCCAAAGCCACTCCCAGCCGCTTAATTTCAGCCAATCCCCGTGTAATCAGTGCCGCTTTGGCATTATCACCAGCTCCAATCCCATCGATGCAGCCGGCGGCAATCGCAATCACATTTTTCATCGCCCCTGCTAATTCCACACCTTTCAGATCGGAATTTGTATAGACTCGAAAAAAGGGGGTCGAAAAGGTCTTCTGAACCGCCTCAGCCAAAAGCAAATCCTCAGAAGCGGCGGTTGCGGTTGCCGGAAGCTCCCGCATCAGTTCGTCAGCAATCGTCGGCCCCGACAGAGCCGCATAATGATGGTTGCCAGAGAGCGCATCGGCAAGAATCTCGGACGGACGAAACAGTGTCCCATTTTCGAGCCCTTTGGTAACGCTTACAATCGGGATCCCCGAGGGGACAAAGGGCTTCAATCGCTGCCAGACTGTTCGAACAAACTGACAGGGAACAGCGGAAACTAAAAGTTTCGCTCCTCTCATCGCTGTGGAATCGTTTGAGTCAAGATGAAGCGAATCTGGAAATCGATAGCCGGGCAGAAAACGGCTATTTTCGCGAGCCTGTTCAAATTGAGCAAGCTGAGCCGCATTATACCCCCACATCGTCGTTCGGATGCCATTGCGGCAAAGCAGCATCCCGCAGACGGTACCCATCGCTCCATCACCGATAATAGTCACTTGCCTGAACATGCTGACAGTAAAGCATAATCTATTTTGTTTGGCAAGAAATGTTCTTACACAGAGAAGATTAGAAATGAACTTCTGCCGGTTCCGCTCCCAAATGCCTCAGATGAGGCAGCTGATTTTTCCCCAGCCATCCTTCCAGCAACACGCCTTCCTCGCTATAGGTTTCTTTCAGCTCCGCCGCATAGGTTCTCAGAAAAGCAATTACCTTGCCGTCAGCTGCTTTGCACGACAGACGGATATAAATGTTCTGCCCTTTCACCTGTTCTATCACACAATCAGCCAGTTCCTTCAGATGCAGCCCTGATTTCGCTGAGATGCAGATAGCTTCGGGATAAACCGCCTGCAAGGATTCAAACAGTCCGCCGTTGGCAATCCGGTCGCATTTATTCAAAAGCAGAAGAATAGGTTTGTCGCCGCAGCCGATTTCCTGCAGTACAGTTTGAACACTTCGAATTTGCTCAAAAACTTCCGCACTGGATGCATCAGCCACGTGAAGCAGCAGGTCTGCATGCACCGCCTCCTCGAGCGTCGCCTTAAAGGAAGCAACCAAATGATGAGGCAATTTGCTGATAAAGCCGACTGTATCGCTCAGCAATACCTCCAAACCGCCGTCAATTCGCCATTTTCGTGTCCGTGTGTCAAGTGTTGCAAACAGCCGATCTTCAACAAACACATCCGCCCCTGTCAGGGCGTTCATCAGCGTACTCTTGCCGGCGTTGGTATAGCCCACAAGACAAATCTTGAAAAAATCCTTTCGTCCTCCAATTTCCCGCAGAATTCGCCGATCCATTGCAGCCAGTTCCCGCTTAAGATCCGTAATGCGTTTACTGACCAGCCGTCGATCGATTTCGAGCTGTTTTTCCCCTGTGCCGCGAGTGCCAATACCACCCACCGCCCCTGCTGCCGTTCCTCCGCCGGCTCCGGCTACATTATCCAAATGAGACCACATCCGCGTCAGGCGAGGATAGGTATATTCAAGTTGGGCCAGCTCTACCTGAAGCTTGGCCTGTTTGGTTTGAGCACGAACAGCAAAGATATCAAGAATCAGTTCACTGCGGTCCAGCACCCGCACCTTCAGAATATTCTCCAGTTCGCGGATCTGCCCTGGGGTCAGGTCATTGTCAAAGATAACCAGATTGGCCCGGTTCTCCTGTACTTTTTCGCAAAGATACTGGGCTTTGCCTTTGCCGATATAAGTAGAAGGATTAACCTCTCGGATTTTCTGCTGGAGACGCCCAACTACAATTGCACCTGCACTTTCAGCCAGGGCAGTCAATTCCGCCAAATTATCATTCACATTCTTGCCCGTGCCATCTCTAAGGTAGGCACCGACAAGAATAGCTCGCTCTTGGATGACCTTAATCTGGTCTCTATTGTTTCCCAATTGTCGCCAATGCACCTCCGCAAATATTATAATAATTCTCTTTTTTGTTATTATATCATATTTTTCCAAAAAAAGAAAGTTCTGGAAGGGCGGCACCTGCTTCTGGACAGATTTCGTCCTATATGCTTATGTCGGCATGATTTCGAAAACTCAAATGAAGTTGTCCCCCTGCAAGATGCACACTGTTCGCCTACAGTGCCGCTAACATCGGACTTGTTCGGCCTCGCACTCCAACCACAGGCGGAAGCGGCACTTATAAATCCTATCATTTCACCGGTCAGTGATTTACCGGCTAAGGAAAGATTTTTTGAGAGTCATATTGGCCGGCGAATCCTTGGCTGCCATGGATGTCCGAGCGCGCCAGGTCATAAATCCGCCGCTGAGATTGCGTACCTGAAAACCGTTTTGCAGAAGAATCCTTACTGCCGCATAACTGCGCACCCCAACACCGCAGTAAGGATAAATGACGCGGTCTTTAGGCAGTTCCGCCAGCCGCTGCCGAAGCTGATCGAGCGGAATATGCACAGCACCATCCACATGCCCCCGCCGCCATTCGCTGTCTGTTCGTACATCAAGAACAAAATCTCCTTCTCGAAGATCTTCAAAGTGTGCCAGCGGCATTGTACCATTAAGGACATTGAAGCCGATAAAGCCGACTATATGAATAGGGTCTTTGGCACTGCTGTAAGGCGGAGCATAGGCCAACTCCAGCTCCATCAAATCATAAACCGTCAGTCCCTTCTGAACAGCAGCCGCCAAAAGATCGATGCGTTTATCCACCCCTTCCGCCCCGACAATCTGAGCCCCAAGAATTCGACCGTCAGGTCTGCTGAACAAGACTTTCATGTGAAGGACAGAGGCCCCGGGATAGTACCCAGCATGGCTGGATGGATGCAGATAGATTTTCTCGCAGTCGAAGTTGGCCTTTTTCAAGGCGGCCTCCGTCGCTCCCGTCATTGCCGCTGTAAGATCAAATACTTTCAGAATCGCCGTTCCGATGCTTCCGGCATAGGTTCGTTTGAACCCGCAGATGTTGTCTGCCGCCATTCGCCCCTGCTTGTTGGCAGGGCCGGCCAGCGGAATCAGGGCTGCACCCCCCAAAACCAGATGTTTGACCTCAACGGCATCTCCAATTGCATAAATGGCAGGGTCGTTTGTCTGAAGAGAGTCCGACACTTCAATTCCTCCCAAGCCCCCAAGTTTCAAGCCGGCCTCTTTAGCAAGTTTCACTTCGGGCTTAACGCCAACCGACAAAATCGCAAAATCACAGTGCAGAACCGCCCCCGATTTGAGTTGAATTTGCAGCCCTTTTTCATTTTCCTCAAAACGAGACGCTGCATCATGAATCCAAACCGCCGTCCCTTTTTCTTCCAGATGACTTTGAACGTACCAGGCCATTTCCGGATCCAAAGCGGTCGGCAGCAGCGACGGGGCCATCTCTACAATCGCTGTCTTTAGTCCCCGATGATGGAGGTTTTCCGCCATTTCCAGCCCAATAGAGCCGCCTCCGACAATAACAGCACGGCTTGGTTTCTGCTGCTCAATAAAGGCATCAATCGCATCCGCATCCGGGATGGTTCGCAAGGTGAAAATCCGGCCGGATTGGACGCCGGCTATAGGCGGACGAAACGGCTCAGCACCAGGGGATAAAATCAAATAATCATAGGATTCCGAATACCGTCTGCCGGTTTGATGGTCCAGAACTTCTGCCTTTTTTTCGTCGCGGTGAATTTGAATGACTTCATGGCGAACTCGCACCTCAACAGCATAGCGGTTTTGGAAAGATTCGGGCGTCTGCAAGAGCAGGTCCTGACGGTTTTGGATGACGCGGCCCAGATAGTAGGGCAGACCGCAGCCAGCAAACGAGATAAAAGGACCTCTTTCAAACAGAATAATCTGTGCCTTTTCATCCAATCGACGCAAGCGTGCGGCAGCGGTTGCCCCTCCTGCTGCGCCGCCGACAATGACTATCTTCTTGGCCATAAAATTGCCTCTCCGGAAAAGATGCTGCTTTCATTCATACTACCATCTACTATACATACAATGAAGCAAAGGGATACCATTTTTGTTGTAATCCAGTAAAAAACGTTTCTTCTCTACCGCCCGCATCGCCTGCATGCCAAGGAGATGCTCCGGCCGGCGGGCGGCCTTCGGAAGCGGGGAGTGGGGAGTTGGGGGGCGGGGGTGTTGTCAAAAATTGCTGTTTTGTGGGTTTTTGGGCTGGAAATGGGGTTTTTGGGGAAATTTGCGCACCGCGGCGTGCAGGCGGCGCGCATTTTAAAGCCGCTTAAAAACGGCCGCGCGCATTTTAAAGCCGGATTTTGAACCTGCGGAGGCGTCGGCGCGCATTTTTGAGCCAGTTGAAAAGGGCTGCTGAGGGGGTTTGGGGGAAATTGCTGAGAATTCAATTGAGATGCAGATTTTTGAACCAGTTGGAAAGGATTGAGGAGCAATTGGTGATAATTCAATGGAGACGGGGATTCTTGAGCCAGAGGGGAAGGGTTGAGGGGTTGCGGGGGCAATTGGTAAGAATCCAATGGAGAGGCGAGGTTTTGAGCTGGTTGGGAATGGCGGAGAGGGGTTGGGGGAGACGGCTGATAATTCAATGGAGGCGCGGATTTTTGAACCATCGGCCGGGGCTGCTTTTCGTTTTCGAGGTCGTGATGGATTTTGACCAGGTCCATGCCGGCCTGACGGACGATGCCGTATTCGCCGTTGTGGGCGGCTGCCTGCATTGGTCTGGTTCCTCCGTTGAGTGATCGGCTCTCTACCTTGGGGCGGGGGTGCGGGAATGGGCTGAAAATGCGGGGGGCTTGGGCGGTGGCGGCGTCTGGAAGTGCTGGAAAAAGCGGGGGTAAGAATTTTTTGATATGGGGGGATTTGAGAAGTCGGGGGTGTTGCGGAAATTGTTCGAGTTCGACTATTTGGGTCGAGAATGAATGAAGGGGAAAAGTGAAAAAGGGAAAAGTGAAGAGTGAAAAGGGAAAAGTGAAGAGGGGAATAGTCGAGGAAGCGGGTCTGGTTTGGGGTTTTGGGTGAAAAATAAGCG
>CALMLO010000059.1 GCA_937868095.1 uncultured Phycisphaerales bacterium | reverse complement strand
TAAGAGAGAAAACTGTAAAACGGATATGGCTGTTCACCAATAGGTTAGAGGTTCGGGAAGTAGAAGTACTCAAACAGAGACATTTTCGCTGAGTTCTATCATGCCGGTACTCCAATTGCAACTGGTACTGTTTTCGGAGGGAAGGTCAAACGGTATTATTAACGACATAGTTCTTTTTCAAAATAGCTACAACATTTGGCAACCTTTATATGAGGATGCTCTTACGAGCCTCCTTTTTGGAATCAACTAAAGCCCTTCGTGCCAGTTTCTTCCAATCTCTGCGAAATCAAAAAAATCCACATTTGTATCACCGGTGATATCTGCGCCGCTGCACGCGGGAATATCAGCACAATCAAATGATAGCCACCGGGAGACAAGTTCCAGTAAATCGGGCATTCCGGCTTCACCCGTATAATAATCATGCGTCATCAGCGCCAGTTCGGACAACTGAATGCTTGAAGCGTCGCCGTTGTTGGCCGTGATGTTAAGACGGTAGTAACGATACGCAGCGTTATTGGTAATGGCATATTGTTTGGTCAGATAACGGGAGGCAAACGTCTCATTGGTTCGGGTATCCAGCGTTGTCCATGTTGTTCCGTTATCCGATCCCAGAAACTGCCAGTTCCTCGGATCACGGCCGGGGACATCGTTGGCGCTGCTGAGGTCATAGCGCACGACCGTCCACGCATTGCTCAACCCAAAGTCATATTGAAGCCAGCCGGTTGACCCTCCGTTTTCATTGAACCACTTGGTCGCCGTCGAACCGTCGAAGGCGTTGGATGCAGGCTCGGCCACTTTTTCTTTGCTTGCTGTGGCGACACCGCCTGCGGCCCGATTAACCAGGCGGCCCGCGATTGTTGAGCGAACTAATGCAATGTGACTGAACACTGCGCTACAGAGTGTGCCGTCATTGACACTGCATACAGCCAGACCCATCTTCACGCTGGTTGCCATATTAATCGTGGACGACCCCAAGTTGGTCCATGCGTTGCCGTCGGAAGAGTGGTAGGCCGTAAATACATTGCCGCGGCGTTCAAGCCGCAGCCAGTGAGGAACGGTCAGCCCGGGTGTTTCAGCAAACCCGGTCGTGCTGCCGCCGGTGCTGCTGCGTCCCTGAAGCGCGACTCCATTGACCGGCGACATAAAAGCAATAATCTGTTTTGAATTACTGTCAAGTGTTTCGCGGATCATTAAGCCGGCCTTTGCCCAGGAGGCCGTGTTTTGCATGCTTTCGACTTTGGCGGTGATCGATCCATCGCCGTTGAGAGTTTTGTACACATAGCGGAATGCATCGGCGTTGTTCCAAATATCGGACCCGGATCCCCGAACAAGCAGCGTCTCATCCGCCTGAACAGCGGACCCGGCCGCACTCACGTTTCCAATGTCCTGGGAAAGCCACGTGGTCGACCCAACCGGAAGGAGAGCCGGAACAGGCTCGCTGTCGGGCGATGTATGAGTTCCGATCTGTGATGCAACAGTGTAATAATATACGGTTCCGGGAGCTGCCGCCGAATCGGTCCAAGTCATCGCGTTTAGATTGGCGGCCATTGTCGTGTAAGGTCCGGCGATGCTTGTTGCGCGTCTTACCGTGAATGTCGCAGCTGCATCAGAGGATGTCCAGCTAAGAACGACATTCGGATCTGCGCCTGCAGCAGTAACACTGGTCGGGGCAGTCGGCAAGATAATTGAAGTGGGCCCGATTTTGAAACCAATGGCGGTTTGGAAGGGCATGGAAGCGGGACAGGTAATGCGAAGCGCATCGGCATCCTGCGTCCACGCAAGCGCACCGGCATGGCCCAGCAAGTTCACCGAAGTAATCGGTTCAGCCAATGTACCGTCGCTGGTGCCTAGAGAAGTGATCACAAGCTCTGTCCCTGCTGCCGGTACGGTCATGCAATAGGCGTAGAGATAACCATCGTTACCGACCGTGAAGCGGAAATCCTCCGGGTAGAAAACGAAATTCTGCTGAGAGCTGCCGATATGTCCGGCAGGCAGCGATCGTGAGCCTTCACCGAATCTTAGCCATGCCTTACTGCCGTAGATACCCGAACCGTTAATGCCCATCCAATTGCCGACCTGCTGGAGCATTGTGGTACAGGCCGACTCCAGAGAACCGTCGGGCTTCATGGGGATATTGACTGCATAGCAGCCGTCACGGGAAACACATTCAAGCAGATAAAGGATGATGCCTTTGGAACTGTAGGTAAAACCGGGAGCCCAGTACCAGTCGCCGACCGCGTTTTCTGCAATCCAGGCCTGGTCCGTTTTAATCCCCGCCGGATAGGAACCTTCGATTGTAGTCACAACACCCTTACATGGCGGATGGAATTTGGTGATGCTGAACGTATCCTGCTGCCCGTGCTGTCTGATCGTGCGGTTAAAGTAGGAAGCGAGGAGACGTTGATCGGCATCGCACTTGTAGCCAGTCGCCGAGAGATATCCGTCGAAAGGCTGTTTAGAATTGCCGTCGGTGTAGATAAAATCGGGATCGTATTTCTCGATCGCATCAAGAATGCGCAGTGCCCAACGGGTCGTATACCATCGACAGTATTCATCATGATTTGTCAAAATGCCGCTGGAAGGACACCAACTATCCTGATCCCAGCCGATGTATTCGCGCAGATCGATACCGTAAAGCAGGCGAGGATCGAATCCTTCCCACCATTTTCCCACACCATCGGCAAGGGTAAGATGACCGTCATAAGGGACGCCGGCCAGATCCCCTGAGGTATCACTGCGGAATGCCGTCTGCCACCACCACCAGGTATATTCATGGTGGAACGTGACACCATAGTGCATTCCGGCAGACTTGACGGCCGTGGACCATTCGCCGATAAGGTCGCGATGAGGTCCAATATTTACTGAATTCCACGGCTGATATTTCGAATTCCAGAGGTCATAATTATCGTGATGGACGCCTTGGATCATAAGGAACCGAGCACCGGCGTTATGAAAAAGCTGCACGTAAGCAGTAGGGTTTAGCTGTGTCGGATTCCAGGCGTGCAAGACATCCATATAGCCGGTTTCCGACGGATGCCCGAAATCTCGGATGTGGTTATCGTAGGCCCACTGACCCTGCATATATAAACGCCGCGCATACCAGTCGCCGCTCATACCGAGTGCCTGGGGCCCGAAATGCACCCAGAATCCGAATTTGGCATCACGCAACCAAACGGGGTAAGCAGGAGCGTTTTGATTAATGGAAGACCATGTCGGTTCAAAAGGCCCGGTTGACATTGGAAAATCCATGTGAACCTCCGGAACCTCCGCCGGATTGCCCATCGAAACGGTTTTAATCGGTTGAGGGGATGGGACTGTGGGAATGGGAGCCGGCGGCGGCAGGATCGGATCTTCAACCGCAACAAGGGAACCGGTCAATCCCCAGATACTCAGACAAATCACCACCACTTTTTTACATAAAAAAAGATTCATTTTCATGCTTACCATTCCCTTCATCTCAAAAATACCTGTCTGAACCGGAAAAATGGAGGATTCCGTTTCAATATCTCGGAATCCTCCAAAAATCAGTTGTAGTGTAACTTGATGCTTACTGAGCATAGATGCGGTTGCTGTTAAGCCAATCCGCAGCAAGAAGTGCAAAATCAGCCAAATCAACCTGACAGTCATCGTTGAAATCGTACGTCAGTTCCGCCGAACCTTCATTGTTGCAAATCCAGCCGCCTTTGACCGCCAGATAATCATTTCCAACCTGTTCAGTTGTGCGTGCGTAGTTGTAGACCTTGACATCGTCAATCATGCCGTACAAGAGACCTTCGCCGGCATCTGTATTACAGCCCAGCTTGAATCCAGAGTTAACACCGGTACCATAAGTAAAGCCGCTATCAGTATCCACCAGTTCACCGTTTTTGTATGTTTTAACTACACCGCCCGTATTGTTGACGGTAACCGTAATGTAGTTCCATTGGGCCTGATCTAACACGGCCGATCCCTGAACGGAGCCGTTTCGACCAAAGTTGATATCACCGGTGGTCCTATCCTTATCAATTCGCCACATCATATCCGATGCATTCCACGTACCTTGACGATTGACAATACCCTGATAGTCACCGTTGTTGCCGATCCACTGAACCCAGAAGGAAATTGTCAGGCCATTACCCATGGCTTCCATATCTACATCTCCGGCGGTTGCATATTGACCCCAGAAATTGGGATCGTTGCGACTGCTATTGTTAAAGAACAGAGCATTGCCGCCCAGTTCCGGCACACCCGTTACAAGTGTTGGCAAATCTGTTCCACTATCCGCGCTGACCAGCGTCATATCATAACCACTGACAACATCCGGTGTGACTCCTGATACAACCGTATCTAAAGGATAGTGGATAATCATACGTTTGGTCATCACAAGCCCGGGTACACTATCAACCGGATCCGGATAAGCAGTATTTGTCGCCTGACAATAGTATTGCCCTTCATCAGCAAGCTGAACATCATTTATTGTTAAGGTGTTGGTTGCGGTTCCGGTGTATTTGGCACCGTTAGAAAGCGGATTCGCATTACCAGCCTTATACCACTGATAAGCATCCACGTTTATTGCTGTAACTGACAGGACAGCCGCCTGCCCTGCATCCACAGTCGTAATAGCCGGACTGACCGGAGTCACTTGTGGCGCCTGGCCGATGGTGATAAATCTCCAGACCGGGCCGGCGGTCATAATGTAATCCGTTGCTCCAGGAGCAGCATTCGGCTCATAAACATTAATTTTCCAGTAATAATTTGTACTGTAATTCAGTGTAGGAACATAAGAAGTCGTTGTTGCCGGTTCCATGGACAGTTTCTTGTAATCCGGTTTAGTGCTCAGATTCGGGTCATTTTCCGTCCCAAAATAGAGGTCGATAAACTCAACGTTAGGACCGATCACTGTCCAGCTCAGAGTCTGTGTTAACGGCACATTCACAGCAGCATTTGACGGAATCGGATCGACGATTGGTCCCGTTAGCTTGTCTGGACCCCAGAAGTCATAGGTTTGAATCTCGCCACCTGTCAGCGCGCCGTTGAAAACCCGGAACTCATTGATGCTGCCAACAAGGTATGGATCGCCTGAGTTCGCCCAGGGCGAACGTCCGAGCGTGAACACATTCTTGGGATAACCGCTCAATGCGGGAACTGAGGTTACAGTGCCCGTTAATTCGAACGCCAGCACGCCGTCAACGTAAAGGGCCTCGTAGTGGTTGACTCCATCGTACACCACAGTGACATGAATTTCCTGACCCTGCTCCAAGGGCACGTCATCAACAGTCTTATTGCCGATCCAGTTCTGGATGCCTTCGATAAATGGCCCGGTTTCCCGATTGTCATACACATTGAGACGCAAATAGCTGCCGCTCGAGCCGGTTCCTCCGCCATTGTCAATCGAGAACAGATGTACGTTGTTGTTGCCCACAGTATAGATGAACCAGGCATCCAGCGTGACAGCGCTCAGGTCACTTAACGATGTTGGATTCAAGCTGACATAAGTACCGCTTGTGCCATTCAGCACAGCACTGCCCGTTCCATTGAAAACGGCCGCGCCTTGGAGAGTACCATTCAGGCCGCTCACTGAATCGGACACAGTAGATCCGCTTGTTTCATTAAAACTGTAACGGCTGATTAAGGTTGCTGCGGATGCGGATGCGGGGCCCAACGCAACTACCAATAAAACAATCCCTATTTTTTTCATTGTCAATACTCCTAAATCACTTGATTGTTTGTACAACATAATAGCGCCAAGGACTTTATACCCTGGCGCTGTTTTCACAATCTTCTTTTATTGACGGGTTCGCTTCAGCAGCAATCCGCCTAATCCAAACAACACCAGCGTAGCCGGTTCCGGGATCGCATACAGCGTATACACCGCAAGGGTTGTATCGGCGTTACCGATTGCATCAGTGGCCTGGATGAAGATATCCTGGTAGGCGGCATCGGCGATGAACGTTCCGGTCACTTTATAGGCCGGATTCTGGGAGAACGAACCGGAGGTTCCGCCGCTGAAGATACCTGCTGAAAAACTACTCCAATAAGCTTGCTCGCGATCGTTGAATCGGTTATCGACCGAGAACAGCGATATCGCATACTGCTGCCCGATCGTGAGGTTAGCCAAATGCAGCGTCAATGGCCGGGCCGCATCGCTGGCATTGTTATGCCACAGGTTGCCGTACATCGCGTCGCGCCACGGCACCAAGTCCCAGGTGCCCTCCCCCATCCAACACCATTGTGTGCCGGCATTGTAGTAGCCGCTCGTTGAACTCGGGGTTTCAGGCGGCACATCCGCATTGCCCAGGTTCCCTGCGGACCCCGGATCGACCAGCGTGATATTCTGCCCGCCAGCGGTGGTAAACGTTTTGGTACCACTGCCATAGGTTACGCCCTCCACGAACGTGCCTCCCGCGAGCCACTCGGTATCCAGTACAGAACTGTTGGTGGCATCAACCGGTCCCGAAAACGTGATGAGTGCCGCAGGGGCGGACGAAACCATCGCTGCGATTGCCAGCAGTGTAACCATTACTTTCGCTTTCATCTTTACTTCCTCCAAAAAATTGCATTTCATTTACGTTACTAATTTCAATTCCTTTTTACAAACAAACCATCTATACCATCCACACTTCACTTCATTATTTCAGCATTTCATTTTTTCGCGTTTTTATCTCCTTTCTTGTCATTGACTCTTCACGTGCATTTTACTTTGTCTTTTTAAGCATGAGTTAATTCCAATCGTCTCTTATTGGTCGACTTCCAGCCGCGGCATCGCAAAAAATCCCCAATCATAGTTGGGGTATAAATCTCCATCCGTTACCACCAACGTTAAAAACCGGTCTTCCTTGCTCAACGGAACAATAACTTCACGCGGTCCGGAATCCGCCTTCATGTCCAATCCTTCAAACCGTTTTTTACCATCGACGAGGACATAAAAATCTGTCCTTATACTTTGTGCCTTGGCTTCCTGCGAAACACCGCACATCGATTTGAAATAAGTGATTGCCAGTCCGGGCATGTCTGCGCGTATAGCGTCAAGATCAAACGTAATTCCTGCATTGGAATGCAATGCAATAGCAGGATGTTCTTTTGTTCCATACGTCTGATTGTTCAAAATCAAGCTATGACCGTAACTGGTGGAGATATAGGAACCATTAAACACATCTTCGAAGTAGATGCCTGACGTATCGGGGCAGTCACTCCACAGGTCGCCCTTTGAACTGACCTGAACATCACCGGCTCCGCCGTCAGGAGAAAATATCCCATCCACATAGCGAAGATGTGAAACCTTCTTATAACGGTTATCCGTCAGCCTTTTTTCAATCACTGCAAGTTCTTCCTTAGACATCTGCGCCGGCGGATTGAGCAGCAAATCCGTTCCTTCACGCCCGGTCTTAAGATTGATCCACGCACCGATTCGTCCGGTCCCCAAACCGTTGCCGCCGCCGACAATATCCGCCAAGTCTAAATTTTGTCCTCTCCAGACACAGCGCGATTCGGAGTTGATAACGCGAACAAAGTGATCGGACTGGCAGCGGATATTTGAAATCTTTCCATTTTCACCAGAGATCTTCCTGGCATTTCCCTGGCTGACTTCCATATTTACTCTAT
>CALMLO010000058.1 GCA_937868095.1 uncultured Phycisphaerales bacterium | reverse complement strand
CGCTGTTCTGCGAAACGCCGTATGTTGAATCCAGCCAGAAATGGTTCGGCCCATCCGGATAGCCGCTCGGCGCCGACGGCTTGCTTTCGTCGAAATCAAACAAAATCACCCATCCGGGCGGAATGACCGATGCATTAAATCGAGAAAGACGATACTGCACTGTACCGCCTTCTGCAAACGGCGGGTCAACCCAGATATGGTCATACCAGACGCCGTTTATCTGTACGTGTTCATAATTGATTTCAGACCGCAACGGAAAGAGCGGAATGGATTCGTCCAAGGCAATCACTTCCGGTTCGGTCGGTGTGCCGTAATTGTTCTGCGGATTGCCTCTCGCCTGCGCCGAATCTCTGCTGTTCAATTCTACAGACCAGACGATATTCTCATCCCAGCCGTCTTCAAAGACTTCCTGTGCTGCGTCGTGGTCGCCTTCGAGGAGTTTCTCATCGTAAAGCCGCGCCGTTTGTTCTTTGTCCATTTCGTCGGCCAGAGCCGTGTCCTCATAATTAAAGACATATTTGACTTCATCGGCGTCAATTCCCTCCAAATCCTCCATTAGGACGGATTCGGCCTTGACTCGATATTCCGGCACGTGCCCGTCATAATCATAAATCGATTCAAATACCTGACTGCCGGACAAATCCACCCAATTAGAATTATAGAGCAGCGGCGTCTGCCAGAATGCATTTTCATATTTCGGCGGATTTGTGTCATCACCGAAAATATCAATCAAGTAAACATCGGCCTTTTCTTTCAGCCGCCGCCAGATTTTGTCGGAATAACCTGATAAATCAAAATTGCCAATGAATCCATCATTTTCTCCAACAATAGAAGGATATACATAAACTCTTGTGTTTGACCGCCAACAATAATCGTTTACATAACTGCCATTAGAAATATCCCCATATGTGTACAATAAGTATGTATTACCATTATTCAATTCAAGCCAGACATAATAATATCTTAATGGGGATGGAATAGATGGAGCAAGCCAATAATCCGGCGGTTCAATTGCCCCAACTCCCGGAACGCCGAGTTTCGTTGGAGATTGATAATCCCAATCAATCGCCCACGAAGGCCAAGATTTCCTGCATCCAAGACGCAAGAGAAATCGGACAGCATTTTTATCGTATGTCTCCGAATCAATCGTGATAATAATTACACTACAATCACTGTTGCAGGATTCGGTAGCTCGTGTCCATCCTTTGATTGTTGTCAAATTATGATAATCGATACCTGCCCGACAACCGACGTTTCCTGCCTTTTGAGATGTTTCATCTGTTGGCACACTTTCGAGTAGATATTTTGTTGGGTCATTCCAATATTGATTATAATAAGCCAACATTCTCACAAGAATTGCTTCTGCTGTCCCCTCATATTGCGGCGTTTCTGGCAAAACACCAATATCTAAATATTTTAGTTGGAATGTTGCAGATGAATAAGAAATTACTGCAATATTCAATTGTTTTAATGCCATCCGGCAATCGTTAAGAATCTTATAAATTCGTGTCGTATAGTATTCCCGTCCATCCGCCTCAAAATCCGGGCCGTGATTTGCCGCCAAATCCTCGCCGCCGTAATCATCTTGCGACGGTGCCGTAAATCGATGATGCCCTGGCATCGTTAAATGATAATCCTCGTAGGGCCCTGTCCACGAATAGTTCTCGTAATTTTGGCAAGTCGGATCGCCGAGAGACGACGAACGCATCTTGCCCTCTCGGATATAACCGAGCGTCCGCTTCCACGTTCGCCGCCACGTACCAAGCGGAATAGGCCAGCAGACATTCGCCACATCTTCCAGATTGTTGCATACAACGCCGTGTATCGTTGTCGGGAATTGCCAGTACTGCGGATTCTCACCGGCCAAAAACTTTTCTCGAATCTTATGAATCCGTTCACAGATAAACGGCGCTGTATCATCGTAGTACCAGTCGTAATAATTGCTGCCTAACTTTTTCAGGATTAGTTCAATTGCAGAACCGTTTTCTCCCCACAGTTCATCGTGAAGCTCTGCATAAGCGGGCATTGACGGGTCGCAGTCCGGTCGATACGCACTGGTGCCCTTGTCCGCATAAACCTGTTGATACGTGCGGCCCTGCACATCGCCGTTGTAGAGTTCGTACTCCAAGAGATAGGGCACCTGCTGTTGCGATTCAACCGGCATCCACGACGGATGATTGACGGCAAACCAGTTTTCTTTGTAAGTGTCATCAACCGCCATCATCCATCCATACTGCTCCACTGTATACTCAACCATATTTTGTATGGCCGTATCAAACTTCAACTGCTCCCACCAGTCGCGCGGCGAAAGCAGAATCTCCAGCGGCGGAGCGTCGCCGTAAGAAATCATATATCCGGTGCCGACGGCGCGAATCGTTGACGTCAGATACTGCCGATGCGTTGCAATGGCCACCCAGCCGCTGCTTTGCGTCTGCCACGCCTGCGCCAAGCACTGATTAACCGGTCCAAGCCGGGCCGGATTGCTGATTTGATTCTTTCGGATCGGTACTTTGCCGCCATATTTCCAGTGGGCATTTTCTTTATCGACAAAAAAATACGGCGGAACCTGCTCTTTCGGGTCAACCTGTATCGACAGAAATTCATCCGCCCGCCAAGCTGCAAAGTAAAGAGAAAGCAGCGAATCAAAATCGCCTTTTAAGATATATCGATGCGAATTTTTGTCGTAGCAGTGATAAAGATATGGATTAACGCCCCGAATCCAGTCGCCGTTGAAGTCAATCGCAAACGGCCCGCCGGATGGAGGTCTGCCGTCGTGTGGCCCACGAGCATTCCCTTCGTAGCGATGATACTGGTCTTTCCACGTCCACCACCGATTGGTGATGCTCAGTTGATAAGATGTATCTTCAAGATTGTCGAAAAAGTTTTCCGGCCCTTCATCGGCATATCCGCTGCTGGCCGTTTCGTGACCGTTCATTCCACGAATCGTCCACCAGTCGCCGCCGAAATTGCAGGACATCGTGCCCTGACTGTCCGGAAAAAAACTGGCCGGCTGTCCGTCGTTGCTGCACGCCCGGAGGTAAAGCGTGCTGCCGGACATCCTCCGTTCGAGGACACGGTAAAAACCGTTATTCCGCTCATCCGAACAGCCGGTCAGTAAGAAAGGAGTTCCGGGCCGCCAGTCATCATATTCTTTGTACCACTGCTCCTGCGCCGGAGTCGGTGTGCCTGTTCCGTTCCAGTTCCAGATTGAGTTTTTTGTAATCTGCTGACAATTCGAAATAACCAGTTCGCCTTCTTCATACTGCGAAAAATCCACACCGGATATTGAAGAAGAGAACGAATCTTCAAACCAAACCGTAATTGCACCCGGAACGGCCTGTGCGTGCGGACGGGTCGTCATCGCCTGCGTAAAACTGGTTTGCAGGGCTTCCGCATACGGCAGCATCCAATCCTCCCATTTTTTGGCAAAACGATTTGGATTGCTTTCGTCAATGCCGCCGTCTTCGGCCTTTTGCGCTGTTGCCGCCTTGCCGTACAAAAGAAGCC
>CALMLO010000057.1 GCA_937868095.1 uncultured Phycisphaerales bacterium | reverse complement strand
CGCGGAACGGGTTGCTGACAGTAATCATCACCGTGGCATCTTTGCTGGGCGGATCGCCCTGCCGGTCATACTGCGTCGGAATCGTCAGCCCGTGGTCCCACACAGCCAGAACGGCCTTCTCCCACGCCTCCGGCAGACACTCGGCGGAAATGAAAAGCGCAGGAAGATCGCAGTTGGAGGATTGGATTGTCATAAGAGAGACTTAAGAGTTTTCAAGATTAAATCAATTAACCGCATTAGGTTGTATCCTACGTTGCAAGCGGCCTGTCATCACACAGAACCCGAGGATATTTACAGGCCTAGTTCCTCCTTTGTCAAGCCGAGGGATTCTCGCTGGTCTTCGGGGATTTTGGTTCGCAGAAGTTCACGAGCTGCCTCGGCATTTTTGGAATTGGGACAATTTTTGATTACATACCGGCATAAATCGACGCCTTTGCGATATGAAATAAATCGTTTGCCGGCTGCCTTCAGAAAGAAGTCTTGTGCTGCCGCCAGCTGCTCAGCCCCGCACAGATCGTTATACTCTGCGTTTTCCGATGATTCCTTCCCGGCCGGTACGGCGGCGCGCGGCTGAGCCGATGGTTTTGCAGAATTGGGGTCAGCCGCCAGGGGAGCCGGCCGGTTGGGGTCGGCGGGGCCTTCTGTCGGGAGATGTTCGCCATCGCCGGCAATACTTTGGCCGGTTAATTTCACAAAGGGGATTCCTGTCCAATGCCGCAGCAGCATCGGAAGCATAAAACCTTCCGCGGAACCGGCGTATCGGAATCGGCCGTTCTCGTCGATAATGGCTGCAAAAGGCGTCTTTGCCTCGAGTACCAACTCGGCCGTAGCGGTGGAGGCGTACAGAACCGGCAAGGGGTGGGGATTTTGATTCAGATAGTGCTCGACAGCCGGCTTTTGCTCCGGTTTGTTGGTAATAACGCTGAAGAAAAGAATATCTTTTCTGTCGGCTTTTTTCACCTGCGCCCTGAGCGCCTCAAGTGCTTCTGTTTGCTGAGCTAACGATGACAAGCTGCTTTCGGAGGAATCGGCAGTTCCTTCCTGTGCGGCCGGCTGGGATTTGGCTGGAACATACAGCAGCGGCTGGTCAGTCTCTTGGGGAGACTCCTGCTTCAGCAGGTTCGAAGGGACCTCCCATACGAGAATGCAGAGAATAGATTTCTGTTCCGGATAAGTAAAATCAAGAGGGCTCCCATCCAGAAAAGAAGCGGAGAATGGCTTAATGGTTTTTCCGATAAGGTCCAGCCGCAGCGTTTCGGGATTAAAGTCGAGTTTGCCGCTTGTTCCATAGGGCGACTGGCCGGTGGAAACTTCGGCGGCCATTTCCGGCCTTATCCTTTGAGCGGCGGTTCGCGATCCAGGGAGCCGAACAGGAGGCGGCTGGATGGGACGTTTGGACAGCAGAAGCGAAAAGAACTGCTGGGAAACCCATGTATCCCGATTGGTCGCATCCAATCGACACCCACGAACACTGTTGGTGAGAGCGGCTTCCCAATCTCCCTTACAATACTCTACCCATGCCTGGAGGAGCATATAGCGCGTTTTGGCAGGGTCTTCGAACCTTATCAGATACCGTCGGCTGTCCTCCAGCAGGACGGCGGCGGATTTTACATAAATTTCTTCAGGGTCTTTGTATTCGTTGATTTGGACAAAGAAATCATCGAGCGCCCGTTCGAGCAGAGAGGCGGCCTCCGAGGCTTGCTGTTCCAGTGTCTGCGGGTCGGTGGTTTGCCTGCGCGGGGTTTCCTGTCGGGGCATTGCGCCCATCTGGTCGGGTGTTCGGGTTCTTTGCGAGGCCGCCGCGATAACAAAAACGGCCGGCACGGAAAGCATTAAAACAAGGGAAAGAAAAAGATATTTTTTATACAGTCTTTCTTTTTTCATCTGAAAACTCCCTATGAGTCTCTATGATTCCAACATTCCCGCCCATTCCATAATGGTAACATCATACCGCAGAACCTCAAAAAAGAAACCATTATTTTGCGGGCTTCCATCTGCCGCCAGCGCGGAGAAAAGCCGTTTGCTTTTTCAGATTTCTAAAGATAGGATAGATAGCAAGTTATTGGTTTTTGGATAATTCAAGAAATCCGCAGCCATTCCCGCCCAGACGGGAATTCGGGATTTTGCCCGGCCAAGACCCCTGCTTATGCAGGACCGGCAAAACAAAGCGTTTTTCATATTGATTCAAAAATCAGCAGGAAGACAAACAGCAGAAAAATGATATGTTTACGGGTATTATAGAACAAATAGGTCTTGTTCGTCGGATCAGCCCGCATCGAGGCGGTTTGCAGATGGAGATTGAGCTGGGTTCTGCTGCCGAAGGAACAAAAACAGGGGACAGCATCTCGGTAAACGGTGTTTGCTTGACGGTATCTGTGCTGAAAGGTGCGTCTGCTGTTTTTGACGTGAGCGAGGAAACGCTCCGCCGCAGCACCTTCGGCAGATTTCAAAGCGGACGAAAAGTCAATCTCGAAAGGGCAGTGAGGGCGGATGGACGCTTCGGCGGCCATTTTGTTCAGGGCCATATCGATGGTGTCGGCAGGATAGCGGCTATTCGCCGGCAGGAGGAGTTTGCCGAGTTTCACATTGAAACGGCACCGGCCCTGCTTGCACAAATGGTCGAAAAGGGTTCGGTTGCGGCGGATGGCATCAGTTTGACCATCGCTTCGCTGAAGGAGAGGGGATTTACAGTTGCTCTGATTCCATCGACGCTGGCCCAGACCGCATGGAAGGAAGCGAAGATTGGCGATGAAGTCAATATTGAAACAGATATTCTGATTAAGATTGTACACAAGTTTCTAAGCAAAACGGCGGCTCAATCCTTTTCTTTGATCCCTGAATTGCTGCGGGAGTCGGGCTATTTCCCCAATGACAAATAATCGAGCGGACAACTCGTTTTCAGACTCGCTGGCCATTGGGATTACGATGGGTGATCCCGGGGGTATCGGGCCGGAGATTATTGTCAAGGCCTTGGCAGACCCGCTGCTTCGGCGTCAGGCCAAGTTTATTATTTTCGGTCTGGATGAACAGCTTGAATATGCAGCGGACCTGGCGGAGGTGCCCCCGTATTGGATTCGTCATCCGCATGAGAAAATCAGTCGGGATTATCCGCGTCAGGTTGTTGTGGCTGATTATGATGAATATTTGGTGCCGTCCTATCTTCATCGGCCCATGCGCATCAGCGGGGAATGTTCAATCCGGTTTTGTTTGGATGCTGTTCAGGCCGCTCGCGACGGCATTGTGGATGCGATTGTGACGGCTCCCATCAGCAAGACCAGCTGGAAGATGGCCAATGCACCCTGGCCGGGCCATACGGAGATGCTGGCGGATTGTTGCAAAAGTCCCCGCAAGGCGATGATGTTTGCTGCCGGTCCGCTGAAACTGGCGCTGGCAACGATTCACGAGCCCTTGTTTGAAATTCGCCATAAGTTCACCATCGGCTGTGTATTTGAGCCGATAGACCTTCTGAATACGGCTTTGCAGGATTATTTTGGAATCAGAAATCCGCGGATTGCGGTGGCCGGTCTGAATCCGCACGCCGGCGAAGACGGCCAGTTCGGCGATGAGGAGCAGCGGATTATTCGTCCGGCGATGCTGCTGGCTCAGGAAGTCGGTATTCGCTGTGAAGGCCCATTTCCGGCGGATACGCTGTTTGTACGGGCTGCCCGCGGCGAATATGACGGCGTGGTGGCGATGTATCATGACCAGGGGCTGATACCGGTCAAGATGCTCGCTTTTGATGAGGCGGTCAATGTGACGATCGGGATTCCGATTATACGGACTTCCCCTTCGCACGGGACGGCCTTTGACATTGCCGGCAAGGGAATCGCCAGAGAGCACAGTATGAAACAGGCGATTCGAATGGCGATTGAGATGGCCACCATTCATCGTAAGCACCGCCAGGACAAGAGGGCCTCCGATGCAGACCAAACAGGAAATTGAGCAGCTGCTGGCTGGTGCCGGCACCTATCCGAAACATCGGCTGGGGCAGAATTTTCTAATTGACCTGAATCTGATGCGTCAGCTGGTCGAGGCCGCCGGCATTCGCAGCAGCGATGCGGTGCTGGAAGTCGGCTGCGGCACGGGTTCTTTGACGGAGGAACTGGCCGCCCGCAGCGGTTATGTGGTGGGTGTGGAATACGATCCGATTTTGTTTGGGATTGTCCAGAAGCGGCTGGCTAATGCTGCCAATCTAACCGTGCTTAACGGGGATGTGCTCGAAAGCAAAAATGCCCTCAATCAGGCAGTCATCAGTGCCCTCCAAAAGGCATTGGAAGAGTCCGGCGGGCGTCTTCTTTTGGTTTCCAATCTGCCTTATAACGTCGCCTCCAGTGTGATGGCCAATCTGATTACCGGGCCTCTGACCGCTGAGTTCATGCTCGTAACGGTACAGAAAGAAGTGGCTGAGCGAATGGCGGCCCAGCCGGGACAAAAAGCATACGGCCCGTTAAGTATCGTGATGGCGGCTGCCGGCGAGGTTCATTTTCTCAAGTCCCTGCCCCCAACCGTCTTCTGGCCGCGACCGCAGGTGGACTCAGCGATGGTGCAGTTTGTCCGCAATCCGAACAAGGTCGCTCAAATTCACGATATGGAGCTCTTTCAGCAAATCGTTCATTTATTTATGAGTCATCGGCGAAAGATGCTCAAGGCCTGTGTGCATTTTGTCGAAGGCCGGCTTTCTTCCGTACAGCACTGGCCGAAGGTGTTTGCGGAGGCGTTTGTAGATGCCCAGCAGCGGCCGGAGAATCTGTCAGCTGCTGATTATATTAACATTGCCAATCTTTGCTTCGAGCAGCTCCGCTAAGCCGGCTTCGGCTCAGGCATTTTGACCGTGGCATTTCTTGTACTTTTTTCCGCTGCCGCATGGACAGGGGTCATTGCGTCCGACTTTGGGCTGCTGGAGGCGAATGGTTTTGACTTTGACCTCCCCTTGAGGGGCCTGTGCGGCGGCCTGCTGACGCTGGGCCATCTCGAACTGGCCGACCTCGTCGTGCTGGGCCTGGCTGATGTTCCAGACGCTCCGCTGACGGGCGCGGGGGTCCACCAGCCGTACACGGAAAATCACATCGGTGACCTTGTCATCGATGGATTCGAGCATTTGCTGGAACATCTGGTAGCCCTCTTGTTTGTATTCTATTTTGGGGTCTCGTTCGGCGTAAGCACGCAGCATAATGCTCTCTTTGAGCCGATCCATCGCATACAGATGGTCCTTCCAGGCCGTATCGTGAATCTGCAGAAGGACATATTTTTCCAGTTCGGTCAATTCCTGACGCAGAAATTGCCGTGCGGCCGCCAGCAGTTTGCTCTGGGCTTGTTCCCTGTCGGCCAGTTCCTCCGGCGGGAAGGAGGTGCCGAACCTTTCGGCGGCCTTTTGAGCCAATTGTTTGGGTGAATCGGCCTCTTGAATCATTTGAGCAATATCCTGCTCAAGTTTTCCCTGATGATACTGCTCACTGAGCGAAAGCAGTTTCTGGTAGAGAGCTTCCGGCTTGGTATTCTGAATCTCTTCAATGGTCAGCCCCGCCTGAAACCGGCGGTTGGCCCAGTCGGCCAGCGCCTCCATCCCGTAAACATTGGGACCTTGCGGGCCGAAGGCCATGCTCATTGCAAACTCCACCGGGTATTCAATTTCCCGGCGGGTATATTTTTCGCGGACCTTTTCGAGCAGAAGGGAGCGAATTTGGGCCTCGCTTTTGCCTTCCAGCAGCTCAAGCGGAAGGTCGATGTCAAATTTGTTTCGAGCCCAGGTTCGCAGACTCTGGCGGGCAAAATCTTCGCGGAGAAAATCAGCCAGCCGGGAAGCGTCTTTCTTTTGGACCAGCTGACTGGCCGATTCAATGAGAGTCTGTTCGATTTCTTCGGCGGACATCTGACGCAGTTTGGAAACCGACAGACTCACCTTAAAGGCACTCATAGCCCAGCGGGCAAGTGCATCCAGTTTCCATGTGCTCACGTCAGTATAATCTTCAAGGTATTCTCCAAGGGCGATGGAGATTTCGCTGGAGAGATTCTTGCAGGCAGTCTCTTTCACACGCTCTTCGATTTCAGCCGCTTCCAGTCCTTGGAGTCTGCGTGCATCCAGTTCTACGGCGAATTCAGTTTTGGCCCATTCGCTGATGCAGCGGTACGGATAGAGGGGGTCCAGGATAGTGCGGACGGCCTTTTCAATGACTGTTTCAATCATCAACAGGACAAGGCCTTTGATATCCTCGCCCTTGAGCAGGTCTCGCCGGCGGGCATAGAAAATCTTCCGCTGATAGTCCATCACTTCGTCATATTCGAGCAGATTTTTTCGGATTTCGAAGTTGCGTTCCTCGACTTTTTTCTGGGCCCGCTCAATACCTTTGCTGATTCGCCGATGCTGAATAGGCATCCCCTCCTCCCAGCCCATCATAGGCATAGAGAGGGCTTTAATAACCCAGTCGGGCGAGAAAATCCGCAGCAGTTCATCATCAAAGCTCAGGAAGAAGACGCTGGAGCCCGGGTCGCCCTGGCGGCCGGCACGTCCCCGCAGCTGGTTGTCAATGCGTCGGGCCTCGTGGCGTTCGGTGCCGATGATATGAAGCCCTCCCACCCAGCGGTCCTTACGGTGAAGTTGGAAGACTTCCGCTAAGGGGTCTGTGGATTTGAGCGTAAGGATTTTACCTGTGCCGTTCTGGCGGAGAGTGTAGATGCGGGCATTGGAATCGTCCGGACTGGGTTCAGAGCTGAGAACTTCCCAGAGGACCTCGGGGGCAAGTTTGATGTCGGTGCCGCGGCCGGCCATATTCGTGGCAATGGTGATGTTGCCGCGTCGGGAGCCGTCCGGGGCGGTATGCTGATGACCGGCTTTTTCGACGATGGCGGCTTCGCGGGCATGCTGCTTGGCGTTGAGCACCTCGTGTTCAAGGCCGTGCCGTTTGGAGAGGGCGGCGGACAGGGCTTCGCTTTTTTCAATGCTGACGGTGCCGACCAGGACGGGTCGGCCGGCGGTACTCGTGCGGTAGATTTCTTCGACAATGGCGTTGAATTTTTCACGTTCTGTCTTGTAAATCAGGTCATCACGGTCGTCGCGGATGCAGGGCCGGTTCGTGGGGATGACCACAACCTCCAGTTTGTAAATCTTCAGAAACTCTTCGGCCTCGGTCGCGGCGGTGCCGGTCATGCCGGCGATTTTTTCGTACAATTTGAAGAAGTTCTGAAGGGTGATAGTGGCCAGCGTCTGGGTTTCTTCTTTGATAGGCACATTTTCCTTGGCCTCGACGGCCTGGTGAAGACCGTCTGACCACTGACGGCCGTGCATAAGCCGTCCGGTGAACTCATCGACGATAATGACCTTGCCGTCAAGAACGACGTAGTCTTTCTCCCGTTCAAAGACCACATGGGCCCGCAGTGCCTGTTCGAGCATATGGGGCCAGTCCATGTTGGAGCCGGTAAAAAAGGAACCGACGCCGGCCAGGTCCTGAGCAACCCCGATGCCTTCGTGAGTCAGGTGAACGCTTTTGGAATCTTTTTTGACGACAAAAAGCTGGGGAACACCAAGGACTTCGGCTTCGTCTTCATCGAGGTCAAAGGGGTCATAGCGGAACTTTTCCGCCATTTCGAACACCTCTTTTTCGGACTTGCCGCAGGCCGCCGCCCGCTGACGCAGATAATCGGTGTTTTGCACTTGGCTGAGCATGGAAGAGTAAGTCTGTTTTTGCCGGCTGACCAGCTGGCGTGCAACCGCATCGGCTTTTTTGTATCGAGACACGTCGTCGAACGCCGGGCCGGAAATAATCAGCGGAGTACGGGCCTCGTCAATTAAAATCGAATCAACTTCATCAATGATGCCGTATTCCAGCGGTCCCTGCACCATCTGCTCCAGGTCCAGTTTCATATTGTCGCGAAGGTAATCGAAGCCGAATTCGTTGTTGGTTCCATAGGTAATATCGCATTCATACTGAGCGCGCCGTTCTGCTCCGACGGTATCCATGTCGGCCTGAATAGCGCCGACAGTCAGACCGAGTGCCCGATAAATCGGCCCCATCCATTCGGCATCGCGTTTGGCAAGGTAGTCGTTGACAGTAACGATATGCACGTGTTTGCCGGTCAGGTGGACCAGATAAGCCGCCAGGGTGGCAACAAGGGTTTTGCCCTCGCCGGTAGCCATTTCGGCGATTTTGCCTTCATACAGCACATTGCCGCCGACCAGCTGAACATCAAAATGCCGCATATTAACGGTTCGGCGGGCGGCTTCTCGTACCGCCGCAAACGCTTCCGGCAGAATTTCCTCGGGACGGGTCCCATTTTTGAGCCGCTCTTTGAATTCAGCGGTTTTGTTTTTCAGTTCTTCGTCGCTGAGAGACTGGATAGAGGTTTCATATTGACCGGCCGCAAGGGCGACCTGCATATAGGCCCGCACCAGCCGTTCGTTGCGCGAGCCGAACAGTTTCAAAAGCCATCGATTTAAAGTTGTCGTTGCCATCATTATGTCCTGAACTTCTTGAGTTTGTTCACCCAGGGTATCTCCGACACTGCTTTTCCTGCTTGTTATACTGCATTCAGCCCCAAACGGCAACCGCAATTCTGCGTCGCTTCAGTCGAGAATCTTTCTTGCATTGCAGAATTGAAAAAGGTAGATTATCTACACTTTTATTTAAGGATTGGAGAAGATGCGACAATTAGCGATAATAATTATCTTGTTAGTGGTTGGGGCGGCTGTCGGGTTTGGAATCGGCTGGTTGGCCGCCAAACCGAAGATTAACGATGCCCGCTCGCAAGCGGAAGAGCTCAGAGTACAGCTTCAGACCCTCGAGAATCAGTCTCAGGAAAAACTGCGGGCCTCGGCAGATGAAATCGCCAGACTGCGGGCCGAACTGATGCGTACCCGCAACGACCTTACCAAGGCCAATACCGATTTGGCCAAAGTCCGCAGTGAACTGGCACAGGCAAAGACCGTTTTGGAGCAGACAATAGCCCCCTCTTCGGCTTCGGCAGCGCAGACTCCCTCCAAAAGCACAGAAAGCACCCGGCCAGGTGCGGCAGATGCTGCTTCTCCCGCGGTTCCCTCTTCGGTTTCCTCTCAAGGCAGCGTCGCGACAAGAGAGTATGTGATTAAAGAGGGAGACAGTTTCTGGAAGATTGCCGCCAGCCAGCTCGGCAGCGGTGCCCGATATAAAGAAATCATTGAATTGAATCCGCATATTTCTCCGGATAAACCGTTGGTCATTGGGACCAAAATCAGGATTCCGGCTAAATAGCCGTCTGTTCTGTTTGTTTCAAGGGTTTCGACTCCGTTTGTGCTGAACAAGATGCCTCAAGCCGCAGGGGGAAACCGCTGTTTTCCAGAGCGGTTTTGCGTCCCAGTCCTGCCCGTGGTTAGTCAAGCCCGAAAAGGGAAGCAATCGTGTCAGGCAAATATTACCTGCCGTGGATGATTCCACTGCTGCTTACCGCTGCCGGAGCAGGGCTTCTGGCAGGGTGGATTTATTCTTTCTATTCATTTTCTGCAGAGCCGCGTTTGCCCGGCTCGGACGGCCGGCCGACGGCCTCTGAGGCCGCCGCTGTTTCTGAAAAGACCAAAGAAGGAATTCTTGAAACTTTTGATGGGGTACCTTCCAAATTGACCGCGTGCTGGCCTGCTTTTCGCGGCAGCCGATATGATGCCGTAAGCACGGAGTCGGTTCCGCTGCTTCGCTCTTTTCCGCCGACAGGCCCTCGCGAACTGTGGCGTGTGTCTCTTGGCGAAGGGTATGCAGGGCCGGCTGTTTGCAGGGGGTGTGTCTATGTAATTGATTATGATGCGGCTCGTCAGGCCGATGTGATTCGGTGTTTTTCCCTGGATGACGGCAGAGAAATCTGGCGCTATAGTTATCCGGTGATAGTCAAACGCAATCATGGCATGAGCCGCACAATCCCGGCGGTGGATGAACACTATGTTGTCACAATAGGCCCGCGCTGCGATGTAACGTGTGTTGATGCAGACACCGGGCGATTTCGATGGGCGATTGACCTGGTGAAAGAATACGGCACAAAAGAACCGCTTTGGTATGCCGGCCAGTGTCCGCGAATAGAAGAGGGCAAGGCGATTATTGCCCCGGCCGGCGAGGCCCTGATGATAGCGGTGGATTGCCAAAGCGGACAAGTGCTCTGGAAGAGCCCTAATCCGCAGCGCTGGCAAATGACGCATTCCTCGATTTTGCCGATTTCCTTTGGAGGTCAGAGGATGTATGTATATTGTGCGGTAGGGGGTGTGGCAGGGATTTCGGCGGAGGATGGGGCCGTGCTGTGGACATCGGATGCCTGGACACTGCGGATTCACGTCCCTACGCCGGTATGGGTAGGAGAGGATCGGCTGTTTTTTTCGGCCGGCTACAACAAAGGCAGTATGATGATGCGGCTTACCCAACAGGATAGCAAGGTGGTGCCGGAGGTGCTCTTTACCCTGCCGCCGGATGTGTTCGGCTCTGATCAGCAAACACCGGTTTTTTATCAGGGATTTCTGTATGGAGTTCGTCCCAATGAAGAGATGGTATGCCTGGATTTGGATGGAAATGTGCGCTGGAGCAGCGGCACTCAGAACAAATTCGGGCTGGGGCCTTATATCGCAGCAGACGGAATGCTGATTGTCCTGAATGATGATGGGGTTTTGTCGTTAATTGAAGCCAAGCCGGATAAGTTTGTTTTGCTGGCCAGGGCAAAGGTTCTGGAAGGTATCGAGAGCTGGGGCCCGCCAGCTCTGGTAGAGGGTCGGCTGATTGTTCGGGATTTTACTACGATGAAATGTCTGGATTTACGGCAATAGGGTCTGTTGTATATCGGATGCCGGACGGTTATAATTCTGTCCTTACTTTGCTAATCAGGCATGGCAAAACAGATGCGGCAGCTGCTTAAGAAAATGAGGTTCGCTAAAACAAACAGTGGGCTGCTTGCCTTGCTGCTGGCTTTGGGGGCTTTTGGGGCAGGTTTTATCGCCTATCTGATATTGGACCGTGCTTTCTTTGTGAAAAAGAAAGTTCCAGCGGCCTATGAGTATCCTATTGAACAATTGGCTGTCATTGACCCTGGGCTGATTGTCTGCCGGCAAGTCGGCTCTCCTATCGAAACCGGTCTGCAAAGGGCTTCCGCAGTGGATGTGGATGCTCAAGGGATTCTTTATGCTGCCGGCGACGAAAAAATCCTTGTTTTTTCATCCTCAGGCCGGAAAGAAAAAGAGATTATTTTGCCGGCAATGCCGACCGCTCTGAAGACGGCTGAGGGGCTTCTTTATACGGCCCTGACGGAGCGAATCGAACTCTATTCACCGCAAGGCGAGCAGTTAGCGGTCTGGGCAAACATACCGGCGGCCTTGCTGACTTCGATTGCCGTCGGGCGGGAGGATGTTTTTGCGGCGGATGCTCTCCATAAGGTTGTGCGGCGTTTTGATAAACAGGGCAATCCTCTTGGCCTGATTGGCCAAAAGGATGCTGAACGAGGGATTGAGGGGTTTGTAGTGCCCAGTCCCTATTTTGATATACTCATCGCTCCAGACGGGCTTCTTCGGGTGGTCAATCCGGGACGTCAGCGGGTGGAGGCCTATACCTTTGACGGTCATCTCGAATGGCACTGGGGCAGTCCTTCGATGGGAATAGAAGGTTTCTGCGGCTGCTGCAATCCGGTTGCGCTGGCAATGCTGCCGGATGGGACTTTTGTGACAGCCGAGAAAGGTTTGGTTCGTGTAAAACTTTATGATGATGAGGGGAACCTGCTGGGGGTAGTTGCCGGTCCCCGTCAGCTGGGCTGGCAGGCCCCGATTCGTGTTTGTGAAGGTCCCCAAGACTGTCAAGTCCGAGGTCTGGATGTAGCGGCGGATCCGCAGGGGCGAATCTATGTACTCGAACAAGTCCGCAATACAATCCTGGTGTTTGAGAAAATTCAATGAGTTGGTTTCGAGATTTATCTTGTTTGCATAGTCCGGTTTTTTCGAGGCGGGTATTCTTGCGGAATACAGCTCGAACGGGTGTACTGGCGGCCATGGGAGCGCTGTCGATCTTTTGGCTTGTTAAGCAAAGACGGATTGGTCCGCCGCAGCGATGCTCTGCTGCCGCGGTCGATTCCTGCCGGCAGTGCGGCTTTTATCGGCGTTGCCCCCTGACTCGCTCACCCGCCAAAAAAATATCTGCGGGGAATAAGAATGGAACATCAGCCCTCTGAATTTTTCAGCCGGCGTCAATTTCTGAAAGACGGCGTGTGGACGGTATCTGCCGCCCTCGGCGGAGCTGCCTCTGCGCTGCTGGCGGCACGAAGCCGTCGGCAGGGCTGGCTCTGGCAGATTGACCCTTACAAATGTATCGCCTGCGGACGCTGTGCGACCCATTGTGTCCTCACTGAATCGGCAGTCAAGTGTGTGCATGCCTTCGCCCTGTGCGGCTATTGCGATTTATGTACAGGATATTTTGGGCCGGAGCCGAAGGCCCTGGATACCGGCGCAGAGCACCAGTTATGCCCGACAGGGGCTATTCGCCGGCGGTTTATTGAGGAGCCGTATTTTGAGTTTACGATTGATGAAAGCCGCTGCATCGGCTGCGGCAAATGTGTGGTTGGCTGTTCGGCGTTCGGCAACGGTTCACTGTTTCTGCAGGTGCGGCAGGATCGCTGTTTGAACTGCAATGAATGTTCCATCGCTCGGGTTTGTCCTTCCCGTGCGTTTGTTCGGGTTCCGGCTGACCAGCCGTACTTATTGAAAGATGCGGCTTCATGAAGCGGCTGGCGCTGGCAGGTTTGGGGCTTGGGCTGGGGATTTGGGCGGCGGCCGCTCAGGCGGCACAGCGGTTTCCGCCGCCGCAGTTTGAAACGGATTATCAAATACCGACCGTCCATCTGTCGCCGCCGCGTGAAGCCCTCTGGGAGGCGCTGGATGCTGCAGTGCTGGCAGCGGCTTTATCGGCCGCTTCCTGGCTGGTGTTTAAGAAACGCAGCCGGCGGTGGATTGCGGCCTTGTCTGTTTTTAGTTTGCTGTATTTTGGTTTTTGGCGGCGGGGCTGCATCTGCTCGGTGGGAGCGTTGGGCAATGTGGTGCTGTCGCTGTTTGACCCTTCCTATGTTCTTCCGCTGACAGCGGCGGTTTTTTTTCTTCTGCCGCTGCTGTTTGGTCTGTTTTTCGGACGGGTTTTCTGCGGGGCAGTCTGTCCGCTGGGGGCAATTCAGGATTTGGTGGTGTTTCGGCCGCTCTCAGTCCCGTTCTGGCTGGAGACGGCTCTTCGAATGATTGCCTGGATTTACTTGGCGGCGGCAGTGCTGATGGCAGCGGCCGGCAGCGGGCTTCTGATTTGCCGCTATGATCCGTTTGTTTCCTTTTTTCGGCTGAGTCTGAATACGCCGTTGTGGATTTTGGGCCTTTTGTGCCTGGGGGTGGGGGTTTTTATAGCGCGGCCGTACTGCCGGTTTGTCTGTCCGTATGGGCTGCTGCTTCGACAGATGAGCCGCTTATCATTTTGGTCTGTGAGGATTACCCCCGATGAGTGTATTCAGTGCCGGCTTTGTGAGGAGGCCTGTCCATTGGGTGCGATTGAGCCGCCGACCGCCCCCTGGCCGGCAAAGTTGCTGCCGGCTGAACGGCGGCGTCTGGGGCTGCTGATTCTGCTGCTTCCGCTGCTGATGGCCTTGGGTGGGTGGATTGGATATCGATTGCATCCGGTGCTGGCTGCCGGTCATCCCGCAGTCGCTCTGGCTGAACAAGTTCGCCTTTGGCAGAGCGGCAAAATGACCGAACGAACTGACGAGATTCGGGCTTGGGAGACCTCCGGCAAACCGGCGGAAAGTCTTTGGCCGCAGGAAGCGGCGGTTTTGCAGAAGTTTTCGCTTGGCGGTCTTCTGGCAGGGATATTTGTCGGATTTGCAGCCGGCGTCAAACTTATTCAAGTGAGCATTCATCGAGTCCGCAAAGAATACCAGGCCAACCGTGCGGGCTGTCTTGCCTGCGGGCGATGTTTTGCCTTTTGTCCGCGACAGCAGATGCGGGAAAAGGCACGGGCGGTATCGGCGGAGAAAAAACAGGTCGAAGGATGAAGGACTTGTCCGAAAGTAAATATCTGCTTTGGCAGAACCCACGCTATCAGGCGGCGGTCGGCTCGCTGATTGTCTCGGCGGTGTTTACCGCTGTTGCAGGGCTGCTGCTGGCGGTTCAGGTTTATCATCTGAAGGTTACCGATGAGCGGCGCAGCAGCAAACTGGAATCCCTGCGGGCGGCGTATCGAACCGCAGGTCCGGATGAAGCCCTGGCCGAAGAAATTCGTCAGTTGGATACCCTCTATCGGCGAGACCATCTGGCCCGCCTTCAGTTTCTCCGTCGCGGCAGCGGGTTGTTTGTTTTCTTTGGGGCTGTTCTGATTGGAACGATCGGCTGGGTCCGGTCTTTTCACAAGACAGTGCCCCATCCGCAGCCGGGGAGAGAACAGACAGCCCTTCAGATCCAGACAGCCCGACGGGCACGGCTGGCGGTCTCGGTCGTTCTGGCGGCGGCAGCCGGCGGTGCTCTGTTCTGGTCTTTGCGGGTTCAGCCGGCAGCTGGGGAGGAGCCGGTCCGGTCGAATCCGCTCTCCGATACACAAACGGCGGTTGCCTGGTGGGAACAAATGAAGCAGAACTGGCCGGTATTTCGCGGGCCGCAGGGATGCGGCATTTGTCCTTTTGATAATATTCCGATGGAATGGGACGGCGCATCAGGGAAAAATATTCGCTGGAAAGTGCCGGTGAATCTGGCCGGACACAGCTCGCCGATTGTCTGGGGAAATCGGATTTTCATAACAGGAGCAGACACAAACCGCCAGGAGCTCTATTGCTTCAGCACGGAAGACGGCACTTTGCTTTGGACCGGTTCTGTGCCGCTGGCGCCGGCTTCGCAGCGGCAGGAAATGACCGTCATAGAAGATACCGGCTATGCGGCTCCGACGGCGGCCGCCAACGGTGTTTTTGCGGCGGCTATTTTTGCGGACGGGCAGGTGGGCTGTTTTGATTTTGAGGGTCGTCTGCAGTGGGTTCGTTCGCTGGGGGTACCAATCAGCGCCTACGGCTACGCCTCTTCGCTGACGGTATATGAGAATCGGTTGATTGTGCAGATGGACCAGGATTATGAGCCGGGAAAAAGCAAATTGATTGTCCTGGATATGGCAACAGGAAAGACTCTTTGGGAAAAAGCACGCCCCGTGCCCAATTCCTGGACCTCTCCGACCGTGGTTGAGTTGAACGGACGCAGGCAGATTTTGACCAGCGGTTCGCCGTGGGTGATTGCCTATGATGCAGAGGCAGAGGCGGAGTTATGGCGTCTGGATTGTCTGAGCGGCGATGTGGCTCCCACGCAGGTGGCAGCGGCAGGATTGGTTTTTGCTGTGGAACCGTACACTCACCTTGCGGCGATTCGGCCGCCGCAGTCCTCCGAGGCAAACCAGCCGGCGCAGTTGGTTTGGAAGGCCGAAGGCAGTATGCCGGATATCTGCAGCCCCATCAGCAATGGCCTGCTCGTCTGGACTCTCGAGACGGATGGAAATCTTGAATGCTATGATGTTCAGGACGGCAGCCGTCTATACAGCGAAGACTTAAACGCAATGTTTCAGGCCTCGCCGGTCCTCGTGGGGGATACGCTTTTGCTGCTGAGCACCAAAGGGAAAATGATGCGGATAAAAGCCGACCGAGTCTTTGAAAAACTGGGCGAAAACGAACTGGCGGATACTTTTACGGCTTCACCCGCCTTTGGGCCCGGTCGGATATATCTGCGCGGAGCGAAGCATCTTTATTGTATTCAGGCACAGCCGTGAAGCAGACGACGGACAATCAGCATCTGGATTTTGTGGAAAGCACGGTGGCCCGTTTCGGCACGGCTGCTGAAAAGACCCTGGCCATCCTCGAGGCCGTTCAGAAACACTATGGATATCTGCCGGCCGAGGCGCTTCGACGGCTCAGTGAATTGACAGGCCGTTCCCTGGCGGAAATTTGGGGAGTGGCCACCTTTTATGATCAGTTTCGATTTAAGCCGGCAGGACGGCATCGCATTCGGGTTTGTATGGGAACGGCTTGCCATGTGAAAGGGGCTGGAGAGGTTTTCGATGCCTTTCGGCGGCATTTGAAGATTGGCCAGGGAGAGGATACCGATGCGCAGCGGCTCTTTACATTAGAGGAGGTGGCTTGTTTGGGCTGCTGTATGCTGGCGCCGGCGGTTCAGATTGATGACTTGATTTACGGGTATTTATCGCCGGAAAAGGTCCCGTCTGTGCTGGTGGATTTTCTCGGCAACGCTCAGGGCGGCAGTGTCAAAGACGATGCCGATATCGCAGCCGGCGGCCAGGGGGAAATCCGCATTTGCCTGGACACGAGTTGTCGGGCTGTCGGGAGCCATCGGGTTTATGAGGCATTCGAGCAGGTGATTCAGCGCGACCGTCTTGGAGTGTGTCTGCGGAATGTTTCCTGCCAGGGTGTTTCTTATCTGGCTCCGCTGGTGGAGCTGACGGATTCGCAGGGGCGATGCTTTCAGTATGGTCGTGTGCAGCCGTCGGATGCGGAGGCGATTCTGCATCGGCATTTTCGTCCTCAAACCGTGACGGCACGGATTCGTTCGGCGGTTCGCCGCCTGCTGGATACCCTGCTGGAGGACCGGCTGGGAGAGACGCCGATTCGTTTTGAGACGACGGTTCGCGATGAGGAGCTGACAGCCTATATGAGCCGCCAGGTGCCGATGGCGACCTCCGGTGCAGGCCGCTCTTTGCCTCTTGATTGGAAGGATTATGAAAGCCAGGGGGGTTTTGAAGCCCTTCGCAAATGCCTGTTTGCTATGAGTCCGCAGCAAGTCCTCAGGGAAATTGAAATCAGCGGACTGCGCGGACGGGGGGGCGGCGGCTATCCTGCCTTTCTGAAGTGGAAAGCCCTTCAGGAAAACCCGACTCAGCCCAAATATATCATCTGCAACGGGGACGAAGGCGACCCAGGGGCATTTATGGACCGGATGCTGATGGAGTCATATCCGTTTCGGATTCTGGAGGGGCTGACGATTGCCGCCTGGACGGTCGGGGCCTCCCATGGGTATCTTTATATTCGTGATGAATACCCGCTGGCGGTGGCCCGAATGAGTCGGGCTTTGGAGATCTGCCGTCAGAAAGGTTTTTTGGGAGAGCGGATTGGCGGAACGGATTTTTCACTTTCGCTGGAGATTTGTACCGGGGCGGGGGCATTTGTATGCGGCGAGGAAACCGCACTGATTGCCAGTATCGAAGGCAGACGACCCATGCCGCATCTGCGGCCGCCGTATCCCGCCCAAAAAGGTCTGTGGGGCAAACCGACCCTCATCAATAACGTTGAAACGCTGGCGCTGGTTCCTTGGATTATCCGAAACGGCGGAGCGGCTATGGCCGCTGTAGGCACGCCCGCAAGCCGAGGGACCAAAGTCTTTGCCCTCGCCGGCAAAGTGCGCCGAGGCGGCCTGATTGAAGTCCCGATGGGAATGACCATTCGGCAGATTGTCGAGGAGGTCGGAGGAGGGATTGCCGGCGATAGGTCCTTTAAAGCCGTGCAGATTGGCGGTCCCTCCGGCGGGTGCATTCCGGCCCGGCTGGCAAATCTTCCCATTGATTATGATTCGCTCACCCAGGCGGGCGCGATGATGGGCTCCGGCGGGCTGGTTGTGCTTGATGAGGGAGATTGTATGGTGGAGATTGCCTGCTATTTTCTTGAGTTTACGCAGCGGCAGTCTTGCGGCCGCTGTACCTTTTGCCGCGTGGGAACCAAACGAATGCTCGAAATCCTTCAGGGGATTTGTCAGGGGCGCGGCCGCCCCCAGGACCTCGATAAACTGGAGCACCTCGGTCGCCTGATTCAAGCCGGCAGTCTTTGCGGCCTGGGCTCGACCGCACCCAATCCGGTGCTTTCCACGCTTCGCTATTTTCGGGATGAATACGAAGCCCATCTGGAGGGCCGCTGCCCGGCCGGACGCTGTCGGGCACTGATTGATTATGTCATTACGTACCGCTGCATCGGCTGCACACGCTGCGCCCAGCACTGTCCGGCGGGAGCCATCGAGATGCAGCCCTATCAGCAGCATCAGATTGACTGCAATAAGTGCATTCGCTGCGGCACCTGCAAAAGTGTCTGTCCCGCTGATGCGGTGCGGGTGGAGTCCAAACGATGATTACGCTCACCATAGACCGGCAAACAATCCAGGTTCCGCCGGAGACAACGGTTTTGCAGGCGGCTCGAACGGCAGGGATTGAGATACCGACGCTTTGTTATCGGGAGGGCTTTGAGCCGTCAACCAGCTGCATGCTCTGTGTGGTAGAGGTGGAAGGATACAGCGGCCTGATGCCTTCCTGTGCTTTGATGGTTGAGGAAGGGATGAAGGTGCATACGGATACCCCTGCCGTGCAGGCGGCTCGCCGGGCGGCTTTGGAACTGCTGCTGAGCGATCATATTGGAGATTGTGAAGGTCCCTGCCGGTCGGCTTGTCCGGCAAGGATGGATATTCCGCGAATGATTCGCTGTTTGGCGGCGGGGCAGTGGGCTCAAGCAATTAAAATTATTAAACGGGATATTGCTTTGCCGGCTGTCTTGGGGCGAATCTGTCCGGCTCCGTGTGAGAAAGTCTGCCGGCGCGCCCGTCAGGACGGCCCGGTCTCCATTTGTCTGCTCAAGCGGTTTGCTGCGGACAAGGATTTGCGGTCTCAGACGCCTTACCGGCCTCTTTGCAAACCGGCCTCCGGCAAAAAGGCGGCCATTGTAGGCGCAGGTCCCTGCGGGCTTTCGGCGGCTTATACGCTGGCTCAGCAGGGACATCAATGTGTGATACTTGAGAAAACAGGTGCTGCCGGCGGGATGCTTCGAGCAGACGGGCTCCGGCCGAAACTTCCTTTGGAGATTCTCGAACAGGAAATGGGTTTGATTTTCGACCTGGGGATTTCGTTTTGTCCCAATACGATGCTGGGCCGCGACCTTTCGCTGGAAGAACTCTGCCGCCGGGTTGATGCAGTTTTTTTGGCCATGGGTGAGCCGTCCGGAGACGGACCTCTTTCGCTGCCGATTCAGATTCAGGGCGGAAAAATCGTCGTTGACCGTTCCACTTTTCAAACTTCGATGAAAGGGGTCTTTGCGGGCGGAGGAGCCATTGGCAGCCGGCAAATGTGTGTGAAAGCCGTGGCGGACGGCAAGGAAGCCGCTTGGGCAATTCACCGGTTTCTCACCCAAGCCGATGCTTTGGGAAAACAGGAAGAGTTTCATAGTCGGTTAGGAACCTTAACGGAGGAAGAATGGCAGCAATATATAGCCGGCGCTGATGAAAGGCGGCCGGTAGAACCTGCCAATCCCGACGACGGTTTTATGGAAGAAGAGGCAATGGCAGAGGCCGGACGATGCCTGCACTGTGACTGCGGAAAGAAGAAGTCCTGCAAATTGCGTCGACTTTCTACTGAACTGAAAGCCGCCGCCGGAACGTATAAGGGCCAGCGGCGAAAATATGCCCGTGCTTATCGCCATCCGGAGGCCGTTTTTGAATCCGGCAAATGTATTCAATGCGGGCTTTGTGTCCAGGCGTTAATGAAAAATGGCATTCAGGAAGGGTTGACCTTCCAGGGAAGAGGTTTTACGATGCAGGTATCGGCGGCTTTGAATGGGCCGGTTGAAGAAGCCGCAGGCCCCGCCGCCCGCTCCTGTGTACAGGTTTGTCCTACGGGCGCATGGTCGCTGAAGAACAAATAAGACTTTGGGAGATTATTGATGGGGTATCGTGAGAAATCAGCCGCCGTTGTGAAAAATGGGTTATTCCTTTTTTTGATGGGTGCATGTGCCGTTTGCGCAGCGGCCTCGCCGGTGACAACGGACTGGCCTTTTTGGCAGGGGCCGGACCGAAACAATCGAAGCCCGGAAACGGGGTTGCTGAAACAGTGGCCTGCGGAAGGGCCCCAGCTGTTATGGACAGCCAATGACCTTGGCGACGGCTATTCCTCCGCGGCGGCTGCCCAGCAAAAGATTTATGTTACAGGAATGAAGGAAAAGCGCGGTGTTCTGACCTGTCTGGACTGGGATGGCAATCGGCTTTGGACGGCTGATTACGGCCCGGAATGGACCGGTTCTTACCCAGGCGTGCGGGGGATGGCGGTCATCTGGGAAGATGGGGTATATGTCCTCAGCGGGCAAGGCCGGCTGAGTTGTTTTTCCTGCCAAAACGGCAAGGAAAGATGGGCGGCGAATTTATTTGCAGACTATGAGGGCAAGATTCCGCAGTGGGGGGTAGCCATGTCGCCCGTGATTGAAAATGGAAAAGTCTTTGTGACGGTCGGCGGTCCCAAAATCACGATGGCGGCCCTGGAGGCAAAGAATGGACAGGTAGTCTGGACTTCAGAACCCTTAAATGATACCGTTACCTATTGTACCCCAGCCGTCTTTCAGTGGGCCGGCAGAACGATTCTGGCTGGAATGACGGAAAAATATCTTTTTGCGGTCGAAGCCGCCTCCGGCCAGCTCTTTTGGAAGTATCCGATAAAAGACTATCTGAAGGGAAGAAACGCGGATATTCATCCGAATACACCGGTTTTCTTTGAAGGCGGGCTGATGTTTGTCAGTGGTTATAATATGGGCGCGGTCAAGTTTACCTTTACCCAGGACGGCTGGGGGCTTCAGCGGGAATGGACAAATCCTGAGTTTGACTGCCATCATGGCGGTGCGGTCTATCACGACGGTTATGTGTACGGCTCGACCTGGAACAATAACGAAGACGGACTGTGGGCCTGTATCGACTGGAAAACCGGCGAATTGATGTACACCCAGCGGTGGAACAACAAAGGTTCCATTCTCTGGGCGGACGGGCTTTTTTATGTGTATGCGGAAAAGCCCGGTATCATAGGGCTGGTCAATGCCGCTCCGAAAGAGTTTGCTGTCATCAGCGAACTGCCGATTACAGCAGGGGACAAGCAGCATTGGGCCCATCCGATTATCAGCCGCGGACGGCTGTTTGTCCGAAGAGGCAATGCCCTGATGGCCTACTTGATTTCGCAGGACAGCGAAAAGGAAAAAGACGGGAAGGCAAAATAGGCCTTCAGAACCAGAACGGTTTCCGCAACAATTTTTTGGAGGGTTTGAAACGTGATGAAAGTACTGCGTCAGACAGTGTTGTTAGGGGCTTTGGCGGCGGCCGCCGTGTCCGCAAGGGCGGCCTCTCTTCCGGTTGCCAATTTTTCTTTTGAAGAGCCGCCGATTGACCCGATTGAAAATCCATTTTTGGCGGTCCCTGTGGCTATTTCTTGGATAGAGGTGGATTTGGACAGTTATTACAGCACCAACACCGGTGTCTTTCGGAATACGGAGCCGAACAGTTTTGATCATATTGTCAATGCCCATGGCGCCCAGCTGGCTTTTCTGAATACAATGAGCGGCAATGGATTTCTTCAGCAGATTCCCTCGCCTTTTCAGGTGGGACGCAGTTATTTGCTTCTGGTGGATGTCTGCCCGTCGACGTGGTATCCGCCGCGTGCAGAGGAGCCGGTTGATTATCTGAGCATCAGCTTTTATACAGGCGCCGATGCCAACGACTTTATTACAACCCTTGTGCCTGGTTCGGAGATTATTCCCAATTACCTGCGGACCTTTCGGCTTTATCTGCCGACGGTTCAGCCGACAGACCCCTGGGCCGGCAAGGATATCGGCATTGCCTTGCGCGCCGTAGGGGAGGCAGGGGGATATTGGGATTTGGACAATGTCCGGGTGTTTGAATATGTTTCTTCGCCGGATTTGACCGGAGATGGTATTGTGAATCTGGCGGATTTTGCCGTGTTGTCTTCTGAATGGTTTCAAGAGACTGCCTTGGAGTCTGATTTGACGGGGGACGGCTTTGTGGATTTAGAGGATTTGATCTTTTTGACGGATATGTGGCTGGAAATGCTGTAAAGGAGTCCGGATGAAGCGGACTTTTATCCATGACCGGCGGTACGGCTTTACGCTGGTGGAGCTGCTGACGGTGATTGGGATTGTGATTCTGCTGCTGTCTTTGCTTCTTCCCTCACTTCGGCAGGCCCGCCATCAAGCCCGGAAGGTAGTCTGCTTGTCCAATCTCCGACAAATTGGTACAGCTATTCATGCCTATGCCCAGGACTATAACGATACCATTCCCTTCGGCCCCGAAGGTCTGCCGATGATGGGCTCCAACTTCTATACCGTCACCGGCAGTGTTACCAGTCTGTTATCGCTGCTGGATGGCCGGCCTGTCGGATTGGGGCTGCTGCTGGACACCTATCTGTCCAGTCAGCCGAAGGTTTTATTTTGTCCGGGGGCAGACCAGCCCTCCGAAGCAGATCTTCAACTGTCCAGGGTTGGCCGTTGGCAGGCCCAATGCGACTATTATTACCGCCACGCCTCCGTGGCCATATTAACGGGCACGCCGGAGAAATTTTCTATTAAACTCAGCCGCCTGGGGACCAATCGCAACGGTCGGCGTATCCGTTCCCTCGTGATGGATGTGCAGTTTCTGGCCCATCCCTGCTTGTCCTCCTTCGGCGTGGTTACCCGCACCAGCCACCTGCGGAAAGTCACCAATCTGCTGTATGCCGATGGAGCCGTCCGCTCCCAGGACAATTCTGATGGCCGCTTTACGGTGGATGTTGGGGCCTATCCGTATGATGCCCTTGATGAAATCCTCCGGCGGTTTGAACTGGCCGACGAGTTGGAGTAGCAAATATTTAGCCGCCCGGCAGATGGTTGAATCGAAAGCCCCTTTGCAGTAGAATCGGGCGAATGGATGAGCAGACAACCATTTTGCTGGCCCACGGAGGCGGCGGGCGTCTGATGGATGAGTTGCTGCGGCGCGTAATTTTGCCCAAACTCAGCCAGCCGCCCCAGCCCCTGCTGGATGCCGCCTATGTAGAGACGGGGGCGGGGCCGGTGTGCTTTACGACCGACAGTTTTGTCGTGCGGCCTTTGTTTTTCCCAGGCGGAGATATCGGCAAACTTGCCGTTTGCGGAACCGTCAATGATTTGGCTGTTGCAGGAGCCAGACCGCAGGTGCTCAGTTTGGCCCTGATTCTTGAAGAGGGTTTTGCCCTGGCCCAGTTGGAGAAGATTCTTGAGAGTGCCGCCCAGACCGCCCGTCAGGCGGGCGTCCGCATCGTAACGGGGGATACTAAAGTCGTAGAAAAAGGAGCGGCGGACGGGCTGTTTATCAATACCGCCGGCATCGGCCTGCCATTGGAAAATGTGTCGCTTGGTTTCGAACAGATTGCCGCAGGCGACCGGATTTTAATCAACGGGACTATCGGCGATCATGGGATGACGGTTCTGTCCAAACGCGGCGATATTCCTTTTGAAGGAGATCTGGAAAGTGATTGTGCCTGCCTGAATGGACTGATTGAGCAGTTGACGGCTGCCTGCGGCCGGCAGATTAAGTTTATGCGGGACCCGACCCGCGGCGGTATAGCAGCGGTGCTGAATGAAATCGCCGTCGGCGCGGCGGTGAACATCGAAATAGAAGAGGCGGCCCTGCCGGTCCGGCCGGCGGTGCGCTCCGCAGCGGATATGCTCGGGCTGGACGTCCTTCACATTGCTAATGAAGGCAAGGTGATTGCGATTGTTTCACAGGCGGCTGCCCAAACAGCCCTCGAGGTCAGCCGGAGCCATCCGTTGGGCCGTCAGGCAGCCCTGATTGGACGGGTGTGCGCCGCAGGAGGCACGCCGCTGGTGGAATTGTGTACCCGAATTGGCGGCCGCAGGATTGTCCCGATGCCGTACGGTCGGGATTTGCCGAGGATTTGCTGATGCACGAAACGGTGGCGGCTGAAAGTGTACTGCGGTCGATTCAGGAGCATGCCCAGCGGCTGCATGCACGGCCGATTCGGGCGGTTATTTCCTGCGGGCAGTTCAACGCACTCAACGAGGAACTGATGCAGTTCGCCTTTGAGACGGCTGCCGCCGGAACCATCTGCGAAGGAATGGTGATTCAGATTCGGCAGATTCCGCTGCGGGCGGTATGCAGCCGATGCCGCAAAACGTTTGACCTGAAACTGATGGAGCCGTTCTGTCCGCAGTGCCGCGGCGAGGATTTTGAGATTCAGCCGGATGCTCCGCTTATTCTCGAAGAAATCGAGTTTGAGGACCAGCAATGAAGGTATCATTAAACCAGCGGATTCTCAGCCGCAATGAAAAAGCGGCCGCCGAAAACCGGGCGTTTTTTCAGTCGCAGAAGATTTTATGTCTGAATCTGATCTCTTCTCCCGGTGCCGGCAAAACGGCCCTGCTCGAACGCACCATTCAAGACCTCAAAGGGCAGCTGGCCATCGGCGTTATCGAGGGAGATATCGAAACGGACAATGACGCCCGCCGGATTCAGGCCGTCGGCGCCAGGGCCTTTCAGATTGAGACCAAAGGGGCCTGTCATTTGTCGGCTGAACAGGTGCAGGATGCTCTCAGAAAGATTGAGGCACAGACGCTGGACCTCATTTTCATTGAAAATGTGGGCAATCTGGTCTGTCCGTCGGCCTTTGATTTAGGAGAAAGCGGACGCGTAGTGATTTTGTCTGTGCCGGAAGGGGATGACAAGCCGGCCAAATACCCCGGCACATTCGCCGGCGCCTCTGTCGTGCTCATTAACAAAATTGATCTGCTCAACTATGTCAGCTTCAGTCTCCGGCGTGTGCTGGCGGATTTGCACACTGTCAATCCGAAGGCCCCTGTTTTTCAGATTTCCGCCGCCACCGGCGAAGGAATGGATGCCTGGTATGGCTGGCTGCGGCAGCATCTTGAAAAAAACCGGCCGTAGCCCTATAGTGTGCCCTCCCGCAGCCGCAATGGATTCGGCCGGGTATGTCCTTAGGAAAGGGTAAATATGGACAGTTTTCAATACAGGCAGGGCCGGCTGTTTGCCGAGGATGTGCCCGCCGAAGTGATTGCCGAAGCCGTCGGCACACCGGTCTATGTGTACAGCCGGCAGACGATCCTGGATCATTTCCAAAAGATTCAGAATGCTTATGCAGACCTGGAAACGACCATTTGTTATTCGGTCAAGGCATGCAGCAATATTCATATTCTTCGCCTCCTCGCGGAGGCCGGCAGCGGCTTTGATATTGTCTCCGGCGGCGAGTTGTACCGTACCAAACTGGCCGGGGCAGAGCCGGGCAGGATTGTGTTTGCCGGAGTCGGAAAAACAGACCGGGAGATTCTCGAAGCCCTCCAGGCAGGCATTGGATATTTTAATATCGAGTCAGAGGATGAACTGCAGAATCTTATCCGGCTGGCCCGGCAGGCCGGCAAGAAGACCCGCGGGGCCCTTCGGGTCAATCCGGATATTCCATACGATTCCCATCGGCATATCACCACCGGCATTAAAGAAACCAAGTTCGGCGTGGATATGGGGCGGGCTCAGCAGGTCTTTGAAAACTATGCAGACAACGGCGTGGTAGAACTGTCGGCTGTTCATTTGCATTTGGGCTCCGGCGGCAAGACGGTGGACCCCTATGTCCAGGCCGTAAAAAAAGTGCTGCCTTTGATTGAAACTCTTCGGCAGAGAGGACACCGCATTGATACTCTCGACTTAGGCGGCGGCTATGGCGCAGATTACGAAAGCGACACGGCACCCTCGGCGGCGGACTATGCAGCCGGCCTTGTGCCCCTCCTTAAAGAGGCACGGCTGCGGCTGATTCTTGAGCCGGGCAAGAGCATCATTGCCAATGCGGCCATCCTGCTCACGCGGGTGCTGTATAAGAAAGTCGGCGGACAGAAGACCTTTGTGATTGTCGATGCCGGAATGAATGACCTGATTCGTCCCTGTTTGTACGAGGCGTTTCATTTCATTTGGCCCGCGGCAGTCCCGGAACGGCTGGTTCCGCCGGCCCGCGTCAGAGAACCGGCGATGCCAGGAATGGAAAAAGTGGATGTGGTGGGGCCGATTTGCGAAAGCACCGATTATTTTGCCAGAGACCGGCTGCTGCCGCCGCTGAAGCGAGGCGATTTACTGGCGATTTTCACGGCGGGGGCCTATGGTTTTACCATGGCCAGCAACTACAATGGGCGGCCTTTGTGCCCCGAAGTACTGGTGGACGGAAGCCGCTTTCGGCTCATCCGGCGCCGGCAAACCTATGAAGACCTCGTGACGCCCGAAACGATTGAATCGCCCTGGCAAAACGTACGCTCGCTGGAATAAACCATTGCGTCCTTCCTTTTCGACGGCTATACTGCTTCTTTTATCTCAGGGAAGAAACGGCGTAAAGAGAGGAGTCTTGGTATGCTGTCGAGAGTGTATTCGGTTACGGTCGAGGGAATAGAAGGCATTCTCTGTGAAGTGGAGGTGGATGTCTCTCGGGGCGGCTTTGAGCGGCCGGTGATTGTGGGGCTTCCGGATACAGCTGTCAAAGAGAGCATCGAGCGAGTTCGCAGCGCCATTATCAATTCCGGTTTTCGCTGGCCGGATACGCAGTCTCTGGTGAACTTGGCGCCGGCCGATGTCAAAAAGGTCGGCCCGGCTTTTGATTTGCCGATTGCCCTCGGTATTTTGGCCTGCGGCGGTGCTTTGCAGCCGGAAACACTGCGGGGGTATGTGGTAATTGGAGAACTGGCCCTCGATGGGCGGGTACGGCCTGTGAACGGCGTCTTGAGTATGGCAATGACGGCGGCCGCCGCTGGTTTTACAAAGATGATTGTTCCCCTCGATAATGCTCAGGAGGCGGCTGTCGTAAAAGGCATCGAGGTTTATCCGGTCGGCTCGCTGGCCCAGACGGCTGCCTTGCTGACTGCCCAGCTGCCGATGGAGCCGACGACGGTGGATTTGGAGATGCTTTTTCAGGAATGCGGCGCCTATGAGGTGGACTTTTCCGATGTCAAAGGGCAGGAGTCAGTCAAGCGGGCGCTGACGATTGCCGCTGCCGGCGGGCATAATCTGATTATGATTGGGCCGCCCGGCGCCGGCAAGACAATGCTGGCGCAGCGAATGGCTACCATCCTTCCGCCGATGACCCTGCCGGAGTCGCTGGAGACCACGCAGATTTATTCTTCCGTCGGCCTTCTTCCCAAAGACAAGGCATTGATTGCCACCCGCCCCGTGCGGGCCCCTCATCATACGGCTTCCGGGCCGTCGCTGGTCGGCGGCGGAACCCATCCCCGACCGGGGGAATTGTCGCTGGCTCATCACGGCATCCTCTTTCTTGATGAGTTTGCGGAGTTTCCCCGCCACGTGCTCGAGATGATTCGTCAGCCGCTTGAGGAAGGACAGGTTACCGTCTCTCGTGCCAAAGGGACACTTCGTTTTCCGGCAAGGTTTATTCTGATTGCGGCGATGAATCCCTGCCCCTGCGGCTATTTCAGCACGGGAATGCGGCGGTGCCGCTGCACGCCGACTCAGATTGAGCGATACATGGCCAAAATCTCCGGCCCGCTGATGGACCGGATGGATATTCATATTGATGTGCCGCTGGTGGAGTTTCGCAAACTGCGCTCCCGGCAGAACGGCGATTCTTCCGAGCAGATTCGCTCGCGGGTGCAGCAGGCACGCCGGATTCAGCGACAGCGGTTCGGACATCTGTTTATGACCAACGCCATGATGGGGCACAAGCAGGTAGAAAAGTTCTGCGAGCTCGATTCCACCTCGGAAATGCTGCTTCGCCAGGCGATGGCGGAGTTTGCTCTTTCAGCACGGGCTCACGATAAAATCTGCAAAGTGGCCCGTACCATTGCAGACCTGGAGGGCTCCGAATCCATTCAGCCGGCTCACATTGCCGAAGCCGTCGGTTATCGAAAACTGGACCGCAAACTGTAGCAGAAAAAACGTTTTTAAAGATAGGAAATGAAAATGAACAAACCCGTTCGCATTATGCCTTGCCTGGACATGCAGAATGGAAGAGTAGTTAAAGGCGTTCACTTTACGAATATTCAGGATGCCGGCGATCCCGCTGCCTGTGCACAGGCCTATTGTGCTGCCGGCGCCGATGAACTGGCGCTGCTGGACATCACCGCCACCGTTGAAAATCGTCCCACCCTTTTGGAAGTGGTTCGGCGGGTTGCTCAGGTGGTAACAGTGCCCTTCACCGTCGGCGGCGGAATTGCCGATGCCGCTTCAGCAGAAGCCGTGCTCGAGGCAGGGGCTGATAAAATTTCCGTCAGCAGTGCGGCCTTTCGCCGGCCGTCGGTGATTGAGGAAATGGTCAAAAAGTTTGGCCCCCAGCGAGTGACGGTGGCGATTGATGTGGATAGAAATCCTCGTTTGCCTTCCGGCTATGAAGTCTATATCGACGGCGGACGCACAGCAACCGGGGCTGATGCAGTGGAATGGGCCAGGCGCGTGGACGGTTTTGGGGTGTCGGTGATTTTGCCCACCAGCAAAGCCGCCGACGGCGCCAAGACCGGCTATGAATTGCCCCTGATTAAGGCCATCGCTGAGCATTGTTCAGCAGAAGTAGTGGCCTCCGGCGGGGCCGGCACGATGGAGCATTTTTATCAGGCCGTCGAGGCCGGCGCCTCTATCCTGCTGGCCGCTTCGGTATTTCATTTTCATTTGATTGACATTCCCGAATTAAAGCGTTATCTGAGCCGAAAAGGCGTGAATGTATCTTTGTCTAATCTCCCGGCAAGTTAGGGCCGGAAGTTCTGACTTTTTGCTGGCGATGTATTTAACATCTGGCGTCTGGGAAGCACTTTTATCGGACGATTGGACGCGCCCCTAAGCTCTTTGTCCGCCTGCCCACAGAAATTGCGGTTATCCGCCTTCCTTTTTTGGCCGATTGTTCAAAAGAAGCAGACTCTGTTCTTGAGGATTTGGACAGAATCCCTCTAATTTGTCAAGAAACAGAATAGAAAAGGAACCGAAAGGATGACAGCAGACAACCAACCGTTGCGGAGTGAGCAGACGATGATTCCGGAGTTGGAATTGGAATGGTTTGAACCGCCCGCCGAGCCGGAATTGGGCCGGCTTCCGATCGGCTCGGTTCAATTTGGATGGGTTGGGGTAGGGCCGCTCGGCAGCCGGCTGGCTGAATGGTTTTACCATCTCGGCTATGAAAAAGTCATCGCGGTCGGTTCCGATGAAGAACATCTCGAACGGCTGCATCTGCCTGAACGGCAAAAATGCCTGTGGCCCGGCGGATTGTCCAAACGAATTCGATTCGGGAAGGAAACCTCTTCTCGACGGACTGTCGGACACGATTTATTCGGGCGGATGGAAGAAATATTCGGCGAGCAGCTCGATTTTCCGATGCTTTGCCTGTCCGAAGAAGAGCCGGAAGGGGCGGCCTTATTCCCATCCGTGATGGATTTGCTCAGCAGCTATGCACGTCTGCTCAACTCTCGTCTTCGTCAGCGAACAAGCGGCCTTTTTCTGCTGCACGCCGGCGGCCGGACTGGTCCTCTGCGAGCCGAAGTGCCGGCGGACATCCTGCCCAAGGTGGCGGCTTGTGCCGGCGGTCTTGGGCAGAAGCGAAAACACACCGATTCAGCATCCATTCGCCGGACTGCTGAATTATTCGCCCTGTTCAATCAGCTCAGTGCAAAACCAACACCGTATCTGAGTTTTGATTCGATGGATTATCTGGATGTACTCACTGCTGGCGGCTGGATAGGAATGGGACAAAGCCGGCTGCAGGGACAGCCCGACCGCTGCCGTGTATCCCAGGCCGTTCGAGAGGCCCTTGACCAAAGCACGCAGGGAGGCAGGTACAATCTAAAGCAAACCCAGGCAGCGGCCTGTTTAATGGTGGGCCAAACAGAAATGATGGCTCATGTCCCGGGACTGCCGGAAATCCTTCATTACGGCTTTGATGTGTTTACCGCCTTGCTCGGACGGGCGAGGGTGCACCGGGGGATGTACGAAGATGACGGCGATTGTCTTCGCATTTATGTTCTTCTGAGCGGACTTCAGCCGAACGGCTCATAACCGGCAGCCGGCCCGTTTTCCAAAGAGTATGTGGGCCGGGGCTTGTTTCTTCCTTTGCAGTTCGATATTCTGTCTGGCAATTTCTTCATCGGGAGAACGAAATGCGTGCCGTGGTTCAGCGGGTTCTGCAAGCTGTCTGCCGCGTAAATGGACAGGTGAGCGGACAGATTCAAAAAGGGCTTTTGGTATTTGTCGGGATAAGTCCGGACGATGCAGCGGCCGATACAGCGTATCTGGCGGACAAAATTGCTCATCTGCGGATTTTTGAGGATGCCGCCGGACGGATGAATCTGGATGTTCAGCAGGCTGGCGGAGGGATTCTGCTCATCAGTCAGTTTACGCTGTATGGCGATTGCCGGCGGGGGCGGCGCCCCGATTTTACCGCCGCTGCCAAAGCCGAACAGGCCCGCCAGGGGTATGAACAGCTGATTGCCGCCCTGCGGAGCATGAATGTGCCGGTGGAGACAGGAATCTTTGCAGAGCGGATGGAAATCGACTGCCTTCAGGACGGACCGGTAACCATACTCCTCGACAGCAAACGCCTTTTTTAACGCCGGCCGTCAAAACCGGATTCGAAAATCAGTCAGGTTCGGGTTATAAACCATCGGCGTAATTTCCATATCCCGCAGATAGTCGCTGAAGGTCTCCCTCAATTCCTCCAGACAGCCCTCAATGGCCTCCGGCCTGCCCTGAAAAACACCTTCGACGGTTCCATCCGGCAGATTTTTTACCCAGCCGGTCAGGTTGTACCGTTCAGCGATTCGTCGGGCGGTATAGCGGAATCCGACTCCTTGCACTCGTCCGAAGAAAATTACATGCTTGGCCGAAGGTTCCATTTCAGTCTGCCCAAATCACGCGTCCCTGAGCCCATTGATAAAGGGCTTCGATTCGTTCCCGCATGGTAACCGACAAAGGCACGCTGCTTCGAACAAGGCGGAGCAGTGTTTCCATATCCAGTTCGCTTCCTTTGCTGAAGGCCTCGTGGAGAGCCGCAATGACCGCCTGTTCAATTTCCGAGCCGCTGAATCCCTCGGCGGCCTCAGCCAGCGCATCCAAATCAAATTGTTTCGGATCGCGTTTGCGTTTTTTCAGATGAATGGCAAAGATTTCACGTCGGGTTTTTTTATCCGGAAGACCAACAAAGAAGATTTCGTCAAACCGTCCCTTCCGCAGCAGTTCCGGCGGCAGGGCTTCAATGTCGTTGGCGGTGGCTACGAGAAAGACCGGCTGTTTATGCTCCTGCATCCACGTCAGCAGCGTGGCGAACATTCGCTTGCTCAATCCGCCGTCGCTGCTTTGGCTGGCGGCGGATGCAAAGGCCTTTTCGATCTCATCAATCCAGAGGATGGCCGGCGACATCGCTTCGATTTGACGCAGCGCTGTCCGCAGATTGTGTTCCGATTCGCCGATGTATTTATTATAGAGTACCCCGCAGTCCAGACGAAACAGCGGCTGACGCCAGGCCGCTGCGATGGCTTTGGCGCACAGACTTTTGCCGGCGCCCTGCACCCCAAGAATCAGAATCCCCCGCGGCGGCGTCAGACCAAATTCGGCTGCTTCCTTGCTGAAGGCCTTTTTCCGCGCAGACAGCCATTTTTTAAGATTTCCCATCCCGCCGATTTCGTCCATCGTCAGAGGAGTTTCGACAGATTCGAGCAGCCGGTCGGCTTCAATAAGAGCACGTTTTCCGGCAATAATTCGGTTAACATCTTCATCATCCAGCCGTCGGTCGGCCGCGGCGACCTCTTGAAGAAGCTGACGGGCCTGACGAATGGAAAGCCCCCGCAGGTTCCGAATGATGGCCTCCAGCCCTTCTTTGCTTAGACCAATTTCGAGAGGAGTTTTATTGCGAATCTGGCGGAGAGTGTTGCGAAATATATTTTCAAGTTCTTCGGCACTCGGCAAAGACAGTTCAAATCGCCGGCTGCAGCTCCGAATCGAACCCGGCAGACAGTCCTCGCTGTCAATAAGCACCAGCATGCTTTGGTTGAGCTCGATTCGATAGATCGCATCCCGCAGCATCCGAAGAATCAGATGGGACTGAAGATGTTTGCCTAAATCGAGCGCAACGCAGAAAGTATGCGAAGGCAGACGGCAGAACTCCTGAAGCCCCTCGTCGGGGGTTGGGTTTTCCGTGCGGTCCAGAACAGCAAACAAACCGTCGCGAGTGCCTCGCCCGGCCGACCAAATCCGCATCTTCCAGCCGAGTTCCTGGGCGGCTTTCCGAATGACTTCCAGGGCTTGATGCTCTTCGTGCGTAACGATGGACAGACAGCTGACGCCTCCTTGAACAAGCCGGATGAGTTCCTGAACGTCATTCATAACCATGGTTTCCTCTGCTGTTCTGACCGGATTGTTATCTTATCGGAAATGGCGGGGGATTCAAGCGTTTTTAATAGGCCCAGGGGCTGGAACCCAGTTCCCCTGCTTTGAAACCTTCCTGCAAAAATCTTTCCCCTCGGAGATGTCAAAACGATTGGGAGATGCCGAACGCGGAAAGGAACGATTGACTTTTCCCTGAATGGGCTGTTCAATCTGTCCCTATGAAATACAAAGGAATTCTTTTTGATTTAGACGGGACACTTGTTGATACGCTCGAGGACTTGACGGATGCAATGAATTGGGCGCTTCGTCAGCTGAATCTGCCGACGCATACAACCGAGTCCTGCCGACAAATGATTGGCTATGGAACGCATGAGTTTGCCCGTCGTGCCCTGCCGCCCGGCCGCGAAGACCTGACGGAAACACTGCGCACCTTGATGATGCAGTATTACGATCAGCACTGCCTTCAGAAAAGCCGCCCTTACGACGGTTTCGATAAGGTTTTGCCTGTTTTGAAGCAGAAGGGAATCCGTCTGGCGGTGATTTCCAACAAAAACCATCCCCAAACGGTCAAGATTGTCGAGTATTATTTCGGCAAAGGCACTTTTGACTTCATTTGCGGGATGTCCGACCATTTTCAGCCGAAACCTGCACCGGACATGGCCTTAGCCGCTCTCGAAGCCCTGTCTCTGGAGCCGCAGCAGGCGGTTCTGATTGGCGACAGTGATATTGACGTGTTCACCGCACAAGCCGCAGGGCTCGAAGCCATTGGAGCCGGCTGGGGCTTTCGCTCACCGGAGGTTCTCCGGCAGGCCGGAGCCAGGCGGATTCTGACCCATCCGACAGAGATTCTCGAACTGGTCTGCTGATTGTTTTCTGCCGCCGGCGGTCCAGCCCAGCCAAACCCAAGGAAAATCTTGTCCCAAGAGGGCCTTTTTGGTAGAGTGCTGGCCGGCGAATTAGAAAAGTACGCTCGAAAATATGGGAGATTGTATGAAGATTTTGCTGGTTGGCGGCGGGGGACGGGAGCATGCCATCGCCTGGAAACTTAGTCAATCCAAAAAACTCAAGCAGTTGTATATTGCCCCAGGAAATCCCGGCACAGCCGAGGTTGGAACGAATGTTGGGATTGCCGAAAATGATATCGACTCGCTGACCGCATTTGCCAAAGAAAAGCGAATTGACCTTGTGGTTGTTGGCCCGGAAGAGCCGCTGGCGGCCGGCCTGGTGGACTGTCTGGAAGCGGAAGGTATCCGGGCGTTTGGCCCCACCCAGGAGGCGGCACGTCTGGAGGCCGACAAGGCCTTTGCCAAGCAGATTATGCGAGCCAACAGCATTCCCACGGCCGAAGCACGGATTTTCACTAATTTTGAGGATGCCAAACTTTATATTGCCAGCCGTGATGAACCGGTGGTGGTCAAGGCGGCCGGCCTGGCCAAAGGCAAAGGGGTATTTGTGTGCGATGACCCTGCTGAAGGGATTCTGGCGGCTGAAAAGCTGATGGTCGATAAAATCTTCGGCCCGGCCGGCAGCACCATTGTTGTCGAAGATAAACTGCTGGGACAAGAGGTCTCCATTCTGGCGTTTGTGGACGGCCGGACGATTTATGTAATGGAAAGTGCCCAGGATCATAAGCCGATTGGGGACGGAGATACCGGCCCCAACACCGGCGGGATGGGAGCGTACAGCCCGGCCCCGATTGTAAGTGAGCAGATGATGGACCAGATTGTCCGCGAAATCCTCGTGCCGATCGTCGATGGAATGAACCGCAACGAAACCCCTTATAAAGGGGTGCTTTATGCGGGGTTGATGATTACACCCGGCGGGCCGCGCGTCCTCGAGTTTAATGTGCGATTTGGCGACCCCGAGGCGCAGCCCATTCTGATGCGGATGAAAAGCGATCTGCTCGAAGTATTCGAGGCGGTCTGCCGGGAGCAGCTCTCGGAGGTAACCCTCGAATGGGAGCCGCGGCCGGCGGTTTGTGTGGTGATGGCTTCCGGCGGCTATCCGGGTCCCTATGAAAAAGGAAAAGTTATTACAGGGCTGGACAGGGTTGCTCATCTGAAAGATGTCAAAGTCTTTCATGCCGGTACAGCAGAACAGGATGGACAGATTGTTACGGCTGGAGGCCGTGTGCTGGGGGTCACAGCCCTCGGAGCAAACATTGCAGAGGCCAAAAAACGCGCTTACGAGGCCGTCGAAATGATTCATTTTGACGGCGCCTATTATCGTCGGGATATCGCGGATAAGGCGCTGCGATAGCCGCGCCCGCACGCGAAATGGAGTGCCGCTTTTCCGATGACAAAAAGAGCACATATCCGATGGCTTCCTTTGCGATGGGCGGCTCGGGTTGCAGAAGGGCTGGCATGGGCGGGGGGCGCTCTGGTCGGGGGAATCCTCCTGTTTTACCTGTTTTCCCACTGGATTTTTGCATCGAAGATACGGCATTATCTGGAGGAAAAAACTCAAACAGCCGTCTTTCTCGAAGAGGTTCGCTGGAGCTCCCTCTTGACGGTGCAGCTTCGTCATTTGGTGCTTGCCGAGGATGCGCAAAAGCCGCGGGAGACACTGATTTTGCATGTAGAGCAGGCGGAGTGCGTTCTGTCTCTTGGCGAGTTATTGCGTTTGCGTTTCCAGCCGCGGCTTGTCTCTGTCGAAAATGCGGCTGTCGAAGTGCGCTATGATGCCGCCGCCGGCAAATGGAACCTGGGCCGTTTTCTGCCGACCGGCAAAAAAGAAGCAGCGGCAGGCCCCATGCCGGAAGTTATCATAAAATCACTCCGCCTGAGGTTCCTGCAGGTGGAAGAAGAAAAACAGCAGACACTCGTCTCAACCGATCTGCAGGGACATCTGAGACCGGCAGCAGGGGGATACGGGGTGCACCTGGAAGCGGCAGACGGCACATTTGCCGGAAGCCGCCTGGAGGGGCTGTGGAAGCCGCGGGGCAGCCGCGGACATTTGGAACTGGCCGGCAGGATTCAGATGCCCCAGACTTCGGTGTATGGGAACCGATGGAATCTGGAGGAGATGGAACTGTCGGCTGCTTATGACAAGGAACGGCTGAGCATTGAACGGTTTTCGTGCGGGCTTGGAGAGGGACGCGTTTTCATACAGGGAGAAATAAGCGGGCCTGCCGGACAGAAAAATCTGGATGTCCGTCTTCAGTTGGAGAATCTGTACTTGTCGCCTGTTTCCCGCCCGAATGCGATTGTTTATTCTGAACCTGTGCTCCAGATGATGGCGGGCGGGCTGGAGCGTTTTTTACGCCGCTATCGTCCGGAGGGAACCGCCGATGCTTCTCTCCAAATTCAGGGCTCTCTGGCAGATCTGGCCGCCAGTCAGATCAAAGGCGTAATGGTCTGTCGGGACATATCTATTTTGGACCAAAAGTTTCCCTATCGGCTGGAAGGAATCCGCGGCAGGATAGAGTTGACCGGCCGAGATTTGTTTCTGCGGGATTTGCAGGCACACAACGGCGCATCAGAGTTTACCATTGTCGGACAGATTAGGAATTTCGGCCCGCAAGGGCAGATTCACCTTCGAGTCACCAGCAGCCGCGTCCTGCTGACAGAGGAAATCAAGCAGGCCCTGCCGGAACCGCTCCAGCAGAAATGGTTTGAATTTGCACCCGCCGGACAGTGCGGGTTTGACTATCAGTTTGTGCGGGAAAAGGATGCAAAACCCTCCTATCGGGCTGTTATCCATTTGCAGGGAGTCCATTGTCTGTATGACCGTTATCCCTATCCCCTTACCAATCTGACGGGAACGATGGTGATGGAACCCAACGCGGTTTTGCTCCAGGACATCAGGGCTCGCCCCAAAGAGGGTCAGGAGATTCGGATTGAGGGAACAATTCGCGGGCTGGAATCGCTCAGTCAGGTTTGCGATTTGCGTATCACGGCACACAGGTTAAGTATCGACTCAACACTTCGCAATACCTTTCGCAGCCCGATACGCCGGATTTTGTCCGAGTTTGAAGTAGACGGCCGGCTGGATTTGGATGTGCAGGTAAAAGGAGTCATGAAGGAGGACGAACCGCCGCTGCCCGCGTTCTCGTTTCAGGTGGAAGCCAGCCGATTTTTGTGGAAGCGGTTTCCGCTGGAACTGAAAGGAGTCCAGATTCGGGGTTCGGCGGGAGACGGAAAGATGGAGATACAAGGCGCCGGTCTGCTGCCGGATGGAGGCGGCGGTCAGCTGGTGGGGCATTTCTGGGACACCGGAAAAGATCCCAATCAGCCCGCCATCCGCATTGCAGTTACGGCGGAGAAGATGGGAATCGGCCCGGCATTTTGGCAGGCGATGGAGCAGGCGGGGCTTTGCCGGGGGATGCTCTCCCTTCTTCGTGCGGAAGGAACCGCAAAAACCGCAGGAAGTTTTTGTTACAATTGTCCGGATAACGAGCCGCCGATGCAAGCCCAGCCGGCGGCGACTCTCCAGACCCAACTGACGGTTTATCTGAAAGACGGATTTTTGTATGAGGTCCCGGGGGGCTGGCAAAGCGGGCCGGCGGCCGGAACTCTGCTCATCGAGAACCGCCAACTTCGGCTTCAGGATTGGAAGATTCGCGATGTCTCGCTTGGGGAAGAATGGATCGAGAAACTAACGCCGCGATGGAAAGCAATTGCCGCTCTCAAGCCGTCGCTGAAAGCGGATGTGACCGTTGATTTATTGGAATGGAATCCGGATTTGCTGGGGCTGCCGCAGAAACTGGAAGGCCGGGTAGAAATTCACCAGGGCGGCTCCGAACATTTGTCCGTTTCCGGTGCCCGCGGCGTTTTGGAGGGCAAACTGGCATGGCCGGCAACGCAAGGATTGCCCTCGGGCAGCGGCCGATTTTCTCTGGACTCGCTTGAGGTCATGGGACGCTCCTTATCCTTGCTGGAAGGCAATTGGACCGCCGACCCCAACAGCGGCGTTGTGAACATTCGGGATATCCGCGGTTCCTGTGGAGGCGGACGGGTCCTGGCCAATCTGCTACTGACGATGTCCGAACCGTTTCTGCAGTATGAAGCGGAGGCGATGTTTGAGGAGATTCCCATTGCCTGGCTGCTGGCAAGCGAAGCCCAGGGACGCCTTCGCGGAGCAGTCGATATGCGGGGAAAAGTGGACTCCCCCGACGATAGGGAAGGGCATATTACGGTTGAAGCGGAAGAGATGAAAATTGGGCGGGAAACGCTCATCGGCAAGCTCCTGATGATGATGCAGCTGCGGCAGGCCGACGATGTCCTGTTTACCGACTTGTTTGTCGAGGCCAACCTGAAAGGACAACTGGTGCAGTGTGAGCGGGTCTTGCTGGCCGGCAAAAACGATGTCTATCAGGGCCAGGGACATCTGAATTTAGAAAATGGGAAAATTCAGATGGCGTTGACGGCCTTCGGAAGACGCAAGGGAGAAAAAGCAACCCTCCTGACAGGGCTTGCGGAAAATCTCGGCGCAGCGCTGGCTCGTGTGGAAATCAGCGGCACGCTCTCCCAGCCGGTCATTACACAAATTCCCCTCCCCCTGCTGCCGCGGCCGTTTTAAATCCGCCGCCGCGGCGGCCGCTTATTCAAAAATCGCCTCAACTTCTTCGAGCAGAACAACCGGAATCATGGCCTTGGGGTCGTCAAGAATCGTCCCTTTGACCCCGACAATCTTATCCGTCAAACTGTCCAGTTTGGGCTGCAAGGAGGGGTCTTTGGGAAGCAGATAGCAAAGGATGCGCTTGTTCTGATCCATCACGACATAGCGTCGCGGCCCGACTTTGCCGGTGTAAATATGAGAGGGCTGCAAGGTTCCGACAAAAAGGTATTTGGCCTCCGCCGGTACAGCCCGTTCCCGCTGGGTCTGATGAGCCGCAGCAATCTTGCCCCGAATCTCCTGGAGGGCCTGGTCCTGCTGCTGAAGCTGCTTGTGCACTTCGATAGCCAATTCATATCGTTCGATTTGCTTCAGAAGAGACTCGGCATAGAGTTTAGCCCGCCCGACATCCGGTGTCTGAATCATCTTTTGGAGGTCTTCTTTGTACGCAGTATAGTCCTGTTCAGGAAGTGGTTTTTTGAGTTCTTCTTCGATGGCCGCTTTCAACTGAGTGCATTTTTGAATCGCAAGGGTCTCTACCGAAGGAGCCGGCGGAGGAGTCGGCTGTGCTGGCTGAGCCGGTTGGGCTTGTTCAGCTTCGGGAGTACTGGGTGCACTCGCTGCCTGTTCCGGCTGCGGCGCAGCGGGTTGAGCCGGCTGGGTTGGGGCGGCTGCAGCCGCTGCCGGTTCCGCGGATGAACTCGGCTGGGCCGCGGCGGCCTGAGTTTTTTCTTCCGCAGGCGGCTGAACCGGCTTTTGGGCAGAGACCGGCCCCAGCAGTTTGATCTGTTCCATGCTTACCCACAGATAGGCATCGGCCGGCGGCTTGATTTTGTAGAAATCAGCATCCATGTCCGACGGCCCGACCAGCTCCACCAGATCGCCCTTGTACAGTTTCACCTGCTGAGAGTGAGAATGGATCGGTTCGACAAAGTCCGAGCCGGCCCAAACCCTCACATCATCACCCGTAAGCACGCCAATCTTGGGATTGTTGGGATTGAGCTGGACATAGGTCTTCGAAATCCACGAATAACTTCCCTCCGGCGGGACGATTTTGGCCCACGCATTGTGAAGAATATCGACAACAATGACTTTGTCGCCGGCGTTCAGCTTGCCGCAGCGATAGTAGCTGGTGCCGGGGCCGGAGCGGATGTTTACATCATTGCCGATGACTTCAGCCACTTGCGGAAATTCCATTTGGGCAAGCTTTGCCACCAGATTTTCAGCAGGGGCCTGCGTTTCGGCAGACGCTTTGGGCTCAGCCGATGCTTGCTGGCTTGACGGTTCCGCAGCCGCCGCCGCAGCCGAAAATGTCCACAAAAGGCCAATTACATAGGCAAGCGAATTTGTGCTGATGACCATTGTTTTGTCTCCATCCAAAACGAATCGTTCCCTCCCTTAAAACGGAGGTTCTTATTCCACTATTTTTCCCTTTTACATTACCACCGTATAAAGCATGTGTCAAACGCTTTCTGGCTTGAAACAAGACAATCTGTGGCGACTATTTGGTTCCTTTTCTCTATTTTTTATCGGCAACTTCGGTAAAAGTTCACAAGGGAAAGTAGGCAAAAAAACAACTTTGAATTTTAGACATTAAAGGGTGAAATTATCGGACTTTGTGTCGAATGTTTTATGGTTTTTGAAGGATTTTTGCGGCAGAGGTACCGGCCAAAGCGCCGGTGGACCAGGCGATTTGCAGATTGTAGCCACCGCACGGGCCGTCCGCATCGATTACTTCCCCGGCAAAGAAGAGGTTCGGACACAGTCGGGACTGCATAGATGTCGGCTCAATCTCGTTTCGGCTGATGCCGCCTCGGGTGATGGTGGCCTGCTCCAGCGGAGCGGTTTTGGCGACGGTTAAAGAAGCGGACTTGAGCAGATGAACCAACCGGTCCCGCTGCTCACGAGTAAGTTGAGAAGCCGAAGGGCCGCCGCAGGGCCAAAGCAGATTTTGAATCGTTAGGCAAACCTGACGAGGCAAAAAGGCCGACAAAATGCCGGCCGGTTCTTTTTTAGGATGGCTGGCACATTCAGAAACCAATCTATTTTGGAGACTTTGAATGTCCAGTTCAGGAAGAAAGTCCAGATGAAGGATGGCTTTTTCATCGCGGGAAAGAAAATCGGTTAGATGACGGCTGAGGTCAAAGACTGCCGGCCCGCCCAGCCCCTCTGAAGTAAACATCACAGGCCCCTCACTCTGAAAAGTGCGCCCGTCAGCCGATGCTCGAATAGCAACATGGGGTATCCCGATTCCCTGCAAAGAACAGGGCCATCTTTCTTCCGTAACAAGCGGGCAAAGGGCGGGTTTGGGAGCAATGATGGAATGGCTGAAAGCCGCCGCCAGATGGTATCCATCGCCCGTTGAGCCGGTGGCAGGCCAGCTGGCCCCCCCTGTAGCAAGAATAACCGCCGACGCCCGCACCGTCTGTTTGTCTGTGTGGATCAGAAAGAAACGGTCTTCCTGAGTGATTCGTTCAACGCAGCGTCCGAAGAGAAACTGAACATTCCGCTCTCGTGCCGTTTCAAGCAGGATTCTGCACACATCCGAAGCACGATCACTGACGGGGAAAACACAGCCGTCTTTTTCCACCTTCGCAGCCAGGTTGCGCTCCTGAAAAAACCGGCGAACCTGCTCAGGAGAAAACGCATACAGCGCCGGCTTGAGAAATCGGCCGCAGGCACCGTAAGACCGGACAAATTCATCAATCGAACCGGTGTGGGTGAAGTTGCAGCGGCCCCGGCCGGTCTTCAGGAGTTTGCGGCCGGCCGTGGTGTTTCGCTCAATGACCAGCACCTGGGCCTGGGCCTCTGCGGCAAAGATGGCCGCCATCAGGCCGGCCGGGCCGGCTCCAAGGATGCAGATTTGCGTTTCCATGCTTGCTATGAAAAGTCCTTTGCAAAGAGTGCGGCCCCAGAGCCGGCTTGGAAGGTTCGCTCAATGGATTTGCCGTTATAACGAATCTGACAGCGGTTGGCGGTGTCGGAACGGATGGCGGCCTTATCAAGCCGGCCGTCTTTCCAGTCCAGATCGACTTCAAAACCGCCTCGCGCCCGCAGACCGTGGATGCTGCCTTCTGCCCAGGCGGCCGGCAGGGCGGGCAGCAGTTCGATAATGACGGTGCCTTCTGCGGTACGGCAATGGGATTGCAGGAGCATTTCAGCGATGGCGGCGGTCCCCCCGAAGTTGCCGTCGATTTGAAACGGCGGGTGGGTGTCGAACAGATTGGGCAAGGTGCTGTTGCGGAAGAGGGCCTGAAGATTTTCGTAGGCCTTTTCCGCCTCGTGGAAGCGTGCCCAGAAGTTGATAATCCATGCCCGCGACCAGCCGGTGTGCCCGCCGCCGTGACCCAGCCGGTACTCAAGGGTCTTTCGGGCGGCGGCGACCATCTCGGGACTGTCGTAAATGTTGTATTGACGGCCTGGATGGAGAGCAAACAAGTGCGACATGTGGCGATGGCCCGGCTCGGCCTCCTCAAAGGGCATCGCCCATTCCATCAGCCGCCCGTCCGGGCCGATGCGGGAAGGAGCCAATTTGCTTCGGGCGGCTTTGACACGCTCAACAAAATCATCCTGAATCCCGAGGATTTCGGCGGCCTCCAGCGTGTTGGTAAAGACATCCCAGATGATTTGCTGGCTCATCGCCGGCCCCATGGACAGGGCCAGTTTTTGTTTCTCGGCGGTCAGGTAGAGGTTCTCCGGCGAAGTATCCAGACCGGACACCAAAAGACCGCTCTTCGGGTCGGTTGTCAGGTAGTCCAGATAGAAAAGAGCGGCCTGGCGAAGGATGGGATAGGCACGTTTGCGCAGAAAGTCAATATCGCAGGTGAATCGATAATGCTCGATAAAATGCTGGCTGGCCCAGCCGCCGCCGTGCGGCCACATTCCATATTGAACGTTGCCGAAGGGGTCGGTGTATTGCCAGGCGTCCGTAGTGAAATGGACGCAGAAGCCCTGCGCTCCATAGAGCCGTCGGGCTGTTTGCTGCCCGTTGGCGGCAAGTCCCTCAATAAAATCAAAAAAGGGACTGTGGCATTCAGACAGATTGGTCACTTCAGCAGGCCAGTAATTCATCTGAATATTGATATTGATGTGATAGTCGCAATTCCACGGGCCGGCAAGGGCTTCAGACCAGAGCCCCTGCAGGTTGGCGGGCATGCAGCCGGGCCGCGAGCAGCTGATGAGCAGGTAGCGTCCGTACTCAAAATAAAGCGCTGCCAGAGCGGGTTCCTCCCCGCCGTCTTTGACGGCCTGCAGGCGGACATCGGTGGGCTGGGCGGAGTTGTCAGGGCCGGCCAGATGAAAGAGGCATCGACGGAAAAGCTCCTGATGGGCGGCCGTGTGATCCCGGCAAAGCTGCTCATAAGATTTTTCAGAGGCGGCTTCGATTGGTTCGGCACAAAGGTTTTTCAGGTTTGTGCCGAGCGGCTCAGACGGGTTGGCCTTGTTGTAATCGGTCGCGGCGGATAAATAGAAGACAGCTTCATCAGCGTTTTCAATGAGCAGTTGGTTGTTCAGGGTTCGGCTCTGGCCGCCGCGGGTTTTGACTCTCAGCAGACAGTGCCATTTCACGCCAAGATTGTTCCCATTGTGCTGGGCCTGGCCGAACATTTCAATCCGGTCGTTTCCAGCGGTACCGACAGTAAAATCAGCCGGACGGTCAAGCCAGGCCGTCAGATTCAGCTTGCCCGGCTGCTCGGCAGTCATTCGGATAACAAGAACCTGATCCGCCGCCGAAGAAAAGACCTCTCGCGTATAGCCGATGCCTTCGTATTCGAAGCGGGTAGAGGCGATAGCCGTGTCCAGACACAGCTGCCGGCGGTAGTTTTCCACGGGCGGCTCAAAATGCCGGCTAAGTTGGACGCCGGAGACCGGATGCTCCGCCCCATCGCGGCTGGAGACCTCGCCGGCCGGCGGTTCGCTCGTTTTCCCTTGCGGAATGTTCAGACGGAGGTGAAGATCGCCGAGGGTCTGATAGCTGCGCGGTTCAATCGCCTTGCCCATCACACGCTGAATCATCTTCTCTGCTTGGGCATATTGGCCTTCAAACCAGAGACCGCGGGCTTGGTTCATGGCTTCCTGAAAGCCGGGCTCGGCCTGAGGAACCGGCGGACCTGCCCAGACGGTATCTTCATTCAGTGGAATGCGTTCCTCGAGTGTGCCGCCGAACACCATTGCACCCAGCCGGCCATTGCCGACAGGCAGCGCTTCTGTCCATTTCTCGGCAGGCGCAGAATACCAGAGAGTATAAGAATCATCTGCCCAGGCAATCGAAGCCGCCAGAATCAGAGCAACGGGAAAAGACATTTTCATCTGAGACCTCCTGAAAGCGATGTTTCTGTATCGTACTGTAAGCATATCAGTATCGTACCGGCCGCGGCGCTTTCTTTCAAGGAAACGAACTTTTCAAATCCGGATTGGCGATTATAATAGCAGAATCAGCAAGGATAAAAAAGATAGATATTATCAGGGAAAGGAGACTCGGATGGCACGACATTCACGATTGCATGTACTTTGTGCAATGAAGGAAATCGGTCTGATACCGGTTTTTTATCAGCCGGATGCCAAGACAGCAATAGAAATAGCCAGTGCCTGTGCACAAGGAGGAGCCGGCTGTATTGAGTTTACCAACCGCGGCGATCGGGCCGTGCGGGTTTTTGAGGAACTCACACGCTGGCGGGATCAGCAGCAGCCCAACCTGATTATCGGTGTCGGTTCCATTGTGGATGCGCCGACAGCGGCAATGTATATCGCGGCAGGAGCGGATTTTGTGGTAGGGCCGCTGCTGGATGAAGACACTGCCAAACTATGCAACAGCCGCAAGATTGCCTATCTGCCCGGCTGCGGTTCTGTAACCGAGATTCATCGGGCCCATCAGTTGGGCGTGGAAATCTGCAAAATCTTTCCGGGCGGCCAGGTCGGCGGGCCGGAGTTTGTTAAGGCGGTACGCGGACCCTGCCCATGGGCGGAACTGATGCCGACCGGAGGCGTGGCGCCGACTCGTGAGAGTCTTTCGGCGTGGTTTGGTGCGGGTACGGCCTGCGTGGGGATGGGTTCCAAACTGATTACAAAGGCCCTTGTGGAAGCCGGAGACTTTGCCGGAATCACTGCCGCTGTTCGCCAGACGCTTGACCTCGTCCAGGAGATTCGCCGCCAGCCGGGAAAGGGAAAGTAAACCCAAATTAGAGTCCTGTTCGGCCGGTTTTCATTGTCCAACCGGCCGCAATAAGGCCATCGATGCGGCGGGAATATTTTTCAGAGCGGCCGATTTCAAAGGATATTATGCTGGACGCTTGCGGCTTTCCTCCGCATAATAGAAAAAAGGTTGACGGGGACTGGAGCGGCTGGAGGGGGAAAAGCCGACCCCAGCAGGAAGACAGAGCACACAAGGATAAGAAAGGGTGCAGCGATGAAAAAGATTGTGGATATCTATCTGCCTCTCGATGCGAGGGAAACTCCCAACCGGGTTGTAATGACCGTTGCAAAACCGCAATTGGCGCATCTCACAAAAGTTATTCGTCAACTCGGCTGGCAGCCGAATGTGCTCAATCCGGACAAATTCGTCTCCAGTGTGGCGGAGGGCTTTCAGATAATTCGAAAGGCCAAAGGCAGCCGGTTTATTAACTTTCTGGCCGGCTGGGCCTATCCGGATTTTTCCGTCAGCCCGATGTGGCAGCTGCCGAAAGATACTCCCAAACTCCTGCTGGGCAGCACTATCCAGGATTTTCCGGGTGCAGTAGCACTCCTGGCCGTTGCAAGCGGTACCGAACATGTCGGCATTCGTACCAGCCGGATTTTTGTCGAAAATTTTGATGATTACGACTCCTATTGTCAGCCGCTTCAAAATTTCCTCGACAAAGGCCGCTATGTCCCGCGCTATCCAAAAACCATCGAGGTTAAACTTGCGGATAAAAATCGCAAAAAAGCCCAAAAGGTCAAAAAACAGCTGTCCGGAATGATTTACGGTACCGTCGGCCCGCGCTCCATGGAAATGTGGAACAAGATTTCCGAAGCGGATTTCCTCCGGTATTTCGGCATGGCCAAACTCGGCTTTGACGGCCTTCGTCTTCTGAAAATGGCCGAACGGGTACCCGATGAACGGGCGCAGAAGGCCTTTGATTTCCTTGTCGCAAACAAAATGCGGTTTGTCCTCGGCACGAATCCGGAGACGGAACTCACCCGCGAGATGGTGCTTTTCCAGATGAAGGTTTATTGTGCTTTGCTCGACCTGAAGAAGCAGTTCGGTCTGGATTTTGTGGGGGTTCAGGATCAGTTGGACTGGATTGAGCATTATCCGGCTACCGATCTGGCTCTGGGCCTGCTGAACAATTGGCTTCGTCCGGAAGGGGACGGCACAACCTTTGTCGCCGCCACCGAGGCCGACGATGGAGCCGCCCTCACGATGCAGGTGCTCAAACTGCTCAGCGGCGGCAAGCCCGTCGGATTCAGCGACCTTCGCTACTGGAAAGCCGATGAAATGCTTTATTGGTTTGTCAACTCAGGAGCCCTGGCTCCTTATTTTGCCTACGGACGCGATGATTCCCTCGAAGGGGCCTGGTCGGAACGTCAGACCCCAATGTATTTCAAAGCCGGAGGCGGCACCTGTTCCGTTGTTGTCCGAAAGCCCGGCGTGGTTACCTGGGCCCGATTCGGCTACAGGGATCATCAGCTGTATCTGTGTGCCGGCCGCGGAAAAACCGATGTGCCCAGCGAGGAAGAATGGCTCCGCCGCACCGAGCGGTGCAACCGCGACTGGCCGCAGTGGTATCTGAAACTATGCGGCCGCATCGAATGGAAAGTCAATACGAACCATCCGATGGCTGTCTTCGGCGATTATCTGGCGGATTTGAAGGCCCTGGCGGAAGAACTGAATATCCCGTTCGAGTGTTATGACTTCAAAACACCCGACGAGATAGACTGAGCCGACTGCTCAGCACGACAGCTGAATCGCCAGGTCGCTGCGGCGGTTTTGCCGGCGGAAGTGACGGGGTGTCAGACCGGTTTGTTTTTTGAACGTTCGGTTGAAAAAACTCAGATTCTGAAAGCCCGCTTCATAGCAGATTTGAAGACACGTTCGGTCTGTGGACAAAAGCAGCTGTTTGGCTCGGTTCAGGCGAATATCCGTCAGATATTCAACCACCGTCATCTGCATTTGTTCCCGAAAGAGGTGGCACAGCCGTGAAACGCTCAGATGGGCGGCTTTGGCAATTTGAGCCAGCGTGATTTTCTCCTGAAAATGATTTTGCATATACTCCAGCGCCGGCCCAAGCCGCTCCAGCCGGCCCGGCTTCTGCATCGCATACACGCAGTCAATCAAATCATTCAGGGCTACGCTGATCCACAGGCAGATGTCCTCCTGACTTTGCAGAGAAATAACCTTGTTTATGTGAGCGGCGTTTTTCTCCAGAAGAAAATCAGGGTCTGCCCCTGCTTCGGCGGCGGCTCGACTGAGAATCCCCAGCAGCTCTGCCAGACGCACCTTCAGGATATTCAACTGGCCGGGGTTGCGAAAAAGAATGCTGCCCAGAATGGAATTAAGGATTTCGCGAGCCCCCGTTTTGTCTCCCATTTTCACCTTGGCAATCAGCTGACGTTCACTTTGAAAAGGATATCGTTCCTCCAGTCCGGCGATTTTCCGCTGCTGGATGATTTCGCTGATTTGTGACTGCTGCGCCGCTTGCAGACGCCTCCATTCGATGACGCGTGCGTCCAGTCGGGCTGTTTCATAGACAAGGATAAATAGAAATTCGACGGCGTTATGGAGGAAGCGTCCGCTGTAAATCGGAAGTCGGCTGGCCTCCTGAAAAAGCCGCTTGGGCCGAAAAGCAAGCCCCGCCAGCCGTTTCTGCAGGTCTTCAGCGATTTCTGCGCTGAAAGGTTCGGAAAGCCCCTTACCCACCAGCATCCCTCCCAGCGGCTGGTCCTGATGCATAAGAGGAATGCAGCTGAACAAGATGCCGGCATGGCAAAAGGCGGTATAGGGCTGGCCGGTTTGAAAGGCCATGTGAAGACTTCGGATTCTTTCCTGAAGACATCGTTTTCGTGCCCCCGTCTTTTTTCGAAGAAACGCACAGAAGGCGGGCTCGCAATGCTCGGAACACAACCCCCCGACCCGACGCCCCTCAGGAGTGATGGTTTCGATGGCAAGGTCAAAATGCTTCCGAAATCTCTCCTCGATTTCACGGAAAGTTCGCCGGCTCAGCAGTTTCGTTGTTTTGTCGATATTGTCCATCTTTATTGTCGCTCGACAACATAATATTATATAAAAAAATTGTACCTATTGAAAGACATTGTTAATAAATCAGATAAGCAAACCGCCCCTTCAGATTCGGCCTCTAATATAGCAAGATAGTACAATAAATAGCGAAAATAATTGAAGAAAAATCGACCGGAGAACGTTTCAATAATCCCAAACAAAGAAGAGCATTGATTTTAACAAAAACTTTTTTGGAGAAAAACAGCGATGTCCGCCACAGCCGTTTTAAAGGGGTCAAAAAAACTTTTATTGAAGCGTCGTTCCCTTGCAGACCGGCTCAAGCAGGCCTGGGCGGAGGGACGTCGGCTGGCGGCCCCGCTGGTTGGCTTTCCGGCCTGTGATTGGCTGGGGGTTTCGATCAAGGTGGCCCAGCAGAATTATGGGATGCATTACAAATGTATCGCTTCCCTGGTGGAACGAATCCAGCCCGATGCCGCTTTTATGATGATGGACCTTTCGGTCGAGGCCAACGCCCTCGGTCTGCCGGTTCGTTTCCCTCTCCATGAATCCAGCACCGTTGAATACCATCCAATTCGCAGCCCTGAAGATTTGCTTGCCTATCGGCAAATCAATATTCTGCAGGATTCCCGTATTCAATCTTATATTAAGACGGTGGAGATGATGCGAACGGGTCTGCCGGAGGAGGTCCTCATAGGCGCCTATGTCGTCGGGCCGGTCACACTTTCAGGGCTGCTGGCAGGTGCCGAACAGGTGGCCGTTGATTCCATTCTCCAGCCCGAAAAGGTGGATTTCCTGTGTCGTTTTTCAACAGAAGTCATTCAGACCTACGCTCGTGCCCTGATTTACGCTGGCGCAGACCTGCTTTGCATCCTCGAGCCGACGGCTGTGATTCTCGGTCCGGCCCAGTTTGAGCGGTTCAGCGCCGCCTATGTACGGCAAATCCTCGATGATGTCCATCGTGCCGGCGTCGATACGATTTATCATATCTGCGGCAATTCGATGCATCTGATTGAAGCCATGGCCCGTTCCGGCGTCTCCGCCCTGAGTCTGGATTCGCCTCAGACGGGCGTTGACTTGCCCCTGGCTGCACAGAAAGCCGGACCGGATGTGATTGTGATGGGCAACATCAACCCTACCACGGTGATGAAGGACGGCACAGCCGACGATGTCCGAAAGGCCTGCCGCTGCCTCCTCGAACAGATGCGCCCCTTCCCCAATTTTATCATGAGCACCGGCTGCGACCTGCCTCCGGGCGTGCCCTTGGAAAATCTGCTCGCTTTTATGGAAACCGTCCGGCGGTTTACCTGAACGGACGTCCGCAAAACCGTAAAGGAACGGTTGAAAAACGGCCCTGAAGTGGATATACTCGCTTTTTTGCGGTTAAGTGAATGCTTAAACGGGAGAAAGATATGACAGATTTAAAGGCATTGGCAGACGCTGTAATCAAAGGCAATCAAACCGAGGCCGTTCGCCTCACTCAGCAGGCCCTCGAAGAGGGGCTTGACCCGAAAACCATTCTCGATAAGGGATTGATTGCCGGAATGGAAGTTGTCGGTGTTCGTTTTAAGGCCAACGAGGTTTATATCCCCGAGGTCTTGATTTCAGCTCGGGCGATGAAGATGGCCATGGAGATTCTTGAGCCCAGGTTGGCTGCCGCCGGCGTCGATCCCATCGGCAGGGCCGTCATCGGCACCGTGCAGGGCGACCTCCACGATATCGGCAAGAATCTGGTCGTGATGATGCTCAAAGGCGCCGGCTTTAAGGTGGAAGATGCGGGCGTGGATGTATCCCCGCAAACATTTGTCGAAAAAGCCCGAGCGGCCAATGCTCAGATTGTCGGCCTCAGCGCTCTGCTGACTACTACAATGCCGGCCATGGACAAGACCATTCAGGCCATACGCCAAGCCGGGCTTCCTTGCAAAGTGATGATCGGCGGGGCACCCGTTACCCAAAATTACGCCAACAAAATCGGGGCAGACGGCTACGCGCCCGATGCGGCCTCCGCAGTGGATTTAGCGAAAAGTCTGCTGAACTGAAATCTCCCCCTGTTCTTCTCGGCAAGCCCGATAAAACGGGTTTCTGAAGAAACGATTGAAACACACAACGCCCCTTCGGAGTGAAGGGGCGTTTTTTATCGGCTGTTTTTGACCCTTTTGTTTTTTCCCTGAATTTATCCGCCTTTTCAGACGAAAAGAAAACGCAAATGGCGGCAAAAGGGTTGAAATCAAGGTCCAAAATTACCCGTCGCAGGCATCTTGGTGCGGCGGCAGTCTTCTTTTGGTTTCTGGGACTGGCCGCCATGGCAGCCGGCTCGGCGGTGGTTTGGCTGGCAGCCCCATCTGCTCAAAATCCTTTAACCGGCAGTCGGTTTTTCACCAAGATAGTGCAGAACATCCAAAGCATCATCAGCTCCGCGGGTTTGTCCGTCGGGACGCTGTTTCTGCTGTTCACGACTGTGGGGCTTGTTTTCTTCGGCTTGGGCGCTCTCAGCATCATTTCCTTTCGCCGGCGAAACCACCATCTGTTTTTGCCGGATGAACAAGATATGCTGACGCGGATTATCGACGGCCTGTCGGTTCCTGCCTTTGTGCTCAATCAGGAACATCTGGTTACACACTGGAATCGGGCCTGCGAGAAACTGACCGGCATCAAGGCCGACAGCGTTCTTGGCACGCAAAAATACAGCCGGTTTCTCGGCGATGACCGCGGCTTAACCCTCGCCGATTGGATTCTCAACCAGGCGCCCGCTGACGAAATAGAGGCCGTCTATGGGGCCTCCTTGCAGCGCAGTGATTTGCTCAAAGATGCCTTGGAAGCCCAGCGGTTTTTCCCGCAGTTAGGAAAAAGCGGCAAATGGCTGGCTTTTACAGCCGCACCCCTCAGAGATCGTCAGGGAAATCTGACTGGGGCTATTCAAACTCTTTACGACATTACCCAGCGCAGGCAGGACGAAGAAACCCTCAAAACCATGCTCCATACCGTTGAAAAGCTCCTCGAACGGGCCCCCTTCGGCTTGGTTCTCGTGGATAAGACACGCAAGATTCATCGGGCCAACCAGGTGGCTTTGCAGATTTTGGGAAAACGCTCTGAAGAGGTTGTCGGAAAAGCTTGCTGCGGCATTCTTTGCGGTGTCGACCGTCCGGCTTGTCCTGTTTTACACGAAGGGCATACCTTCGAAGGAGAGCGGCTATCTATCCGCGGCCCCGAAGGCAGACCGATTACCATCCTCAAAAACGCATTTCCCATCCTGCTGGAAGATCAGGAGATGCTCGTGGAGGCCTTCGTGGATATTACCGAGATGGAACGGGCCCAGGAACAAATCCGCCGGCAAAGCGCCAAATTGTCTTCCATGATTGCCGGAATGCAGGAGGGCGTAGTGTTTGCGGATAGCGAGGATACCATTGTTGAACTAAACCCCTATTTCCTGAAAATGGTCGGCAAGACCTCAGAGGAACTGCTCGGCAAGAAACTCGCCGATGTCCATCCGCTTCAGGTCCAAAGCCGGATCAAACAGCTGATTCGTACCTTCCGTGAAGATCCGAACAGCCGGCCCGTGGTAATCCAGCGGGAACTCTTTGGCCGCATTGTGGAGATGCGGATTCAGCCGATTTACTATGATGACGGCACCTATGCCGGCGTCCTCACCAATCTGATTGATGTGACCGAACTCGTGCGGGCCAAGGAAATGGCCGAAAGTGCCAACAGAACCAAAAGCCAGTTTCTGGCCAATATGAGTCACGAAATCCGCACACCGATGAATGCCGTCCTCGGATTCTGCGAACTGCTGGCCGCCACCTCGCTGGATGAGGAGCAGGCTGATTATGTCAATGTGATTGCCGGCAGCGGACGAAACCTCCTGCAGATTATTAATGATATCCTCGATTTTACGAAAATCGAAGCCGGCAAACTCACCATCGAGAAGACGCAGTTTGCCCTCGAACCCTTCTTCCGCCACATCGAGCAGATGATGAGGCCGATTGCTAATCAAAAGGGTCTGGATTTTGAATTTTTCAAAGGCGACAAACTCCCTGAAGTTATCGAGACCGACCCCACCCGGCTCAATCAGTGCATGATTAATCTGCTCGGCAATGCCATCAAGTTTACCGAATCCGGTTATGTTCACGTTACCTTAGGATGGGAGGAACGGCCGGGGGAGCAGGGGCGGCTGTGCATCGATATCGAAGATACAGGCATCGGAATCCCCAAAGACAAACAAAGGGTCATTTTCGAGTCTTTTACTCAAGCCGATGTCTCTACCACCCGCAAATTCGGCGGCACAGGGCTCGGCTTGGCCATCACCCGCAGACTTATTCATCTGATGGGCGGCGAACTCTTCCTGCAGAGCCGGCCGGGCCAGGGCTCTATTTTTACCGTCGTCCTGCCGGTAAGTTTGACCAATGCCCCATTCCAAAAGGAACTCGATTTCGGTAGTGATACCCGCATGCCGGAGTACTCCGCGGGAATCCGCAGCGATCGGGTCTTGTTCTGCCACCCCGAAGGCGGCGAGGAGGAAATGATTACTCGGGTTCTTGTGGCCGAAGACAGCCGGGCCAGCCAGACTTTTATGAAAAAACTGCTTGAACGATATGGTTTGGAAGTGACCTTGACCGCCAACGGCAAAGAAACCGTCCGGATGGTAATGAGAAAAGAATATGACTTGATTTTTATGGATATGGAAATGCCGGTTATGAATGGCTATCAAGCCACCGGTATCTTAAGAAAACAGCAAATCAAGACTCCCATTATCGCGTTAACTGCCAATGCACTTCAGGGCGACAGGGAGAAGTGCCTGGCTGCCGGATGTGACGATTATCTTTCCAAACCTGTCAAAGCCGAAGAACTGGCTCAGATTCTCGAAAAATATCTTTCCAGACGAATCCGCTCCCTGAAAGAACAGGCCGACCATCTTCGTAAACAAGCCGATACCCTCGCTCAGGAAGCCGCAGATTCCGGCCGCACAGAAGAATCCGAAGATACCGGAACCGATAACTCCAAACACGCAAAGTAAGAAGCGGATTGTTCTTAGCAGGGGGCTTCCTTCCGATGAAACAATGCTCTTTACATGATAGAAGAGCATTTGAATAACCCAAAAACAAGCCATAAAATATCCTGATTGCCTTGTTCCCACTCTTTGTCCAGAAAAAAGCCCCATTTCAATATTATTTGATAGGTTTTTATTTATTTTTTAATCCTTGACAGATAAGAATACCGAAGGATAATTTAGGCAATCTGCCGAAGTTGGTGAATCCAAGGAAGGTTTTTTTGATAAGGGAACGAATATGGAGAAGATGAAGGAACTGTTTACAACGGGTGAAGCAGCAGATATTTGCAAAGTCAGCCAGCAGACAATTATCCGCTGCTTTGATTCTGGGCGTCTGGAGGGATTTCGAGTACCCGGCTCTCGGTTCAGGCGGATTCCGCGTGAATCGCTTATTAAATTCATGAAAGACAACAATATCCCCCTGGATAATCTGCTGGGCGATGGAAAGATAAAGGTATTGATTGTCGATGATGATGATGAAATCGTCGAACTGATGGTGGATGTTCTCAGTCGGGACGGCCGATTCGAAATCCGGACGGCGTCCAGCGGCTATGATGCCGGCATCCAAACCCAGCAGTTCCTGCCGGATGTAATTCTCCTCGATTATATGCTTCCGGATGTGAATGGGAATATTGTGTGCCGAACCATCAAGAGCAATCCAAACTTCTCCCATATTCACATCATTATTGTCAGCGGCGTCGTCAATCGTGAAGAAATTGACGACTTGCTCTCTGCCGGGGCCTCCGAGTTTATCCCCAAACCTTTCAATATCTCAGAAATTACCGAAAAAATCGCCCAACTGGCTCGGGCTTAAAGCAAGCTGGGGAAATGTCCACAGATGCATTCTTCCGCCGGCAAACTTGCTACAGCCCGTCAGGTCGAGATGATCGTCCGTCAGCTGGATACCTTGTCTACCTTTCCTCAGGTGGCGGGCAATGCCCTTCGGCTTCTTGCCTCATGGCCGACGGAAACCTCCGAATTGATTGAACTGCTTAAGCATGATCCAGCCCTGTCGGCACGCATTCTTGCTGTTTCTTCTTCGCGGATCGTCGCAGATGGAGAGCCGGCTCTTTCCATCGAGCAGGCCGCCGCCGCTCTCAGTGGTGAGCAGCTGCGGGATGCGCTTCTGTCGGTAGGGGTCTTTCAGGCCTTTGACGCCAGCGCCGCCGAGCAGGAAGAGTACACCGTCCGTCATCAGTTGGCCCTTCATGCCCTCGCAGTTGCTTGTGCGGCCGAACGGCTGGCCCAGGATGCCTTAGACGCCGACCTGAAAAACATAGCATTTTCTGCCGGACTGCTGCACGACCTCGGCAAACTCGCCCTTCTGGAGGTCATGCCCAAAAGTTTTCTCCAAATGGTCAAACAGGCCGAAAGCGAAGGTGCTTCGCTGAATTCGATTGAGCAGCAGAATCTTGGTCTTGACCATACCACCCTCGGCAAACGCCTGGCGGAAAAATGGCGCCTCCCCAAACCCATCCAGACGGCTGTTTGGCTTCATCACAGCGATACCGACGCAGTTGCCTCCCATATTCCTTTTGCAGAGATGGCGAGAATCGTGCATTTGGCGGACTGCCTGGCCCGAAAAGCGTCGGTCGGCTCATCCGGTTCCTATGAAGCGATAGAGGACTCCCTGTTCAGCAGTGCCAATCTTCGGCTCAATCCCCTGCATTTGGAGCAGCTGCTGAACGAACTGCCCGAAATGGTTCGGCTCAAAAGCGAGCGGCTCGGACTTCATTTGCCTCCGGCAGCCCGCCATTACTATGGAGCCATCCAGCAGACCGCCGCTCAACTGGCAAAAAACAATCTCAATTTGGCTCAGACAAGCCGTCAGTTTCAGATTAAAAGCCGTCAGGTAGAACTGTTGGATGACTTCCTGGCGAGAATCCAGCCGGATGATACCTTGGATACCCTGGCCTTTCATCTGGCGGAAGTGATTCGTCAGGCAGCGCAGGGAGCTGTTTCGGTCCTTCTGCAAAACGACCTCGGCGATTCGTCGGTTTCCTGCTTTTCCGTGGATCGTCAGGGAAAACATTATTCGGCGATGCTTCAGTTGCCGGCTGGACAAACCGTCGCTGCCCGGCAGGAAAAAGAAGATTTTTCCGTTCGTCTTATTGATTCGACGCTGGATTGGTTTTTTGATAAGTATTCGGGTCGGCTGAATCCTGCTGTCTGCTATACGGTTCCTTTATCGGTTCCCGGCATTCGGATCGGCAAGGTGGTTTTTGAACTGGCCGATGCAAACCGGCTCGAGTTTTTGGCAGAGACGATAGGCCCTCTTTGTCAGTCGGCCGCCTCGGTTCTGCAGACGGCCGCAGTGGCTCGTCGGCATCTGGAACTATCAGAACGCCTTGCCGAAGTGCTCGGCAATCTTCAAACAGCTCACCGTCAGATGGCCCAGATTGAGACCCTTCACGGCGTTGCGGAAATGGCTGCCGGGGCTGCCCATGAATTGAACAATCCGCTCTCTGTTATCTCCGGCCATGCTCAGCTGCTGGCCTCTTCTGAAACAGATCCCAAACGGCAGGAAGAACTCCGGCTGATTCAGCAGCGCACAGAGGAAATGGCCCAGATTCTTAAGGATTTGATGTCGTATGCCCGTCCGCCCCAGCCCCAAAAACATATCCATTCCGTAATGGATTTGGTGCAGGAGGCCATTCAGCGGGCCTGCAAAATCCATAATCTTCCCCAGATGGCCGTTCGTCTGGAAGGGCTTGACTCCCTGGCGGATGTTTATGTGGATTTCGAGCAAATTGTAGAGGCCTTGACGAACATTTTGCTCAATGCGCTCCAGTCATATCCGGGAGAAAATGGTCCCATCCGAATTGCTCGCACCCCTCTCCAGCCCCAGAATGGCTCTGCCTTCAGTATTTCAGACCAGGGGTGCGGCATGGATCAGCGGACACTGGCCAATGCTGCAAAACCTTTCTTTTCGGCTCGTCCTGCCGGCCGCCGCCGCGGCATGGGGTTGGCACGGGCCCAGCGGCTCCTTCAAATGAATGATGGGACGATGATGATTACCTCTCGCCCCGGAAAGGGAACCACCGTCACAATTACCCTCCCCAGCACCTGATTGGAACATCTGCGCATCCTTCCTCTTTCCCATATTCCCACTTGAAATAAGTTTGTATTTTTCCTATTTTCTCTATTTTATAACTTGTTGTTTTACAAATAGTTATACTTCTCCGACCGGCCGAAAATAGTTGTTTGCCCTTTTTCTTCTTGATTTTTTCCATTTTAGCCGCTAAACTTACGAAAGTTGTCAAATGGGGTGGAGGAAGAGAGAGGGTCATTTCGCCCGTAAGCCGTATTGATTTTGGAAAGCGGTTTGGAATGCGAATGCGAAAGGTGAGTCGAATCTTCTTCTGCCTGCTCCTTTTAGGAGGGGTGAGCAATTCTTCTTTTTCCGGAGTCTTCAGCCCTTCATGGCGGGGGCAGGAAAAAACCGTTTATGCAGAGTGGGATAAGTGGAACGGGCGTACGCTGGATTCGGGGGATATGATTTTTACCCCCGATAAAATCGGTTTTGGTTCAGGTGCCCGAAAAAATATAACGGTCCGTGCGTTTCAGGAAAGTTCTCTGCTCGGCAGCCCTGCCCAGGTTTTCAGCGATTACCTCTCCCATTCCGACGTACTCAAACTCAATACTGATGGTCTTGTTTTTACTTTGCCCAATTTCGTTGACGAGGCCCAATACACCCTCCTCCGGCTCGAAATCTGCTATGAGAGTACCTATGCTTCCCTTGCCGGTTTTCAGGTTTGGGGTTTGACCGAGTCGGGGCCCATCTCTGGTTATAACGGCGTGTTTATCACGTCGGGGCCGCTGGTGAGCGTTTCGCTGGATGGTTGGCGTACAGAGGTTTACGAGTTTACTATAGAACCGAGCCCGGAGTGGGAATACATCGGTTTGGTGTTTAGTCATTATCCCGCCTTGCCGACCTCCATGGATGCGCCCTATATCGACTATCTGAGCATCGATACGATTTGCATCCCGGAGCCGGCCGGTCTATTTTTGCTGGCTGCGGGAGCGGCATTTCTTTCCCGCGCTCGCCGCTGAATATTTTTTCCTTTCCTGGACTCGCGTTTTTCCATTGAGTTTTTCCCCCGTTTTTTGTATGAATAGCAGGAAGATACCCTGCTTGGAGCAGAAAGAGAGCATCGATGATTGTTGATTCACTTGAACATTCGACCCTGTATAAAGGATTGGAGCACCGGATTGCCGCCGGCCTGGCCTTGTTAAACAAAGAGGATGTCCGCACCGCCGACGAAGGCCGATACACAGTAGAAGGAGAAAACCTCTTTTTTATTGTCCAGAATTATGTTACTTCACCCTTTGAACAGGGTCGGCTGGAAATCCATCGGCACTATCTTGATATTCAGTATCTTGCTGCCGGCAGAGAATGTATCGGCTATTGTCCCTTCGAAGGCCTTCTTGAACTGGAACCTTATACGGAGGAGAAAGACATCGCCTTTTACCGCTCTCCCGCCGACCTCAGCCGCCTTATGCTCAAGAGCGGGATGTTTGCCGTCTTTTTTCCGGGAGAACCCCACATGCCCGGCCGGCAAGCAGCCCACATCGCAGAAAAGGTAAAAAAAATCGTAGTTAAAGTTCGCTTGGATTTGCCGCCTTGTCCCTAAGGGAGTTTTTTGGTGGAGACCTTGCGTTTTATAAAACATGAAAATTGAATAGGATAAAGAAATGAACGATGCTCAGCGAAATCTCCTGCTGAAAGTTGCAAAGGCCTCGGTGCGGGCGGCGGTCAAGGGGCTGCCGCGCCCGCCGCTGCCCAGGACGAACGACCCCGAATTGCTGGCGCAGCGCGGCTGTTTTGTCACTCTCAAAAACGGTTCAGAACTTCGCGGCTGCATCGGCCAGTTTGAAGCAGACCGACCGCTCATAGAAATGGTCAGCCGAATGGCCGTTTCCGCCGCTTTACACGACCCTCGTTTTGCCGCCGACCCGATTACACCTGCCGAACTTCCTCAGCTGCACATCGAAATTTCCGTCCTTTCGCCGATGGTGCTGGCGGACGACCCGCTGAAACTGAAACTCGGGGTCCACGGGATTTATATTACTGACGGTTTCCGCTCCGGCTGCTTTCTCCCCCAGGTGGCCGAGGAGACCGGCTGGACAAAAGAACAGTTTCTCGATTACTGCTGCACTCACAAAGCAGGCCTTCCTCCGGGAGCATGGCGGGATCCCTCCGTGCGTGTCTATCTTTTCACGGCGGAGGTCTTCGGAGCACACTGGACGGACATTGAGGATTGATGCGGATGCTTTTTCGAGGGTTGGTTTTTTTCTCTGCCGCACTGACGCCCATCCTGTTTTTATCTGGATGCGCAAGGCCCTCGGCAAAACCTTCTCCCCAGCCGGCGGCATTGACCACAACAGAAGGCCTGCTTCAATACCTCCGCGAGTTGCCCGCTGTCCAGCAGGCCCAGGTCTGGGATAACCCCTATGGAGCCGGTCTTCAAATTTTCACCCGTCATTATGAAATCTTTACGACGCTTGAAGACCCGCTGATGCTTCGTCAGGTCCCTTCCTTTGTCGAGAGTGCCTATGCCGAATATCAGGCCCAGCTGCCGGACAAAGTGAGCACCAATCACCGTTTTGTGATTTATCTGTTCGGGCTGCGGAGCCAGTGGGAGCAGTTTACACGCGACTTTGCCGGCCCCAATGCCGAGGTCTATCTGCGCATTCAAAGGGGGGCCTATACCATCAATGATGTTTGTGTTGCTTATTCCATCGGCCGCTCCCAGACATTTTCCGTTCTCGGACACGAAGGATGGCATCAGTTCAACAGCCGCTTTTTTGCCTTTCGGCTGCCCAGCTGGCTCGATGAAGGAGTAGCGACTCTCTTTGAGACCTGTCAGTATCGGCAGGGCCGGTTTGTTTTTGAGCCCCAGCAGAACCTCAACCGTCTGGGGGCTCTCAAAGAAACCATGATGAGCGGGCGAATGATTCCGCTCGAACAGCTGCTCGTCCTCAATCCAGGCCAGCTCCTTCCGGAAGACGGCGGGGCCAATGAAAGCGTAACGGCCTTTTATGCCCAAACCTATGCCCTCGTTCGTTTTCTGCGGGAGGAGTTTTACGGATATTACCTCCGCAAATATCATACCCTCATGGCCGCTGGTCTTCGCGGCAGCTGGCCTCTGGACGAGATGGAGGCAAAGATGGCCTCCGACCGGAATCTGCCCCTGACGACGGCCTGGAATGAGCGGGTCTCACCCCGGCTGTTTTCCCTCTATATTGATTCGGACTTGAAGAAGATTGAAAAAGAATATCGGGCCTTTTGCGAAAAGATTACCTATCCTGTTCATCTGAAGGTGCCCCAATGAAGACAGGATGTCCCTTAATTCTTGCATCGGCCTCTCCTCGTCGGGAACTGCTTCTCAAACAGGCCGGCTATGAGTTTGAGGTGATTCCTTCGCAGGTGGATGAGTCGCATATAGAGGTAAGCGGTTTGGATTGCCGGCAGGCGGCTGAGCGGCTGGCCCTGGCGAAGGCCCGTGATGTAGCCGCTTTGCATCCGCACCGGCCGGTGCTGGCCGCTGATACAGTAGTGGATGCAGATGGACAGCTCATCGGAAAGCCCGCCGATGCGGCGGATGCCGAAGCCATCCTTCGACGCCTTTTCGGAAAGCCCCACAAGGTGATTACCGCCGTCGCTTTTATCTGGAAATCACGTCAGACTGAAGAAGTTGAATCCCAAATCACTTGGGTTTATCCCAAAATGCTCACAGAGGAGCAGATTGCGGATTATATTGCCGGCGGCAGCTGGCACGGCAAAGCCGGCGCTTATGGTATCCAGGAAACCAACGATGCCTTTGTGGACCGAATCGACGGCTCGTTTACAAATGTCGTCGGACTGCCGATGGAGCGCGTCAATTCCATTTTGAAGCGAGCAGGAATCTATCCTCTCGCCGGCCGAAAGCCCGCTCCCGAAAGCGCATAAAAAAGCCCCGCACGGGGCGGGGCTTTTGGAGTTCCTTGAAAGTGAAAACTAACAAGGTTTTACGTTCATCGCGCAGGGGCCTTTCTTGCCCTGGCCGACTTCAAACTGAACGGACTGGCCTTCTCTCAGAGAAGCATAGCCGCCGGTTTTCACCTCTGAATGATGGACGAACAAATCCTTGCCGCCGTCTGTGGGGGTGATAAAACCGTATCCCTTGCCGTCATTAAACCACTTCACAATACCTGTACTCATTTGTACTTACTCCCGGATTCGTCGCCGAATCCCAAAATATCTCTCTTGACTTGAATGGTAGGGGAAATATTCCAGAGAGATGGTTAAGAATACTGCCCTTTACATTTTTCTATAAAGAATATTATACGCTTTATCGACGAATTAGGTTAGCAAAATATTCAATTTTTTAAAAAAATTGTTCTGCAAAATCCCTGTCTATTATACCCTGAATAGGCGCATTTATGCCTTCATCAGTTCAATAATTTTTTCGAGGTCATTTGGGACCTGCACCGGCGGATTGCTGAAAGGCCGCTGCATTTGACTGTGGTAATTCACCGTGGTGTTGGGATCTTTGAGCAAATGGCCCGTCAGCACACACACAATCCGTTCGTCGGGGCCGATGGTTCCTTCGGCCAAAAGGTGTTTTAGACCGGCTATCGTCGCCGCCGACGCCGGTTCGCAGCCCAGCCCGTATTTGCCGATTTGGGCCTTAGCGTCCAGGATTTCCTCATCGCTGACATCCAGCACCACCCCTCGGCAGATATGCAGAGCCCGCACGCATTTTTTCAGATTGACCGGCCGGGAGATTTCGATTGCCGATGCAACAGTGTTCGGCCGGTAGTTTCGGCTGTCCAGTTCGGCATAATAATCCGCAATTACCTCCTGATCAACATGGCCGTCGTTCCATCGCAAATCCCGTCTGTTGACCAGTTCGCTCAGCGTATCAGCGCCGGAGGCATTGATAACAGCAAGACGCGGAATCCGCTCAATCAATCCGAGCTCCTTCAATTCCGCAAAGGCCTTGCCGAAGGAACTCGAATTGCCCAGGTTGCCGCCCGGAACAATAATCCAGTCGGGGATTTCCCAGTTAAGTTGTTCGAGGATGCGGTACATAATGGTTTTCTGCCCCTCGAGACGGAAAGGATTGAGCGAATTGACCAGATAAATCTTCAGTTGTCGGCAGACATCCTGAACCTGACGCATACAGTCATCAAAATCACCGTCAATTTGAAGCGTATAAGCGCCGTAGTCCATCGCCTGACTGAGCTTGCCGAAAGCAATTTTGCCTTTGCCGATGAAGACGGTGGCCTTCAAGCCGCAGCTGTGAGCATACAAAGCCATCGAGGCGGAAGTGTTCCCCGTGGAGGCACACGCACTGGCCGTTGCCCCCACAAGACGGGCATGACTGTAGGCCGCCGCCATTCCGTTATCCTTAAAAGACCCGGAAGGATTCAGCCCTTCATATTGAAGATACAGTGCTTTCGGATGCATGCCCAATTCGGCAGCCAAAGCGCTGTTTTGCTGGAGCACCGTCTGGCCTTCGCCAATCGTTACCCGATACGGTTCCTCACAAAACGGCAGCAGCTCGCTGAAACGCCAAACTCCCGAAAAGTCCAGCGGATTCTGACGAGCGGGCCATTTCTTTGTAAACCAGCTCAGTTCCTTCGGTACAGGCAGTTTGTCCCAGTGGTAGCATACATCCAGCAAATCGCCGCAGCGGGGGCATTCAAACAGAATCTCCCTCCGGTCGAATTGGGCTTGGCACCGGGGATTGATGCATTTCTGGTACGCTTTGGCTTCCATCAGACCGCTCTCTCTGACTCCTGTTTAAGGTCTCTATCAGTTCCGGCAGTTCGGACAGATATTGTATCCGAAAGATGCCGTCCGGCACTCTTTTTTTTTGATTTGTATAAGCATGTTTCAGAACAGCAGTCATTCCCGCCCGCTGAGCCCCCCGAACATCCTTCTCTATCCGGTCGCCGACAAAAACAATCCGCCGGGGCTCAGTCTGGAGCTGACGGGCTGCCTCGAAAAAAATCCGCTGGTCCGGCTTGCGAAACGGAAATTGATACGAATAAAGCCGAACAGGAAAAAACTCAAGCAGCCCCATCTGGCTCAAATGCCGATCCAGAGAACTGCTGTGGACGAAGGTATTGGATAAAATGCCCAACCGGAGCCCCATTTGACGAAGTCGTTGAAGCGTCTGGACAATGTCCGGTTCCGTCTGTGCCTTCTCGGTCAGCGGCTGATACCATTGCCAGTTCAATTCCTCCCATTCCGCTTCGGACAGCGAAAAGCCCTTTTTCTTCCCGTATTTTTTCAGAATTGAAAGAGAGTCAAAATCATTCCCCGTCAGATAGGAAAACAGCAGATGAAGCCGAATCCCGAAAAAATTCCGCAGCCGATACACCGCAAAACTTCCTGCCGGCTGGTTGCGGCTTTGCAAGTACTCGTAGGACAGACGCGTAGCCCGGTCGAAAATCTTCCCTATTTCCAGCTGCCCGAAATGAAGCAGGGTTTCTCCCAGGTCAAACAGAACCGCCTGAATCATCCGACCTTCCAAATCGTTCACCTCTCCGGCGGCAGCGAATTGCCGAATATCTGGCGAACCCATGTCTGCATCTCTTCGTCCGAAATGGCGGACATGCGATCGGCACTGTATTCCTCATCAATTTTATTTTTGATGGTCTCCACCCGCGGATCATGCTTGGAGATTTCAATCTGATAGCGGGATTCGATCCAGTGTTTGATGCCGGCCGCTCCCGATTTGTCGGTAATGGCCACTCCTACCGTCCGCTTGAGCAGTTTGAGCGTATCAAAGCAGTTGTAGATTTCTTCATTTTTCAGCAGGCCGTCCGCATGGATGCCCGCCCGCGTGACATTGAAGTCCCGTCCAACCAGCGGATAGTTTGCCGGCAGATGAAAGCCCAGTTCTTTCTGCGCATACTCGGCTAATTCGGTAATGGCGGCATAGTTCACCTTCGGATTGGTGCCGGCCAGTTGGGCATGTTCAATGACCATCGCCTCCAGCGGCGGATTGCCGGTGCGCTCGCCTACCCCGAAAATAGCACAATTGGCAACGCTGCATCCGTACAGCCACGACGCGGCGGCATTCACCTGCACCTTATGAAAATCATTGTGCCCGTGCCATTCGAGCCAGGCCGACGGAATCCCCAGCCGACGCAGGCCGGCAATCAGTTTGGGCAAAGAACGCGGAAGCTTCGCATTCGGATACGGTACCGCAAACCCAAGCGTATCGCAAAGCCGGATTTTGACCGGGGAATTATACTGCTGCGACAGTTTCAGCAGCTCAGAAGCAAACGGCAGAACAAAACCCTCATAGTCCGCTCGGGTAATATCTTCAAAGTGGCAGCGAGGCAGAATCCCGTTATCCAGCGCCGCCTTGACAATATCCAAATAGGCCTGCATCGCCTGCGAACGTGTCATTTTCAACTTCAGAAAAATATGATAGTCGCTGGCGCTGGTGAGAATACCGGTTTCCTTCAGCCCCATTTGCGTTACATATTTGAAATCTGCCGGCGTCGCGCGAATCCAGCCCGTTATTTCCGGATAGCGATACCCCTTTTCCTTGCAGAGTTCAACGGCCTTACGGTCGCGGTCCGAGTAGAGGAAAAACTCGCATTGACGAATCAGACCTGTTTCCCCGTTGATTTGATGAAAAAATTCATAAATCCGCGCTATTTGTTCAGGCGAATAGGGGGGACGCGCCTGCTGACCATCACGGAAGGTAGTATCAGTAATCCAGAAGTCCTCCGGGATTTCCATCGGCACAGTCTGCTCTTCAAACTCCAGTTTTGGAAATTCCGTATAGGGGAAAAACTCCCGGTAAAGATTCGGCCGTTCCGCATCCTGCAATTGCATCGGTTTGCTGTTTGATGCCATTTTTGTTTCTCTCGATGGTTTCAGTCTCTCAGGTTTTTCCTTGTCTTTATCCGGCAGATTTCCTCCGGCCTTAGTGGCCGAGATGGGAGTCGAACCCATACGCCCGAAACGGGCAGGGGATTTTAAGTCCCCAGCGTCTGCCTTTCCGCCACTCGGCCTAATCTTACGTATTTTCTACCTTTTTGGTTCTGTTTTTAACCGTTGCATTATAGAAAAAGGAGGCCGGATTGCAAGAAAATTGGCCCGCCCGCATATTGCAATTGCATTCAAAAATACCTTCAGAAAGAGACCGAACGAAGAAAGGAAGAGGGGATTTCAAACAAACCAACCAGCCCCCGGCAACCGCCATGAACCCTCAAAACCTCATTTTTTACATCAATATAACTTCTTATTAAGGAAATATTTATTCCACAGTGCTTTCCCAAAGATGGCTGTCTGAAATGATAGAAGCTTCAGATGAAGATGGATTCTTGCAGGAAATCGCTCAGATAGGGGTGGGCAGGTGTTTTTCTTTTAACCAAGAATTTTCCCAAAAGACCTCAATCTTGCCAGCAGACCACGGTAAATAACAGAGTTGCCTATTTTGTTTTTGAGTTTGTTGGCACGGACAACCCGCCGGATTTGCTGGCAGGCCTTTTTCACAAAAGGGTTGTTCGGATGGATCGCCGCCGCCAGTTCTGCCTGCCGAGTTGCCAGTTCCCATTGTCCCTGCTTTACGCTAAGCCATGCCCCGGCCAAATGAAAAACCGCTTGGTCGGGCTTGAGCGAGATGGCCTGCTTGAGGCACTGTTCGGCCGCGTCATATTCTTTCCGCAGTGCCAGACAAAGTCCCAGCCCGTAAAAAGCCATCGGCTCGATGCGGTTTTGGTCCAGAACCCGCAGAAAACATCGGCAGGCAGTGTCATTCTGGCCGAGCTGAGCACTCAGCCAGCCCATTGACAGCAGCACATCGGGCTCATCCAAATCACTGCTCATTTCACGGTTAAGATGGGAAATCGCCTTTTCCGGCTCATTTCTTTCGGCATAGAGCTGAGCCAGCCGAAAACGCGGCCCTTTGATTTTTCGGTCTGTTTCCAGTGCCCGCTGGTAGCACTCGAACGCCTCCTCGCGTTGGCCCAGATTCAGCGCCAGCTCCCCTTTATAAAACCAGGCCGGTGCAAAATCCGGGTCCAATTCGAGCAGCCGATTGAATTTTTCCTTGGCCGATTCCATATCTCCTGTTTGGAGCAGGAAGATGCCGAAGTCGAGGATGACCTCCAGATTGCCCGGCTCCTTGCGGATTTCCTTCAAAAAATACTCCCGGGCCAGTTCCTTTTTGCCTGCCGCCCAGCAGGCCTGTGCGATTCGGTAATCAATCTGCGGATGATTGGGCTCCAGCTGAGCAGTCCGCTGCCAGCACCAGATTGCACGCTCATAATGACCCTGACTGAACTTGGCATTGCCGATATTATAAAAGCAGATAGGGCAGTCCGGCTCAATCTGCTGGGCCAGATAGAACATCTGCTCGGCCTTGTCATATTGTTCCAGTTCGGTATAGGTGATGATGCGGTTGCAGTAGCAGGGCTCATACGTGGGGTCAAGGGCCTCGATTTTTTCAAATAGTTCCAACGCCCGCTCGTATTGACAGGTTCGGGTAAAATCAACCGCCAGCGAATTGAGGATTTCCACATCTTCCCCGCATAATTCCATCGCCCGAAGATAGCATTCGATGGCCTCCTCGTACCGCTCGAGTGCATCCAGCGTCAGGGCTTTATTGAAATACCACGCCCCATACGAAGGGTTCAGACCGATGGCTTCTGTGAGCTTTTCGAGGGCCTCCTGCATCTGCCCTTTTTCATACAGTTCAAAGGCCTCACAGGCGATTTGGTCGGCCTGGTCCCACGGGTGCTCATCCGGCTCGCAAAAGTTTTCTTCATTTGCCATAAGTACTTTCTCCTGAAGACCTTGCTGTTTTCCGTATGCTGCGGAGAGAGGACCTTCTCTTCACCCTTTGTGTATCGTCTGAATAAGCAGGAGGGTTTTTTAGAACTGCCTCTGCCCGAAGGTTTTTCCTCGGCCGGAAAACTTTTTTCTGGCCTTCGGCCGGTTAAGCCCTTATAATCGCATAGGTTAAGAAACAGCAATGCGAAGTCTGGTTTAGCGGAAGTTCCAAAAGGACAAAAACCCTTCCGATGGTTCGTCCGATAAAAAACCACTCTTAGCAAAAGTGAAGATAAAAACCGAGTTGTCTGGGTCGGAGCGGAACACATGATACAGGAAATCAAAGGTCAGCTGACTGCCGGCAGCGGCAAGTATGCCATTGTGGTAAGCCGCTTTAATGAGTTTATCACATCCCGCTTGCTGGGGGGGGCGATTGACTGTCTTCAGCGGCATGGCGCAAAAGATGAACAGCTCACCGTGGTCTGGGTCCCGGGAACAGTAGAAATAACCCCTGTAGCCCGCAAGCTGGCCGACAGTGGAAAATACGTTGCCGTCCTGTGTTTGGGAGCCGTGATTCGCGGCCAGACTACCCATTATGAGATGGTCTGTCAGCAAATCAGTCGAGGCATCGGCCAAATCAATTTCGATTGTATGGCCCCTGCGATTTTCGGCGTGCTCACCTGTGAAACGCTTGAGCAGGCCATCGAGCGGGCCGGCACCAAGCAGGGCAATGCCGGAGCGGCCGCCGCTATGACGGCCATGGAAATGGCCGATCTTCTTAGTCGGCTGTAGCCCCCGGCGGACTTGCCGAAAGCGGTGTTCTTTTGAAACGGAATATTTTTCTTCAGGGAAGAGCGGTGGATCGAAGAACCAAAGCCAGGGAGTTAGCCATTCAGGCAATCTGCCAGTTGGATATACAAGGGGCGGACGTTCTGCCGCTTTTGCCTCGTTTTTTCCGTGAGAACAGCGACGATGAGCAGGTCATTCAGCTGGCCGAGCAGTGGACACAGGGAACCTGGGAGCATTGGCGGCAATGCGAGGAGGAAATCGCCGGTGCTGCAGAAAAATGGAATCTGATGCGTCTGTCACTGGTGGATCGCAGCATCCTTCGCCTGGGCGTTTATCAGCTCCTTTTCTGTCCGGATATACCCGAAAAAGTCGCTATCAACGAAGCCATCGAGTTGGCCAAAAAATACGGCGGTGTTCAGTCCCCGCGTTTTGTCAACGGTGTCCTCGATGCGGTCTACCGACGGAAAAAGGAATCAGGAACCATCTTTCATGCACAGGAATGAACAAACCCTTACGGAATCCGGCCCCTGCCGCATTCTGGCTGTTTTAAATCAGAAAGGCGGAGTCGGCAAAACCACAACGGTAGCCAACTTGTCGGCTGTACTGGCTGCCGGCGGAAAACGAACCCTTGTGATTGACCTTGACCCCCAGGCCCATTTGACGATTCATCTTGGTGCTGATGCCGAATCTGCCCCTTCGGGGGCGTATGCTGTCCTCGCTGGCGGACGCTCCCTCCAGGAGGCCCTTCTTCAGACGCGGGAAAATCTTTGGCTTCTCAGTTCGGGCATCGATTTGGTCGGCGCCGAAACGGAACTGGTCACCGAAGTAGGGCGGGAGACGATTCTTCGCAATGCCCTCGGAGACGTCCGGCATCAATTTGATTTCATTCTTATTGATTGTCCGCCTTCCCTGGGGCTTTTGACCCTGAATGCGTTAGCCGCCGCCGATGAGGTCCTGATTCCTGTCCAGCCGCATTTTCTGGCGCTGCAGGGGTTTGGCCGGCTGCTTCAGACGATTCTCCTGGTCAACCAGCGAATCAATCCGGCCCTTCATGTACGGGCGATTCTGATGTGTATGTATGACAGCCGCATCAGTTTGTCAGTCGAAGTCAAAAACGACATCGAAAAGTTTTTGGCCTCCGCTCGCCAAAGCCATACCCCATGGTCGGGTGCCTGTGTGGTTCCCATCCACATCCGCCGCAATATCAAACTGGCCGAAGCTCCCAGCTATGGCAAAACGATTTTTGAATACGAACCCTCCTGCCATGGAGCTGAGGATTACCGGTCTGTGGCGGATTTTTTATTCGGACAGCATACGGATGCCGTTTCTGCCCAGGCCTCTTCGCCGCTGGACGAGACCTCCTCTTTGCCTCCGTCAGCCGGCAATGACCAGTCAGAGCCCGCATAAAAAAAGACCGCTTTGTGGATGAGAAGAAAAGCGGTCCTTTCAGAAAGCGAATCATATAAGATTCGTTCAAATTCTGCTTCTTATTATGAGAAAAGAATGTGTGTTGTCAATCTTTATTTTTGCAATTTGCTCAAAAACTGAAAAACTTTTCGCTCAGATTTCACTGTGAATCGGAGGAAGGAGCCGACGAAACCATCGACCATGGATTTTCAAGAGAGTCGGCAATGCACCGCAGAAAACCCGCCGCCGTCAACTCGTCAACGAAACACTGGTCAATCGCCAGCGATACATTCAATTGTTTGCGCACCGCCGGTTCGCCGGCGACCGGCACAACGGTATCCTTGATGTAGCCGATGGAAATAATGCCGCTTGCCGACGGCGGGGCGATCGCATAGAACTGCTCGATTCCATACATTCCCAGCCCGCTGAGCACCAGGGTGGCTCCATCAAAATCATCAGGTCTGAGCTGATTGGCCCTGGCCCGACGAACCAGAGCATCGGCTGCCTGAACAATTTCCGGAAGTGTCAGCCGCCCCGCATCCTGAATCACCGGAACGACAAGCCCCTGCGGAGCAGCCACCGCAAATCCCAGTCCGAATTTCTCTGGAATAACCAGTTCCCCGGCCTCCGGCTCCACCCGCGCGGTGACCTGCAAATAACGCTGAGCAGCGCGAGCCATAGCACATAAAACCAAATCGTTCGTCGTCGGACGAATGCCGGTTTGCCGGCTGTATTCCTTCCGCATGGCCGCCAGCTCCGTCACATCCACCCAGACCGAAAAGTATCCGAATGCTTTGGTCTGTTTGGATTGGAGCATGGAGCGTCCAATCAATTTCTGAATCCGCGTCAGCGGCAAAAATCGGGTTTCCTTGTTTTCCATCGGCCTTTTATCTTTCTCCAAAAGGAAGCAAATCTTATTGTAGCCGATGTTGAATGGTCAGCCAAGGGGTTTTCACAGGTCCTTTTGGGAACGGTTCTGAATAGGAAGACGAAAGTGTCAAAACGAAAGAAGACTCCCGTTCGTCCGGAGTATCAGCCAACGGAGCGAACGCAGTATCGGTGATAAAAAACACACGTTCTGCTTTTCCCCTTCAGCAGAAGACGGCGGCAAAAAGGGCGGACACAAAAGGTTTAATCACGCAGGAATTGAACGGCCAGCCCAAGGACTCCCTCGTTCATCATTCTCGAACGGTCCACCCGAACCACCTTGCCAATCTTGATGCGGGCGTATTGACCTTTTTGATGGGCCAGATGAGCGGTCCGCGGGAAGTTCAGTTCCACTTCCTGCCCGGGACGAACCGGCGTCGTCAGCGGGATAGTCAGGTACGCACCGCCTTTGCTTACATTGACGCTTCGGCCATTGAAGAATCGGTTGGCCTGAGGGAGCCACACACTCACGGGCCAACTTAATTCCGTTCTCATTTCCTTACGCTGTTCGACTAATGTACTCTCCATAGTCCATTCTCCCTAAAAAACTTAAAATCTTTCCATCTTTTATTATCGTCAATGTCAATCTGGGGAATATAGAAAAAATGGGGAAATATTGTTTTTTGCAGATTTGTTTTTAAAGTTTAATTTTGGAGAGGATTTTATCGGACCGAAATAAAGAAAAAAGCAGATTATTCCCGACGTATTCTGTCCCCTTAGGTCTTCATCGAGTCAATCTGCAGCAGGGCAATCGGCAGAAACAGGAAAACCGGAGCCCACACCCAAAGTTCCGGCAAAACTCGTCCCCCGATGCTCTCTGTGGCAAACAGTTTGCACAGAAACACCGCAATAAAGCAGCCCGTCGTTGTCACAAAACTGATTAAAATGGCGGATTTGATTTCCCGCGGGTCGCGGCGTATCAGAACCGGCAGAGCCACCATCAGCATAATCAGATTCATAATCGGATCGACAATCCGGGAGTGCTTCTGCAAAATCAGTTCAGCCATATCCGTCTTCCGCGTCCCGGGATTTTTCAGCAGGGTCTCAATTTGAGGAAGACTGAGCAGCGATTTGTACCCTTCCTGCCGGCGAAGTGCGATTTCCTGCGGCTGAAGACTGCTTGGAAAAAAATCAACCGGTTCCACTGACGTCAAGGCCGTCGGCACAGCATCCTCCGGCAGGACATTCATTTGGCGTCCTTTTTCAAAGGCCCACCCTTGGCGGGCGGCATCATAGACCGCCCATTCCGCGTCAATCTGCCCGATAACGCTCCACCGTTGGGCAGCCGGCTCCTGCTGACGCAGAACGATAAAAGGATTCAGCAGCATTCCGGTGGACTCATCGTATTCCCGCCCGCAGAAGAGATTGCCTTTGGGGTCGCTGATAAACCAGAATGAATACCGGCGCGGCATACCCACCTCATCCCGTCCGCGCGTCAGCTCGCTGGCCAGCCGTGGAATCACCACCTCTTCATCGATAACCTGCAAGCCCGTCAGCAGAACAGCCAGCGTCAATATCGGAGCCAGAATGCGCTTCAGACTGATGCCGGAGGCCATTACAGCAATCAACTCGTTGTTTTTCGTCATTCGAGCCAGCGAAAATACCGCCGCAATCACCGTAATAATTCCGGCCAGATGCCGAAACCAAAGAGCTGCCTGCGGACCGTAATAAGCCGCAATATGAATCAGCACCTTTCCCATCCCTTGATTGGATTGTTCCATAAACTCATCAATGTTCACAAACAAATCCAGCATGATGCACAATCCAATCAGGACAAAGAAGGCAATGAAATACCCCACCAGAAAGTTCTTGGCAATGTATCGATCCAGCTGCGCCATTCAATACTTCCTCTCTGCTCACACCCGACTGATTTTCCGGTACAGAAGCCACGCCAGAACCATCAGCAGCGCCAACCCGCCCCACATCACAGCGATGCCCGCCTCAGTGGGGACGGCGGAATTTCGGGTCAGCTGCTTGCCGGATAAGATAAAAACCATCAGCACAGCCGCCGGAATCATGCTCGCCCCGAAGGCGCTGAGGATATGGCCCCCCCGAAACAGAATCCCCAGACAAATGCCCGTCAGAATCAGCGGAACACACCCCAGCCCAAACACCAGCCGCGAATGAAGTTCGCAGATCACCTGATTGTCCACCTTGATCAATTCTTTCCGGAGTCTTTCCTGGAGAGAGCGAAGAACCTCGCTTGGGTTAGGCAGGGCAATCCGATCGCCCGAAAAATCCGTCTGGGTAAGAGTTCCCAGAAGTTCGGGGGGGGTAAGCCCATCGACAACGGGTGCCGGCAGCGGCAGGTTCGGGATGACCTTCTGAAGAGCCGTCCCCTTCACGGACGGCGAACGCTGCCATTGAGGGGTTTGGAGAATCAGTTCCAGTCCACGGTCAATGCGGTCATCTTCCAGCAGAATCTGCCCCCGTTTGCAGTCATACCGACAGTAAATCTCATTGTTTTGATAAGGGTGAACTTCGAGCAGACGGATAGGGCCGGTCAGTTCAATCCGCCGTGCCTGTCCAAGTTGAAAACCACCGACCCGCAGGAGATATTCCCGCCCCCCGTCAGCACTCCGAAGACGCAGATATTCATTGGGCTGCTCCATCGCTTCACGGAGCTGCTCGGCCAGCCGTTCAAGAGCCAGCTGGGCACGAACCGTCAGGGCCAAATCATAAATCGGCCCAAACCGGAGTTTGTCGGCCTGAATCTGTTTGAGTTGTTCAATTTTCTGAAACTTGATTTTCTCAGACAGCAGCGGCGGAACCCGCCGGCTAACCCCGATGGTCCCAACGTGAACCGGCTGCTCTTCATCAAAGCGAATCGTATCTTCCGTGATAACGGAGACCAGATGATGCGCTCGATGGGTTTCAATATCCACCAGCGCATTGCGGGAGGTTATCATACGCGGCGATTTATCCTTTTGAAGTTCCAGAATCACAACATCCAGAAGCAGATTTTCTGCCGGAAGGGCCTGCTCCGCATAGATTTTAAATCGACCCCCCGGCAAATCCCAGAATCCCTTCCGCTGAATATTCCGGAAAAGAATCTGCTTGGCATCGGCCTGAACGCGGTATTCACTGCGGTGAACAAAGGCAGGCGTAATATAAAAACTAAGCAGCAGATTGGCCAAAGCAGACGCCAGCGCCAGCGAAAGACCCGGCAGCAGAAGCGTCCGGAAATGGATTCCGCTGGCTCGGCAGGCATCCAGCTCCCTATCGGCGGCAAACCGCCCGTAGGTAATGGCGGCGGCAAACAAGGCCCCGATGGGAATGACAAACGTCAGCGTAATCGGACAGAAATCCCCGATTAAACTGAGCATCTGCTGCGGACTGACTCCGTATTCCTTAATCATCGGCACCAGCAGCCCGATGCTCAGAATCAGCATCAAAGCCACCGTCGCCAGCAGGAAAACCCGCAGCAGCTCTTTGAGCAAATATCGATGTAGAAGAAAAAACATAATCGACCTTATTTTTTTGTTCGTCCGTGTTCAGTGGGTCTATTTTCTGAAAAAATCCCCCGATTGCAATCAAAATCGTTTTCCAGGTGAACGGCGAATGCCCCTTCATCACCCGGAACCCGGCGTCCCTTTTTCGAAGAAAAAAGACAGACCGGGCCGACAATGACTCGCCCAGCAGCCGCATGCAAGGCCGGCGCTCAGCAGGGCGTGGGCCCGCGAAGCGGCCTTACTGGACATTTTTTCAGCCGATTTTCACCTGAAAATTTCTGGTTTTTTAAATCCGACTCCTGTTATAATACTTCACACATTGGTCAGTTGGATAATAGGGAAAGCCGAAACCAGTGAAGGGAGAGACATTATGGCAAAAACATCCAAAGACGAAGCCAAAAAAAAGGTGATCGAAGTCCTCAATAAAGCCCGCGCAATGGAACTGCAAGCCATTACGCAGTATATGAATCAGCACTATGGGCTGGATGACATGGACTATGGTGAACTGGCGGCCAGCATGAAATTGATTGCCATCGATGAGATGCGGCACGCCGAAACATTTGCCGAGCGAATCAAAGAACTGGACGGAGAACCCACTGTGGAGCCGGCCGCCAAGGCCGTCAAAGGCCAGGAAATTGACAAAATCTTCCCATTCGATGCCGACCTCGAAGACTATACCATCGATGAATACAATCGCTTTGCCGAAATCTGTCGGGAAAATGGAGATAACCTCACCCAGAAGATTTTCAAAACGATTATCGAGGAAGAGCAATCCCATTTTAACTATTTTGACAACGTGAACAACCATATCAAGGAACTGGGCAGCTCCTATCTCGGCCGGATTGCGGGAACGCCTTCTTCAACAGGTCTGGCTCCCCAGGGATTCTTCATCCGCGAACAGGGACAAAGCGATTAAAACCCGCCTTTGAAACGAGTTCATCCTTCATCAGCTGGTGGGATGAAATCGTTTTTTCTTTGCGTGCATTTTGGCTTAGGCAATTGTCCGCAGGGAACATCTGCTGAGCCGTGTCCGGCGTCGGAGGTTTTCTGGAAGAAAGAGAACAAGCCCCTTATTCTTTGGTTCGGGGGGCATTTTTTGTGCGCAAAAGCAGCAGGAAAAGAAGAACCGACGGCAGCAGCAGAAGAATGGCAATTCCGCCGGCTATAGCAGCAGCAAGCGGCAGGTTGAATTGGATCTTCTCCAGCGGCTTCATCATTATTTGCAGTTGTTGAGCATTGGCCGCAATGACCTTGGTGCTTTGCTCAATGGCTTGCCGATTGGCCTGGATGGCACGCGTACTTTCCTCTACCGCTTTTTGATTGCCGCTGATGGCTTCGGTCGTTGCCGCAATCGCTGCGGCACTGGCCTGGAGAGTTTCCGTAATCTGGCGCATCGCCGCAGCCGTCGCCCCGATGGCTTCCGTAGTTTCTTCGACGGCCTTCTGATTTTGCTGAATAGCGGAGGTGGTTTTTTCAACAGCTTTTTGGTTTTGCTGGATGGCCTGCGTGCTTGCCTGAACGGCCTCAACGTTGGAGCCGATCGCCTCCGAACTGGTTTCGATTTGTTTTTGCATCGTTTCGACGGTTCCGCATCCGCCGGCCCAGCAGCAAGTCAATCCCAACACAATCCATACTCGCCTCATAATCGCTCCTCAAAAAGTACTTTTAGAATAGGTATTCTATAAACATCATTTATCTGAACAAGTTTTTTGTCTGAATAAAACCCGTCTTAGGCAGCTCAGACGGGACAAAAATTGCCGCCGGCCGTTTCAGCGAAAAATCTTCTTGCAAATCAGTTGCAAAAACAATACACTCAATACTGCGTCGGTTCCGGAAACATTCTTTTTTCGATAACTATTTGAAGAGAAACAACTTATGGCATTTGAAAAACTTCGCCTCATTGGCCATGAACTGAAGGAACATTCTCCTTTTACCTTTTTTGGAGCCCTCACAGGCATTCTTTTTATGCTGATTTTTCGGCGGTGGGGCGAAGAAGGCAGCCATACGCTCTTTGCAATTTTTCACCCTCTCCACGTTGCTCTCAGTGCCATGGTTACCTCCGCACTTTTTCAACTCCACCGCAAAGCCCGAAACTTTCTGCTGATTTTTGTCATTGGCTATGTCGGCTCGGTCGGCGTCGCCACCATTAGCGATTGTGTAATTCCTTTCATTGGTGAAAGTATCCTCGGAGCAGCCGTCCCCACCCACGCTGCCCTTCACGAACATTCCCACGGCACCGCCGAAGAAGGGCACGAGGAGCATCCGGAAGACCCCGACCGTTACCGCCCTCACTTGCATTTGGGCTTTATTGAGGAGTGGTGGCTGGTGACGCCGGCGGCCCTGTTGGGAATTGTGGTGGCTTATTTTTATCCCAGAACCAAATACCCCCATGCGTTTCATGTCTTGGTCAGCACCTGGGCTTCGGCCAGTCACATGCTGATGAATACGCGGGCCGATTGGAGTTTCGGCCTTTTGGTAGGGATGTTCCTGGCCTTGTTTATTGCGGTTTGGCTGCCGTGCTGTTTTAGCGATATTGTTTTTCCGCTGCTGTTTGTCCGTGTGGACGGTGCCCATTTAGGTCATCACTGCATCTTATGCGGCCGGACGGAAAATCAGCCGGACCCCGCCGGGCAAGAGGGCACAAGCAGTGAATGAAAAGTACCTTCAGAAGGCCGCCAAACTTTTGGAGGATTGCGGTCTTCGAAAAACCCATCCCCGTTTGGCCTTGCTGTGTGTTCTGTTCCAGACGGATTGTGCATTGACATCAGAACAGATTTACGAACAGCTGGATTGTTCCACGGATAAAGCAACAGTTTATCGGACTCTGCTGGTGTTCCTTCGGCACAATATTGTTCACCAGGCCTACATACGGGACCGCAGGCGGCATTTTGAATTGGCCGACTACTGCAAACCGGATCAATGTCATCCGCATTTTACCTGTCGCAGTTGTGGGCGTACCATTTGTCTAAGGCAGGCGGTTGTGCCGGCTGTCCAAAATATCCCCGACGGTTTTTTAGTCCTTCATCGGCAAATCCGCCTGGAGGGCCTTTGCGACGAATGTTCCGGAAATTCACCTCAATAGAACCCCCATCATCTTTCTGCTTGATTTTCGTGAAGCCCTTCGCTAAATAAGGCCGAAAAGAAAGAAAAGAACTTCATGATTCATCTGATATTATACCGACGCAAAAAGTCAAAAAAGGTGTTTCAGGATTGAGTATGCCGCGAATACAACGATGGCTGGGGGGGCTTCTCTTGCTTCTGCTTGCCTTCGCCGGTTGTCAGGCACCTCCCAAAAGTACCGCTCCGCGGGCTCCGTCTTATATGCTTTCCGCCGACGATCTGGCCGCCCGGCTCGGATTGCGAGTTTCTTTTACAGGCGGACGATATGTTGAACTGTCCAACAGCGCAAATCGGGTCGTTATTTTCACCCATTCCGGAGGAAGTATCTATGTGAATGGCGAGAATATCGGCCAAACCGGCACGGTCATCCAGGAAGGCCAAACAGTGTATGTGGCCGAATTGCTGGTCCCGCGCATTCGCTCCTATCTGAAATCAGCGGCCCCGCTGCCTCATCCCGGTTATACGCCGTCTCCAACCCGTCCTTTGGGAGGGAAAACGGTTGTTATCGATGCCGGCCATGGCGGCAAAGACCCCGGCGCGACCAGTTATCTGGGCTATTATGAAAAAGAGGTCAATCTGAAAGTAGCCCAAAAAGTGGCCTGGCTGCTGAAAAAGCAGGGCATAAATGTGATTATGACACGCAATAATGACTCCTTTATAGAGCTGAATGAACGGGCGGAAATCGCCAACCATGCTGGGGCGGATTTATTTGTGAGCATTCATCACAACTCAAATCATAATCGTGTCCACCACGGCTATACGGTCTATATTGCCCCCAATGCTTCGGATGCTTCCCGCCGGGCCGGACGTCTGATGGAGCGGGCGCTGAGCACAATAGGGCTTTCCAGCAACGGCTTGCGGACCAACGACTATCGCGTCTTAATGCGGACGCAGGGACCGGCTCTGCTGATTGAGTGCGGCTACCTTTCCAATCCGTCCGAAGCGGCGGCTCTCTACGATATTGACTTCCAGAATCGTCTTGCCTCTGCCATCGCACAAGCCATCGTGGATGCCCTCTAAAAGCGGCTCTCGTCTCTGCCGCAGGTTCAGCCGATATCTGGACAGGCCGGCGAATTTCCCGTATATTGGAAAGAATGAATCCATATCCCTTAAAACTGAAGCCGATTTTTAAGGAGCGAATCTGGGGCGGACAGCGCCTCCGTGAACTCTTTGACAAGGATTTGCCGCCCAATCAGCCCATCGGAGAAAGCTGGGAACTGGCGGATTTGCCGAACGACAAGTCTGAGATTGTCAATGGCCCGCTGGCCGGACAAACGCTCGATAAAGCCGTTCGCCGGTTCGGGCCGGCTCTGGCCGCAGACCGCAATGGTTCTTTCCCTCTGCTGATCAAACTTCTCGATGCCCGCCAGGTCCTCAGTGTACAGGTTCACCCCGATGCCCAGACCTGCCGGCGGATGGGCAAAGGACAGCCCAAAACCGAGTGCTGGTATATTATTGAAGCCCCGCCCGACGGCATTATCTACAAAGGACTCAAACCCGGCACAACCCGGGCCTGTTTTGCCCAGGCCGTCGCAAACGGAACCTGTTCCGACTATCTGCAGGCCGTCCCCGTCAAAGCCGGTGAATGTCATTTTCTGCCGGCCGGCGTCTGCCACGCCATCGGAGCCGGATTGGTGATTGCCGAAATCCAGCAGCCCTCCGACACCACCTATCGCGTCTTTGACTGGAATCGTCTGGACCCCGCCACCGGCAAGCCGCGGCCGCTTCATATCGAGGAAGCGTTGGAAAGCATTCATTTCGACCTGTCTGCCGTCCCTCTTCCCGTAACAACAGTCGGCCGTCTCGTGGATGCCCCGGAATTTAAACTCGATAAAGGCCATCAAATGCCCGGCGGTGAGGTTCTTTTGAACTCGCCCGTTCCCAAGGCCATTCTCTTTTTAAGCGGCGGCGGAACGATTTACGGCCGTACCTTCGAGGATATTCCGGTTCGCAAGGGCGATACAGTCCTGGTTCCGGCCCAAGTCGAAGGATTTATCCGCTTCGAAGACCAGACAGAGTATTTGACGGCATGGGTCTAATATCGAAGGGAACAGGGAGAAAGCATCAATGCTGAGCGAAAGCGAAAACCCTCCAATCAGCTGGCCCGACAATGCCGGCATTGCCTCGTTTGAAGGCACCTGGTGGGTAGCCCATACCAAGAGCCGAAACGAAAAGGCCCTCGCCTGGCAGCTGGTTCGAAAGCAGGTACCCTATTTTCTGCCGATGTCGTGGAAAATCAGCCGCAAAAGCGGCCGAACCCTGCGTTCCCTGATGCCGGTCTTTCCGGGCTATCTGTTTTTTTGCGGGAATGAACAAGACCGGCTGGAAGTATTGAAAACCAATCGGACGGCAAATCTCTTAATCGTTCACAACCAGCCCCAACTGATTCAGGAACTCTCGCCTATTGAAGCAGTACTGCGGAGCGGACAGCCCCTTATTCCCCACGAGTTTCTCCAAGTCGGCCAGCGCTGCCGTGTTATTGCCGGCCCCCTCATGGGCATAGAAGGGCTGATTGTCCAGGCCCCCAAAAAGGCCAAACTGGTGCTGCAGGTCCAGATGCTCGGCCAGGCTGCCTGCGTAGAAATTGATATGGATATGGTCGAAAGAATCGAATAAACTCGCATCGTCCGATTCTTTGGGAGATATGGTATGGAACACAGCGTTTGGTGCATCGGTCTTTTGACAGCCATTTGGGGGATTATTGCTGCCGTCCAGCCGACCTGGCAGAAGGGACTCCTTCATATTCTGGCGAAGGGCCGCCGGATTTATTGGGCGGTGGCTCTCAAAATCATCATCGGAATTGTCTTCCTCATCTTTGCAACAGGTTGCCGCATCCCGTGGCTTATAATTGTGCTGGGCTGCCTTACCGTCGTGGCAAGTGTTCTCTTCGCCGCTTTGCCCCTCGACAAAATCCACCGGTGGCTTCAATGGTGGCAGAATCGTCCCCTTTGGTTTTACCGCATCTGGGGAGCGGCGGCCGTGCTGTTCGGTGCCCTGATTATCTTTGCCGGCTTGCCGACCTCTTGAGAGAACGGCTTGTGCGGTTTCTCGTTTTGTTTTTTGGATGCTGCATTCAAAAAATCCGCCTGTTTATGGCCGTCGGAGGAATCTGTGAAAGGATGAGCAAAAACCGCGCATTGCTGCTTTTCACCCAGGGGCTGCTGTTCTTGTTGGGCAGTCAGATGGCTTACCCCCTTGCCGAATCAGCCGGCCCGGGCGGCGTGAATGTGAAAGCCCTTCATGAGTTGGGTTATACAGGTCGCGGTATCCGGATAGGTGTGCTCTCGCAAAGACACTGCCGAACCAGCCACGAGGCCTTCTTTGAAAAAGATTCTCAAGGCAATCCGACCGGCGATTCGCATGCTCATTGGTATGACCCCACCGGAGATGTCCTCTCGCCTTATGAACCGTACTGGCACGATACCTCCCTGGCCGGCATTGCTGCTTCACGCGGCGGCAGGGAGTATCCGGCCTGTCGGGGGATTGCCCCTGATGCTGAAATCTGCAGCGCCAAAGTTACCCGCCGCCTTTCCCAGACCGACCCCAACCGCACCACCAACTGGCTGTGGTTTCAGGATGCGCTGAATCACTTTCGGGCCGACCGCTGCCGCATTGTCGTAACCGGCATTCAGCTGCCGAACGACTACGACCGCCTGTTTCCGTTTACCCTTTTGTATGATTATTATGCCTATACCGATGACATTTTCTTTGCCAACGCCTCCGGCAATGACAACGCCTCAATTACCATTTTCGGCACCTCCTTTAACGGCCTGACGACCGCCGGCCTGATTACCGTTGAGCCGGAGATTTATCGCCGCGTCGGCACAGCCGTCAATCCCGGCCCCACCCTTGACAATCGGCGCAAACCGGAGACGGCGGCCCCCGCACAAAATCTTTGGGTCCCGACTTCTTCCGGCGATACGGCCTGGAAAAACGAAGGCACCACCCGCGGCGAAACAAGCTGGGCGGCGCCTCACACCGCCGGCGTAGCCGCCGTACTGCTCCAGTACGCCGACCAATCCGAAGAACCCGACGGCGGACGAAGTGTCGTCCTGAAAGCCGTGCTGGTCAATTCCGCTGTTTCCGATATTCAGGACAAAAACGGCCTTGACACTGCCGGCCGGATTTGGCATCCCCAGCGCGGATACGGTCGGCTGGACGCAAAGCGGGCATTTTCTATTTTAAGCAGTCCCAAAATAGTCCCTGAAACCGAGATAGCCCCTTCCCGCCAGCCGGCCGGCTGGGCCTTTCAATCCCTCTCAGCCGGCAAGGCACATATCTACACATGGACTGCCGTTCCAGACCGTGCTCGATTAGTGCTCACACTTGCCTGGAAGCGTCGCGTTCGATGGCTCGACAGATTCCCCCCCAACAACATCATCGAAAAGGGAGAATTAACCGGCTATCTGGCCAACCTCGATTTGCTCGTGGAAGATGAGCATGGTCGGCCCGTTTTCTCCGATACAGGCACGCTCGACAATCTCAAAAAAGCAGATATTCTCATCCCCAAAACCGGACAATACCGCCTTCGCGTTGTCAACCGCTCCTTTACGGAGTCCGCTGAATATGCGATGGCTTATGAAATCATCGAGCCGCCGCCCGACGCTCCTGAAGATGTTGTTGACAAAAAAGTGTCGGATGCTCTATTGTCTTTTTTCTGAACTGACGCCGGCAGGGAGTAGCAATGCCTCCATCCGAACCAAAACGAGTCTTTATCAGTGCGCTGGAGCCGAGCGCCGACGTTCATTGCGCCAATTTGATTCGCGCAGCCGGCATGCTTGCAGAAGGCCCCTCTGCCGATTGGCCCGGCGCTTCGAGCAAACATATTCCTTTGCCGTCCAAGCCCGCAATTCAGTGGACAGGGCTGGGCGGTTCGAAGATGGCCTCAGCCGGCTGCCGACTGCTCGAAAACCCTGTCGGCAGGGCGGCAATGATTTATAATGTGTTCGGCCAGCTTCGATACTACCAAATGCTGCTTCGCTCGGCTTCGGATTATCTGAAAAAGAATCCCGTCGATTTGCTGGTAGTCTGCGATTCGCCCGCCTTTAATTTTCATCTTGCCAGGACGGCCAGGCGGCTGGGCATACCCGTTTTGTTTTATGTAGCGCCGCAGTTGTGGGCATGGGCCCCATGGCGCATCCGCAAGCTGCGCCGCTGCTGCGATCGGCTGGCCTGCATCCTGCCTTTTGAAAAGGAATGGTTTACCAGGCGGGGGATTCGGACCGACTTTGTAGGCAATCCGCTCTTTGACGAGATTCCTTTCAATCCGGACCAGTGCTATAAATCGTACAGCGATTACAGCCCTTCCGCCGCCCGAATCGCGCTGCTGCCCGGTTCCCGCAGTGCGGAGATTCAGACGCTTTGGCCGGCTATGCAGAAAATCATAGTCGAGGCGTCAGTCCATCATCCCAATCTGCAGTTATTTGCGGCTGCTTCAGATGAAGAAAAACTCGCCTGGCTGAAGGCCCATCAGTTGCCCAATCTCTCCATCCAATATCAAATCGGCGAGGTCTTTTCGCTGGCTCGTCAGGCGGATTTAGCCCTCGTAGCATCCGGCTCCGCCGTCCTTCAGGTTGCCGCAGCCGGCTGCCCCATGCTCATCATGTACCAGTCCAGTCCGCTCCTCTGGCATCTGGTCGGCCGCTGGCTCGTCCGTCCCCGCTTTCTGTCATTGGTTAATATTTTGGCAGGAAAAGAACTGGTGCCGGAGTTTATGCCGTATCTGCCTCGCATTTCAACGATGGCATCTCGATTCTGTTCACTGCTGGAGAACAAACTGCTTTTGATTCAAACCAGCACGGCCCTGGTGGAATTAACACGCCCCTTTGCTGGCCGCAATGCATCGAAGACAACAGCGGAAATTGTCCTCGAAATGCTCGCCCGCCGCTGAGAGCACCATACAAATTCAATTGCACAAACCATTTCTGCCGGCAATGTTTTCTAAAACAATCATAAGACTTATTGTTTGTAAGTATAATGTTTTCAATGTGTTGTGATTTTATGTGCCTCTGTGGTTTTTGATGCAGAAAACTTTCTAATTATCAGCGAACGTCTGCAAAAAAAGAATAAAGGGAATTGAGGGGTTGAAACCGGGAAAGAAAGGGGGTAGAAAAGAGTATGTAAGAAGGTAAAAAATCTAAGCATAGAAGCGGTCGGTTTCTATCGACTTTAAAGACAAGTAAGATGGTGAGATAATTTATGGAAAAACTTCGCCACAGCACAGTTCAAAGCACGCCGCCAAATTGCACAGCAAATCTCAGGATGATTTTGGAAGGAGACGATCTCTACCGTCAGAAGCTTTCTATAAAAAATCAGCGAACTTGCCGATGCGCTTCGAACCATCTGAACTGCATGGCGGCAAAAGAATGGCTCAAGTCTCAGCTCGGCGTTTGGCAATTTTTCTATGAAGCCCGAGATATAAGAGATAAGAATGTTCATCCGGCAACGTTTCCAATATCGTTGGCTAAAAGGGTAATAGAACTTTTTACCCATGAAGGCGAACTTGTTATTGATCCTTTTGTAGGAAGCGGAACCACTCTTGTTGCGGCTCAGGATTTAAGCAGAAATGCTGTCGGCTTTGATCTTCAGCGGCATTATATTGAATTGTGTGCAAACAGATTGCTGCACTCCACAAATTTGTACAACACAGCCGAACAGATAGCCATTCAGGATGATGCACGGCACATCCGGGATTATTTTGAAGAAGACACGGTTTCTCTGATATGGACTTCCCCGCCTTATGCCAACCTTCTGAACCGGGAGCGAAAAAACAAATCACGGCGGCATCGGAAAAATGAGCAGCTTGGAAAGATTGAACAGTATTCTCAGGATGAGCGGGATTTAGGAACTCTCTCGCTGGAATCCTACAAGGTAGCTATGGGGGATATTTTTGAAAGACTCCTGCCGCTTTTGAAGCCGAAGGGGCATTGTGTTATTAATGTTCCTGATATGTGGTGGGAAAACGAGAGGATTACCATTCATGTGGCTCTGATTGAGGAACTGCGGAAACGCGGGTACGAATTGCGAAATATTATCATTTGGGATCGGACAAATATTGTAAACCAGATTGGTATCTTCGGGTGGCCCAGCAATTATATTACAATGGGGGTAACCTTCGAATATCTTCTTGATTTTTGGCGGCCGGCTTCTGACGCCGAAAACAGATGAAAAGATTAACTAATGCAGCTGTTCAGCAAAGAAGATTTAATCAAAGCGTTAAGAGCGATTCGCAGTAAAGGATGGATTCCTAATGCGCGTCCGGGCAATACAGGCGGCGTTGGAAACACACTGGAGGATTTACTCGGAATCAAAGAGAACAATTTGCCGATACCCAATGCAGCAGAATGGGAGCTGAAATGTCAAAGACAAACGACAATCTCTCTGACAACGCTTTTTCACATGGAACCTTCTCCTCGCGGACTTCGGATCGTGCCCAATATTTTGCTTCCCAGGTATGGTTGGGCTCATCAGAAAGCAGGAAGCCGGTATACCCTTGGCGAAATGAGTTTCAGACAGACTATAAACGGGGCAAGCCGGACTGATCGGGGGTTTGGCATTGTTGTGGATAGGAAGTCCCAGCGGGTTCTTATTTCTTTTTCCTCCAGTGAAGTTTCTTCCCGTCATAAAGAATGGTTGAAGTCGGTTGAAGAAAGAACGGGCTTGGGCGAATTGAATCCTCAGCCGTATTGGGGTTTTCAGGATCTTTCTCACAAGGCAGGCACGAAACTTTTAAATTGTTTTTATGTAATAGCCGAGGTCAAACGAAAAGAGGGCAGAGAATATTTTAGGTATTCGACAATTAAAATGCTTCAGCGGTTTTCGCCTGAAAAATTGATAGCAGCGATTGAAAAAGGCCAAATCCTTATCGATTTTGATGCGAGGTCTGGTCATAACCACGGTACCAAATTTCGTGCACGTCCGGATATTTTTCCGCAGTTGTACGAATTAGTCACAGAATTATAAACAAAAGGATTTCTGCTGCTGAGAAGGAAAAATGCGTCTGGAAGAGAGAACCTCCTGATGCACAAGACGCGGTTAAGGAGCGGTAAGCAGAGCCGGCACCTGGCTCGGATGAACCCCCGTCAGTTCGGCAATTTGACGCATCGTCATTTCCGGCCGTATCGAGACACCTTTCTTTTGCAGCGTCTGGACGGCCTCACTCGGCTCCAGCCCTGTTTGGGCACAGTACTCCATCAGCGTCATCTGGCCGATGCCGGCCCGATTTTGTTTGGCGCCGTCTGGACGGACGATTGTATCCGGAGCGGGCGACTGCTGCCTGCCTCGAATTTGCTGCCGAAACTCCAGCAGGGCGGCAAAGGGCTTCCATTGGTAATACGTCCCCGCAAAGACAACAGCACCAATCGCCAGCGCCGCCAGCCATTCAAAACGGAACCCATACGTTTTCGAGCCGACAATCTTCAGATAATGCAGCATCGGCCTCCAATTCAGACTCAGATGAAAAATGCCCGCAACGGCAAAAAGCAGACAAAAACAAATGTGCATCTGCTCCCACTGATGACGGTTCAGGCCCAGCAAAGTCCACATCCACCTGACTCCGCGGCCGGAGGGAGCAATGAACAGAAGGACCCCGCTCAGCACCGCCATCCCAAATCCCAGGGCTGTCAGCAGTGACACAAATGCCCGAAACTGAAAGATTTTTCGCCACCTTTTTTCCATAAGGCACCCCTTTTTTCAGGGACTTTTTATCGATTGAGCTGCGCGTCCTTGGCAAGAACCTTTTCCGCCTGATTTTTGCGGAAGAGGGCCAGTTTGTCCGCCAGGGTCTTATTGCCAAGGGCCAGAATCTGCACGGCAAAGACAGCTGCATTTCTGGCGCCTGCCCGCCCGATTGCCATCGCTGCAACCGGCACCCCCGGCGGCATCTGAACGGTACTCAGCAGCGCATCCAGCCCCAGCAGTCCTTCTTTAGCCGCCAGGGGCACCCCGATGACCGGCAGCCGGCACTGTCCGGCTAGTGCCCCGGCCAGATGGGCTGCCATACCCGCCGCAGCAATGATAACCTGGATACCGTTCTCCGCGGCTGTCTGGGCAAACTCACTCACAGCCGCAGGCGTTCGGTGCGCTGACAAAATCCGAATAACCGGTTCAATTCCAAACTCCTTCAACTGGTCAATGCACGACTGCATAATCTCCAAATCGCTGTCGGAGCCCATGACCACCGCTGCGGGCGACTGCTTGTTTGGGGCCGCCATTGTTTCCTCGCTCAAATTTTGGATTCGGATTGATTTTTTCACCTGAATAGATAGGATAATATCCCGGCATTAAAAACACAAGCGGAGAACAGAAAATGATTCGAAAACCAGCCGTTGCAGGCCAATTTTATGCCGCCACCCGCTCTGCATGTCTGGCGGAAATCGAAGAATGCCTTTCTCAGCAGCCCTTTTCCGGCGATTTGCCCGATCCCATCGTGGCCGGCATTGTGCCCCATGCCGGCTGGGTCTTCAGCGGCCGGCTGGCGGCCATGGTGTTTCAGGCCGTCCGCCAGGTTGACGGCCAGGTGGATACCTTTGTGCTTTTCGGCGCGGCCCACCGCTATTACAGCGGTTCGCCGGCTGTTTATGACCGCGGGGCCTGGGAGACGCCCCTCGGCCTGGCCTATATTGATGAAGAACTGGCCGACCAAATCGTCTCGCTGGGGGCCTTGGCCGGTCCGGATGCTCATTCGGGCGAACACAGCATCGAGGTTCAGGTTCCTTTTATCCAATACCTGTTTCCGAATGCCAGGATCGTCCCCATTCTGATGCCCTTAAGCGGTTTTGAAGTGCCGTTCGGCACGGCCGTAGGCCGCCTGCTTGCGTCGCTGGAAGGCAAACAAGCCGTGTGCATTGCTTCGACAGACCTGACCCATTATGGGCCGCGATACGGTTTTTGTCCCGCTGGAACAGGGCCTTCTGCGCTTGCCTGGGCCCATCAGGTCAATGACCGCGAGTTTATCGAACTGGCTGTTCGGATGGAAGCGGAGAAAATCGTGCCCGCAGCGTCGGAGAAGCAGAATGCCTGCGGCCCGTCCGCCGCCGCGGCCGTGGTAGCGGCCGCCAGGGCCATGGGCGCTCGGCGAGGTGTCCTTTTGGCTCATACCAGCAGCAATGAAGTGATGCTCCGCAAATTCCGCCAGCGAAGCGAAGAATCTGTCGGCTATGCCGCTATCGTCTTTTAATCTTGAGAAACCCGCTTGAGCGTCAGAACCATCTGGGCCGGCGCACAGCCCGACGGAGCCGTCATTTATTTACCTTGCGAGATTTCCCCGCTTCATTATTCGAACCTCCCTCTTTATGGGGTATTCCGACGGTATCCAAAGAGCCGGCTTTGCTTACGGGTCCTCCAACACGGCATCGACCTGTTCCTGGGTCGGCCTGACTGTGTATCGTTTTCCGGTGATCGTATCAGTCACCCTTGTCCCGGGAGGAAACTCCAATTCAAATTCGTTTTCATCCAGGATGGGGTTCACTTGCACATCCGTAACCGATATCTTATTGATATCTCCAGCGCTGTTGCGAATTTCGCATTCGATCGGAAACCACAGGCCGTCTCCGATAGACCTGAACTTCCGTACGTTATATTCCAGTATAATTCCATCGGCGTTGTAATAAGACATCCGAACAATAGAGCAATCATGATCCAGTGAAAAATGAATGTCCATCAGCTTGATCAGTTTTTTCGAGATCCACTCCCTCGACCAAGTCAGTTTGATCGAATCACAACCATTGACCTCGGTTACAACGGGATCCAAAGAAAGCACAATATTCGGGTCGTTTGCCTTCTTCAGAATATCCAGCAGGGAGCGTCCTTCCCCGCCCAAACATCGATGAAAAATTGTAAAACCCAGGGGGGTCAGATTAATATCCATGTCAGGAGGGGGCTCTTGGGCGATTACACCATGAGGGGGATTCGTTTGATCGCTTACCTCGATTTGTCTGAAGATTTGGTTGTGATAGACCCTCCAGCGGGTGAATTCAAACGGTTTTTTCCGGATATCTTCCAGCCGCTCCGCCTGAATGAGCAGAAAGGTTTTGTCGAAAGGTTTTTTCGCAACCAAAAAAGCGGCCTGCTCTCCAACCAGCAGAAGATCGCCCTCCTCCTCGATTTTTCCAACGTTCGGTCCGCTGGCCGTAAGAGTATATTCGACCCGGATCGTCGAGATCAGTTCCTGTCTTGCACACCGATCAAGTAATCTCTGCAAATCGACGAGATCGGAGTTTCCATAACACAGCAGGGAATTTGCCGAAAGGCCGATAATGAGAATCCATATTTTTTTCATGACCATTCCCTCTCTCATTCTTTAGATCCTCTCTCTCTCCCATTGGCGGGAATAGATGAAGAGATTTGACGAAACTACTTTAGGTCTGACGTGTCAGGATCCCATGGATAATGGAGGCCGCCCTTAGTATAATCTACTATATAGTCTCCTTTGCGCAGTCCCATTTTACACAGTGTTATAGATCGCTCATTTTCTTCTAAAACTTCATTCAGCATCTCAGTACGAATCGTCACTTCCGATTCGGTTTTACTGTATCCCGTAGATCGATCTTCCGAATAATAGGAAATCTTTATCGGAAGGAAAATCCCCTCAAACACGGTATAACTAACCTGCCAGATTTCCTCTTGAAGAGCATTTTTCATTCTGGACTCTATCAAAGCAAACGCCTTTGAAGCATCGAATATATGCGTTTCTTCAGTCAGCCCAAAAATCCCTTCGTTCGTATCCGGCCATGCCAAATAAACCGTAATTCGGTTGTTTTCTCTCGACACATGAATTTCTCGAAGCAGAGGATCTGCGAGGTTCTTCGAAAACCGCTCGTATCTGCCGCGGAATTGGCTGGGCAGATCATCCACCATCCCCTTGATAACAGCATGAGGATTAAAAAATTCCCCTTTTACCCCTCGATAATTGCTTTCGTGTCGCTTAATAAGCAGAGTGCGGGGCGCTTGAGCAGCATTCGGATCTTCAGAAAATGGAAGCAGCCAATACAGCGTTTTTCCGACCACGACAGCTTCTTCTCGCCAGGAAGTTCTTTTAGCTTTCGGCAATTCGTTTATCCACTGCTCGTGTGCTGTAAACACACCGGCATTTCTATAGTATTCGTGTTCCAAATCCAACAGAAAATCTATTGATTCTTTTCCTTTTTCATGGAAGAGATGATCATCTTCCATATTGATCCCTATCGAATACGTATATTCGGCAGACCCCCTCCATGTCCTGATTTTCTCGAGATTATTCTCGAGTGCATCTGCAATCACAGGCAGCAGTTCCACCGGTCCGCTTACCGTACCATAAACCAAACCTATACAAATGAGATAAATGCCCGCTGCAATCCTACATTTCCTTGTTTCCATATCATGTCCTCCTGTGATAAAAATCTACTCTCTCAAATCAGGACGCTCGCCATAGCCGCTGACAGCGACCGCACCCCTTTCTTTAGTCTATTTTGACGGCCAGGATTCCCGGCTATATCGCACCCATATTCAGTTCTTGCGGAAAGTTCGGGAAAACAGGAAAACTCAGGACGCCCATCTGTTTTCATTCTCCTTAAATCAAATTACGGCCACTCTCGCCTCAGACCCGGAAATCCAGAACTCTTCCCAATCTTGGCAGACTCCTTAACAGACTCCTTATTTGTTCCCTTCTATTTTTGGCAATTATAAACGATTTTGCACTCATTTAGTGACATTTTGAGCCAATAATTCAAAGAGATCCTCGTTTCTATGATTATATCGGAATTCCATTTCTTTCAAGTACAAAGGAAACTTTTCCTTCGAGACGCCATGAAACTTGGCCAGCCGCTGTTTGGCACGCCGTTTCGCTCCAAAATGCCGAATACAGGCACTTTACAGGCGGCTCCACGACCTCGTTTGCCCTTGCGTCGGCCGCAGCAACGGCCGGCAATTTACGGATGAATTTTCAGTCTCAACTTGTGAAAGAACCAATATTTAGTCGACGACGAATGTTTGTACCCGATGACATAAGGAATCTTAATTATACAATTTTTCCATACCTTTATACTCTTCCAAATAAGGCAATTCAAAAGAGATTCCTTGATGGGATTCAAAAATATGTTTTTTACTGTTCCATATAAGATTGTTTTTATTGTGCATATACCATCTGTTCCAAATGCTATACTCTTCCTCAAAATGCTTTTTAAAAATATCACCGCATTCCTTGCTTAGACAGTAACAATCTTTTTGAAAGGCAGGTGGCCCGAAACCTCCCTTAAAAGACACATATTTCTTTATGACTTCAAGCGCCCAATTACAATATTCTGTGTCTATGGCTTCAACGGTCTCCTGAATGGCTTTTCGCAAAAGCACTTCCTTGGAAACATCAAGATTATTCGACATATATTCATTATACCTTTTAATTACTATCTGAACATTATCAGGCAATTCATTACATGGGATATCTAAGAAGCAAGACCGGCCAGTAGCTTCCCACAGATCATAACAGTACATTTTTATATCACTTTCAAGATTGACATATTTTTCAGTTCTATATTTAGCAAGCCAGTACCTTGATCGTAACTCTGGAGTAATATCTTTGATGTCCTTACCTAAAAGAAAAGCTATCTTCTGATCTAATTCGTAAGATTGACCGGAGGGATATTCTCTATATATTTTATTTTTCTCTTTAATATATTCCTCATTAATATTAATAAGTTGTTTAATTGTTTGTCTGGCATAAATGCGCCAATCCTTTTGATTATCTGCCAACCCCCTTTCCTTTAAAACATCTGCTTCGTTGCAACTACATAAGGACATAAATATAAAGATAGATAATACCAATTTTACTGTTACCATCGTGTTATTCTCCTAATAGTATGGCCCTAATCTGTAGAGCCATAGCATTTAGTCTAGGATAATCTTCTTTATCCCAGTCCATTTGTCTCTTGTGGTATTCCGCTTCTTTCATGTCTGCGATTACCCTGCCTATTGCATACGCAATAGCATTTGCTCCAACTCTTGCTGACTGTACCCCTGTCTTTGGTCCATTTTGACGGCTAAGATTCCCGACCATATCGCACCTGCATTCGGTTTTTGCGGAAAACAGGAAAACTTGGAACAGCCATTTTTTTATCCTCCTTAAATCAAATTACGGCCTCTCTCGCCTCAGACCCAGAAACTCGGTGCACGTCCAAAGGTTGGCAGACTCCTTATTTGTCCCCTTCTATTTTTCGATGTCTTTTCAAAGCAGCCGTTTCGCCACTATTATACCCAACCTCAATCCCCTCCGGCAAGCCGTTCCCCCAATTTTTCGCTTAATTTTTCACCCAAAACCCCAAACCCGACCCGCTTCCTCGACTATCCCCCTTTTCACTCTTCCCCCTTATTTATTCTCGACCCAGACAGTCGAACTCGAACAATTTCCGCAACACCCCCGACCCCTCAAATCCCCCCGCATCAAAAAATTCTTACCCCCTCTCTTTCCAGCACTTCTAGCCGCTGCCTCCGCCCAAAGCCCTCGTATTTTCAGCCCATTCCCGCACCCCCGCCCCAAAGTAGAGAGCCGATCACTCAACGGAGGAACCAGACCAATGCAGGCAGCCGCCCACAACGGCAACTCCGACGTCGTCCGTCAGGCCGGCATGGACCTGGTCAAAATCCATCACGACCTCGAAAACGA
>CALMLO010000056.1 GCA_937868095.1 uncultured Phycisphaerales bacterium | reverse complement strand
TATTATCCGCAAAAGCATCCAGACATTTTTGAATATAGGCCTGATGCAGCGGCCGACGGACAGGATGACTCACATCATAAAACAGTTCCGCCATATAAATGCGTTTATCTCCCGCATAAGGCGGCGGCTCCGGAAAACCGGTGTTATTGATATTGTTGGCCGGTCGCCAGGGGAAATCGGCCCAATGGGCCCCGGCTTCCAACAGGTTGTGCTGAAAATAATTGTGATGCACCAGTACAAGTCCTTTTTGGTCGCATAAATCGGCAAATTCCTTCAGGCGGGCCCAATACCAGGAATTGTAGCGTGTCAAATCGTACTTGCTCAAACCATCCCATGCCGTCCCGACGCCGCTTCGGTCAAAGGGCTGTTCATAAAATGGCGGGCGGACTCGACCGTTCATCCGCCGAACACGCTGATGATCCTCGCGTCGGCGGTCATACCAAAGACCGTAGTTGTAATCCATCACAATTTGACCGCAAGCAACCATCTTGTCAGTTAACTCATTTAAATCATCCGTAAAGCCGGCACCGATTCGTCCAGGCACAAAACGGGTAATTCCAACCCCATAATCGGCCGCTTCGTCGGGTCGGGTACTTCCTCGCCACCAACTTGGACCGATGGAAGAACCAGCCGCAAGCCGCCCCTGACAGACCATGCGTCCTCTCAAAAGCTGAACCGGTTTGACCATCGGTTTTCGGGAGGCAGATTCCCATCTGCCGCCCAAAACCTGTTCATAAACTTTTGCTTCAGAAAGGTCACAGAAGATAGGATTTTGTGCGGCCGTTTCCTGGATAAAATCCTTCAAAGAAGAGGCCGGTTCAGCCGAAAGAGCCGTCATTTCTGCAGCTGTTTCTACAGAAGGAGCTGTTGTGCTGGAGCCAGCCGCCTTCATCAAATAGATTCCCTGAGCTGCTTCCCGACCAAGCCGCTGTGCAAGCTGAGCCGCATACAAACTTGCGGGCTTGAGAAAAGTATTGGACTTTTCCCAATACCCGTCTCCTTCAAATTCCCCCCAGCAGCCGAAAGCCCAATTGCAGGCAGTCGGCGGCTTGCCGCATTCTACAACCGCTGACTCGCATTGCCAGAGCACACTGTTGGCTGCTGCCCAGCCGATGCCTTCTCCCTGGCTGCCTCGCCAGCCCAGCCGAAGAGCATTGCCGTCAATACGGACATTGTCATACAGCACACCGCAGGCCCAGCTTTCTAATGGGCCGCTGTCATCCAAGGATCGCAAGGAATGACACTGCACAAACGCATTCGGTCCGGCCGCACAAAATCCGACAGAAAAATCATGACAGCCCTCTTCCGAAAAACAGCGAAGAAATAAGGTCATTTGCCCGCTTGTAAAAAAGGTGTTTCTCCGCCATCCGCCCCGTTCCGAAATCGGCTGAATCGAAAGGCAATCCTGGACAGTAACGGATTTTGCCGTTTCCCAAACAGCTGCCAGCGAACCGGCAAAATGAAGCGATGTAATCGTCCTCAGCCAGACATTTTCTGCATTCTCAATCGTAATTGTCATCCAGGAATGGTTTTCATCCTGCAGATTCGACAAATCGTACTCGGATCGGCAGCGCAGATTTTCAACACCCACATGATGAATTCTTCCCGGCCACCTGCAGCGGCGCACAGTCCCCCCGCCCCAGCAAGAATCAATCACCGCTGTCAACGGAGCATCCAGAATAATCTCTCCTTCCCGAACAGCACGAACCACCCGCTCCCACCGCACCTCACGCGAACCAACTTTCCAATCGAAAATCCCCTTCAGCCCCCCACCAAAGCAATTTATCTTGTTCTGTTCAAGCCATTCCTGAGTACAAAGTCTCGTGATGACAATTGTATCGCCAACGTTAAGTTCATGAGACGACTCAATATGCAGCACAGTAGAGCCGACAGGTACTCTCGCATCGAGAATCGGATAAGCCGGAGAAGACCAGCTGCGGTCATTTCGGCCGGCAATTCGGATTAGAGTTCGACGGTCTGTGCCGGTCGCAACCAGAACAGTCCCATCCTCACCCATTCCCTCCCCTCGAAGAACCACCCCCGATGCGGAAAGAAACAAACTGCCGGAAACCGAATATCTTCCTCGACGCAAAAGAACCGCCCCTCGAAACCCTGTCTCCTTCAGAGGCAGTGAAGCAGCATAGTCCAAAGCGGCCTGGATACGCAGCGTGTTATCCCCTTCAGCAGGGCTGACAACCAGGCAAACCGGAATATCCGGAATGGGACGCCGGCCTCCTTCATACCCGCAATAAGAAAAATCGGGAACCTGATTGCCTTCCAAATCCTGCCCATAAACAATCGTCCCATCCTCAAGAAAACTCAAAAATGAGGGTGGAGACATTCCCGATGCTCCGGCAAGGCAGATTTGCAGAAATAATCCCAAAACGGTTTGAATGTTCCAATATCCCTTCATACCCTTTTGACTGTACCCCTGTCTTTGGTCCATTTTGAAGGTTAGGACTCCCGACCTTTTC
>CALMLO010000055.1 GCA_937868095.1 uncultured Phycisphaerales bacterium | reverse complement strand
CGCTGTTCTGCGAAACGCCGTATGTTGAATCCAGCCAGAAATGGTTCGGCCCATCAGGATAGCCGCTGGGGGCCGAAGGTTTCTGTTCTCCGAAACTAAAGATAATTGCCCATCCCGGCGGAAAAACTGAAGCATCAAATCGTGAAAGACGATATTGCACTGTGCCCCCTTCTGCAAACGGCGGGTCAACCCAGATATGGTCATACCAGACGCCGCTGATTTGCACATGCTCGAAATAGATTTTGGGCCGCAGCGGAAAAACCGGAATAGTTTTATCAAGTGCAATCACTTCCGGTTCGGTCGGTGTGCCGTAATTGTTCTGCGGATTGCCGCGTGCCTGTGCGGAGTCCCGACTGTTTAGTTTGCAATTCCAGATTATCCCCTGATTCCATCCATCCTCAAAGACTTCTTGCGCCGCATCGTGATCGCCTTCGAGGAGTCTTTCATCATACAATCTCGACGTCTGTTCTTTGTCCATCTCATCTGCCAGAGCAGTATCTTCAAAATCAAATAGATACTTCACTTCATTTTTATCGATACCTTCTAAATCCTCCATCAGGACAGATTCAGCACGCACTCGATATTCCGGGTTGTGCTCATCGTAATCGTAAATTGAGTCGTAAATTGGATTGCCTGTTAAATCAAACCAATTGGAGTTATAGAGCGTCGGCGTTTGCCAGAACGCATTTTCGTACTTCGGCGGATTTACATCGTCGCCGAAAATGTCAATCAGATAGACGTCGGCTTTTTCCTTCAGCCGCCGCCAGATTTTGCCTGATATTTTCGTAAAATCAAACACAGTTAAAAAATCATTTTCATTGAAAACGGCTACTTCTATCGTTGTAATACTGTTGTTCAAATATTGACCTTCATAAACAGGTTCACAAATACCGAGATTGGCAAAGTTGTAAATAGACCTAATGCGAATGATTGACGGTTCATCCGCATCCGGTCTAACTGGAATTAATAAATAACCGTATAAATCATAATTACTGTCTTTTGGCGTTCTTGGAACATTAACTGTACCGACTTTGGTTATTCCAAAAGCTATCGGCGAATCCGAGCCGCCGCATGCAGCCCAAAGTGATTGGCGCGGATAGTTTATTTTTAATCTGATGAGAAAATAAACGGCATTTGAATCATACTGTTCACATTCCAATACAACAGCAGATTCATAATAGTACGGAATCCCGTTGAAGTTATTTACACAATAACCTTTTGCCTCTGCGCGAATCGGCAAGTGATGTCCAACCAGAGTTATTGTGACGGAAGACCATTGACTTACATCACTAATGTAGTTCTCTGCAAGGGCATTTTCAGCAATTGCAATAATGGCTTCTTTGTTCGGGAAATAAATAGGACCGTTATTGTCTTTGAAATAATCTTCAATATGCAAATAAAAGTATTTTAATGAATAATTCGTCAGAATTGGTTGGAAAACGTTTAGCTGCTTGAGTACCATTCGGCAGTCATTGAGAATCTGATAGATTCTTGTTGTATAATATTCCCGCCCTTCGGCCTCAAAGTTCGGCCCGTGATTGGCCGACAAATCCTCGCCGCCGTAATCATCTTGCGACGGTGCCGTAAATCGATGATGCCCTGGCATCGTTAAATGATAATCCTCGTAGGGCCCTGTCCACGAATAGTTCTCGTAATTTTGGCAAGTCGGATCGCCGAGAGACGACGAACGCATCTTGCCCTCTCGGATATAACCGAGCGTCCGCTTCCACGTTCGCCGCCACGTACCAAGCGGAATAGGCCAGCAGACATTCGCCACATCTTCCAGATTGTTGCATACAACGCCGTGTATCGTTGTCGGGAATTGCCAGTACTGCGGATTCTCACTGGCCAAGAATTTCGCTCGAAACTTGTGAATCCGCTCACTGATAAACGGCGTGATGTCATCGTAAAACCAGTCGTAATAATTGCTGCCGAGTTTCTTTAAAATCAGTTCAATCGCACTGCCGTTTTCTCCCCACAGTTCATCATGCAGTTCAGCATAAGCCGGCATCGTAGGGTCGCAGTCCGGTCGATAAGCACTGATGCCCTTATCCGCATAGATCTGCTGATACGTGCGGCCCTGCACATCGCCGTTGTATAACTCATACTCCAACAGATATGGCACTTGCTGCTGCGACTCCGGCGGCATCCACGACGGATGATTCACGGCAAACCAGTTTTCTTTGTAAGTGTCATCAACCGCCATCATCCATCCGTACTGCTCCGCTGTATACTCAACCATATTTTGTATGGCCGTATCAAACTTCAACTGCTCCCACCAGTCGCGCGGCGAAAGCAGAATCTCCAGCGGCGGAGCGTCGCCGTAAGAAATCATATATCCGGTGCCGACGGCGCGAATCGTTGACGTCAGATACTGCCGATGCGTTGCAATGGCCACCCAGCCGCTGCTTTGCGTCTGCCACGCCTGCGCCAAGCACTGATTAACCGGTCCAAGCCGGGCCGGATTGCTGATTTGATTCTTTCGGATCGGTACTTTGCCGCCATATTTCCAGTGGGCATTTTCTTTATCGACAAAAAAATACGGCGGAACCTGCTCTTTCGGGTCAACCTGTATCGACAGAAATTCATCCGCCCTCCAGCCGGCAAAGTAAAGAAAGAGCAGCGAATCAAAATCGCCTTTTAAAATATAGCGATGCGAATTGGTATCGTAGCAGTGATACAAATAGGGATTGACGCCCCGAATCCAGTCGCCGTTGAAGTCAATCGCAAACGGCCCGCCGGACGGAGGCCTGCCGTCGTGCGGCCCTCTGGCATTCCCTTCGTAGCGATGATACTGGTCTTTCCACGTCCACCATTGATTCGTAATGCCTAATTGATAAGTTGCGTCTTCAAGATTATCAAAAAAGTTTCCCGGCCCTTCATCAGCATAGCCGCTGCTGGCGGTTTCGTGCCCGTTCATTCCGCGAATCGTCCACCAGTCGCCGCCGAAATTGCAGGATATCGTACCCTGACTATCTGCATAAAAACTGACCGGCTGTCCGCTGTTATCACACGCTCGGAGGTAAAGCGTGCTGCCGGACATCCTTCTGGAAAGGACACGGTAAAATCCGTTATTCCGCGCATCGGAACAGCCGGTCAGCAAGAAAGGAGTTCCGGGCCGCCAGTCATCATATTCTTTATACCACTGCTCCTGCTGCGGCGTCGGTGTGCCTGTACCGTTCCAGTCCCAAATGCTGTTCTTGGTTATCTGCTGGCAATTCTCAATAACAAGTTCGCCTTCCGGATACTGCGAAAAATCAATCCCGGAAATTGTTGAAGAGAATGAATCCTCATACCAAACGGTGATTGCGCCGGGAACGGACTGCGCGTGCGGCCGCGATGTCATCGCTTGCGTAAAACTCGTTTGCAGTGCCTCTGCATACGGCAGCATCCAATCCTCCCACTTCTGGGCAAATCGATTCGGATTGCTTTCGTCGATGCCGCCGTCTTCGGCCTTTTGCGCTGTTGCCGCCTTGCCGTACAAAAGAAGCC
>CALMLO010000054.1 GCA_937868095.1 uncultured Phycisphaerales bacterium | reverse complement strand
GATTTATCACCTGTGATGGCATAAATCGTCAGGGTTGCGCTGGTGATGGTACCGGCAATGCCGGAAAGGTCGAACTGGAGCCAGGATTTGTTTGCATCGAGGGTGTTGAGCTGGGGGTCATCGCTCCACTGGCCGCCACTGCGGGTTTTCAGCCGTGTTTCCGAAATCCAAGCCCCTGAATTGGTCTTGTACTGAATTGCTTTTCCCTGACAGGCCGGTATGGAGATAGTGATTGTCGGTGCTTGCGAGCATTCACCAGGAATAACCGCTGGACCTCTCACAAGAAGAAAATCCACATTGGCCAGCCCGTCGGCTTTGGTCGGTTCCAGTCGAATCAGATAGGTGCCTGCCTCCAGCGTTAGTTCCCGTGAAACCTCACTCCAGCTTGTCCATCCGCCAGTCGCCGGAAACGAAATGCCCGCTGCAGCCGAGGAACCGTTGACAAGCAGATTGGCCGGCCGGTCCGACGACGAGCCGTTGGCATAGCACCACGTAAGCGTATAAGGGCCGGCTTGAGTAATTTGAACACTCCAATTTATCCCGCTGCCGACCGCATTATCCCCATTAGCAAAACCAGAACCGGTAAATCCGGCATTGTTGTTGTCCACCGTGCCTTCCACCCCGCAGAAGCCGCACGTCAGCTCCTGAATAATCACACTCACATCATTAGAATCAGCCGGCAGAGCGGAGACTTCCGCCGTTGCGGCCGATTCATTAAACGACTCATCGACCGCCGTAATCACATAATGATAAAGGGTTCCGTTGACCACATTGTCATCGATAAACTCCGATGAATCCAGCAGAGCGCTGTTCTGACGGACATAGCCGCCGCCCGAGACCGTAGTGCGATAGACAGCATAGCCGGCCAGGTCGTCCTCGGTATTTTCATCCCATGAAAGGACGACTCTGCCGTTGGAAGCCGCAGCCCACAAATTTGCGGGAACCGCCGGAGGAATCGAATCGACAGCGCCGCGGTATAAAACGCTGTTGGAAATCAGCTGCTTCGCAAATCCCGGCCCTGCCCAGCTTACTGCCAACTGCTGGCTGCCGTCTTTTTCAAAATAACTCACCCGAATGGAATGAAAACCGGCCAGCAGCGATACATTGCCTTCGGCTTCCTGAGAACCATGCACACCATCGTTACTGACAACAATGCCGCCATCAATATACAACTTGCTGCCGTCATCCGAATTGAGAGAAAAGGTGTAAAGCCCATCTGCCGGAATTTCAATGAATCCCTCAAAAATATAGGCAAACGCATCACCGGCGGCAGCCCCGGCAATGCTGAAGTTTTCAATCGTTCCCTGCTGAACCGGTGTCAAAGATGAAAAATCAGGCAGATACTCAAATGTCCCTGAATAGTACTTATACGTCAATCCCTGCGTCAGGTTATAGGGATACTTGGGAGGCAGGGGATGACCGCCGTACTCAGAAACCAGCAGCTGAACCGTTTCGGTAAAGACCTGTTCCTCGTTCACAGTAAAGCGGAAACGAGCCGGCCCGACAAAATGGGGTTCCGGCGTAAATTGAGCCGTATAGCCGTCCGCCAGAAGTTCGACTGTTCCATGAACAGCATCAGAAACCGTATAGACAGCATTGGAACCAAATCCCGAAGTAAATCTCCTCAAATCAACTTTGCGCGGCCTGTTCTTCTGAACATGTGCATGCGGAACAGCCAAAAAGTTCAGGTAATCCTCCAGATTGGTATAGCCGTTGCCGTCCGCATCACCATTGTGATCCGCAGCAGAGGCATTCAGACCCGCAATCGACTGCTCCCAGTAGTCCGGCATTCCATCCTGGTCTGTATCCGTTGGATTGATGCCGCTTTCGAGAATCCCCACCCCATACATCGGCGAGCTATTTTCATCCGAAATCAGCTGGCCGCTGGTTCCCAGCGACTTCAGTTCTTTCATCAAACGGCTGTCCGTGCGATCGCGAAGCGGGAAACACGCCCCTGCCTGCGACAGCACAACTTTATAGGCCGCCAGTGCTCCGAGCATTGTTTTGACTCCCGGATAATCGTAGGGCACCGTCTGCCAGTCCACCGTGCCGTAAGCCGACTGTGCCAGAATGGCCCCATCCAAAAGACCGTTTTTATTGGAATCATGCCAATTGTTCAGGGCATAAAGATGAAAATTCAGATTGCCTCGGGTAAAGGCCGCCGCACCGGTATTAGGACCGCTGATAAAATAATTACGGATCACATTCGCATAGGAATCCGCGGCTGAATCGCCGAGAATATAGGCGGCATCGTCCCAGTTATATACCACGTTATTGATAAATTCATTGACCCCCTTTACCTTAGGATTTCGGGTATCATTATCAATATAAAGATTGCGGAATAAACTGACCCCATTGAAATCCTGAATCAGTCCGCCGCAGGAATGGCTTTCGAGACCCTGCGCAATAATGCAGTTCTGAATAGTGATATACCCTGGGTCTTCTCCGGAGCCGCCGCTGATGGAAAAGGTTTCATCCCGACCCCATGATATTGAGCAGTGATCAAAAATCATGTCCGTTCCGTCGGCAATGGTCACCGCATCTTTCCCGCTGGTGCCCACCTTGCCCATTCGGTATCGCATATGGCGGGTAATGGAGCGATTGGCATCTGTATAAGACAAGCCGTTGCCGTAAATAACCACGCCTTCGCCGGGGGCGGTCTGTCCTGCAATTGTAATATCTTTCTTGACAACAATGCGCTCTCCAATACGAATCACCCCGCCGACATCAAAAACAACCGTTCGGTTTGTGCCGCTGACAGCGTCTCGGAAGGAACCAGTGCCCGAATCATTCAGATTGGTCACATGATAGACACTTCCGCCTCGCCCGCCGGAGGCCCATTTGCCGAATCCCTCCGCGCCGGGAAATGCCGGCCGTTTGGTCTTAAAACTCCAGACCGTTCCCCTTTCAATCCCGCTGCATCGGACGGTATCCACCCGCCAGTAATAGGTCTTGTTAGGAATCAGCTCACTCGGAGTGAAGGAAGCTGACTTAGTTGCCCCTGCATACAGCGCTTGGGCCGGACTGTTCCATCCGCGACTCAGCTCAGCTGCATCTCCCAAATCCACCACCCCGCTGTAATCCAAATCCGGACAGGGAAAAGAGGGTTCTCCAAGCCATTGAGCCGCAACAAAAGCAAGGTCCAGAATATCCACTGTCCCGCTTCCGTCCACATCCCCAACTGGTTTTCGGGCACCACTTACCGCCGACGCATCCGTTCCGAGATATACTTCCCAGCGAAGGGCATCCGCATCCGGCGTCCACGAAAGAACCACCGCATCCGGGTCCACCGACTGGCCAACTGAAGGCAGCGGATCGGCAGCCGACGCCCAAATCAATCCCATCCCCAAAAAGAAAACAGTCCAGACAATCCCCCATCGAGCCATATTGCAATCCTTTACTGACAAAAGTTCATTTCTGCTGAAGACAAAAGAAAACTGAAAAAGGCAGCCGAACAGGATTTTTCCCCTATTCGGCTGCCGCAGAACGCTATTCAACCCCTTTTTTAACGAAGCCCATTACAGGCAAGGTGCATCCATACTCTCGTTGCAGTTCAGCCATTGAGCAGCGAACACCGCCAAATCGCCCAAATCAACATAGCAGTCATTGTTAATATCCGCTGAAAGCCGGACATAGGTCGGTTTGGCCTTGGCTGCCTCGCAGGGATCAGCCCCGACAAAAATCTGCACAGCGGCCGTTCCCGTCAAATCACCATCACTCGCCGACAAACGGAAGACATAGGTACCCTTCTCAGGCAGAACCAGCGTAATATCTTCTACGTTGTCGGGATCAATAGGCACAGACACCGGCCCGCTGATCTGCTCCCACAGAAGCGTAACCGTACCAGGAGGATCAGGTCTTCCATCATCTGTAACCGTTGCGTTGATGACCGCAGTCGCCGAAGCGGGGTCACCCGCATTGCCCAGCCACAGATACTGATACGGCTTTTCCAGCACAACGCTCGGCACAGCATTTGACGTATTAAAGGTCCATACATAACCCCTGGTAGTACCTCGGATGCTGTCATGCACATCCACCACCCAATAATAAGTGGTATTCGGCTGAAGCAGTCCCGCAGGAAGTGTTACAGAATTCCCGGAAATACCGGTCGCCAGCGTCATCAAACCGTAATCCGGATCCAGCAGATTGGGTTCCGTAGTACCCAGGAAAACATCACACGTAATTTCGCCGACAGCCGGCGGATTGGTCCAGCTCAGCTGAGGCAGATTAATACTCACACTCATATTATTGGCCGGAACCGGTTGAGTGGCCCACGTGAGCGTCATCACATTGCCGCGCAGGATAATACCTTTCAGATTGGTTTCTGGCTCAACTCGACTGTGGCTGGGAGAGCAAATCTCAAAACCGCAGCTTTCCGGGTCATAGGTAATGAACATCAGCACAATATTTCCATCAGTATCCGCATTGAGAAACTCATCAAGTGCCGGGGATGGCTCTGTCGCCTGCCAGACATCCAGGACAGGAACAGTAAAAGCCGCCAGCAAAGGAGACAGGTCATCGGGGTCCAGGGTATCAATGGTAATCGCTGAATTCAGCGGCGGTATCGGATTGTTATCAACACCTGGCGCCGTCGCCCAGGTTGTACCCGTCAGAGTAAAGCCATCCGCCTCTTCTTTCACACCATAAACATAAATGTGGCTGGTCGTATAGAGATTGCCCTTGTCCACATTCAGCATCAGATAACTATTGGCGAATGCCTTGCCTTCCTGTTTGAGGTCGGCAATACTGTACTTGTAATAGCATACACGGCGTCGCTGAGCAGAACCGTCATTATAATTCTTGACATCGGATATCGTGGATTTGCGTGACGAGGTGGGTCCCTGGTTGGAATCATTGCCAATTTCGCAATGGTCTGTCGCCTGAAGGGCAAATTTCGGAATCTGGACAGAAACGTTGATTTCCTTGACGGTCCTGGTGCCCTCACCGTCTGTGACGATCATCCGCAGGACGTATTCTCCAACACCTTCCGGGAAGGAAACGGTCACATCCTCCGAAGTATTGTCCGGCGAAAAAACAACCTCACCGCCGGATACCTTCTCCCACAGAACTGTGGTGGTTGTATTCATTCCATAATCAAGCACAGCAGCATCAATTTCAAGTGCTTCGCCCGGAGCCACCTGTACGCTCGCCGGCACATTCAGAACAACGGACGGCGCCAGATTCCATCCAGCAGGAATAGCAGCAATCAAATAAGTCAACCGACTGGTGCCGTCATTCTGCGCACCCAGGGAAATCGTGCCGGCCGCCGGGATATCCTTGGCAAAAGCCGTCAGATAGGTCGTCGAAGAATCCGAAGGATTGAATACCCCTACGGTATAGCCGGTCTGAACAAATCCAGCCGTTAGAACCCAGCCCATCGCAGTCCCCAGAGTCGGCGGATCCGTTGCAATATTATCCCCAACTCGGTTGTCAATCAGCAGAAACAGGGTGCCCGACTTACTGAGTGTTACATCCATCTGCAAAGACGGATTGGCCTTGTCATCGACCGCCGTGCGCACCACATCAATGCCGCCCAAATCGTTGGCATCGGCAAAGACAAAGGTGCGGTCCACATACACCAACGCACCATTGACGAGCCCGCCGTTAACCACAACCGGCTCTGTGTCGCAACTGGTTCCTTCAATACAATTGTACCGCACCACGCCCGTGATAATATTAGGGTCGGTGATGGCGGCGGAGACCGTCTGAGCCGCTGCGAATAAGCCCAGACCGATCAATGCGATAATACCCCATTTGCTTCTCATCGAAAAAGACCTCCTAAAAAAGTAATAGAGATATAGTAAAAATAAAACACGAACATTCTTATCACACCCCCATGTGTTCTTGACGGCAAACAATCAATAATCGTACGCAGGATTGCCGGCCCAGTAAGGAGCATCCCAAAGCCATTGATTGAGTTCCTCATCTCGGTCACTCGGATTGGCCACACTGTAATCCTGCATCAGCACATTTCCGTGAGAAAAGGCGCGCCGGATATCCACTGTTCTCATCAAAGCACCTAAACGAGAGGGATCTGTCGCCTGAGCATATCTCCAAAGGCCATTGGTCATATCCACCATCATCGCGCCGGCGGAAATGTTATTGACTTTCATAATTCCGTCGGGATTTCTCCGTAATTCCTTCTTCCAAATCCACGCATAGGTACCCCAGAACAGCGGCCTCCGGCTCTCATCGATAGTGCTGCCAAGTTCCCGATATATATCATCCGTATTTCGCGGCCTTATAATGCCGCTTGTAACATCGCTAAGCAGATAGTTCATATCACAGGACATATTCTTTACGCCGGGGCAAAACAGGACTGCGCTGTCCGGCAGCAGATTCGCATTCATAACAAATTTAATCGCGTTCGGCCGCAATTCATGGGCCAAATCAGCCGTCCCACCTCTCCAAAACCAGTGCTTATCCCGATCTGAAGACGGGATCAAATCATAGCTTTTAAAAAGGCGGAAATTGTAATTGCATTCAGACTCATAAGTACTGAAAACCAAGCCAATTTGGTGCTGATTCGACTTGCAGACAATCTTGCGGGCATACTCGGTAGCTTTTCTTAAACTTGGGACAATAATCGACATGAGGAGTCCAATAATAGCAATAACAACCAGCAGTTCAATTAAAGTAAAGGCGTGCCTTTTTTTCATAACTCCTAATCCCTCGAATCAAAACGTTAATTTTGGACTCTATCTCTTTCTCCTCTCTGCCTTGCAGGGACAATACTCTTTATTATTGTCCCGCAAAGGGATATTCCAAACAAGTCAATATTGTGATAAAAAAAAAGCGATTTTGCGCAAAATAAATCTCAAAGAAGCGATAGAGTCCCATTATTCATTAAGGCTTATGGAAAACGGGGTTTTAATATCCGGTTCCCGCCCAAACGTCAGAATCCCAAAGCCACCGAATCAGTTTCGCATCGTCATCCGTCGGGTTTACAACACTGCAATCCTGCATCAAAACGTTGGCATGCTGATATTGACGTCGAATCCCTACCGTGTCCATTATTCTCCCCAGCCGGTTCTCATCTCTTTTCTTGGCAAACTCCCACGCACCATCAGTCATATCACACATCATCGCACCGGCGGACAGATTATTGATAGAACGAACATCCTCGCGAATCTCCTTCTTCCAAATCCAGACATACGCACCCCAGAACATCGGCATCGGCCCTGTCCCGTTTTTCCATCTTCTCTCCAGTTCCACCGTTTCCTGAGGCGTCAAAGAAGAAGCATCCCGCGGATAGTTCTTATCAAAATCCAAATTGGTATAACCTGGACAAAAGAAGGGCTTGCGATCCGGCAGAGCCCCTGCATCCATCATAAACCCGACGGCAAAGGGCTGCCATTCATGGGCATAATCAGAGGTGCCGTTTTGCCAGAACCACGTTTTGGCCAGTTCCGAAGACGAAAGCCCAACCGCCGTTTTCACTTTTCGAAAATTGTATCCTGTCTGAGCTTCATAACTGTTTATCGCAACACTGATTTGATGAAGATTAGAGCGGCAAACGATTTTTCGGGCATACGCCGTGGCCTTTTTCAGTGCCGGAAGCAGAATGGAGAGCAAAAGAGCAATCACCGCAATCACAACCAGCAGCTCAATAAGGGTAAAGGCATGTTTTTTCCCAGAAATGACCCTCATCTTGGAATCCTTTCTTTTTTATCGTTAAGAAAAAGGGTTCTCTTTATATCGTCCATCTCCTCTATTCTCTATTTTTTTACGTAGGGTTTTATAGAGGGTTCTGCTTCAGGCAGTTCTTTCATAATCAGTTCAGCCATCAGACGGGCCCCCCGCTCGTTGAAATGGGTTCTATCCTGGGGATCATCCGACAACCTGGAAGATTCGGCCTCGCCGAGCTTCTCAAACAGCCGCCCGCTGGCGGAATGCAAATCAACCAGCGCAGCCTGTTTTTCCTGAGCCACTCGTTTCATGGCTTCCGCATAGGGCAAAAGGGTATCGTTCATTTTGCCGTCAGGGTAAAATTTGCGTCGGTGCATCGGCGTAATCAGAATCGGCACAGCTCCAATCCCCCGGGCCCGGTCCACAAAATACCGCAGATTGTCCGCATAGTCTTTGTCGGGGACGGTCGATTCCGGATTTTCCGGAGCATGATTGTCGTTATGGCCGAACTGAATCAGCATAAAGAGCGGCTTGTCATCGAGGGCCTTTTCCCAGAGACCCTCATTTCGAAAGGTCTTCGTACTTCGTCCGCTTCGGGCATGATTGGCAATTTCCACCGTATCCCGAAAATACTCGCCAATGTATTGCCCCCACCCCCGCCTCCAATTCGGCGGCTGAAATTCGCAAACCGTGGAATCCCCTGTCAGCACAATCCGGATTCGCTCTGCGGCCAACAGACGGTCTTTCCAACGTTCCTGCCAGGCTTCAAAATCTTTCAAAACCGCCGCTCCCCAATCCCCATACCAGGCATACCCTCTCGTCCGTTCGGGGTCCAGTTCATTGTAATCATATTTTCGAATACCATCTCGGTCGCAAAAGAACGGACGGTTGGTTTCAATTTCATAAAACCGTGCCCACAGCGGCGGGGCTTGCGGGTCGGACACAGCCACCCTTCGACCGTCAACCCACGTAAGCCGAATTCCTTCAATCTTCGAGCGTTCATACCACCTCACCCCCCACACAATCGCCCGCACTGCCACCGGAGAAGGGGCATCCAGCCGCATCAGCAAACGCAGAATCTCAGCGCTCTCTCCGCCGCTGATGGACGCCAGCTCATAACTTCGGGCAGGACGCGGGCTGCAGTCCCGCTCGTCGTGCTGAGCACACCAGGCGGTCAATTCGCCCCGAACCCGAATCTGGCATTTCAGAATACAGCCAACTCCCCGCTCAAAGGCCTCTTTGGCGGCTTGACGCTGCTGCTCATTCAAAAACGGATACACGGCCGGCTGCTGAGATATTTCCTCCAGCAGCATCATTACCCGCACCATGGCATTGTCATTAAAGGTAATATAGCGATGGTAGCTTTTGGCCGGCGGCGGATAGTACTGCGGCCATCCGCCCGTAGGATACTGGGCCTTCAAAATCATCTCAAAACCCTTCAGAAAGGCCTGCCGATACGCTTCCCGGCCTGTGGCCTGATAAACCCGAGCCAGAAACCGCATTTCTCCCGTAGTCGCCCCATTGTCAAATGTGCCGTGCAAATCTTTTCGGTCTCCCTCATAGGGCTTAGAAGCCGTATTCACATTTTTCGGCCAGCCGCCATAAGCATCCTGCCACGTGAGAATATTGTCGGCATAAGTTTGGGCCTCTTCGCTGCTGTACCAGGACGGTTCCTTGGATAAATAAGACGTCATTCGCGATGTCGGCCAATCCACCTCGGCCTGACAGAAACCAACCCAACCTGCCAGCACAATGAACCCAAAGGTTCGGATTTTTAAAATCATTTCACTTTGTCTGCTCTTCCTTGTCCTGATCAGTTCCACAGGTTTCATCTCCCAAAGATATCTATTGCCAGCATAGGGCATCCGGCGTGCAGCCATGTTCATATCGGATCGTATCTGCTGTTTGCGAGCGATCAACATTCAGCAACCGAATCATTTTTGTCTTCTCTCCCGCCAATTTTAAAAAGCCCTCTCCAGAGACAGGTACAACAGGAGCTTCGAGAGTGATGTCCCAGCTGTTATAGAAAGCCAGAGCAGGCCCTTTTTCCGGAAGAATCGACAGATTAGAAAGAACCACCTGTTCTGCATTGATGATTGTCCCTCCCGTGCGGGCGGAAATCACTACATCCTTCATTTTGACCTGCCGAATCGGCATTTCCGGCAGCCCCAGCATATAAATTGCGCTGCGGGCACCGCGGCAGACAACATGATGAATTTCAATTCTTTCAAATCGCGGTGTTTCCTCGCTGACGGCGACGGCAGGCAAAAGCAAACTCTGCTCCGGAGACGGTGCTGAACTGGAATAAAACAAATCGAATTGAATTGCGTCCGTCGCAATATCGGTCATCACAATATCCTGAATCGTGATATTTTCCACAAGTCCGCCGCGTCCGCGTGTGCTCTTGAATCGAAGACCCACATCCGTCCCTAAAAAACTGCATTGGCGAACCAGAATATTCCGTATCCCGCCCGACATCTCGCTGCCGACAACAAAGCCCCCATGCCCGTGATAAACAACGCAGTCCGTGATAATTACATTTTCTGTGGGTTTGCCCCGACGTCGGCCATACTCATCCCGGCCGGATTTCATGCAAAGGGCATCATCGCCCACATCAAAAGTACAGTTATACACAAGAATATTGCGGCAGGATTCCAAATCCAGCCCGTCGCCATTCTGACTCCACCAGGGATTGCGCACCTGAATGTTTCGGATTATCATCTCTTCACACAGCAGCGGATGAATCATCCACCCCGGCGAATTCTGAAAGGTCGGCCCATCAAACAGCACATATCGGCAATTAACCAGAGAGACCATCACCGGACGGAGATATTCCCCCGCCGCCGCATACTCCTGCACAGACGCATTGCGCTTCTTGAGCTCTGAAACGATTCTCTGCCCGTTCATCGCCTTTTCAGACGGCCACCAGATATTGCCTGACGGCTCCACTACACCGCCGGAAGCAAGCAGATTTTTCCATTGACGTTCCGTCAATTTCTCTTTTTTAACAGGCCGCCAGACTTGCCCCGAACCGTCCAAGATCCCCGCTCCGGTAATAGCAATATGCTCCAAATGGTCGCCCGTCAGCGGGGAGAGCCGGCGAACCTCCTGCCGGCCTTCAAAAGTGCGCTCGGACAGCGGATAATCCTCTATATCCGGACTGAATAGCACCACCGCCCCTTTCTCAAGATGCAAATCCATCCGGCTAACAAACCGAATAGGTCCGGTCAGCCACAGACCCGCAGGAACAACCACCCGCCCGCCGCCGGCTTTTGAACAGGCCTCTACAGCCCGCGCAAAGGCCTCTGTGTTTTTAGTTTGACCGTCTCCAACCGCCCCAAAATCAGTTATCACAAATCGCCGCTGCGGTATCTGAACCTCGGCCACAGGAGACATTGGAAACGGCAGATTCGGCAGAGATACATCCGGCGGCCATTGTCCTTCTGCAGCAGCCGCAAACATCAGACTCAGCCAAACAATCGCCAAACAGATCAGATTCCTCACGCATCTTGCGGCGACTGACTGTCTTGTGTTCTTCATCTTGCAATCCTTTCTCTTTTCAGCGAACGAGCGCTGCTCCCATCAGCCCGATGACTACTTCATTCGTCAGAGTCCGCACTGTCAGCGATTGAAGCGTTTTATCCGGCCGCAGCGGCATATCCAGAACCGTCGCTGCCCCGCCGGGAACCTGACCGCCCTTGCCCTTGAACTCCGAGACATCGTAGAGTCCTATTTGCCCTGCTTTCAGATAAACACGCGGAGGAATCGGCTCGGGCCGCCGAAAACCGTAATCATCAATAAAATAATCCTGATCAATCGGCCACCACGTTGTCGGATTATGCAAGGCCAATCGCTCAGCGGAGTCGTCTTCGTAGAAAACAACTACTTCCCCATTGTCAATCCGGCTCTGCATCGAATTGGTCGAGCCGGCCATCAAGAGATACAAATGACGCGCCCGGCCGGAAAGTTTGATGGAAACCTCCGCAGGGTAATTATCCCACTGCGATGTAAAAACGATATTAGCACCATCTGCTTCCGTCGGAATCTCAAACCCAATTCCCCCAGGCAGAATCAATCGTCCGCCCTGCTCCTGGGCCTTCCGGCGCAAACCGCTGTCATTTATCTCAAAGGTCCGCGTATAATCGCACCAGCTGCCAATCCCCTGTTTGGGAATCGCCAGAGAACAGAACGGCGAACGGGGGCTGACATACTCATTTTGGAAGATGCGGCTGAGCTTGTCATTAAAAATCTGCTGCAGAGCAGCCGCTTCCAACTTTTCACTTTCGTTTAAAGAAATCTTCCAATTGACAACCACCCCTTCCGCGCTCCGTCCATCTGCCGATTCCGCCAACAGACGATTCGAGCCGGGCAGCAAAGGCGCATCCTTCCCTTCAAGAATAATTTCCTCAGAAATCCCATTCGGTTCAATCCAAAGGGATGTTTTCCGCGTCCATTCTCCCATACGAACGCTCACCGGTCCAAACGGCAAAGAAGTGTTGTTCCGAATCCGAAACCGCAGCGACCCTTCCCGCTGCCGCAGAGAGCCGACTATCTCAAAAGCAGGACGGATTTCAAAGGGTATCGGCACAAGCCACTTCATCTGCCCATGCTGAACCTGGGCAAAAACCGTCCGATGTCCCTCTGTCCCGACGGCTTTTCCCTGAATAAGGCGGCTGCTGAGATGAACCTCATCCAGGGCCTTTTGCGGGTCATAGACTTGCTGAAAATGGGCGGACTGAATTTCGGCCTGCCAGGAACCTGCTGCCGCAGCAGTCGGAGCCGTCTTTACCTGGGCAGACAGCGAGTTTTTCCAGACAATCTCCACCGCATACGTTTCGGCCTGCGGAGGAGCAATTTCAATCCGCGGAATATCGACGGACTCTTCTATCGGCTTCCAGGAAACCGAACGGCCGTTCACAGCCAGACGTTCAACTTCCGCACCGCGCGCCGGAATCTGCAGAACCAAGCGGAATGAATACGGAAACCGCGGCCGGATAGAATAAGACTCTGTTTGGCCGTCTCGCTGATAAGAAAAAACAATATCCGGGTGCCGCAGGCGTGCCCACTCCCACTCGTCAGGAAAGCCCGGGCATATAGTCAAGTTCCCCTCCAGCGCATCAGGACGAATACCGAACAATCCCTCGATGAGCGTCCGGCTGAAGATACCCACAGCATCTCCGAAATCGCGCTGGGCCTCGCCCCGCGCCATATCAAAATAAGTCGTCATCCCGAAATTGCCCGGACAAAGCCCCATATACATACTGTCCAGAATGCACCCCTTAAACACAGAAAAGGCCTTTTGGGGCCGTCCTGCCTGCCAATAAGCCAAGGCCGTATGCGCAACTTCCGCCATCGCCACATTGTTTGTGGACCAGGTATAAGGCATCCAGTTTGTTGTCGGCAGAGTATAGTAAAGGCCAATTGGAATCTGAGGCCCGTGAATAGGAATAGGAGCAATCTGGGTATCCACATACCGACTCATCTGCCAGGCCGCCGCCGGCTCAGCCGCGCCGCAGTCAATAGAATGATAAAAGGTCCACAAAGCGGCACTGGGATGAACCAGCTGCAGCCCCAGATAATCCTTCCATTCTGCATACCAGCCCCGATCAGCCAGCCATAGATATTTCTGCATGGCCTTGGAAATCAGCTCCGCTTCTTCCTGGTAGATGCGACGGTCTTTGCCGAGCCGCCCAGCCAACTGGGCAGCCCGTTGATTGTGAAAATAATTATAGGCCGATGAGTGGGTCACACCCCCGCCGTTGTACTGCAAGTCATCGCTGGCCCAGATAGCGGCATAGGCCTCATACAGCGGCAGCCCCTCCTGACCGAACGGACGGCGAAACAGCCGCCGCTCCCAGGCAAAGTGCCGCTCAAGCACAGGCCAGAGCTGTTCAGCCAGCTGCCAATCGCCGGTCCACATCAGATGACGAAACAGCGTATCCACATAAATCAGATTCATATCGTAGTGCCTGCCGCCGATATCCCCGCAACTTTGCTTGGCCGGATGGCTGCGGGCCAGATTCGCCGACGGATCCGGCCCCATCTTCACCTCCGAATCCATCTTTGTGTTCTGCCGCGCGGCCCAGTAGGTCAGATAGCGTTCGGCCCGCTCATGCCAGCCCAATGCGTCGTTCGCATACGGCCCGCGCCAGCCCGCCAGCGGCGTGCGCCACGCAACCGCCCCATGCATCACAACCTCCTCCGGTTCATCCCAGATGGCATCGGCTGCAACACAAAGCGCAGATGCCGCCGCATTGATGAAAGGATCGGGTGTATCCGCCGAGATGCGGCCGGCAATGTCTCTTCGCTGCTGCTCCGTCTTCTCCCAAAGCGGTTCGAGCAAAGAGGCCGACAGTTTCTCGCCTTCCTGAATTCGGCGAAGGAGAAAATAGGCGGGTTTGCCGGTCTGCAAAGGGACGCTGGCCATCACCACCGGCAATTCAAATTCCTGTCCGGCTGAAGCCGCCATACCTTCGAGCGTTTCCCACTGTCTGCCGTCTGCCTCCAGAAGAACAGCCCCTGTCGGCAAAACTCCCTCCAGTGTCCCTACTTTGCTTTTTAAAACAAAAACATTTTGGCGAATCGAGATTTGGTTATTCCTGCAAAACTCAGGCCGAAACTGAAAAAACCGCCCTACCGGCTCTGCTTCACAGCCGATGTCGCCGCCGCGCTGGCCGCGTCGCCCGTTGACCCCGCCATAGACAATCACCCATTCGCAAGGTGTTTCAGTCTGCTCAATTTCGGCCCTGAGAATCACTCCCTCACCCTCATACAAGGCCGCTGCCGTCAGTTTCATACGCCCTTTGCCAAGGAGAGGGTCCTCAATTTCATATACCATCGAACCCGGCCGATAGCGGCTGATAAGCCGCTCTGCCTCATCCAGCCGGCGAATGGTTTTACCCTGTCGAATCCCCATCCGGATGTTCCCCCCATGGCCGGGCAGATACAAGGAAATCTCCGGTTTATCGCCGGCATCGGCTCGGAAGGGTGTGTTGCCTCCGTAAAGAGGACGATTGAAATATTCCGCTCCATTTTCAATTACAAAATCTACAAAATCCCCGCCGTCGGGCCGATAACGGAGCGGCCTGGCCGTATGGCCTTCCATCGTGGGCCGTTCCGCCAGAAGACGCTCCGGCGGATTGTAAGCAGCGGCGGGATATTCGCAAAACCCTTCCGGCAAACCCGCAAGCAAACTGCTTAAAAACACCAGGATTCGAGCCGGCGAAGACCTATTTTTACTGTTTCCAAAAAGCATAGCTTCAGCCGCCAGAAAACATTTTTCCCATCCTTGAAAAGCAGACAAACACCTCAGCGCAGCGGTCGGCTTTTCATCTCATATTCCAGACATGCAAGAATAAACGGCCCGACGGCCTTGGGGTCGTTGCTGCGAACTGGTTCACTAACATAATACTGAAAAGAGCCGTCTCGATAGGGTCTGCCTCCCAGCCCTGCCACTACGCAACCCTTATGCAGATGCACCTGCCCATCGGGGGTTACTTCAACAAATTCCTGAAAAATCCCTTTGTAACCTCTCTCTGCCGCGTCCATAAAATCAGCCGGCAGATACTCTTGGCGAATTCCCTTCAAAAGGGAATAAACAAACATCGTCGAACACGAAGATTCCAGATAATTGTCCTCTTCGTTTGGTTTATCGAGAATTTGATACCAGACGCCGGTCTTGGGGTCCTGCACCTTCACCACAGCAGCCATCAGTCGCTGGAACATCGCCCCCAGCTCCTTCCGCTGCGGATGGTCCTGCGGAAAATACTCCAGCGTATCCACCAGCGCCATCGCAAACCAGCCCAGACTGCGCCCCCAAAAATGCGGAGAACAGCCCGTTTCCGGATCAGCCCATTTCTGGTCGCGAGATTCATCCCAGCCGTGATAAAGCAGTCCTGTTTTAGGGTCTCGCGTGTGCTTTTCTATCAGAATAAACTGCAGTGCCACATCATCAAACAGCGGCTTTTCATCAAAAGCCGCCGCATACTGCGCCAGAAACGCCGCTCCCATATACAGCCCATCCAGCCACATCTGATGCGGATAAATCTTTTTATGCCAAAAACCCCCTTCCGATGTCCGCGGCTGCGTACGCAGCTGTTCCCGCAGCAGCTCGATCGCCTTGCGGTATTGGGGCTTCGGATTCCGCAAATACAAATCAATCAGTGTTTTGCCCGCATTAATATTGTCCAGGTTGTAGGTGGCGGCATCATAGGTCAGAATCTTCCCTTCTTCGGTAATCAGTGTGTCATAATACTTCTGAACATAGTCCAGATAGTCGGCCTTGTCATAAAGAATCCCGGCGGTCCAGATGGCCTTCATCATCACCCCTATGGCATATTTCCACCGCGGCTTAGTGGAAAAATCAATCATCCACGGCTCAGGATTGCGTGCCATCTCCGAACGGATAATCCGTACTGACCACGGTTCGGCCGAGGAGGGAGGATCTTCCTTCGGCAGAATCAAAAACGACTCGACCGCCTCCGCCACCCCCTCCTCTTCCATATTCTCAAACACACATCCTTTAAGCACCACGTTCCGAATCGGGCTCGACGGGTAGCCGCGCAGATGCCATGGATATTTGCTTTTGCGGCAGGTCACATTGGTCAGAAAAATATCTCGTACAATCGGCTTGAACGGCCCGCCGTCGCCCTCCTCATAATAAAAGTCAATCTTCAGAGCGGCTTCGCGAACCTCCTTCATGATGACATTCCGCATAAAAATTCTTTCTATCACGCCGCCCCGAACGGAATTAGTCTTAATCCGAAGCCCGCGATCCAGATTCGGGCTGTCCATCAGACAATCTTCAACAAAAATATCGTGCGCACTGCCGGAAATCTCGCTGCCGAGAACAACTCCTCCATGGCCGTCTTTCATCGTACAGCCGCGGACAATAATGTTCTCCGAGGGCACATTCACCCGCCGGCCGTCGTTGTTGCGGCCCGATTTGATGGCGATGCAGTCATCTCCCGTATCAAAATAACAGTTTTCAATCAGAACATCCCGGCAGGACTCCGGATTGCAGCCGTCGTTATTGGGGCCGTGCCCGATGACCTTGACATTGCGTACCGTGATATTCCGGCTGAGTACCGGATGAATATGCCACATCGGGCTGTTGCGCACGGTCACCCCTTCAATCAAAATATTGCGGCAGCGATAGGGCTGAATCATATTCGGCCTCAAAAAGTGCCCTTCTCCATAAATCCGCTCGGACACAGGCACCCCTTCCTCCCCTTGCCCGACAAGGGCCTGTACGTCTGGTTTCTGAGTGGTTTTCCAGTTCCACCAGTGCTCCTCATCAGCGTTGCCGTCGAGGGTGCCGCTGCCGGTAATGGCAATATTTTCCTGCTCAAAGGCATAAATCGGCGGCGAGTAATTCATACATTCCGTACCCTCAAATCGGGTAAAAACCACCGGCATATAATGGGCTGGATTATTGGAAAATCGGATGACCGCCCCTTCTTTCAGGTGCAGATTCACGCCGCTTTTGAGGTGAATGGGGCCTGTGCAGAATATTCCTGCCGGAACAATCACTTTGCCGCCGCCGGCGGAATGACAGTCGGCAATGGCCTTGCGGAATGCCTCGGTACAGTCTGTCTGTTCGTCACCGACCGCTCCGTAATCCGTAATCACAAACTCCTTGTCGGGAAAAACCGGCGGCTGAATTCGAGCCAAAATCTCCGGCACTTTCCCCCAGCCCTCTTCCTCGGTCAAGGCCGAAACCGACCCTCCCCAGAAAAAGACAACAGCCAGCCCTGCAAGAAGAATCCGCCGCCACTCGAACAATTTATCCCGCTTCATTCAAAGTTCCTTTCGTCTGTAAAGAAAAGTAAGCTCCCTTTTTATCCGCCAATCCGATCTTCTGCCCTCGTCTGCGCCCTCAAAGTATAAACCTGAAAGGGCTCCACTTCGAATTCAATCACTGATTTTTCCTGCTTGAGGATATCAACCTGCCGACAGCCGACCAACACCGCCGTCGCCACGGGCGTTCTCACCCGACAGACCCCTTTCTTGGAAGGACGCAGTTTGGCCTGCTGTAATTGGCCGTTTTTCCACTCAATTTCCACCTCATAACCGCCCCGCGCCCGCAGTCCCCGAACAGACCCCGAAGGCCATGCACTTGGCAGAGCCGGCAGCAGGTCTATTCGGTCCAGATGGTTTTGCAGAAGCATCTCCGCAATCCCCGCGGCGGCGCCGAAATTGCCGTCAATCTGAAACGGCGGGTGGGCATCCAGCAAATTCGGGTAGGTATTGTCTTTCAGCATGTCCATCAGAAGCCGATGCGCATGCTCGCCGTCTCCAAAACGGCACCACAGGTTTATCTTCCACGCCTTGGCCCAGCCGGTCCCGCCGTCGCCCCGTCCCAAAAGCGATTTCCGCGCCGCCTCAAAAAGCTCCGGCTGCGCAGGAGTAATATCCCAGCCGGGAAAAACTCCCCACAGATGAGAGCAATGCCGATGCGTATCCCGCGGCTTATCTTTATCCTCCAGCCATTCCTGAAGCTGCCCGTATTGGCCTATCTGATTGGGAGCAATCTGCCCTTTCAGCGTCCGAAGCTGAGCGGCTAGTTCCGCATCGACTTCCAAAAGTTCCGCCGCCTGAGCCGTTGCCTCAAACAGCGAGCGGATAATTTGGTGATCCATCGTCGGCCCGGCAACCAGCCCCCCATGCTCCGGCGAATTGGAAGGCGTACTGATCAAAAAACCCGTGCGAGGATCTTCCATCAGAAAATCAACGAAAAACAAGGATGCTTCCTTCATCACCGGATAAGCCCGCTCACGAAGAAACTGCCGATCCTGCGTAAACAGAAAATGTTCCCACAGATGATGACACAGCCACGCTCCTCCAGTCACCCAAATTCCATGGTCGGCCGCATTGATAGGAGCCGTTCCCCGCCATAAATCTGTATTGTGATGCAGCACCCAACCCCTCGCCCCGTAATGGGCCTGCGCAGTCAGCCGGCCGCTAATCACACAATCCTCTATCAAATCAAACAGCGGCTGATGACATTCCGGCAAATAGCAGACCTCCGCCGGCCAGTAATTCATTTCCGTATTAATATTCACCGTGTACTTGCTTCCCCACGGCGGATTCAGCTGGTCATTCCACAATCCCTGAAGATTAGCCGGCTGAGAGCCGGGACGAGAACCGGAAATCAGCAGAAACCGTCCATACTGAAAATACAGGGCCGCCAGGGCAGGATCCGCCTGCGGGTCTTTGAGCCGCTCATCGGTGGGCAAGCCAGCCGCGGCACTGCGGCCCAGGTCCAGATGAACCCGACCGAACAGATTTCGATAGTCCGCCTGATGAGCCGATAAAAGCGCAGAAAATGTTTTTCCCGATACGGCCTGGAGGGTCTGTGCACACCGGGCCTCCGGCTCGCCGCTGATATCCTGAAAATTCTTGAAACTCGTGCTGCCGGCCAGCACAAAAAAAGCCGTATCCGCCCGCTCAACCGTTATGGTTCCATCGTCGGCAGCCCTCACCGTTCCCCCGTCTGCCCATATCCTCAAACGGGCCGCAAAACGGAGCTGGCCGTCTTTTACCCGCCCTGTCATTTCAAGTTGCCCCTCCCCTGCGGGGCGAATATGAATCTCCTCATGCGGACTTTGCAGAGCCGCTGTAAAAGAAACCTCCCACGGACGGTCTGATGTGATACGGCCTGCGAAAACCTGCTCCGGATAACTGCTGAAATACGTCCGCTCATACGTAACCTCGCCGATACGGTATTTTATCTGTACCGTCGCTGTATTCAAATCCAGCATCCGCTGATAATCCGCCGCATTCTGGTGACCGTCAAACTTCAAAATCAAATCCCCGAACGGCTGATAGGACTTCTGCCGAAGCGGCACACTCATAAACTCCCGGCCGGCCAGTTCTTCGGCCTCTTTCTGTTTGCCCTCTGCCAGCAGCCGCCGGATTTCCGGCAAATACTTCACGGCCCCCGGCCGATGATAGAAATGAGGCCCTCCATTCCAAAGAGTATCCTCATTAAATTGAAGTTGTTCCTGCTGTATCCCGCCGAAAACCATCGCCCCCAGCCGCCCATTGCCGACAGGCAGGGCTTCCGTCCAAACCTGTGCCGGCTGATGGTATCGAAGCACCAAATCCTTCTGACAATCCGAAATTTTGTCAACAGGCCATTCTTGCTTAACCATCGGGTCCCAGCCGTCTTCACCACCCAAAACCGCGGCAACGGTAATCTGCCGGGCCTCTTCATCACGAAGCTGCCGTGCCCAGGCAACCCGGCCCGACGGATTGGCGCCAGGCCCACGGCTCTGATACTCAGCATACCGAGCCGTTTTTTCCCGGTGGGGCTGATTCCAATTGTGCCAGCCCGCCGGATGAATAATATCCTCCATCTCCGTATTCAGAAAAATCACATTTGCATAGTCTCTCCAGGGACGGCCCAGATAGGTCTTTTGGTGGCCTTGCGGCTGGCCGGTAATACGGCAATTAGAAAACACATATCCCCACCGCTGCTCCTCCGGCGTAGAAGCAGCCGTGATATAGCTGGCTTCCAGACAATGAATCTGACATCGCTCAAAAAACGCCGTCCCGCTGCCGAAAATGAAATCGCAATGACCCGCGATATAGCAATCCTCGTAATAATGCCGTCCGCGATGGTCCAGCAGCGTATCCTGCCAACCCAAAAAACGGCACCGGCGAAAGACGCAGCGGTCACCGAATACCGCCATTGCCACCGCCTGGCCCACCGCTCCGGCACTGTTCTCAAAGGTCAGATTTTCCGCCGTAAAATCATCAGCACGGATAGTCACCGAAGGAGTAGCAAAGGTGCCGATTTCTTTGCCGTTTTCATCCCGAATGCCGGCATACAAATGATAGGTAAGAATCGTGGTCTGCGCATCCTGGCCAACCATCCGAATAAATCGTTTGCCCTCCGGCACAATCAAACGCTCCTGATAGGTGCCCGGCTTAATAAAAATCTCAACCGGTTCATCATTTTCTGCCGGCACCGCATCAATCGCGGCCTGAACAGAAGAATAATCGGCGCCTCCATCCGCACTGACGGTAAGCCGCTTTAGCGGACGAGTACGCATTGGGTCGAAAAGCGCTGCCAGCCAATCGGCCATTCGCTGCTTCCACTGCGGCTCATACCGCTCCCACTCTGTCAGCCGATGGCCGGCTCCTTCAATGGTAATCACCTTGCAGGGCACGCCGCAGCGGCACAAAGCTGACCGCAGGTCCAGCGACTGCTGATAGGGCACACTCTTATCGGCTGTCCCATGAATCAGCAGAAACGGCGGCAGACCCGCCCGAACATCCCATATCGGAGAAATCTTCTTTAAAAGACCTATCGCCTCCTCATCCATTTCCTTTCCGCGATTCAGCAGGTTCTGCAGCGATGGGCTCAATCCGCCTCGCCGCTGACAGTCAGCCGCTAAATCCACCGGCGGTGCCAGCCCAATCACCCCCTGCACGCGCGTATCCTCCTGTGCCCAAATCGCCGCCGAACACGCCAGATGCCCCCCGGCTGAATAGCCCGCCAGCACAATCCGATTCGGATCTGCCTTAAACTCAGCGGCATGCTGCTTGACCCAGCGAATCGCCGTCTGCACATCCTCCAGACAAGCCGGCCACCGATGGGCCGGCGCCAGCCGATAATTTATAGAAAACCAGACCCAGCCGGCCTCCGAAAAAACATCCAGCAGTTCGCCGCGGTCATCTTTCTTATCGCCGCCACTCCAGCCGCCGCCGTGTACATAGAGTACCGCACCAAAAGGCCCTTCTCCCGGCGGAACGCAAACATCCAAAAGCAGGTTCTCGCCGCCCGCCTGACCATAGACAATGTCCGTCTTCAATCCCGCTGAATCAGCCGCTGCCCAGCAAACACCTCCATACAGAAGCCACCCGATACAAAGAATACAAAATCTTTGAAGAGTTTGCCCGCCAAATGAGGCCGCTTGGTTCATAACCGCTTCCGCCGCTCCAATGGTACGCATTCGACAAAATCCCTTTCTATTTTAATCCTTCCCTGCCGGCTCTTCAAACTAAACCGCACTATTTCTTCGCTGCGCATCAACCCGGCCTTGGGACGAAAACACCCTCTTCTTTGCAGACGGTGTGCGGAACGAAATGCTCTTCTGCTCAGCAGATTTCAGCTCTCCCAGGAAACACGTGGACCAGGAAAGCTCGAATATTCTTTCATTACAATCGGACGTCCCCGACGCGCCCAGGGCACCTGAATTTCCGAAAGCAGCTGGGAACTCGCATGAGCCCGCTGCATAATCGGCACAATATCCTTGATCAGCGTGATCGGCATCCCGTTATGACGACTCTTGACAACGTGAGCCGGATCAATATCCGCTGGCTGACCGCTCGAATCAAATGCGCCGTTCACACACAGCGTAAACGGACGGCACAGCATCAGCGGAACCTTATACGCACGGCCGCTCTCAAAGCAGGCCGCCACATCCTTCAGCATCCCCATACGAGGGTCCTCTGCCTCCTCCAGAAACTCCGTCTGCCGCCCGTCCTTGAAAACAATTTGGGCCTGATTGAAATTGCGGTAGGTAATTGTCGCCCGTTCGCATTCCACTACCGTTTCGCTTCGCACCTCCGACGTCGAACACAGGGTCGTATTATGAATGAGCACACACCCGTTTTCGCAAACAATCCGCATGCTGCTTGTATCTTCCGATTCGATCTCATGAACACGGTACAGCTCGGCCTCCACCACCAGCGGATAGGCCATCTGGTCCACCTCAGGGCCCGCCAGATACAGTGAATTACTCAGCACATGTGCCTGCGGATTGTTCAGTGTTCCGTCCAGCACCCATTCCCCTCCGAAAGTCCGCACCGTCCCGCACCAGTGATTTCTTCGAAAATAAGCATCCGGACGCTGCCAGGCCGCCAGCGAACGAACCCGCCGAACCTGCCCAAACTCCCCCGAAACAATTCGCCGTTTCAGTGTCCGGACAATGCCGCTGTACAAATATTGAAACAGTACCGCCACCCGCCGGCCCGTTTGCGACTCCAGCGTAATCAAATCATCTATCTGCTGAATTGTCGGCACCGGCGGTTTCTCAAGAAAGACCTCAAATCCATTTTCCAGACACTGCCGGGCGTATTGATAATGACTGTCAATGCCGGTAAAGATGAAAACCGCCTTGGCTTTGGACCGAACCGCCTCCAGAAGCCCTTTGACATCCTCAAAAACATCAATTTCCCGCTCGACGCAAAGCTGGTACCCTTTTTCCCGCCGATTCGGTTCGCTGCAGACCCCAACCACCTGAAAGTAATGATTTAAAAAGAAAATCCTCTCCAGCTGTTGAAACGCATACCCCTCTGTTCCAATGACGGCAACCGGAATCATATGTAAAATCTCTTGCGCAAATCCCTAAAACAAAAATTGTATCCTCAACACGACCGTCTTACCGTCCCCCAATCAGACGGAACACCCTAAAATAGTATTCGTTATAATCAACCTGTCCTTGGTCAAAGCGGTCCCATACCGGATCGCTGAACACCTCCGGATCTTTGCAATTGCTCACATGGGCATCCGCAAAAAGAGCATTGACGGAATAATTGTTCGATGCCTTAAATTCCGAACCGGCATCTTGCATACGCTGGTGGCTGAGATTCTTCCTCCCCCACAGCACATCGGTGGCATACGGCAGCGACGGATGCAGGTCGGTAAACTTTTTGGGAAACGCCGCCGGTGCATAGATAGACGAAGACATCACCGGGTTTCGTGCAATGGGAAAATAAGTATATCCGATACGGACCCACTGATTACTCCCATTTCGCGTGTTAAAATCCTGAGGCAGCGTCCCCCAGGGCGGCGGCTGGTTGTACGATTCAAACTGGTACAGTTCCAGACGATTGCCCGGACAATAAAAAATCTTGGGCTCGTCCAGAAAGCCGCTCTCATAGAGTTTCGCCCAGCGGAGGGGAATCGGTTTTCCGCCCGGTCCAATCCATTCGGGTTTATCCCCACGATAGACAGCATAACTATGACCGGACTCCGCCTTGCCGTTGGTATCGACCGCATCCGGCAGATTGGGATACGAGTGCGAATACGACCGCATCGCCACGCCAACCTGACGCAGCCGGGAAGCACAAACCGTCCGCTTGGCTATATCCTTAGCCGCTTTCAGCCCAGGCAGCAAAATCGACAGCAGCAAAGCGAGAATAGCAATCACAACCAGCAATTCAATCAGGGTAAATGCTCTTTTCTTCATTATCATTCCCCTTTCACATCCAATTTCCCACTTTCCCACACCTCCCGCTCATCTATTGTCAATTTTTACGCAAAACCCTACAAGGCAATCTCGCGCTTAAAAAAAGACAATTTTGCGCAACGGCTTATTTTTCATAGAGATAAAATCCCACTGCTATCTTTTGCCCATCTTTTCAGGAATAATTCTCTCTGGAATTGTCAGTCTGCCTATTGACTTTTAAACCGGATTTCGATATATTTTGTTCGTCGAACGCTTATTTTGCGCAAAAGTCGAAGCCGTTTACCGCCTTATGAAACCAAAAGTCAAAATCGCCTTTGCTCACAGCAACATTACCCCAAACACCCAGGGCATCATGGCTGGTATCACTGAATACATCCGCGACAAAGGCGATTGGGAACTGATTATTTGGGCTGATTCTTCTCCAGAATCCCTCCTTTTCCTGAAAGAACGCGGTTGTCAGGGCGCCTTCGCCAACATCCAAACCTCGACAAAGGCCCAGCAAATCCTTAAAATAGGGATGCCAATTATCGCTTTTTCGTCAATTCAAGCCCTCTTTTCACTCCCCTTTATCAGTGCAGACCCCGACCAGATTGCCCAAACGGCCTTTGAATATTTCAAAAATAAAAAGTTTACCAATTTTGCTTTTTTCGGCCTTACCGAGGCCCGCTGGTCGCTGGAGCGAATGGAATCATTCCGTCGTTATGTCGAAAAGGACGGCGGCACTCTTCACACTTTTCAGAGCAGTCCTCAACCCATTAAGGGCGACGCAGTCCCCCTAGCCAAACTCTGGATTGATACCATCCTGCAAAAAGGCCAGCAGCCCCTAATCGACTGGCTCCAGCATCTGCCAAAGCCCATCGCCATCTTGGCCAGCAATGACATCCTCGCCTGTCATCTGAGCAATGTTGCCGCCGAAGCCGGCTTGCGGATTCCGGAGGAAATTGCCCTCCTGGGGATCGATGATGACCAGGCCCTCTGCAATTTGTGCACCCCGCCCCTCTCGAGCATTGCCTTCAATTTCAAAAAAGCCGGCTATGACGCGGCCCTCCTGATGGAGGAACTCATCTCTGGCCGCCAGCAGCTCCGCGGTCAATGGATACGCATCCAGCCCTCAGGAGTGCATGAACGCGCCTCGACCGATATATATGCCCTGGAAGATGAAGACATCATCAAAGCCCTTAAGTACATTCGCGCTCACGCCGCCCAGCCGCTCCAGGTGGAGGAAATTGCCGACCAGCTCTGCATCAGCAAACGGGCACTGCAGATGAAGTTTCAAAAGGCCCTCGGACGTTCAATTCACGAGGAAATAGTCCGTGTCCATATTGAAATTGCCAAGACCTTGCTCATCGAAACCAACTTGTCTATTGAGGCCATTGCTCTTCGTTCAGGATTTCACTATGCTTCCAATATGCGGCGGGCCTTTCTTGACCTCACCGGAATGCTCCCCCACAAATACCGCCAAATCCATCGGGCTCATTAAAACGCGCCCCTGCCGACAGCCCCGCCCTCACAAAAACACAGACGAAAAATGGAACAAACGCAGGGAAACTCAAGGTACCGATGGAGATTGTCAAAACAGTCTTGCACGGGTATAGTGAAACCGATACGCCGCCTTGACTGACAAAATTGCTTGAAGCAAATAAAAACTTGAAAGCCAGGTAGGAGCCAACCCATGAAAAACATTCTTGCCGGAAGACCGTTTTTTGTCTTATGGATTCTCTTTGCAAAATGCCTATTGCTTGCAGCAGAGCCGCCCCTGCCGCCCAATTACCCCCAGGCATTATACGATGAATCCAAAGTCCCCGCCTTTACGCTGCCCGATCCGCTGGTAATGCAGAGCGGAGAAAAAGTCACAGATGCCTCCATGTGGATGGAAAAACGACGTCCGGAACTTTTGGCCCTCTTTCAGACAGAAGTTTACGGACGCACCATGGCCGGCCGGCCGGAAAAAATGACATGGAAACTGACGGCCGCAGACCCTAACGCCCTCAATGGCAGGGCAATCTCAAAAAAAGTGGTGCTTTATTTTGATGGCACAGAAGCCGGGCCTTCAATGCAGATGGACATCACCCTGCCCAAACAAAGCAGGCCTGTGCCGATGTACATGCTGGCAGAGTGGGGCAGTGTCCTGCCGGAGATCTTGGACCGCGGATACGGAATAATCATCTGTAAACTTACCCAGATTCAGGCGGACAGCCCCGACCGCTGCACAGACAGCATTCGTGCCTTTTTTGCACCCCCCGGCCAAAAGGAGCCGAAACCAGACGAATGGGGAGCCATCGGCGCATGGGCATGGGGGTTGAGCCGTGCTATGGATTATGTACAGACCGACCCGGACATGGATGCCGAAAAAGTCTGCCTGCACGGCTTCTCGCGATTCGGCAAGGCCGCCATCTGGGCCGGTGCCCAGGATACACGATTTGCCATCACATTCTCGGGAGAGTCCGGCTGCGGGGGCGCCGTTCTGGTCCGCCGCGGTTTCGGCGAGACAGTCAAAGCCGTCAACAGCAGGTTTCCACACTGGTTCTGCGGAAATTTCAAAAAATACAATGACAATGTCAATGCCCTGCCTGTTGACTGGCATGAACTGATCGCCCTGTATGCCCCCAGGCCGGTCTATATCGCCGTTGCAGCCGAAGACTACTGGGGGGATCCGTACGGCTCATTCCTGGCCGCAAAATATGCCGAGCCGGTATATAAACTATTCGGTAAAACCGGCCTGGGTGTGGACGAATGGCCTGCGGTGAACACTCCCGTTGGGGACTATATCGGCTTCCACAACCGAACCGGGGGCCACGGCCAGACCCCCTATGACTGGCAGCAATATCTGAATTTTTCCGACCGACACTTCCGAAGGAATGAATATCAAAATAAACAGCAGACTCAAAGGTGATGAAAGTACTCAACGGCGCAATTCTTGCAGAGATTTCTTAAAATTTTAGGGGGGTTAACAGTTCATGCAGTTGGGTTTGAGTTCGGCGGGGTCTCGATGGGCAAGAATAGCCGCCCTGAGGCCGGCAGCGGCGGCCGACAGCGAGTCCATCTGCTCGCCCTGAATCGGTTCCTGGGCCGAGCGCCAAACCAACACAAACCCCACAGCACAGCCGAGCACCCCCAGCGGAAGGGCCATCATGGAAACCTGCTTCAGCAAGGCGGGCGGCGCCTGCATACCGAGCGTCAGCAGGTGCTGCTTGGTGCAAACCTGGCCGGCGGAGGCAATATTCCCCACCGTCTGGGTCGTGAACCATCGCTGGAAGTCTTCGCGGTTAATCGGCAGGACGTTTTCAGGAGAGGGGGCAATGTGGATATCAAAGCCGTGCTTTTCGAGGAGGAAAATGGCGACCCTGGCCCCGCTGATGCGGGATTGAATTGTCAGGGCTGCCTTATCCAGGAGGGTTTCCAAACTGCCGCAGCCGAGCATCGTTTCATAAAAGCCGGCTACGAAGGTCAGGCGGGACAATTTCTGGGCGAACTGACCGTGGGCGCCGACCATATCCTTACAGAGGATTTCTATCTGCTGATTTTGACGGCGCTGTCTGCGGCGAAGAGCCCGTATCACCGCCAGCGCACGCTGATTGCGACCTGTTGCCAACTGATTTCTCCTGCCAAAAATCTCCACGCAAACATAGTAAGATTTCGGCATTGGGGCCGAGGGGCTTGAGTGCGAAAAAAGATATTTTCTTTGTTTTATGGGTTTTTGGGCTGAAAATGGGGTTTTTGGGGAAATTTGCGCACCGCGGCGCGCAGGCGGCGCGCATTTTAAAGCCACCTGAAAACGGCCGCGCGCATTTTAAAGCCGGATTTTGGACCTGCGGAGGCGTCGGCGCGCATTTTTGAGCCAGATAAAAAGGGCTGCTGAGGGGGTTTGGGGGAAATTGCTGAGAATCTAATTGAGGCACAGATTTTTGAACCAGTTGGAAAGGATTGAGAAGCAATTGGGGATAATTCAATGGAGGCGCGGGTTTTTGAACTATCGGCCGGGGCTGCTTTTCGTTTTCGAGGTCGTGATGGATTTTGACCAGGTCCA
>CALMLO010000053.1 GCA_937868095.1 uncultured Phycisphaerales bacterium | reverse complement strand
GGCCATCCAGCCGCGGCGGCTTGGGGCCTATGACATATTGGATAATCCGGTCATATTTCTGGCCGCAGATGCGGCGAACGGTAATCTTGAGGGTTTGGGCCAACGCACCTGCCTGGGCTAAGGCGACGGCCTTCTCGATCGTATCCGGCACCGGCTCATCGCTGCGCGTGCGCCACCAGTTTTCGGCCTTGGCTCGGGCATAGCCGGTATGCTCCAGGCAAATCCATTCCGACTGCCAGTGGCCCAGGCCCAGCTTATATTCCACACGTAAACTTGGGGGATCACCCGGTCCGGCCTTGCATTTGATATGGCAGGAATAGTGCGTACTCAAAACCTCATATTCCATATCCTCCACCTGGCCGGAAAGAATACTCGCGGTGGTGGCCCTGGAATCATGTTTCTCCCGCTCGGGAGGTGGGAACTCATACCCGCAGTCCGGGCAGGTGGCATAGGCAGCATGGATGACCGAATGGCAATCGGGACATTCCTTGACGGGGGCCTGGCCATTGCCACTGGAACGATCTTTAATCTGAAGATCATCGACCGGCCCATGACGCAGGATGTTGCCGCCAAAGTCCAAAATCAGCGCATCCTGTTTGGAAGGATGAAGCCGGAAAGAACGGCCGACCATTTGATAATACAGCCCCGGCGAATTGGTCGGCCGCAGTAAAACCACACAATCGATATTCGGGGCATCAAAGCCCGTGGTCAGGACATTGACGTTGACCATGTATTTTAATGGCGGTTTGTTATTGCCGAAGATGTCGGCCTTGACGGTTTGGCGCTTAAAGCGAGCCAGCAGTTCCGCTCGCTGGCCGCTTGGGGTGCCCCCGGTGACAAGGCCCACTTCCTGATTGGTCCGCTGCTGGAGGATTTGTTGGATATGCCGGGCATGCTGGACTCCAGAGGCAAAGATCAGAACGCTATTGCGATCGGCCGTCTGCTCGATGATCTCGCTGCAGGCCGAGGAGACCAGTCGTTCATCATCCATCAAGTCCTCGACTTCCGAGGCGATAAACTCACCGCCGCGGATGTGCAGCCCAGAGGTGTCGGCCTTTTGCTTGCCGGCCTTGCTTTTCAGGGGACAAAGAAATCCCTGAACAATCAGTTCCCGAACTCCCACTTCATAACAAACCTCGTTGAGGAGATTATCCGGCCTGCAAATCATGCCGGTAGTCATTCTGAATGGCGTGGCCGTCAATCCTATCAACCGGATATTGGGATTGATGATTCGAGCATCGGCTAAAAATGACCGATAGCGGCCCTCACCATCGGGGGGCAGCATGTGGGACTCGTCGATCAGAATCAGATCGAATTGTCCCAGATCACACGCCCGCTTGTAGACCGACTGAATGCCGGCCACAATGATCCGGTGTTCGGTATCCCGGCGTTTGAGTCCCGCGGAATAAACCCCGATGTCCAGGTCCGGCGCCATCTCACAGAGAGTGCCGGCCGTTTGCTCTAACAGTTCTTTGACATGCGCCAAGACCAAAACCCGTCCATCCCACAGATTGACCGCATCCCGACAGATGGTCGCCATCACCGGGGTCTTGCCTCCGGCGGTCGGGATGACGATGCACGGATTGCCATCCCGATTCCGAAGGTACTCATAGACTGCATTGACAGAGTCTTGTTGATAAGGTCTCAATTGAAGCATAGTAGTCACATTCACAATGGAAGTTCATCCAGTCGTTTGATGATGGGTTCTCTGGCGCCATCATTCCATCGCCAGCACTCGACCCGGGCATTGGGAGGCAATCCCATAGCGGCCATGCGCAATCCTTCTCGTTCCTCCGGTCGGGGCCAGTCATTACTCTTAACCTGGATACATCGGATGCCCAGCGGATTGATAGCCAAAATGTCAAACGGTCCCATCGAGGCGGCCGACTGGATACACAGGTATCCGGCGGCCGTCAGCTGCGCGATGGTTTTGTGTTCGAGACGATTGCCTTTGCGTTTTCGATTCACGATCATCTCCTCCAGGGAGCAATGGAGGATCTGCCGTTTCCTGCAGGAGCACTGGCCGATTCCCGCTGGGAAAATCCCTTAATTTCATTGGTCAGCTCGCCGGTGTCCGTGCGTTTTTTAATGGTGACGTTGATGACCAAGGGTAAATTGTGTAATTCAGCACTGTCCCGCGGGGTCAGGACGCCCACCGCCTTACAGATGGCCGCCAGATGACCGCGGGCAATCTTTGAGGTGGTCGGATTTGGGTGATTCAAACACAATCGTGCCCACAAGAAACGATTTTTATACTCGCCTTCGATGACCTGAAACGTCAGTTCCAGATATTCGCCCGTTTTGTTCTTGTTTTCCTTGAACTGGCTGGCAGTGATCACCGCGACATATTTGCCAGCCGGAATCGGATCAAAGTCATTGATAGGCTCCACCGTGTTTGCATCAAAACCATTGAGATTAACCATTGTTTTTACTCCTGATTCTGGAAGGGTTGATTGGATAGTGCATTGACAAACGCTTCCCAGGACAGGGGAAGTTCAAAGGGTAGGTTGTAGCGATTCTTGGCCACACAGGACGGCCCGCCTACGGTACGCAGGATTCGCTCGCCGCCATCCTTGCCGATGCCGACGGCAATCGTCCGTTCCCGGCCAAACCCGGCATCCTCGGTCTCCGTGCGGAATTTTCGGGTGGCAAACAAAATGGCATCGACCCACTCGGTCAACAGAGCGCTGGCATGTTTGTGCAGCCTCGGCGAGTAGCGGTCGTAAGCAGTAGATTCCGGGTCCTCAAACCGCTCGATCTTCGCATGGGCGATCAAGATGACCGCCATGTTCCGCTGTTTGTGCAGGACATCGAGCAGGTCGATAATATGCCGCCAAAAGCCCAGCGCGGCGATGTAGCCCTTGCCATAGCCGCCATCGACCTTTTCGATACTGGCGGAGTTGGAGATCCGGCACAGATCGTCCCAAATCAGCTGCTCAAGCCAGTCCAGACTGTCGAGAACCACCGTCTGGAAGTCATGTGGATCTTTAGCCAGAGCCTTCAGATAACCCTCGACTTCAGTCAGTTGTTTGGCCAGTGGAAATGAGGCACAGTCAATTTGCCCCAGGCCATCCTCGGTGGGGATGAAGATCGGGTTGGGTGCCTGGGCGGCAAATGTGCTTTTCCCAATACCCTCAGTGCCGTAAAGCAGCAACCGTGGAGGAGCGGGGCACTTGCCCGTGTGAATTGATTCCAGTACTGTCATGTGTTTGTTCCTTTCGATTAAAAATGTGGTTAAACTATGATTTTGGCCTTACGCAGGATGGCCTCGGATTCCTGGATGGCACGCTGCTGCTGAAGGTCAGTTTGCCGGCGTCGTTTACGGCGGTTGAGTTTGGAGGAATGAGATCTTTCATAGTCCAGTTTTGCCAGTTCTGTAAAAAAGCGATGTAACCCGTCCTCTGTAACCATGATGAAGCGGCCGATCCGGACATATTGGAGATAGACCCCTCGAAGCCCACGAGTCCATCGCCACAGCGTACTCGTATGGATACGACGACCGTTGACTTGCGGCAAAATTTTTGCAGCTTGGGACAGCGTGAGGTAATTTCCCACCGCAGCCGGGATGGTGCCTTCAGAGCATTGGGGACCGATAGACATTAGCAGCGGCCTCCCCGGATCTGGATGTCGTAGAGGTACTGCCGAATCAATTCGACCTGCTGGCCATTGAACAGGCGAATTATCCCGATCCGTTCAGTCGGTTTGATATGGTGTTTGCCTATGATGTAGCTGATGCGGGCTGGCGGCTCCTGCAGCAATTCGCTGATCTGGCCAACCGTGAAACGTTCATCTTGCATTGTTCAAACTCCTACAAAGAAAATTTGACATTCTCTGTAGGATGAATCTGTTCACGTGAACAATGCGGTTAGAGTGAGAAAAACCCTATTTTTGGCGTGTAAATGAGGATTATTTTTTACGGGCTGTTCATGAACAAATCGTGAACAGCCCGTGAACAAGGTCTATCGATCCGGAAAAACCCTGTTTTTATTGTCCTGATTAATCTTGTCAGCCTTATGTTCGGCGACTAATTGTTCCAGCTCTTTTGCTTGTGCGATTTGGTCAGGGGTCATTTCGTCCGCCGCAAGATGATCCAAATGTACATCATTAAGACGAGTTGTTTTTGAAGACGTTGTCTGTTTTATACCTCTTGTTTTATTAAACGCCTTCCAGGCAGAACAACTACTTATTAAACCAATACTACAGCCAATTCTGTCCGCCAGCATTCGGGCTGTTATTTTTTTAAGGTCTTTTTCTGTTTTTAATCCCATTTCCTTTTTAAGTTCAGGGATCAGTTTCCGAATAGCAACATTGGCCTCCTCTTCTGTGATTTTGGGCTTAGGAGTGACAACCTCCTTTTTAGGAGCAGTGGATTTCAGATATGTCTCGATTTTATCCGGCAGAATCTCCCATCGCCGCAGTCGCTCCAGCGCAACCGTCTTAAGTCCGGCTCCGCGTTCTTTTTGACACAGAAAAAATCCCATTTGTTCGCTGGTCTTTCTGTCGGTATCGATAGTCAGCGAGATCATATCACAGTCCTCGTCGGGACATTCCCGACACGTGAAATACTTGGCCGGACTGGTCTCGACGAGGACTTTGATCCGCTGCATTTCTTCAAATTGCTCCGGCGGCAACTCCCTGACATCCTCGTAACTAAGAAACGGCTCCATGCCGCCTTGAATCTGACTTAGGAGCTCTTCCAATAGCTCTTTTAATTCCATCAGGTCGCTTCCTCTGTATCAGGCAGTAAGGCTCGCACGAGGCCCCACTTTTCCAGATATTTTCGCACGATATGGTGATGCGGTTTATCTTCTAATGTCGAGCCGCTCGGAACGGTCAGGATAAAAGTGACGCTCTTTTTACGGCCTCCATCTATTGCTTTAGATTTCATCGTAATCTTGGCCGCCAGAACCCCGGCAAACCTATCTTTACCACCGCAAGCAGCGATAGCCTCCATCATCATATTTCGTACCAACTCCGCACCGCCATTTTTGGGATTTCCCTCACAGGTTATCTTCCGGTTTCTATTTTTATCAAGGGCTGTCTTTAACATCCTCAGCGATACTTCGTCAACCTGATCTTTCGGATCGGTTGGAAACCGAAATGCTGGGTCTAACAGATTGGTCAAATCATAAACCCTTGTACTGCCGTCGGGAATCCCTGGTAATCCCAGAATAGCTTTACAGAAGGCTGCTTGCATGACCTCCACTTTTCGCATTCTGCTGGCGTGGACTTTCAGGTTCCCATTTTCCGGTTCGTAAACGAACACAATCTCCAGCACTGGCCGACGCACATCCGACACGAGTCGACTGCTTCTGTAGGTTAAATCCCGCTTGGGATAATCTTCAGGATATGCAAAAAAGCAATAGCGGATTGGATTTTGCCGGACATAGACATCGATCTGGCAATTTCGGCCGCGCCGCTGACGCTTAAAAAACTTCTGGATACGTTCTTTTAGTTTCTCAACAGATTCTTCATCTGTTGAACAATGTAATCCTTTACCCACCAGACAGTCTTCCTTAAAGGTCATCTTTTCCATCCGCTCCATGCGAACAGCCCATGTGTACACATCTGGTTGCTCTAAACTGATCCACAGAACCTGATTCAGAAAACCAGACTGCTGAATCATCCGGTCAATAATAGGGTCTGCGTTGTCATATAAAGAGTGTGCGATTTCTATCATGCCCAAAATAGATTCCTCGTTTGCCAAATCCGAAATTGTGGCAAAATCCTGTTCGATGATCGCTGCATGGTTGTCCGAGAGTTTTTCAATTTCCGCATTGAGAGCATCGGCCAACATGTCATTTTCCAGCGACCAATCAAAATCGGTAAGCAGGTGATTGGGCTCAAAATACTTCTGTAAAAGGGTTGCGGAAACAATTCTGAAAAAAGTTTTGAAGGAAAAATTACGCGACATGTTATGTCTCCTTACAACAAGAGTTTTCCGGCTCCGCCGGCATACAGTATTTACGCCCTGGGAAACACGTGTTTTCTCGGGCACCGTTTCGTTCACGCTGAACGACCCGAACAAAACTCTAACAAGCAACGGTTGTGCCAGTAAAAACTATGTTTTTTCACGATAACCTTAAAATATTTATACATAGGTATTTAGGTAATAATTATCTGGAAAAATATTTTTATATGATATTTTTTTACCCAAATTGACTGACAGTATGCTGCTGAACCCTGCCAAATTGACCTGAAAAAGCAGCCCTGGAATGCTGTTGCATATTCCGGAGAATTGGGTATCATTATCTGCGGTTAAATCGCTGATTGGTGGATGTTCTCATGCAGAAATTGTCCAAAATAACCGACAAGCAGGGTCGGAATATTATGCTGTGGGCACTTCAATTACAGTTGGCCGATCTCCCCCCAAAGGAACGCGGATGAATACAGATTTATCATTCATAACAAATGAACAAAATCAAAATCTGAAAGACAGATTTGAAGTCTTGATCAAAGACACTTCTTTTTTTGATTGTCTTGTGGGTTATTTCTATACCAGTGGGTTTCATGCCCTGTATAAATCACTGGAAAAAACAGAAAAAATCCGGATTCTGATTGGGATCAGTACCGACAAACAGACTTATGATTTATTGATTGAAGCCAATAAGCCAAAGCAGAGAATTATTGATTTCTCACATGCTGAAACAAAGAAAGAAGTTGAGAATCTGATAGAACAGGAATTGGCAGATTCCGAAGACAATAGTAAAGTCGAAGAGGGTGTTAATAAGTTTATTGAATGGATAAGGCAGGAGAAACTGGAAATCAGGGCCTACCCATCACAAAACATTCATGCCAAGCTTTATATTATGACTTTTTGTGAAGGCGATAGGGATGTTGGACGGGTAATTACCGGCTCCAGCAACTTTACTTATTCCGGCCTCGTTGATAATTTAGAATTTAATGTAGAACTGAAAAATCGAAGTGATTACGAATTTGCAAAAAATAAATTTGAGTCATTATGGAAAAATGCGGTTGATGTTAGCGAAAAATACGTTCAGACTATTCAGGGCAAGACTTGGTTAAATCAGAATATTTCACCATACCAGTTATATTTAAAATTTCTATATGAATATTTCAAGGATGAACTCAGCCAGACGGAGGATATCTTTGTAAAATATCTCCCGACAGAGTTTAAAAAACTTGAGTATCAGGAACAAGCCGTCTTAAACGCAAAAAAAATACTTCTCGAATATGGCGGCGTTTTTGTTTCTGATGTTGTCGGTTTGGGGAAAACATATATTTCAGCCATGTTGTCTGGTCAATTGGATGGCAGAACGCTTGTGATTGCTCCGCCGGTTCTTTTGGAAAAATCCAATCCCGGTTCCTGGCCGAATGTTTTTTCAGATTTCAGAGTTCCGGCGGATTTTGAATCAATCGGCAAATTGGACAACCTTTTAGAGAGAGGAACAGACAAATACAAGAACATTATCATCGATGAAGCACATCGCTTCCGAACCGAAACGACGATTACCTATGAAAAGCTGGCGATAATATGCCGTCAGAAAAGAGTAATTCTGGTAACGGCGACTCCTTATAATAATACTCCTAAAGACATACTCAGTCTGCTTAAGTTGTTTCAGAAAGCCAAAAAAAGCACGATCCCTAATGTCCCTGATTTAGAATCGTTTTTTTCAAGACTTGATAAAAAGATAAAAAATCTAGACCGAAAAAAAGATTACGCAAAATATATAGCGACAGTACGTGAAAACTCACGGGAAATTCGTGATAAAGTGCTGAAATACTTAATGGTACGTCGTACCAGATCGGAAATCGAAAAATACTTCAGCAAAGATATTCAGGAGCAGGGCCTTAAATTTCCGGAAGTAAAAAAACCGGAACCTTTGTATTACGAGTTGAATGAAATGGAAGATGATGTTTTCAATAAGACAATTGACCTGATTGCTAACAAATTCAAATATGCCCGTTACATGCCTTTACTTCCCATATATTATACAGGCAAAATCGATCAGCTTGAAGAGCAGTCTCAGCGGAATATGGGCAGGTTCATGAAAATCCTACTGGTCAAACGGCTGGAAAGCAGTTTCTTTGCTTTTAGAAATTCAGTGGATCGTTTCATTCATTCTTACGAAATGTTCATCAAGGAACTGGAAAACGGCAATGTTTATGTAAGCAAAAAATATACCAACAAAATATTCGAATTACTTGAAAACGATGATGATGCAGCAGTACAGCGTTTAATAGATGAAGGCAAAGCAGAAAAATATGACAGTAACGATTTCAGAGAAGTATTTAAGAATGATTTGGAATACGATCATGCGATCCTGATGGAAATAAAAAAACTATGGCAGCACGTAAATCGTGATCCGAAGCTATTAAAATTTTCAGGTGAACTCTCAAAAAATAGCATCTTAAAAACGAATCATCTTATTATATTTACCGAGTCGAAGGAAACGGCCAATTATTTGTTTAAAAATATAAATGAAGACTTCCCCGGCAGAGTACTTTTGTTTACAGGAGATTCCGATGAATCTGTACGGGATAAAGTCCTGGAAAACTTTGATGCCAGAGCACGTCACCCCAAAGATGACTATCGAATCCTTGTCTCTACCGAGGTCCTGTCAGAAGGCGTAAACCTGCATCGATCCAATGTGGTAATCAATTATGACATCCCCTGGAATCCAACCCGAATGATGCAGAGAGTCGGCCGTATAAACAGGGTAGATACTCCTTTTGATGTGATTCATACCTTCAATTTCTTTCCAACCAAACAATCCAATGACGAAATCAAGCTGAAAGAAGCCGCTGAGGGGAAAATTAATGCTTTTTTAACTCTGCTCGGCGGAGATGCAGAGCTTTTGACAGAAGGCGAACCCATCGGCTCACATGAATTATTTAATCGGTTGATTTCAAAACAAACGCTGGAAGGAGAGGAAGGCGCAGAGGAAAGCGAACTGAAATATCTTCAGGTAATCCGCAGTATTCGTGAAAAAGAACCCGATCTTTTTGAAACAATAAAATACCTTCCCAAAAAAGCACGTACTGCAAAACAAAGTGATAAGAATGCCGGTTCCCTGATTACCTATTTCCGCCGTGGAAAACTGCAAAAGTTTTTTATTGCACAGCCGAAGAAAGCATCAGAAGAACTGGACTTTTTATCAGCCGCACGGCAGATTGAAAGTCGGCCGGATGATAAACGAGATAAACTACCCTCGGAAATGTATGACCTCTTGGATGATAACAAGGAGGCATTCATCATAGCCACAACAGAAGAAATGATTGAACCCCAAAAAAGAAAAGGACGAGACAGCGCCGCGGATATCTTAAGGATTCTAAAGGCAACCATAAACAACACGCAGAAGCTCACAGAGGAACAGGAACTTTACCTCAAAAAAGTAGTGACTCAGCTTGAAGAAGGAGGCCTGCCCAAACAGACCACGAAAAATACACTAAAAGCCCTTGAATCATTAAAAGAGGAAATAGCCAATCCGTTTAAGGTATTGGGAGTACTCCAGATTCATATCCCGCAGCGGCTGCTGGAAAGTCATTATGCCGAGCAAAATCCATCTGTATTCGGAAAACGTGAAGTAATCCTTTCATTGTATCTGGCAGGTGAATAAATATGGATAAAAAGCAGGCACAGGAGATTATCAGAAATACATTTGAAAATCCTTTTAACCCTGACAGGTTTTATAACTTCATAAAAAATCTTTTAAATCAGATTCAGGAGGATTCCTTTACCTATTATGGGAAATTTATACCGGATTCTTATAAGCCCTTTATCAGCAAGTACACAAGAATAGGCAAATACAGCGATGGGGAAAACAGAATTGATATTCTGACTGTATATCTGAGCAAACATACATCGATAGACCGTGCCCGCAGCAGCCAGCGGAACTTTATTGCGGGTTACTTGCAGGGCAAATATGGAAGTTCAAGTGAAAAAGACGCGGCCTTAGTGGCGTTTGTTTCTCCCGATGAAGCGGACTGGCGGTTTTCGCTGGTCAAAATGGATTATAAATTTGAGCAGACCAAATCTGGAAAAATGAAGGTGAAAGAAGATTTCACCCCTGCCCGGCGTTGGTCGTTTCTTGTAGGCGCCAATGAAAAAAGCCATACGGCCCAGAGTCGTCTGGTCGGTATTTTGGCAAACGACCAGCAGAATCCTACTCTGGAGGAGATTGAAAATGCCTTTGATATTGAGACCGTTACCAAAGAATTCTTTCTTAAATATCGTGACCTTTTCATTCGCACCAAGGAAGAACTGGACAGGGTGGTAAAAAAGGATTCGACAATCAAGGAGGATTTTGAAGCCAAGGGAGTCGATACGGTCAATTTTGCCAAGAAATTGCTCGGCCAGATTGTCTTTCTCTATTTCCTGCAGAAAAAGGGCTGGTTCGGCGTAAAAAGAGGACAGCCCTGGGGCAGCGGGTCGAAACACTTTTTGCGGGAACTGTTCACCAAACGCCACGGCGACTACAAGAACTTCTTCAACGAGATACTGGAACCTTTGTTTTATGAGGCCCTTCGCCTGGAAAGGCAGGATGATTATTACAGCCGGTTCGATTGTCGAATCCCGTTCCTTAATGGTGGTTTGTTCGATCCTATCAATGACTATGACTGGATAGATACGGACATCTTGCTGCCGAACGATTTGTTCTCGAATGGGCAAAAAACCAAAGAAGGTGATACCGGCACCGGCATTCTTGATGTTTTCGACCGCTACAATTTCACGGTCAAGGAAGACGAGCCGCTTGAAAAGGAAGTAGCCATTGACCCGGAACTTCTGGGTAAGGCCTATGAAAAATTCAATGCCATCCGGCCTGATAACTTTGAGGAGTATAAAAAATCCCTGAAAAGCAGCAAAAAGGGAGATGAAACCAAGTTTAATAAGCAGTATGGTGTTTATTATACCCCGCGTGTTATAGTCCACTACATGAGTCAGCAGAGTTTAATCAATTATCTTTATACAGAACTCAACAGTGGACCGGTTTCTTATGAAAAATTGGGTGATCCTCAACTCAACATGTTGGGAAACAAGGGGGAAAAAGGACAGCTTGATTTAACGATTGAGCATAAATCAACACCTTCGATAAGCAAAGAGGATATTGAAGCCCTGATTCATGTCGGTGAACATGTCAGCGAAAATGAAGAAATAGCGTTGATAAAAGAAAAAAGTATTAAGGATGGGAAGCAGGTTTCTTCTGTATACAAATTAAAACTGCCCGAAAGTATCCGCCAAAATGCTTCTTTAATTGACCGGAAATTGGAAGAGATTACTGTCTGCGATCCTGCCGTTGGTTCCGGTGCTTTTCCGGTAGGCATGATGAGCGAGATTGAACGGGCTCGAAATGTTCTTTCGATATTTCTCAATGACAATAGCAGAACGGCTTATGAATTCAAACGCCGATGCATTGAACATTCTCTCTATGGTGTGGATATTGATCCCGGTGCGGTGGAAATCACCAAACTGCGGCTTTGGCTCTCTCTGGTAGTGGATGAAGATGACATTAAAAATATCAAGCCGCTGCCGAATCTGGACTATAAGGTGGTTTGTGGAAATTCTTTGATGGGTGTTGAAAAGAATCTTCTGAATAAGCACTTATTTATTAAACTTGAAGAATTGAAATCGCTTTACTTTAATGAAACAAATATAAAGAAAAAACAGAACTATAAAAATGAAATCGATAAATTAATTCACGATATTACCAATGGACATGAACAATTCGACTTCGAGATCTATTTTTCGGAAGTTTTCCATAACAAAGGTGGATTTGATGTTGTAATTGCGAATCCGCCATATGTAAGGGTGGATGATATCGATAAAAAGCAACGCAAAGAATTTAAGAATATATATCACAGTGCTAAAGGAAAGTACGATTTATATTATCTGTTTTTTGAAAAGGCATTTAACCTTATAAACAAAACGGGATGTTGTGTATTTATCTCGCCAAATAAATTTTGTGCTGCTGATTCTGCTTTAGAATTAAGAAAATTAATATTTAGAAAAACTCATTCAGCAGAAATAATAAGTACCTCTAAGATAAAGATTTTTGAAGCTGCCGCAAATTATCCTGTCATTTCGATTTTATCTAAAAACAATTTGGCCATGCCCTGTTTTTTAGTACGGCAAGTCAAAGACCTTGAACTATTGAATCGCAAAGAACAGTCTAAGCATTTTACAACCTCGCCGAAATCATTTTTGAATTTCCCCAGTAATATTATACCAATTAATATAAACCAAATATCTTTTGATTTTGTAGAAAAACTTTATTCCAACAGCTTCCTTCTTTCGGATATTTTAAGTATCAGCGAAGGCCTTCGTATACCGAGTAAATACGAATCCGAAGAAAAACAGGACCACGAAATTGTGAAACAGTATCAATTTTCACGATATAGCCAGATAACTCCCGGAACGTTCATTTCTTCTTCAAACTTGAAAAAAGTAATTTCAGATAATGCCCAACGATCTATAAAAATATTTATGGAAAAAATAGTTATAGCAGAAGATGCACTTTCAATTAGTGCAACTATTGATTTGCAACATAGAATACCACAAGGCGGGGTTTATTTTGCCGTTTCAAAGAACCCCCATATTTCTTTGAAATATATACTGGCTTTAATCAATTCAAAACTTTTCTCTTATGTATACGAAATGTTATATTCCGGAATGCATATGGGTGGAGGGTATTTGAGATATAGAACCAAGTTTTTAGAAGCTTTACCTTTATCAGCGAAGGCAAAAAATGTTGATACTGTAAAGCAAAAGGAACTTGTCGTTCTTGTAGACAAGTTTTTATCTATAAGCAAAGATGAGAATTACCTAGATAACCCCACCAAGCAGGCAAAGGTAAAAGAACTGGAAAAGCAAATTGACCAGATGGTCTATAAACTTTACGAGCTAACTGACGAAGAAATCGGAATCATTGAAAATAGTGAGAATTAATTAAATGGCTGAAAAACTAAGTGATAAACAGAGCGAAGCACGTAATTCCTTGCCGGAGGAACTGCGGCCCATTTTTGATGACTTTGTAGCGGACTATAAATATACGGCCACCCTGCGCCACGGCCGACCTTATGTATCCTATATCGTCCTGGCCGACCTGATCCCCACCGGCTGACTGATCAGAAAGAGGGAATAATATAATTTCGTGAGATTGGCAATGACTTTAAATAAACAAAACTTGATTTCTGTCGAAAAAGGGCTTTGGCTTATCCCCCTAAATTCGGTCCATTGACAAGGTTAGGATTTCCCTGTAAATGAGTCCACAATTACAGGAGAAATCGCACGAAAAAGAAACGGTTTTCGGAGGAGCAGATTGTCCGGATTCTTCGGTCGGCGGAGGCGGCCAGCCAGACGGTAGCCCAGGTCTGCAAGGAGTACGGCATCTCGGAACAGACGTGGTATCGCTGGAAGAGCAAGTACGGTCAGATGGTGTTGCGGTGGGCGATGGCGGCCTTCCTGGAGACCGAAAAGCACTTCAGGAAAATCGGAGGGTATAAGCAGCTTTGGATGCTCAAAGCGTACCTGGATGAACTGGAAACTGAACAGACCCTTGCCCAAAAAGGCAAGGCCGGATAAACTGAATGTTATGGAGCTGGCACCAACCTTCAACTACGGCTGGGACATAATCACTTTATTTCTACCCTACCCTCACAATTGCCTCCATGGCTTTCTGTTGATCCTGCTCGGCGTAGACTTCCGTAATGGCTGATGAGCGATGCCCCAGGATGATCCGGGCTGTTTCCAGGCCGAACTCCTTACGCAGAAAAGTCGCAGCGTTGTGGCGTAATTGGTGCGGGTGCCAGTGCTGCTCGGGCTTCCAAGTGGCAAATTCCTCATCCGACATCCCTTCCGGCCGGAACGCCTTCTTGATGGCCTTGGCGATGGAATGGCCATAGCCTGTGGTTGTATAGTGTTTGCCCGCCTGTCTTTTAGGAGCCTTTTTGACATTGGTGCCCACTGTATTGCCCTGATTCAAAGGCGTCTTGCGGTTGGCAAAATTCTGCTGCCGCCATTCAGCCATGGCCTCTGCCGGTGAGAAACAATAGGCATCCTTCGGGCGCAATAGAAATGGTTGCAGGATTGCCTGGGCACGAGGGCCAAAGTAAATGGTTCTGGAAAAACCACGATGAGCGGTTTTGTGCTGGGCAGGGCGGTACAGCCAGATCTTTCCTGACATATCAATATCACAGGGCCGCAGAACCACCAGTTCCCCGCTGCGGGCACCGGTCAGAAGTTGCAACTGAATCAGCGCCCAGACCTGACGGGGCACATAGGGCTTGACTGCGTCAATATGCTGTTGGGGCACCGGACCTATCGGTGCAGTCTCCTTAGCCTCACAGCGGCCCTTGGGGAGCCCCTTGACTGTTTTAAGACCATGGTAAACGCTGGCTGGAATCAATTCCTTCTCTGCAGCCCAGCGGAACATCAGTTTGATGCGGCTGACCATCTTATTGATGTTGTTACGGCATAGACCCGCTTGCACCATCTTATGCCTTACAGCCACGAGGCTGCGAGGTCCGAACTCGACTGCTGGAGTAGTACCATATAGGAACTGCAGCGGCCGCAGGGCCTGGCGGAAGTTGTTGATTTCATAGGTCTGCGATCCATCGGGCCGAACGTAATAGCCCTCGGCATGTTTCCAGAATCGAGCGATGATTTCATTGATGGTGATGTCGTTGGGCGACTGGTCGACCTGCTTTCCGGCCGCCAGCCATTCAGCAATAACCTGATGATACTGCCGGCTGGCCTCAGGTGTGCCATACGGGCCGAAGTATACGGCTCTTCCATTCAGAACAGCATACGCCTGGCCGCTGGCTTTGTGGTGACGCAGTTTTGGAATTTGTGTCGTTTTCCTGGCATTCACGGTTTTCCCTTTCCAAAAAAGAGTAGTCCTACTGCTTTTTTATAAAGAGTTACGACCGCAATGCCCGGAGGCATGTAACCATAAACCTTGGTTTCAGCGTAACTTACGCCAACTCCCCGAGCAGGGCTCGAACCTGCGACCTAGCGGTTAACAGCCGCTCGCTCTAC